>NZ_BAAGIA010000002.1:0-735769 GCF_054658675.1 Denitratisoma sp. agr-D3 | reverse complement strand
GCCCCTAGCCCCTAGCCCCTAGCCCCTAGCCCCTAGCCCCTAGCCCCTAGCCCCTAGCCCCTAGCCCCTAGCCCCTAGCCCCCGATGAACGACGAGCAACTGCTGCGCTACAGCCGCCACATCCTGCTGCCGGAAATCGACATCGAGGGTCAGGAAAAACTCCTGGCGGCGCGGGTGCTGATGATCGGTGCCGGCGGCCTCGGTTCGCCGGCGGCCCTCTACCTGGCTTCGGCCGGCGTCGGCAGCCTGACCATTGCCGACGGCGACACGGTGGATGCCAGCAACCTGCAACGGCAGATCCTCCATCGGCAAAGCACCGTCGGCCTGGCCAAGGTGGGCTCGGCGGTCAAGGCCCTGGCGGACATCAACCCGGCCTGTCGGGTGCTGCCACTGCACCAACGCCTGGAGGGCGACGACCTCGCTGCCCAAGTCGCGGCAGCCGACGTGGTGCTCGATTGCAGTGACAACTTCGCCACCCGTCATGCCGTGAACCGGGCCTGCGTCGCGGCGAAGAAACCCCTGGTCTCCGGCGCCGCCATCCGCTTCGACGGCCAGATCGCCGTGTTCGACCCGCGCCGGGGAAACGCGCCCTGCTACCACTGCCTGTTTCCCGAGGCGGAAGACGTGGAGGAACTGCGCTGCGCCGTCACCGGCATCTTCGCCCCGCTGACCGGCATCATCGGCGCCATGCAGGCGGCGGAAGCCCTCAAGCTGCTGATCGGTTGCGGCCGTCCCCTGGCGGGACGCCTGCTGCTGCTGGATGGCCTGGCCATGGAGTGGCGGGAAATCCGCGTGCCCCGGGACCCGGCCTGTCCGGTCTGTGCAGGCAGGGACTAAGCGACACAGCCACCAGCGTCCGCCTCAGGACCGGGGCCGCAGGATCAGACGGTCACCGTCCTGGATCACCGTCACATGGCGCAGGAAACTCTGGCCCAATAACGCGAGGTCTGGCCGTTCCAGCTCAAGCCCCACCGCCACCTCGATCGGCGCCACGGTCAGGCCGCCGGCCATGACCGTCTGCCCCGCCACCACCTCGCCGCGACGACTGCCGTTGGCGGTCTCAAACCGGGTCGGATAGCCGGCGGGCAAGCCCGCCCGCCGGGCGAATTCGGCAGAGACCGACACCGCACTGGCGCCGGTATCCACCATGAACACCAAGGTCTGGCCGTTGATGGCGCCTTGCAGGTAATAGTGACCGTCGCGGGAACGGGGAATCTCCACCTGACCCGATGTCGTCAGGGTCGCCGTGACCACCCGGGGCGACAAATAATGCGCGAACCCCCAATAGGCCCCCGCCATCAGGGCCAGCCACAGCAACAGCGCGCGCAAGTGCCAACGGCCACCCATGGGGGATATCAATCCAAGATCCGGAGCGCATCCCCGGGACGGATCTCGCCGCCGCGCAGGACGTCGGCGCGCAGACCACCCCGCCCGACCAGGGCCGCCACGATGGCGGCGGCCGACAAAGCGGTCGTCGCCAGCCGTTCCCCCAGGTGGGCACAGGGCTCGCACAACTCCACGCCACGCAGGAGGACGCCACCGACGACGAATCTCCGCCCCACCAGGTCATTGAGGCGTACGCCACGGATAATCAGGTTGCGCCGCATGTCCGCAGGCCCATAACCAGTGCCCAATGAACGATTGAAGGTGTCCACCGCTTCCGCCTCGATCAAGGTCAGGTTCTGCCCGGGCTCCGCCCCCTCGCGGCAGTAATGACGATCGCCGACAATGCCGCGACCGGCCTCTACCGTCACGACGGCAGGAAAGAGGGCGGCGGCGCCAGCGAGGGGAGCGATGACGATGCGTTCGACGGTCATGGCGAGCAGGGGAAAACGATGGCCGACTCTAGCACGGCCCCCGTCGCGAACGCCGCCGGGGTGAACGACGGACTAGTCGGCGGCCCGGCAACTGGCGGCCATGCCTTCCACCCGCTCCATTTCATGGGGCGCCAGGGCGACGCTGCTGGTGGCGACCCCGTCGGCGCAACTCCACCACATGGTGACCCAGGCCTGGCCGGCGGCATCCACCCGGTCCACTTCGCAGATCGAACCGATCATGAACTCCACCATGTCCCGGTCGTCATCCTCCAGGTCAGGGTCGGGGGTGACGGCGAGGATGCGCACCCGGTCGCCGGCTTGAAGGGGGACGCCCCTGGCGTCCCGGGTAATGGAAACGTTGCTCATGCTGGGCCCCTTTTGGCGTGAACGCGACAGGGCCATCGGCCCTGCCGGTCACGACGCAAGCCTCGGGCCAGGGCAGCGACCCTGTCGGGCTTAGCCGACCTGGATGTTGGCCGCGCCGGGGCCCGGATCCCGTCGACCAGCCAGGGGAATGGTGGCCGCCAGGGTTTCCTGGGTGCTGACACCGAGGCGGGCGGCGATGCGATCCACGCCCAACACCAGCAGCAGGTGGTCCTTCTCCGCGTTGTCCGGGGTGATGATGGCCTCCCCCAGCACGTTGCCGCCGGCCAGCATGGGCGGCAGGGGCTGCAAGCGGGTGGGCACGATCTCGGGGATCTCCCCCAGGCCGTCCACCAGGATGCCGAAGTGGGGACCGTCCCCCTTGCGCAGCACCACCACCTGGCGGTTGCTGCCCTCCAGGTGGGGGCCGGCATTGGCCAACTCGGCAATGTCGTAAACGGGAATCGGCATGCCGTGGTACATCAGGTAGCCGCCGAATCCGTCGCCGGCGCCGGGCACGGTGGTGATGCCCACCGGGTCCACCGCCTCCACCACGTTCTCGGAACGCAGACCGAACCAGGTGGCGCCGATGTGGAAGGTGGCGATTTCAACGCACTCGCCGCCCTGGCCCCGGTCGGAATGCACCGTGAGCTTTTGCACCTGGCGGCCCTGCTGCTTGGCCGCGACTTCGCACAGGGGCAGGAAGACCAGGGACAACACGTCGTTGCGATAGGGGTCGCCCTCGCCCTTGTATTCCCGGTAACCGGAACTCATGCGCCCGCCCACCGCGTAGTAGTGGTCGTCCAGGCGCACCACGTCGGCATGGGACTCACCGCCCTTGAGTCGGGCGAAGCCTTCGCCCAAGGGAAGCTTGCCACCAGGGGCGAACTGGTCGCCGGAGCAAGCGATCACGCTACCGTCCCGTTCGGCGAACAGGGCGAAGGCGCCGGGCAGCACTTGGCCGTTCTCATTGCGCGGCAGGGCATCCTGCAACATGGCGGCGAACTGGGGCTCGGCGTCGAAGACGATGCCCACGCCACCCACCACCTTGTCCCCCTCGGGGGCGAAAACGGCGGCGCCGTAAATGTAGGTGTGGCGATTGCGATAGAAGGGCGTGGTAGCGAAGGCGGACACGGCGTAGCCCTGGGAGTCGCTTTGGGCCAGGGTGCGGCGTACCCAATCCTCCGCCAGGCTGCTGCCCACCGCCGGCCCTTCTTCGGGCCGGGACACGGCTACCACCCTGCCCTGCTGATCGAACAGGATCAGGTTGCTATACACGGTGTATAGGCCGTTGATGTAGCCGAGAATGCCGGCCATGGCCTGTCCATCCTCGTCTGTCAGGCTGGGCTGGGCCAACTTGGCGCGGAAGGCGGAGGTCAGGGCCCACCAGCGGCAGTCGTTGGCCCGCTCGTAGAGGTTGCGGTCCATGATGTCGATGGCCAGGGACGCCAGGAAGCGGCTGTCCTGGAGGATCGAGGACACCACGGTTTCGTGCAGATTGGCGATGGACCGCTCGAACACGCTCTTGGTCTTGGCGCCGGTGTTGCTGATCTCCCAAAGCAGGATCTTGGAGAAGGTCGGGTTCATGGACTGGCGGGCGCTGCCCAGGTGCACGTTGCCGTTCCACACCGAGCGGTTGAGGTCGGCCTGGATCCTTTCCGCCTGGGCGGGAATGGAGCGCAGGGCCTCGCCGAACAGGGAGGGGCTGCGCATCACCGAGACCAGGACCTCCGCCGCCACGCCGCGCAGCATGGCCGAGGAGTCCTTGTTGAAGGCATGCTGCACCGGCAGCATGACGTGGCCGTACCAACCAGGCCCCTGGTAACCCTGATATCCATGGGTGGGTCGGGTGGTGGCCAGATATTCGCGACCGGCGAAGCGGATGATGCGGTACTCCGCGTCCAGCACCGGCTCCAGGGGCGTGCCGAGGGGAATGTGGAAGGGATCGGAACTTGCCACCACCTTGCCATCGGCGTCAAGCAGGGTGATCACCTCCCAATCCTCCTCGGACCCCAGATCGGCGAAGATGCGCGCCATTTCGTTCTCGAAGCGGAAGCACAGGCACAGCACGCCGATGGCCTGGTCCTGCTCGTCGCAGACCCGGTAGGAATACACCAGGGAGGACTTGCCCGGCAGCAGGTCGTGCACCCGGCTGGTTTCCACGTAGGCCGCGGTGGTTTGCAGGGCTTCCTGGAGCAAGGGGTCTTCGCTGCGCTCCACGGTCACCGTATCGTCGAGCCGGGCCAGCACCTTGCCCGTCGTGTCCATCAGGACGATGTCGGAATACACCGAATACTTGCTGACGTACTCGGCGAAGCGCTGGCGCAGGGTATTGCGCAGGGCGTCCAGTTCCTGGTTGTAATGGATGTTGCCGGACTTCTCGGCCACCTCCCGCAGATAGCGGCGGATGTCGTCGTCCGTGGCGAGGAAACCGATGTCGGCGGTGCGCTCGAACAAGTTGCGCACCAGGATGTCGATGGCCACCTGGGCCTTGGCCTTCATCTCCAGCACCGACTTCTTCAGGTTTTCGCTGCACAACTGGTTGAGCAGGCTGCTGGTGAGATGATTGAAGGCCTGACGGGTGGAACTCATGTCGGTGCCGGCGCCGGACAACTGGCCCAGCAGGGTCAGGTTGTCCCACACGGCTTGCAGGCTTTGCAGGACTTCGCGGTACTCTTCCACCGCGTTCATGTGACGGATGACACCGACGAGGTCGTCATCCAATTCAATGGTTTTATAGTGGGCCATGGCGACCTCCGGGTCGGGCGATCAGTTTTGTTCAGTTGAAGGACAAAAAACGACTCTGCTCTGCACCACTATGTTCTTATCGGGTGTATCCCCGTTTGTGACGTATAAGCATACGCGAACTTCGCGTATTTCCGTCAACTATTCAATGCTCAACGATAGACCGTCCGTTCTGGCCCGGGTTTCAACGCGGCCGGGACGATAACACGCCTGCCGACATTCCATCGACATATACATGTTCGTTCGTGAAAATTTCACTCTGATGTCCCGCTGCCCCCTGTGGAGCGGGGATGGGCGTCAGCTCAGGGGCTGGCGGGAATGAAACGATAAAGGCTGGCGTTGCCCACCCGCGCCAATCGCTCGAGACGGGGGGCCAGGGCAGGTGGCAGGCCGTTGCGCACCCGGGCGTCCAGCACCAGCAGCAGGGCGGGCGTCGGCCGATGGAGAAATTCCGCCAGGGTCGGATAGCGCGCTTCGTCCCTGGGCACCAAGCCGAGGCCGAAACGCAAATCGGCACTTTGCTGGTCCACCACGCCCAAGGGCTGCTGTAAATAGAAGGGCAGGGCCGAATAGTCCTCGAAGTCCTGATAGAGGAACAAAGGCAGTGCCCCCTGCTCGCCCCGCGCCTCGGCCTGGATGCGGGCGGCCATCGTCCGCGCGGAAAAGGCCGTCTCGGTGCGGGCGGCGTAGGCCAGCAGCCAGACTACCGCCGGCACCAGGGCACAGCCCAGCAGCAACACCGCGGCCTGGACGCGGCCCGGTTGGCGCGCCCAAGCGTAGTCCACCGCCTGGGCGGCCAGCAGCGCCAAACCGGGCAGGCAGACCAGGATGTAGTAATTGGCCTTGGCGCTGGACGCGCTAAAGAACACCAGCGGCGCTAGGACGCAGGCCCAGAGGAACGCCCGCTCCCGCCGCTGCTCAGGCGCCAGCCGCAACCACCCGGCCAGCACCGCCCCAGGCCACCAGGGCAGGGCCATCAGCGCCAACCGGGGAAGATAGTAGAAGGGCGTGCCCGAGTAGTAATCCTTGGGTACCCGCAGACCGAGGAAACGCAGCACGTGCTCGTTGATGAAATAGAACCAGGAAAACTCCGGCAGGGTCCAGGCGGCGACCAAGTGCCAGGGGGCCGCCACCCCCAGGAACACGCCCCAGGCCGAAGGGGCGGCGAGGAAGGCCAGGTGGTCACGCCACTGTGCCCGGCCCGCAGAGAGCAACCAGCCCAGCCAGACCAGACCGTAGAGGGCCAGGGCCACCAAGCCCTTGGTCAGTACGGCCAGGGCCAGGGCCGCCATGCCCAGCCACAATAGACGGCGCTGCCCCCGCAGCAGGGCCAGGCGAGCCAATAACAGGGCACTGGTGAGCAAGGCCGAGAGCAGGGCATCGGTCATGGCCACCTTGGACATCATGACGAAGCCGGCACTGGTCCCCAACAGAAATGCTGCCAGGAAACCGAAACGGGGGCCCGCCACCTGGCGGCCGTAGGCATACACCGCCCCCAGGCACAGCAGCCCCGCCGCGACCGGCACCAGTCGCACCGCCCAGTCGGCAACGCCGAACAGATGCAGCGAGGCGGCGATGGCCCAATACAGCAGGGGCGGCTTCTCGATGTAGGGCAGGCCGTTGAGGTGGGGGATGACCCAGTCCTGCCAGGCGCTCGATTGCAGCATCTCCCGCCCGATCTCGGCGTACATGCCCTCCACGTTGTTGAGCAGGCCGAAATCGCCCAATCCCCAACACAGCAGGACCACCGGCAGCAGCAGGGCCGCCGGCAGGTATCGGGTCAAGCCGTGCCCCCCACGGTCAGGCCGTCGATGCGCAGGGTGGGCTGGCCGACGCCGACGGGCACGCTCTGGCCTTCCTTGCCGCAGGTGCCGACACCGGGGTCCAGAGCCAGGTCGTTGCCGATCATGGAGACCCGGGTCAACACGTCAGGGCCGTTGCCGATCAGGGTGGCACCCTTGACCGGGGTGGTGATCTTGCCGTTCTCGATCAGATAGGCCTCGGCGGCGGAAAAGACGAACTTGCCGCTGGTGATGTCCACCTGGCCGCCGCCGAAGTTGGCGGCGTAGAGGCCCTTCTTCACCGACTTGATGATTTCCTCCGGGCTCTTGTCGCCGGCCAGCATGATGGTGTTGGTCATGCGCGGCAGGGGCAGGTGGGCGAAGGATTCGCGGCGGCCGTTGCCGGTGGGCTCGACGCCCATCAGGCGGGCATTGAGACTGTCCTGCAAATAGCCCTGGAGGATGCCGTCCTCGATCAACACGGTGCGCCGGGTCGGGTTGCCTTCATCGTCCACATTGAGGGAACCGCGCCGGTCCGCCAGGGTGCCGTCGTCCACCACGGTGACGCCGGGGGCGGCGACCCGCTCGCCGATGCGGCCAGCGAAGACGGAACTGCCCTTGCGGTTGAAGTCCCCCTCCAGGCCGTGGCCGATGGCCTCGTGGAGCAGGATGCCCGGCCAGCCGCTGCCCAGCACCACGGTCATGGTGCCGGCCGGGGCGGGCTTGGCGGAAAGATTGACGCTGGCCTGGTGCACAGCCTTTTGCGCGTAGTCCTTGAGCACGGCATCGGTGAAATAGCCGTAGTCGTAACGGCCGCCGCCGCCGGAGGAGCCCTGCTCGCGCTTGCCCTTGTCCTCCATCAGCACGGTGATCGAAACCCGCACCAAGGGCCGCACGTCGGCCGCCATTTGGCCGTCGGAGCGGGCCACCAGCACCACTTCCCAGGTGCCGGCGATGTGGGCCATGACCTCCTTGACGCGGGGATCGGCGGCCCGGGCGAAGCCTTCCAGCCGCTCCAGCAGCTTCACCTTGGCCACGTCGGAAAGGGAGGCGATGGGGTCTTCCGCGCCATAAAGCGCCACGGGTGCGCGGCCCTTGAGGATGGGCGCCAGTTTGCGGCTGCCGGCGGCGGCAATGGCCCGGGTGGCCTGGGCGGCGGATTCCAGGGCCGACAGGCTGATGTCGTCGGAGTAGGCAAAGGCGGTCTTTTCCCCGGCGATGGCGCGCACGCCGACCCCCTGTTCGATGTTGAAGCTGCCCGACTTGACGATGCCCTCCTCCAGGCTCCAGGCCTCGGAACGGGCGTACTGGAAATAGAGATCGGCGTAGTCCACCTGGTGGCCGAACATCTGGCCGAAGACCCGCTCCAGGCGGGCCGGGGTCAGGTTGTAGGGCGCCAGCAGGCAACGCTCGGCGGTCAGGTAGTGGTTCAGGGCCTTTTCGGCGGATGCGCTCATGTCGGGGTCACCGGAATTCAAGGAATTTTTCGATGCTGCAATGCTGGCAGAGAAGTGCGCACTTCCGCAATCCTCGCCGGGTCGATGACGGCCGTCAACACGCCCTCGCCCTTGTCCATGCGGGCCAGGACCTGGCCCCAGGGATCAATGATCATACTGTTGCCGTGGGTCATGCGCCCCGTGGGATGGCGTCCGCCCTGGGCCGATGCCAGCACGTAGCACTGGTTTTCCACTGCCCGGGCCCGCAGCAGCAGTTCCCAGTGGGCCTGTCCCGTGGTCTCGGTGAAGGCCGCCGGCAGGGCGAGCATGTCCATCGGCCCCAACTGGCGGAACAGCTCGGGAAAGCGCAGGTCGTAGCAGATGCCCACGCCGAGCCGGCCGAAGGGGGTGTCCAGGGCCAGGGGGCGGTCCCCGGCCTCGATGGTGGCGGACTCGTCGTAGTGCTCGTCGCCCTTGCGGAAACCGAACAGGTGGATCTTGTCATAGCGCCCCCGGGCCTGTCCCTGGTCATCGTAGATCAGCAGGCTGTTGCGCAGCTTGGCCGGATCGTCCGCCGCCAGGGGAATGGACCCGGCCACCAGCCAGATGCCGAGGCGACGGGCGGTGGCGGCAAGGAAATCCTGGATCGGCCCGCTACCTTCCGTCTCCCGCGCCGCCAGGCGTTCGGCATCGCCGGCACCGATGAAGGGAAAGTACTCGGGCAGCACCGCTAGGTGGGCGCCGGCTGCCGCGGCCTCGGTCAACAGGCGCTCGGCCGTGACCAGATTGGGCGCCACGGCGGGTGCGGAAATCATCTGCACCACGGCGACCGTGACGGCTTGGGCGGGGGTCGTCATCACTTGCCCTCCTTGGCTTCCTTGGGCACGCCGCCGCCGAGTTTTTCCACCTTGGGATCGGCCCAGGCGCCGGTGACGCCGTATTCAAAAGCGAAAATCTGGTCCAGGGGCCGGCCGAACAATTTGTTGGCCACCCAGTAGGCGGCACCCACGGCGGGATGGGCCAGCACCAGACCGGTGGTCACCGTCTCGCCCAGGGCCGGCTGCACCCGTACCTTCAGGTTCTGGGTTTCCTTGGACAAATCCACGGTGCCCTGCATGGCGATCAGGGCGGCGGGCCCCTTGATCTCCAGATCCCGGGTGTCGAGCACGCCCCGGTTCACCACGGCATTGCCCTCGATGCTGTCGAAGGCGAAGCCCTCGCTGAAGATATCGCGGAAGTCCAGGGTGATCCGGCGCGGCAGGGATTGCAGGCTGATGATGCCCAGCAACCGCCCCACCCCCGGTTCCATCTTGTTGAACTGGCCGTCCTTGAGCTGGAACTTCACGCTGCCCGCCAGGCTCGGGTAGTCCAGCCCCTGGGGCGGGCCGTTCCAGGTCAGCCGTCCTTCCAGGGTCCCGCTGCCGCGGCGCACGGCATTCACCGTGCCGAGGCGGGCCAGCAGTTTTTCCAGGCTCTTCACGTTGAGCTTGAAATCCACCGCCGTGTCCGCGGCGCTGGCATCGGGACGCCAGCGCCCCTCGCCGCTGAGGGTCGCATCGTCGTTCTGCACGTTGAAGTTGGCGCTCCAGAAACCACCGCGATTTTCCGCCGCCACCTTGAGCTGACCGAAGTCCTTGCCGGCCCAGACGAAGCGGTCGAAGGTCAGGTCCAGGGCCGGCAGCTCATCGCTCTCGTCGCTGCCCGTGCCGCCGCCGCTGGTCGCCTCGGTCCCCGTGGCGGCGCTTTCCGGCAGGGTGAACTGGCTGATGCGGCCCACCAGCTTGCCTTTGCCCGTGCCTACCCAGTCGAAGCGGCCGACGATCTCGCGGCTGCGCAAATCCGCCAGCCAATGGTCGTTGCGCAACTGCCCCTGGAGCCGCAGCTCGTGGATGCGACGACCGCCAGCCACCACCTCGTCGGCGCGCAGATCCACCTGGTTCAGGTCCAGGCCGCCGTCACCCTCGGCGGCCTTGGCACCGCCCTTGGCGGCCAGCAGATGGCGCCAGTAGTCCGCGTCCACCCGGCTGGCGCTGAGGGCGAACAACGTGCCCCGCTCCGGCAGGCGGGGCGGCGTGTTGATGCCGATGAATCCGCGCTCCACCTGGCTTTCCGCGCCGCTGGTGTTGCGCAACAACTGCACCCGCAGACTGCGGCCGAGGCTGACGTCGATCAGATCGCGGCTGGCGGCCTTGCTCCGTGCTGGCACCAGGCGGGCCTCGGGGGTCTTGCGCTCGAGGACGAAGGGACGGGCCTCGGTGGCGGCCTTGTTGAAGGGCTCCGGCAGGGCGATGGAAATGCCCTTCAGGTCGCTGCTGATGCGGATCTCGGGGTTGCGTTTTTTCACCCGCACCGTGCCCTCCCAGCGGGTGCTGCCGGTGACGTGGTCGAACAGGGGCGCCAGGGAGGCGATGGGGGAAGAAGGAATGTATTTGCGCAGGGCCAGGGCGGTGGCCTCGCCCTGGGCGTCCACCGCCACCAGGCCGTCGCCCAGGGTTTTCACCTCCAGGCCCATGGCGCCGCCCAGGCTGCGGGCACGGATGTCCTTGGCGCCGATGCCGTTCTCGGTGAACTCCAACTTGCCGCGCACGTCCTCGAAGGTCGGCACCCCCGGCGTCACCAGCAGGCGGTCGCCGTCGAAACGGAACACCCCGGCCACCTTGGTATCCACCACGTGGCGCAGGGGCATGGTCAGCTTCAGGTCCAGTTCGCCGTCGCCGCTGCCGCTCATGTCAGCGGTGGCGTGGTCGATGCGGTTGCCCACCGGACTGGCCTCGATGAACTTGAGGAAGGACTGCACGTCGCCCTTGGCCTTGCCGTGGATCAGCATCATCTCCTCGTTGGCCATCAGGTCGGGCAGTTCCGCCGTCACCGGGCCGAGCACGGTGCCCATCAGGCTGGCGCGCTGGGCGCTGATCAGCATGCGCGCCTTGTCGAACAGCAACTCGCCCTGGACGCCGTCGATACGGGGCCAGCCTGGAGCGTAGTTGAGCACGGCATCGAAAATGCGGCCCTGGATGCGGAAAGTGCCCGAGCCGTCGGTGAAGGGGAAGCGGGCCAGGTCGCCCTTGAGCTTGAGGCTGACGTTCTCGGCGTGACCGGAAACGATGCCGACCTTGAGCCAGGCCGCCACGTCGGGATTGACCACCTTGGGCATGTACTTCCACACCGCGTTACCCTCGCCCCGGCTGAGCAGGGCCTCCAGGTCCAGCACCGGCTGTTGCCCGGCCTTGCTGCGGATGCTGCCGCTGGCGCTGCCCTCGGCGTCCCGGTTGCGGAAGGCACTGCGATCCAGGTAGAGGTCGTAATCGCTGCCGTTGCGCTTCCAGCGGCCCTGGACCTCCAGCTTGTCGAAAGCCAGGTGCGACTCGGCGAACACGGCGGGCAGGTCCAGGCCGGCATCCTTGCTGGCGATCTCGAAGCGGCCGCCCTTTTCCGTGCCGTCGATGCTGCCGCTGATGCCGCTGCCGCCGGGCACGCTGCCCTCGCCCACCCAGGCCAGGTCTTCAAACCGGCCAACGGCGCGATAGTGTTCGAAGGGGTCCTGACGACCGCTCCAGCTCAGGCTCAGGTCGCGGAAGCGGCCCTGGGGATCATGTTTGGCCAGGCCCTGGCGCACGGCTTCAGGCAAGGGCAAGTGCTCCGCCAAGCGGACCAGGCGCGCCAGGTCCAGATGGTTGGCGCTCAATTCGCCGGCCAGGGGCTGCCAGCGCACATGGCAATCCAGGGGTTCGATGCGGATGCCATCGGCGGTCGCCAACGTCAGCTTGCTGCTGCTCAGCTCGAAGCCCCCTTCCAGGCGCTTGGCTTGCAGCCGGCCCTGGAGACGGGTCAAGTCGAGCATGGGCAGTTCCTTGGCCAGGCGCAGGGAAACATTGCTCAAGGACAGGTCGGCCGTGGCGGCCACCGGCTCGGTGCCGGCCAGGTCCAGCCACAGGCGCAGGCCGCCGCTGCCCTTGGGTAATTCCAGCGGATAGTCCACCCAGGTGCGCCACACCGCCAGGTCGGCGTAGTCCAGTTCGACATAGGCCTGCCCCTGCCAGTCGGCCGGATGGGCCAGATCGTCACCGCGAAAATCGCCGCGCAGATCGAAACGGGCCGCCAGGGCGGGGGGGGGCAAGGCGGTCAGGCCGAAACGATGGCGGCTGCCATTGTTCACCAGGTTGAAGTTCAACTGGGTCAGGGCCAGGGGCGGCGCCTGACGCCATTCGTCGGTCCAGGTGATGGCGGCGTCCCGCACCACGATCTGGTGCTGCTTGAGCAACCAGTCGGCCACGCCGGGTTCGTTGCTTCGGGTATCGATTTCCAGGCCGGCGACGAACAGCCGCCCTTCCTGGTCGCGCCGCACGGCCAACTGGGGCGACAGGATTTCCAGGCGATGAAGCTTGGGCTCCAGGGCCAGCAGGGAGGTCCAGCCCAGCACCGCCTGCACCTGGTCGAAACTCAAGGCGGCCCGCCGATCGCGGTCACGGATCTCCAGTCCGGACAGAATCAGGCGGGGACGCAGGCCCTGCCAGTCCGCCTCCAGCCGCGCCACGGCCACCGTCAGATGCAGGCTGCGGCTCAGGGCCGCTTCCAGCTCGGCGCGGTAGTTGCCCACCTGGGGCAGCACCACGTAGCGCAGCGCCAGCACCAGCAGGGCGAAGAGGACATAGGCCGTACCCAGGCCCCAGGCGAGCCAGCGCGCCCAGCGTTGCTGCCATAGGGAGGAAAGGAGGCGGGAAAGACCGGGCTGCTTGACGGACATTAAAAGGGGGCGGCGGCGCCGGGGCTAGAATTCCGGCTGATTGATAGAGCCGGAATTTTACATGACCCAGATCAACACCCTGCTGCCCTATTCCCGCTATCTGAGCCGTCTTTTTGCCGCCCGTCCCGCCCTCGCCGAGGAAATGGCCGGATGTTGGCAAACGCCCCCCGACCGGGAGGCGATGGTGGCCTGGCTGGCGCGGCAGGACATCCGAGAGGACAACCTCAAGCCGGTACTGCGCCACTTCAAGCAATGGGCCTACGCCTGGATCGCCCTGCGCGACCTGGCGGGCCTTGCCCCCCTGAGGGAGGTCACCGAGGTCTTGACCCTGATCGCCGAACTGGCGGTGGCGCGGGCCCAGGCCGTGCTCGGCGCCAGTTTCGAGGCCCGTTACGGGGTTCCGCGCAACGCCGCCGGGCGGGCGCAACAGTTGATCGTGCTGGGCATGGGCAAGCTGGGGGGGCGGGAACTCAACGTCTCCTCGGACATCGACCTGATTTTCGTCTATCCCGAGGATGGCGACACCGACGGCGAACAGGCGGGGCTCAAGTCCATCTCCAACTTCGAGTTTTTCACCCGCCTGGGCCGCCAGTTGATCAACGCCATCGGCGAGATCACCGAGGACGGCCAGGTGTTCCGGGTGGACATGCGACTGCGGCCCAACGGCGACTCCGGTCCCCTGGTATGCAGTTTCGACATGCTGGAGAACTACTTCATCAGCCAGGGCCGGGAATGGGAGCGTTATGCCTGGATCAAGGCGCGACCCATGACCGGCGAGCGCTGGGACGAACTGGAGGCCATCCGCCGCCCCTTCGTCTTCCGCAAGTACCTGGACTTCGGCGCCATCAACGCCATGCGCGACCTGCACGCCCAGATCCGGCGCGAGGTGGCGAAAAAGGACATGGCGGGCAACGTCAAGCTGGGCCCGGGGGGCATCCGCGAGATCGAATTCCTCGCCCAGGTGTTCCAACTGATTCGCGGCGGCCGGGAAACCGCCCTGCAAATCAAGCCCACCCTCCAGGTCCTGGACCTGCTGGCCCAGCGCGGCATCCTCAGCGCCACCAGCCGGGACGGCCTGAGCCGGGCCTACGACTTCCTGCGCCGGGTGGAGCACCGGCTGCAATACCTGGACGACGCCCAGACCCACCACCTGCCGGCCAACACGGAAGACCAGGCCCTGGTCGCCGCCGCCATGGGCTTCGACAGCTACGAGGGACTGCTCTACGAGCTGGACGACCACCGCCAGCTGGTGTCGCGTCATTTCGACGAGGTTTTCTCCGACCCCAATCGCGACGGCCACAGCCTGGACGGCCTGTGGCAACACGCCGGCAGCACCGACCAGTGCGGCGCCCTGCTGGAGGAGCTGGGCTTCCGCCAGGTGCCGGAAGTCGCCCAGCGCCTGGCTGCCCTGCGTTCGGCGGCCCGCTACCAGCAGATGGCGACGGGCATCCGCGAGCGCTTCGACGCCCTGATTCCCCGCGCCATCGAGGCCGCCGCCGCCACGCCCCACCCGGACGAGACCCTGACCCGGCTGCTCGACCTGTTGGAAAGCATTTCCCGCCGCGCCGCCTATCTGGCCCTGTTGCAGCAATATCCCCAGGCCCTGCAAAAGGTGGCCGAACTGGCCGGCAGCTCGGCCTGGGCCGCCCAGTACCTGCAACAACACCCCATCCTGCTCGACGAACTGCTCGACCCGCGCCTGCTGGAGGCGGGCCACGACTGGCAACAGTTCCGCGCCGACCTGCACCGTCGCCTGAGCGAAGCCGAACCCGATGCCGAGCGGCAGATGGACCTGCTGCGGGAAGCCCACCACGCCCAGACCTTCCGCCTGCTGACCCAGGACGTTTCCGGCCTGCTGCCCTTGGAGAGCCTCTCCGACCACCTGTCGGAACTGGCCGACATCATGGTGGACCTGGCCCTGGAATTCGCCTGGAAGAAGGTGCTGACCCGGCACCGGGACGATCCCAAGTTCGCCGTCATCAGCTACGGCAAGCTGGGGGGCAAGGAGTTGGGCTATTCCTCCGACCTGGACATGGTGTTCCTCTACGAGGACGACGACCCCAACGCCGAACAGGTCTATTCGCGCCTCTCCACCCGGCTCAACACCTGGCTGTCGGCCCAGACCTCCGCCGGCCAGTTGTTCGAAACCGACCTGCGTCTGCGGCCCAACGGCGAATCGGGACTGGTGGTGGTGAGCCTGGAGGGCTTCCGCAAATACCAGTTGGAAAATGCCTGGGTCTGGGAACACCAGGCCCTAACCCGGGCCCGCTTCAGTGCCGGCGACAGGGCCATCGGCGCCAAGTTCGAACAGATCCGCAGCGAAATCCTGCGCCAGCAACGGGACCCGGCCAAGCTCAAGGAAGAAGTCCTGTCCATGCGCCAGCGCATGATCGACAACCACGGCACCAAGGGCGACGAGCGGGAAACCCGGTTCGACCTCAAGCAGGACCCAGGCGGCCTGATCGACGTGGAGTTCATCATCCAGTACCTGATCCTGGGCCACGCCCACGAGCATCCCGAACTGTGCGGCAACCTGGGCAACATCGCCCTGCTGCGCATCGCCGCCGGCATCGGCCTGATTCCCCAGGACCTGGCGGAACAGGTGCGGGGCGCCTATCGGGAATACCGTCGACTGCAACACAGCCTGCGCCTCAACAACCGCAAGAGCGTGGTGGCGCGGGATAGTGTCGAACCCCAGGTCGACGCCGTGCGCCGTCTCTGGCGTGTAGTATTCGGCGACTAATTTAGCGTCGCGCTATTTACCCCGCTATTTACCCTTTACCTCCTCTACCGTTCCCCCGTCTTTTTCACGTACTCGCCACCATGCCCGTCAATTACGCCACCCCCGCCGCCGATCAACTCTTTCCCGTCGCTGGGGTCCGCCTGGGGGTCACCCAGGCCGGTATCCGCAAGAAAGACCGCTACGACCTGACCCTGATCGCCCTGGACGAAGGCAGCCAGGCCGCCGGCGTGTTCACCAAGAACCGTTTTTGCGCCGCCCCCGTCACCCTCTGCCGGGAACATCTGGCCGCCAGCAATGCCGTGCGCGCCCTGGTGATCAACACCGGCATCGCCAACGCCGGCACCGGTGCCCCGGGCATGGCCGCCGCCGTGGCCACCTGTGCCGCCGTGGCCGCCGAACTGGACATCGAGCAGCACCAGGTGCTGCCCTTCTCCACCGGCGTGATCCTGGAACTGCTGCCCGCCGACAAGGTGATCGACGGTCTGGCCGCCTGCAAGGCCGCCCTCAAGGCCGACGGTTGGCACGCCGCCGCCCACGCCATCATGACCACCGACACCATCGCCAAGGCCGCCTCGCGCCAGGTGGAGATCGGTGGCAAGACCGTGACCATCACCGGCATGTCCAAGGGCGCGGGCATGATCAAGCCCAACATGGCCACCATGCTGGGCTTCGTCGCCACCGACGCCGGCATCGCCCCGGCCCTGCTGCAACAACTGGTGAAGGAAGCCGCCGACCACTCCTTCAACTGCATCACCGTGGACGGCGACACCTCCACCAACGATTCCTTCATCCTCATCGCCACCGGCAAGTCGGGCCTGCAAGTCAATGATGCCGGCACCCCCGAATGGCCTGCCCTCAAGGCCGCCGTCATCGCCGTGGCGCAAGAGTTGGCCCAGGCCATCGTCCGCGACGGCGAAGGCGCCACCAAGTTCATGACCATCGCCGTCGAAGGCGGCAAGGATGTGGAAGAGTGTCGCAAGGTGGCCTACGCCATCGGCCACTCGCCCCTGGTGAAAACCGCCTTCTTCGCCTCGGACCCCAACCTGGGCCGCATCCAGGCCGCCGTGGGCTATGCCGGCATCGACGACCTGGACGTATCCCAGACCCGCATCTGGCTCGCCAGCAATGGCGAAGAAGCCCTGGTTTCCGAACACGGCGGCCGCGCTGCCGGCTACACCGAGGAAACCGGCTCCCGCATCATGAAGGCCGCCGAGATCACCGTGCGCGTCCACCTGGGCCGGGGCACGGCATCCGCCACGGTGTGGACCTGCGACCTGTCCTACGACTACGTCAAGATCAACGCCGACTACCGGAGCTGACATGCCGCGCGCACCCATCGCCAATCTGGATGAAGTGGTGCTGAGCGACCATCTGCGGGGCGAGCGTTACCAGGCTCGCTTTGCCTCCCTGGCGCCCCTGATCGGCGCCCAGCAACTGGGCGCCCGTCTTTGCATCCTGCCGCCGGGCAAGGCAGCGTGGCCCTTCCACGCCCACAGCGTGAACGAGGAGATGGTGGTGGTGCTCGCCGGCCATGGACGTCTTCGCCTGGGCGCGGAGGACCACGCCATCCGCGCCGGAGACGTGGTGTCCCTGGTTCCCGGCGGACCGGAGAGCGCCCACCAGATCGTCAACGACAGCGATGCCGAGTTGCGTTACCTCGCCATTTCCACCATGAAGCAACCGGACGTACTCTTTTATCCGGACTCGGAAAAATTTGGCGTGCTGGTAGGCACCGCTCCCGGCTCAAAAACCGGCGAGCGGACGTTCGAGTTCTTTGGCCACGTCGCCGACGGCAAGGACTACTGGCACGGCGAGGAGTAGTCCTCAGTCCAGCAGGGGAGCGGAAGCCCCCGGCGGCAAGCTGTCACTATCGTCCTTGAGGTCCACGCCGGAACGACCGAGACGCCGCGCGCCGGCGATGAGAAACGCCAATTTTCGGGCGGCCTCGGGATAATCCAAACCCTCCGGGCGCACGTTGGAAATGCAGTTCCGGTCGGCATCGGTGAGTCCCACGCGGGGCCGGCTGGTGAGGTAAACACCCAGGCTGTCCGGGGAGGAAAGCCCCGGCCGTTCGCCGATCAGGACGACCACCATCTCCGCGCCAAGCAATTGCCCCACCTCGTCGCCCAGGGCCACCCGGGCTTGGGTGGCGATCACCACCGGCGACTCGCGGATTTCCGGCAGATAGGGCGTCAAGGCTTGCAGCAGGGCCTGGCTGTGGGTCTGGCAGGCCAGGGAAGACAAGCCGTCTGCCGCGACGAAAGCCAGTTTCGGCGCATCGCCCCACAAAGTGGCGGCGTTGGCCTGCAACAGGGCGGCACTCTCCTGGGCCAGACGCCGTCCCCAATCGGGCCGGCGCAAATAGGCACTGCGGTTTTCCGCCTGGCTGGTCACCGCCAGGGTGGCGAAGCCCGCCTCGTGAAAGCGCGCTTGCATGACCGTTACGTCCAGGGGTTGATGCACGGCGTCGCGGGCCTGGGCATGGGCCAGGCCGAAGCGCAGTACCTCGGCGGTGGGCAGGCTGACGCCGCTGCGGCCCAGGGCGATGCGCGCCTGGGTAAACGCCCGCAATTGCTGCCAGGGATCTCGGATCAGGGAAGGAGGCGTACTCATGACGGAAGCGATCCTCAGAAATTGGCGGCCAGTTTGAGCAGGGGTTGCTGCTCGGTCTGGGGAAGCAGGCGGCCCTGATGATCCACGATGGCCATGCGCTCCAACCAGTCCTCGAACTCCGGCGCGCGGCGCAGGTTGAGCAACTGCCGCAGATAGAGGGCATCATGGAAAGAGGTGCTCTGGTAGTTGAGCATGATGTCGTCGGCGCCGGGCACACCGATGACGAAGTTGATACCCGCCGTGCCGAGCAGGGTGAGCAGGTTATCCATATCGTCCTGGTCGGCTTCGGCATGGTTGGTGTAGCAGATGTCGCAGCCCATGGGCAGGCCCAGCAGCTTGCCGCAGAAGTGGTCCTCCAGCCCGGCGCGGATGATCTGCTTGCCGTCGTAGAGGTATTCCGGACCGATGAAGCCGACCACGGTATTCACCAGCAGGGGCCGGAAACGCCGCGCCAGGCCGTAGGCCCGGGTTTCCAGGGTCTGCTGGTCGGCGCCGTGGTGGGCGTTGGCGGACAGGGCGCTGCCCTGGCCAGTTTCGAAATACATCACGTTGCTGCCCACGGTGCCGCGCCCCAGTTCCCGGGCGGCGCTGTCGGCCTGGGCCAGCAGATCGGCACTGATGCCGAAGCTACGATTCACCGCCTCGGTGCCGCCGATGGACTGGAACACCAGATCCACCGGAGCGCCCTTGTCGATGGCGCGCAGGCTGTTGGTCACGTGGGTCAGCACGCAGCTTTGCACCGGTACCTGATAGCGCTGGCGCAGGTCATCGATCAGACTGAGCAAGGCGCTGATAGCGGGCAGGCTGTCGCTGGCCGGGTTGATGCCGATCACCGCATCACCCACGCCGTAGAGCAGGCCGTCGAGAATGGACGCGGCGATGCCCTTGGGGTCGTCGGTGGGATGGTTGGGCTGCAAGCGTACCGCCAGCCGACCAGGCAGCCCGATGGTGGTACGGAAGGCCGTCACTACCCGGCACTTGGCGGCCACCAGGATCAGGTCCTGGTTGCGCATCAGCTTGCTCACGGCCGCCACCATTTCCGGCGTCAGTCCCGGCGCCAGGGCGGCCAGGGCCTTGTCATCGGCCGCGGTGGACAGCAGCCAGTCGCGGAACTCGCCCACGGTCAGGCCGGCCACCGGCGCGAAGGCCGCATCATCGTGGCTATCGATGATGATGCGGGTCACCTCGTCGGTCTCGTAGGGCACCACCATCTCTTCCAGGAACCGGGCCAGGGGCACCTCCGCCAGGGCCAGCTTGGCCGCCATGCGCTCCTCTTCCGAGGCCGCCGCCACCCCGGCCAGCAAGTCCCCGGACCGCAGGGGACTGGCCTTGGCCAGGAGGGTTTTCAGGTCGGCGAAGACATGGCGGCGAGGGCCGATGTCGCAGTGGTATTTCATGGCGGCGTTTCCGGATCAGGCCTCGGCTTCGGCTTCCAGCAGGTCGTCGAAGGGGGACGCTTCCCGCTGGTGTTGGGTGGTACGGAAGTAGGCGTAGCCCAACAGCAGGATCACCAGGAACAGGCCCGCCAGCATCTGGTTGAACCAGACCACCGTCACCAGGGACACCAGGGCGCCGATCAGGGCCACGGCGGGGAACAGGGGATAGAAGGGGGCCTTGTAGGACCGGGCCAAGCGGGGTTCGCTGATGCGCAGCTTGAACAGGGCGGCCATGCTGAGGACGTACATCAAGAGAGCGCCGAACACGGACATGGTGACGATGTTGGCGGTCAGGGTCTGGCCACCGAATTGGATCAGTTCGTCGCTGAAGATGGCGGCGATGCCGATCACGCCCCCCGCCAGGATGGCGCGATGGGGGGTCTTGAAGCGGGGATGGACCTTGGCCAGCCAGGCGGGCAGATAGCCGGCCCGGGCCTGGGCATAGATCTGACGGGAGTAGCCGAGGATGATGCCGTGGAAGGATGCCACCAGGCCGAACAGCCCCAGCCAGACCAGCATGTGCAGCCAGCCCGAGGATTCACCCACGATCATCTTCATGGCCTGGGGCAGGGGATCGTTGATGTTGGCCAGTTGGGTCCAGTCACCGGCACCACCGGCGAAAACCATGACGCCGATGGCCAGGGCCACCAGGGTCAGGATGCCGGCGCTATAGGCGATGGGGATGGAGCGCTTGGGGTTCTTGGCCTCTTCCGCCGCCATGGCAACACCCTCGATGGCGAGGAAGAACCAGATGGCGAAGGGAATCGCGGCGAAGATGCCGGACACCGAGTCGATGCTGAAGTGGTCCTGGCCCGACCAGCCGCCCTTGACGAAATTGGCGATGGAGAAGCCCGGTGCCACCACGCCCATGAACACCAGCAGTTCGAAAATGGCGAGGATGGTGACGAACAACTCGAAGGTCGCGGCGATCTGCACGCCGACGATGTTGAGGGCCATGAACACCAGATAGGCGCCCACGGCGGCCACCTTGGGATCGAGGGCGGGGAACTGCACATTGAGATAGGCGCCGATGGCCAGGGCAATGGCCGGCGGGGCGAAGACAAACTCGATCAGGGTTGCCATCCCGGCCAGGTAGCCGCCCGTCGGCCCGAAGGCATGGTAGCTGTAGGCGAAGGGGCCGCCCGCATGGGGAATGCTGGTGGTAAGTTCGGTGAAACTGAAGATGAAGGTGGTGTACATCAGGGCCACGCCAATGGCGGTCACCAAAAAGCCCAGCGTCCCGGCGGAGGCCCAGCCGAAGCTCCAGCCGAAGTACTCGCCGGAAATCACCAGGCCGACGGCAATGCCCCAAAGTTGCCAGGTACCGAGGCTGGCGGACAGTTCGTGGTGGGTCACGGCGCCCACATGCTGACCGTGTGATTGTGTGCTCATGATGCACTCCCTGTTGTTGGATATTTTTCATCATGGCCGCGACCGACATCGGGCGCTATCAAGTTTCGGCACAGTGATAGCAAATTTCGGCACAGGGCTTTCCCCTGCACCAGGTCTGTGCCCCAGACCCGTGCCATGCGCCAGCAAATGGCACGAAGGACGGCTGGGCCTTGGCCCTAGAGCCCCAGCCATGGCGCCATTGCGGCCGATGCGGGATTGGGTACGTGATTTGCTACAGCGGAGATATACCCGCTCCCCTTGGATGCCATGTCACCGACCGCCCACTTCGCCCAGGATCGCCCAGCCAAGCTTGGCCTGCGAGTCACCCATGCCCGGGACGCGGACGAGCATGCCCAGAATCTTTCCCATTGGGACCAGCGCTACGATCAGTTGTCCCCCGGCGTGTTCGAGGGCTCGGTGACGGAGCTGTGGCTGCCCAAAACGCAGATCTTTGTCGAAACCGCCAACCGGCAATTGCGCCAGGCCTGCGCCGCCTGGCCGGAGTCGATCTGGTTCGGCGTGCCCGCGGCGGCGGACGGGATGATGTCCATGGGAGGCAAGCCCCTCTCAGCCCAGGCGGTCTGCCTGCGGGATGGGGGCGCCGAATTCGACCTGACCACGGCGCCGAACTTCAACCTGTTCGGCATCGTGGTGGACAAGAACACCTTCGCCGAATACCTGGAAATCACGGAACGGCAAAACCTGGATCGGCTCTTGGATCGGGGCGATGTCCTCAATCTGCCCATGGCATTGAAGCGGACGCTGTGCGACACCTTGGCCGACATCCTGGTCGATGCGGGGGAGGCCTCCGCGCCCGCCACCGACCACCTTCAGGAACGGATCTTCGGCGTGCTGGCGCAATTGCTGTTGGCCGGCGCGACAACCGACCCAGCCCACCGCTCTTGGCGACATCGGCAACAAGTGGTTGCCAAGGTCCGTGAGCGTCTGTTGGACGATCCCGAATACCCGCCCAGCATTCCCGAGCTTTGCGCCCAATTGCACATGAGTCGCCGCGCCTTGCAGAACTGCTTCGACGAAGTGGCCGGCATGGGCCCGCTGGCCTATATGCGTTCCCTGCGCCTGAATGAGGTACGCCGGGAGCTTCGTTACGGCAAGGATGCCCGCAGCGTTTCGAATACCGCCTATGCCTGGGGATTCACCCACATGAGCCAGTTCGCCAAGGATTACCAACGCCTGTTCGGCGAGCTCCCCTCGGAAACCCGCTGCCGACAACCCATCGGGGCCGACTGAAGCGTTGATTGAGGGTTAATGGGGTGTTTACTTGCCTGCCTTGACCCGGGCGATGCTATCGGCCAGTTGGCGCCGACTCTCGGGCGCAATGCGATTGGCGGCCGAGGTCAGCAAGGCGATGACGAAGGGATTGGGCTTGGCCAGGGCATCCTTGAACTGGCGCTTGGTGTTGTCGTCGAATTTGTCGTAATCGGCCAAAACCCGGTCGAGCTGAGAGGGCGTCAAGGATTGCAAACCTTCCACCACGGCGGCACCGCTGACGTCCGAAGCCGCTTGGCTGCCGGATGCCAGAAGCGCCGGCTCGGTGGTCTGCGCCCAGGTTGGGCCAAGCAACAGCGCCAAGCAACAGCCGAAGACTCGCCGCTTCAATGCAACACCCTGGGCATGGACAGGATGAACTCGGGGATTTCGGCATCGAACCGGGTGCCATCCGCCGCCGTCATCTGGTAGCTGCCCTTCATGGTCCCCACCGGGGTGGCGAAGGTGCTGCCGCTGCTGTATTCGTAGCTCTGCCCGGGCTGCAACAGGGGCTGGGCGCCCACGACGCCCTGTCCTCGGACTTCCTGCACCTGCCCATCGGCATCGGTGATGATCCAATGCCGGGAAATAAGCTGGGCCGCGACAGTGCCTTCGTTGCGCAAGGTCACGTGATAGGCGAAAACATACCGCTCCCCCTCGGGATCGGACTGGTCTGCGAGGTATTCGCTACGGACGCTCACCGCGATGCGGTACAGGTTGGATTCAGTCATAGGACCGCCATTGCACAGGAAAAATCAGCGAAGTGCAATGCCAGGGCACCCATCAAGTTGATGGGCGCCCCGAAGGAGTCAAAAACCCGAGAGGGAAAGCCGCCTTGCGGCTTGCCGGGCGTCCAGCGACGGCCCGATAGGCGCAGTAATCAGGCAGCGCCCAATGCCGCCTGGAATTGCACGAAGGCGGGCGAGGCACCCGCTGCTGCAACCGCCACATTCTCCTGACCGCTTGTGGCGGGAGTACCGCCGGCCGCCGGATCCACCACATCGCCTTCGATCGGCGCCTCTTCCTCATGCAGGATCGTGGTATCCCACAACAAGCTGAGTTTTTTCCAGATGCGGTGGCAGCTTTCCGGTTCCTTGAGGTGATCAATGGCGTAGAGCGGATCGCTCACGTCCCGCGGACAGGCCTTGTACAACTCCCGACCCTTGGCATCGATCAACACGCTCACCAGGGGCGTATTCAACTTGCCTTCCCGACTGCGAGTCACGATCCCCATTTCGCCGTTGATCAAGCCCACCACGCTGCCCGGCGGGAAGATGCCCAACTCACGGATCAGGCCGCTGATCAGACTGGGGTCGTAACGACCCTGGGGATTGGCATACAAATCCGCCAAGGCCATCTTGGCCAGCACCCGCCCCCGGTAGGGACGAGGACGCAGCATGGCGCTGAAAGCATCGGCCAAGGCAGCAATACGCGCCTCGGTGCAGATGGCGCCACCCGCCAGTCCTTGCGGATAACCGCCACCATTCATGGCCTCGTGGTGCTGCTGGACACAGTCCAGCCAAGCCTGGTCGCGGACGCCGATGCGCTTCAACCAAAGCACACCATCGTCGGTATGGCGGCGAATCTGTTGTTGCAAGGCGTCGTCGAGTGTCTTCTGGGACTCCAGCACGCTGCGCAGGGGCAGCAGGGCGATGTCCTGGGTCAGCACGGCGGCAACCAGGGACTCCTTCCGCGATTGGTTCCACTTCAACGCCATGGCCATGCGGGCGCTGACCACCGACGCCATCAAGTGGTGCACTACCTCGTAGCCATGGTGACGATCCAAGTGCGGCATGGCAAACGCCGCATCGCTATCCTTCTCGGTACAAGCCAAGATGGCCTGGGCCAAGTCCTGAATGCTGTGGAGCAGGATGTCGTTGGAACCGTCCTGATACTCCTGAAAGCGCTGGTAAATCCGGATGTGCTGGTAGACCACCGACAAGCGCTGGGCGATCTGTTCCATCCGCTCGAAGGTGGAGGATGCGGCTTTCTGCTCACCACCCTCGGCTTCAGCAGTTTCGTCTTCCTTCATGCCGACGGCGAGCAATGCGTCCAGATGCTTGGGGTTACGTACCACAAGACCGCTGCGCAAAAGCAGACGTCCATCGCTATCGTAAATGGAGTAAGGCACGGGCACATCGATCAAGATGTCACGTATATCGACGGGGATCAATTTTTTTAATGTCATTTAATCCTCACCCTCATCCAAAGCTCTCTGGGGACACGCCGTTCGCCGCATTCCAGTCCCAACAGATCAAGACCTGCATGGCAGCCAAACGGTAAAACCACCGTCGCCTTCATGCATTGTCATGAAGAAACGATGGGGATACACACGGGAGCGATTCGAAGAAGTTTCAGCGCCGTCGCCATCAATAAAAAACGGAAGGCCAAGACCCGCCGAACCGCCCTTTGATTTTCAAAGAACCACTTCCCTGCTACGGCGAAAATCTGCTGAAAACCACTGCTCAAATCAAGAAACTCGGTTCGAATATAGGGGGACGAAACTACCCTTGTCAACAAAGCCTTATGCACCAAAAATGCCCATTTTTCATAGACATATGCTTTTAGTAATACATATTTATTGCTAAAGACATACGTCACGCCTTACAACGAAAACCGGCCAGTCGTTCACCCCGATTCGCCCAATAGACATCGCATCACCCGTAACGCAAGGACTTGGGAAACCTCTCCGACGATTGGAACGACCGCCCGTCCGGACGATAGTCATAGGAGTTGCCGTTCAGGGATAGAATTTGCCTCTATTTTTCGCCGACCGACACCATGTCTTTCATCATCGCCCCCAGCATCCTTTCCGCCAACTTCGCCAAGCTCGGCGAGGAGGTCAGCAACGTCATCGCCGCCGGTGCCGACTGGGTGCACTTCGATGTGATGGACAACCATTACGTCCCCAACCTCACCGTTGGTCCCCTGGTCTGTGAGGCCTTGCGGCCGGTGACCAAGGCACCGATCGACGTGCACCTCATGGTAAAACCGGTGGATCGCATCGTGCCCGATTTCGCCAAGGCCGGTGCCGACATCATCACCTTCCACCCGGAAGCCTCCGAACACATCGACCGCACCCTGGGCCTGATCCGCGACAGTGGTTGCCAGGCCGGCCTAGTGTTCAACCCCGCCACGCCCCTGCACTACATGGATCACGTCATGGACAAGCTGGACGTGGTGCTGCTGATGAGCGTGAACCCCGGTTTTGGCGGCCAGAAGTTCATTCCCGAAACCCTCAACAAGCTCAAGCAGGCCCGGTCCCACATCGACGAATACACAGCCCGCACGGGTCGGCGCATCCGTCTCGAAGTGGATGGCGGCGTCAAGACCGACAACATCGCCGAGATCGCCCGCGCCGGCGCAGATGCCTTCGTGGCCGGCTCCGCCGTGTTCGGTGCCGGCAAGGATGCCGACCCCCATCGTTACGATTCGGTGATCGCCGGGCTGCGCGCCGAACTCGCCAAGACCCAGTAAAAAAACCGCCAGCGGGAATATTGTTCCCGTCCCCGCCGCACCAGCCCGTTCAGCAACACCTCGCCCCATGCCGCTGCCTACGCCCATCCGTTCCCTGACCCTTGACCTGGACGGCACCCTGCTTGACTCCCTGCCGGATCTCGTCGCCGCCGCCAATGCAATGCTGGACGAACTCGACCAACCGGCGCGAAGCCGGGAGGAAATTGCCGGTTTCGTCGGCAAGGGCGTCGCCGACCTGGTGCGACGTTGCTTGGCGGAAGGACGTGATTGCCAGATCGACCCTGCCGCTGCACTGCTAGTTTTCCGCCGCCACTACGCCACCGCCAACGGACGGGAAGCCAGGCCCTATCCTGGCGTGATGACGGGCTTGCAACGATTGAGGGACTTGGGATTCCCCATGGCCGTGGTCACCAACAAGGCCATGGAATTCACCACGCCGCTCCTGGCCAGCACGGGTCTGGCACCCTACTTCGATTTCGCCATCGGCGGCGACAGCCTGGCGGAGAAGAAGCCCCATCCCCTGCCCCTGCTCCACGCCTCGGCCCGCCTGGGTAGCCAGCCCGCCCACAACCTGCACGTGGGCGATTCCCGCCACGACGCGGAAGCGGCCCGGGCCGCCGGTTGTCCCGTGGCCCTGGTGCCCTACGGTTACAGTCCCTCGGTCCACAACCTGGACTGCGATGCTATAGTTAGCTCTCTCGCGGACTTGGCCGACCTGTTGGCCCCGGACCGCGGCTGACGAATCCCTCTTTATCAAGACCCTTATCGTGTTCCTCAACTCACTGCTTTCGACGCAGAACTTCACCCGCGCGGTGGAGGCTTGGCCCTGGCGCCCCTGGCGCGCACTCTGACCTAGCTGGCCAGCGCTGGCCTTCGTCCCCGCGGACGATCAATGCGCGATGAATCACGTCGAACGCTGAATACACTTTTGTTGAGGAATCACCATGAACCAAACCGAATTCAACCGGCTGGCCGCCGAGGGCTATAACCGCATTCCGGTCACCCTCCAGACCTTCGCCGACCTGGACACGCCCCTTTCCCTCTACCTCAAGCTGGCCGACGCGCCCTACACCTACCTCTTGGAATCGGTGCAAGGCGGCGAGCGGTTCGGCCGCTTTTCCTCCATCGGCCTGGCTGCCGCCACGCGCATCGAAGTCCGGGCGCGCACGGTGCGCATCATTACCGACGACCAGGTGGTGGAACAGCACGAGGACGTCGACCCCATCGCCTTTCTCGGCAGCTATCAGGCCCGCTTCAAGGTACCGGAGCTGGCCGACCTGCCCCGCCTCAACGGCGGGCTGGTGGGTGCCTTCGGCTACGAAACCATCCGCTATCTGGAAAAGCGCCTGTCCCAGGTGATAAAACCCGACCCCATCGGCTGCCCCGACATCCTGCTCTTGCTGTCGGAGGAAATCGCCGTGGTGGACAACCTGTCCGGCAAGCTGACCCTGGTGGTCTATGCCGACCCAGCCCAGGCCAACGCCTACGACAAGGCCCAGGCCCGGCTGCGCGCCCTGGTGGCACGGATGCGGGAACCGGCGGCCATTCCCGCCGACACCGTGGCGACCTCCGCCGCGCCGGTGTCCGAATTCGGCGAGGAACCCTTCAAGGCCGCCGTGCGCAAAGCCAAGGAATACATCCTCGACGGCGACATCATGCAGGTGGTGCTGTCCCAACGCATGAGTCGTCCCTTCAAGGCCACGCCCCTGGCCCTTTACCGGGCGCTGCGCACCCTGAATCCCTCGCCCTACATGTTCTTCTTCAACTTCGGCGACTTCCACGTGGTGGGTGCCTCGCCGGAAATCCTGGTCCGACTGGAAGGGGATAAAGTCACCGTGCGGCCCATCGCCGGCACTCGCAAGCGGGGCAAGACCGCCGAGGAGGATGCCGCCCTGGCCGCCGACCTGCTGGCCGACCAGAAGGAATGCGCCGAGCACCTGCAACTGCTCGACCTGGGTCGCAACGACGCGGGCCGGGTGTCCGAGATCGGCAGCGTCAAGGTGACCGAGCGCTACGTCATCGAACGCTACTCCCACGTCATGCACATCGTCTCCAACGTGGAAGGCAAGCTGCGCCAGGGGGAAAACGCCCTCTCCGTGCTCAAGGCCACCTTCCCGGCGGGCACCGTGTCCGGTGCGCCCAAGGTGCGGGCCATGGAAATCATCGACGAACTGGAACCCACCAAGCGCGGCATCTACGCCGGTGCCGTGGGCTACCTGGGCTTCCACGGCGACATGGACCTGGCCATCGCCATTCGTACCGCCGTGCTCAAGGACGGCATGATCCACGTCCAGGCCGGGGCCGGCATCGTGGCCGACTCCAACCCCGATTCCGAATGGGAAGAAACCCGCAACAAGGGCCTCGCCGCCCTGCGCGCCGCCGAGATTGCCGAAGCCGGCCTCGACACCCGTTTCGACGCCCATTGAATAGGAGCCTGCCATGTTATTGATGATCGACAACTACGACTCCTTCACCTACAACCTGGTGCAGTATTTCGGCGAACTGGGCGAGGACGTGCGGGTGTACCGCAACGACGAAATCACCCTGGCTGAAATCGAGCAATTGAATCCCGACCACATCGTGATTTCCCCCGGCCCCTGTAGCCCGGCCGAGGCCGGCATTTCCGTGCCGACCCTGCAACACTTCGCCGGCAAGAAGCCGATCCTCGGTGTCTGCCTGGGTCACCAGAGCATCGGCGCGGCCTTCGGCGGCAAGGTGGTACGGGCCAAGCAGGTCATGCACGGCAAGACCTCTCCCGTGCATCACAACAACGTCGGCGTGTTCCGGGGCCTGCCCAATCCGCTGACGGTGACCCGCTACCACTCCCTGGCCATCGAGCGCGAGTCCCTGCCCGACTGCCTGGAAATCACCGCCTGGACCGACGACGGCGAGATCATGGGCGTGCGCCACAAGCAATTCGCCATCGAGGGAGTGCAGTTCCACCCGGAATCCATCCTCACCGAGCGCGGGCACGATCTATTGCGCAACTTTCTCCAGGCGCACGGATGATTTAGACTTCAATCTTTTGCCATCCACCGCTCTTTAGAAAGCCGCCGCCATGATCACCCCCCAGGAAGCGCTCCAGCGCACCATCGAACACCGGGAAATCTTCGCCGATGAAATGCTGCATCTGATGCGGCAGATCATGCGCGGCGAGGTCAGCCCGGTGATGACGGCAGCCATCCTCACCGGCTTGCGGGTGAAGAAGGAAACCATCGGCGAGATCACCGCCGCCGCCCAGGTCATGCGCGAGATGTGCAACCCGGTGCAGACGACCCACAATCCCCATTTCGTGGACATCGTCGGCACCGGCGGCGACGGCAGCCATACCTTCAACGTTTCCACCACCGTGGCCTTCGTCGCCGCGGCGGCGGGCGCCACCGTGGCCAAGCACGGTAACCGCAGCGTCTCTTCCAAGTCCGGCGCGGCCGACGTATTGGAGGCCCTGGGCGCCAAGATCGATCTTCAACCGGCCCAGGTGGCCCGCTGCCTGGAAACCCTGAGCATGGGCTTCATGTACGCCCCCAACCACCATCCGGCCATGAAGAACGTGGCGCCGGTGCGCAAGGAAATGGGCATCCGAACCCTGTTCAACATCCTCGGCCCCCTGACCAATCCAGCTGGCGCGCCGAACTCCCTGCTCGGCGTCTTCCATGAAGACCTGGTGGGCATCCTGGTCCGCGTCATGCAGCGTCTCGGCGCCGAACACGTGCTGGTGGTGTGGGGCAAGGACGGTATGGACGAGATCTCCCTCGGTGCCGCCACCCGGGTGGGCGAATTGAAGAATGGCGAGGTCCGCGAATACGAAATCCATCCCGAGGACTTCGGCCTGTCCATGGCCTCCAGCCGCAACCTGACCGTGGCCGATGCCGCCGAGTCGCGCGCCATGATGTTGTCGGTGTTGGACGACAAAGCTGGCCCGGCCCGCGACATCGTCCTGCTCAACGCCGGTGCCGCCCTGTACACCGCCAATCTGACGCCTTCCATTGCGGCGGGTATCGACAAGGCTAGGGAAGTACTCGCCAACGGCGCCGCCAAGGCCAAGCTGGAACAATTCGTCCGCACCACCCAGAGCCTGTGACGCACTGAGCCGGCTGCCCATGTACCTGCCTCCGCACTTTCAGGAATCCCGCCCCGAGGTACTGGAAGGCTTCATCGCGCAACATGCCCTCGGCACCATCGTAGTTCACGATGCATCGGGCTTGGCGGCGGACCCCGTCCCCCTCCTGCTGCGGCATGGGCAAGACGGCAGCCGCAGCCTGGTCGGCCATGTGGCCCGGGCCAATCCCCTCTGGCAAAAGGCCCGATCCGGCATTCCTTGTTTGGTGATTTTCCAGGGGCATCAACACTATATCTCCCCCAACTGGTACGCCACCAAGGCGGAGACGGGCAAAGTTGTGCCGACCTGGAATTACGAAGTGGTTCAGGTGCAGGGACGGCTTTTTGCCATGGATGATCGAGTATGGCTGCGGGATTGCCTCGTCGAACTGACCGCCCGCCACGAAGCATCCCAGCCCGTGCCCTGGACCTTGGCCGATGCCCCCGAGGATTACATCGACGCCCGCCTGACCGCCATTGTCGGTATCCGCATCGAGATTAGCGACATGGTCGGCAAAGCCAAACTGAGTCAGAACCAAGTGCAAGCGAACCGTTGGTCCGCGATCAATGCCCTGCGCGAGCAAGGCTCCCACGCGGCCCAACAGATGGCCGACGCCATCGCGCACCGGGATGGCGACCTGGGCTGACCAATTTTTACCGAGATTTTTATGTCCGACATTCTCAACAAGATCAACGCCACCAAACGGGAAGAGGTGGCTGCCGCCAAGCGCCTGCGGCCCCTTGAACAAGTGCGGGCCGACGCCTTGGCCCAGCCCCCTTGCCGCGACTTCACCGGCGCCCTGCGGCGGAAAATCGCCGACGGTCGTTCCGCGGTGATTGCCGAGGTCAAAAAAGCCAGCCCCTCCAAGGGCGTATTGCGGGAGAACTTCGATCCCGCCGCCATCGCCCGCAGCTACGAAGAGGGCGGTGCCGCCTGTCTTTCCGTGCTCACCGATGCCCCCTATTTCCAAGGTTCGCCGGATTACCTCAAAGCCGCCCGGGCCGCTTGTGCCTTGCCGGTGCTGCGCAAGGACTTCCTCGTCGATCCCTACCAGGTTTACGAAGCCCGGGCCATGGGCGCGGACTGCATCCTGCTCATCGTCGCTTCACTGTCCCTGGCGGAAATGCAGGAAATGGAAACCATCGCCGCCGAACTCGGCATGGCAGTACTGGTGGAGTCCCACGACGGTGCGGAACTCGATCTGGCGCTGCAACTGAAAACGCCCCTGATCGGCATCAACAACCGCAACCTGCGCACCTTCGAAGTGAGCCTCGACACGACCCTGCAACAGCTTGGCCGCATCCCCGCCGAGCGCCTGGTGATCACCGAGTCGGGCATTCTCAATGGGGCTGACGTGGCGCTGATGCGGCAACACGGCGTCAATGCATTCCTGGTGGGAGAAGCCTTCATGCGTGCCGGGGACCCGGGTAGCGAACTGGCCCGCCTGTTTACCTGACCACGCGCGGCGCTGGCCGAACGGCGGCGCACGGCCTACTGCTGGCCGTAAGTCGTGAACTTCTCCAGCACCCGGTCCATTTCGGCATCATCGATCAACTTCGGCTGCCCCAGTTGCAGCACGCGCCAGTACTGTTCACAGAGCGTTTCCAATTCCACCGCCAAATCCAGGGCCTTGTTCAGGTTGGCTGCCGCCACCACCATGCCGTGGTGGGCCATAAGGCAGGCACAGCGATCCTCCAACGCGCGGAGAATGGCGTCGGACAGGGCCTGGCTACCGAACAGGGCGTAGTCGGCACAACGCACCGTCTTGCCGCCGAAGCGGGCGATCATGTAGTGGAAGGGGCCGATCTCGGTACCCATGCAGGCGAGGCTGGTGGCAAAGGGGGAATGGGTGTGGACCACCGCTCCCACCTCGGGCCGGGCGGCGTAAATATCCCGGTGAAACCGCCATTCGGAGGAAGGCTTGCGACGCCCCTCGGTTTCCCCGTCCAGGGCGAAGAAGACCATGTCCGCCGCCTCGCAATCGGTGTAGGCCATGCCGGTGGGGGTGATGAGGAACCCCGAACCGCAGCGGGCACTGACGTTGCCGGCGGATCCCCGGTTGATGCCTGCCGCATTCATGGCTCGGGCCGTGGCCAGCACCTGACCCTTGAGATCGTCGCTACTCACCGCAGGGCGCCGAGTTGGTCGGGAGCGAACACGCCCCGTTCGGTGATGATGCCCCGGATCAGGGAAGCCGGCGTCACGTCGAAGGCCGGATTGGCCACGGCAATCGCCTCATCCACGCCCAGCTCTGCGGCGCTGCGTTCCTCGATGGGAATGGCCGCGCCGCTTGCGCAGGCAAAGTCGATGGTGGACACCGGCGCCGCCACGTAAAAAGGAATGTCGTGGGCCTGGGCGGCCAGGGCCTTGAGGTAGGTGCCCACCTTGTTGGCGGTGTCGCCGTTGGCGGCAATGCGATCCGCGCCGACGATGACGCAATCCACCCGGCCCTGCATCATCAGCAGTCCCGCCGCGTTGTCCGCGATCAGGGTATGGGGGACGCCGGCTTGGCGCAGTTCCCACTCGGTGAGTAAACCCTGGTTGCGCGGCCGGGTCTCGGATACCCAGACATGGAGCGGCATGCGCGCGGCAGTTGCGGCATAAACCGGCGCCAGGGCGGTACCGTGGGCGACCGTCGCCAACCAGCCGGCATTGCAATGGGTCATGACGTTGATGCGTCCCGCCCCGGCCCCATCCTGCTTGGCCTCGCGCAATGCCGTCAGCAGGGCCGAACCGTGCCGGCCGATCGAGTCATTGGCCTGGCGGTCCAGATCGGCGATGGCCCGGGCTTCCTGCCAGGCGCTCAGGCAACGCACCTCCGGCGACAGGGGGCGCAATAGGCTGGCCATGCGGCCCAAGGCCCAGTGCAGGTTCACCGCCGTGGGCCGGGTGGTGGCCAAGAGGGACAAAACGGCCTCCAGACGCTCGTCGTCCGCGGCATGGAGCAGCCCCAGGGCAACGCCGTACGCCGCCGTGGCGCCGATCAAGGGCGCGCCGCGCACGCGCATGACGGCAATGGCCTCGGCGACCGCCTCGGCGCTGCCCAGCCGGGTCAACACGGCCTCGGCCGGCAGGCGGGTCTGGTCGAGGATAAGGATGGAATCTCCGTCCTCTTGCAACGTGTTCAGGGGATGGCGGCCCATGGCGATCCTGTCAAAAGAAAACGGCTCCACCGGGAGCCGTTGCGTTGATGAAGACCACGACACTCATGCCAGCTTGCCGTGGCAATGCTTGTACTTCTTGCCGCTGCCGCAGGGGCAGGGATCGTTGCGGCTCACCTTGGGCCCGGCCTGGGCCGGTTGGGGCTTCTTGTCCGCCGCGGCGCCCAGGGCCTCGTCGTAATCGGCATGGTGATATTGCACGTTCTCGACGCCGGGATGGTGCTGCTCCGCTTCCTCGATCTGAGCCTCGGAACGGATTTCCACCGTCATCAGCAACCGGGTCACTTCGGCCCTTACCGTGTTGAGCAAGCCCTCGAACAATTCGAAGGATTCCCGTTTGTATTCCTGCTTGGGGTTCTTCTGGGCATAGCCGCGCAGGTGGATGCCCTGGCGCAGATGGTCAAGGGCCGCCAGGTGCTCGCGCCAATGGGTGTCCAGGCTTTGCAGCATCACGTTACGCTCGAAACCGTGCCAGGCGGCCGGATCCACCGCAGCGATCTTGTCGCTGTAGGCGGCGTCGGCGGCGTCCAGAATGCGGCGCAGGAGGTCGTCGTCGCTCAGTTGGGGGTCGGCCTTGACCCATTCGGCCACCGGCAGCTTGAGTTGCAGTTCGCCGGCCAAGGCGGTCTCCAGGCCGTGGATGTCCCACTGTTCCTCGACGCTTTCCGCCGGCACGTAAAGGCGGAAGGTGTCGTGCAGCAGTCCTTGGCGCATGGCGCTGACGGTTTCGGAGATGTCCTCTGTTTCCAGCAGTTCGTTACGCTGCTGGTAGATCACCTTGCGCTGGTCGTTGGCGACGTCGTCGTATTCGAGCAGTTGCTTGCGGATGTCGAAGTTGCGCTGTTCCACCTTGCGCTGGGCCGATTCCAGGGAACGGTTGACGATGGGATGCTCGATGGCCTCGCCCTCGGGCATCTTGAGCCGGACCATGATGGCGTTGAGGCGTTCGCCGGCGAAGATCTTGAGCAGGGGATCTTCCAGGGACAGGTAGAAGCGGGAAGAACCCGGATCCCCCTGGCGACCGGAGCGGCCGCGCAACTGGTTGTCGATGCGGCGCGACTCGTGACGCTCGGAGCCGATGATGTGCAGGCCGCCGGCTGCCAGCACACGGTCGTGCACCTGCTGCCACTCGGCCTTGCGCGCAGCGATGCGCTTTTCCTTCTCGTCGGCGGAAAGCGTCTCGTCGTCGCGAATGGCGTCCAGTTCCTTCTCGACGTTGCCGCCGAGCACGATGTCGGTACCCCGGCCCGCCATGTTGGTGGCGATGGTGATCACGCCGGGGCCGCCGGCCTGGGCCACGATTTCCGCCTCGCGGGCGTGCTGTTTGGCGTTGAGCACCTGATGGGGCAGCTTCTCGCGTTTGAGCAATTCCGACAACAGCTCGGAGTTCTCGATGGAGGTGGTACCCACCAGCACCGGCTGGCCTCGTTCGTGGCAAGCACGGATGTCGGCGATGATGGCCGCGTGCTTTTCCTGGGCGGTACGGTAGATCTGGTCGTTCTCGTCCTTGCGCTGGGGCGGCCGGTGGGTGGGGATCACCACGGTTTCCAGGCCGTAGATCTGGTGGAATTCGTAGGCTTCCGTGTCGGCGGTACCGGTCATGCCGGCCAACTTGCCGTACATGCGGAAGTAGTTCTGGAAGGTGATGGAGGCCAGGGTCTGGTTCTCGGCCTGGATCTGCACCCCTTCCTTGGCCTCCACGGCCTGGTGCAGACCATCGGACCAACGACGACCGGACATGAGACGACCGGTGAACTCGTCCACGATGACGATCTCGCCGTCCTGCACCACGTAGTGCTGGTCCTTGTGGAACAGGCTATGGGCGCGCAACGCGGCGTAGAGGTGGTGCACCAGCAGGATGTTGCCGGGCTCGTAGAGGCTGCTGCCTTCGGGCAGCAGGCCCATGCGGGCGAGAATCTGCTCGGCCTTCTCGTGCCCTTCTTCGGTCAGCAGCACCTGGTGGGACTTGAGGTCCACGGTGTAGTCGCCGCTGTCCTGCTCGCCCTCGTTCTGGGCGGCCTCGCCCCGGGTCAGCAGGGGCGGCACGGCATTGAGCTTGAGATAGAGATCGGTGTGGTCTTCCGCCTGACCGGAGATGATCAGGGGAGTACGGGCCTCGTCGATCAGGATGGAGTCCACCTCGTCCACGATGGCGAAGTTGAGGCTGCGCTGCACCCGCTCGCCGGCGGCATAGACCATGTTGTCCCGCAGGTAGTCGAAGCCGAACTCGTTGTTGGTGCCGTAGGTGATGTCGGCGGCGTAGGCGGCCTGCTTGGCGTCGTGGGACATCTGGGAGAGATTCACTCCCACGGTCAGGCCGAGGAAGCCGTGCAGGCGGCTCATCCACTCGGCGTCGCGCTTGGCCAGATAGTCGTTGACGGTGATGACGTGCACGCCCTTGCCGGAAATGGCATTCAGGTAGGACGGCAGCGTGGCCACCAGGGTCTTGCCCTCGCCGGTGCGCATTTCGGCGATCTTGCCGTAGTGCAGGGCCATCCCGCCCACCAGTTGGACGTCGAAATGGCGCATGCCCAGCACCCGCTTGCCGGCCTCGCGCACGACGGCAAAGGCCTCGGGCAGCAGGTCGTCGAGGCTTTCGCCCTGGGCGTAGCGTTCCTTGAACTCCGCCGTCTTGGCGGCCAGTTGACCGTCGGAGAGGGCCTCCATGGCCGGCTCCAGGGCGTTGATGCGGACCACCGAGGCCCGGTATTGCCGCAGCAGCCGCTCGTTGCGGCTGCCGAAAATCTTCTTGAGAAAGCCCGTAAGCATCAAGGAATCCGCCAGCTTGAGAAAAGTGGCGATTTTAGCATGGGGGCAGCGACGGCCTGCCCGCTCAAGGACTTATCGTAGGCCCGGGATGCCGGCCTAGCGCTTGGCCAGGGAATTGTTCTGGGCGGCCTCGAGGAAGCGGTTCGGGTTTTGGGCAATGCCGCGGAAACGCACCTCGAAATGCAGGTGAGGGCCCGTGGAACGCCCGGTGGAGCCGACTTCGGCAACCCTCTGACCGCGCTTGATCAACTCGCCCACCCGTACATTGAGTTTCGAGGCATGGGCGTAGCGGGTGGTCATTTCATTGCCATGGTCGATTTCCACCATGTTGCCGTATTCCGGGTGCCACTCGGCGGAAGTCACGATGCCCGAGGCCGCCGCCATGATCGGCGTGCCCACGGCGGCGGGGAAGTCCACGCCTTCGTGCATCGCCCGCAGTCCAGTGAAGGGATCCACCCGCCAGCCGAAGGCCGAGGCGTTCCATTGGCTGTTGATCGGCAGGGTGGTCGGCAGGAAGTTCTTGCGCACCCGTTGTTCGAAGATTTCCGCCTCGATCAGGGTCAGCGTGTCCGTCCTGGCCTCCACCTGGGACGCCAGGGCGTCCACGGCTTTTTGCAGCTCGTCCGGGGACAGGTCGGCCGCCAGCACCAGCGGGCCGCCCTGACCGCCCTTGTTGTTGACCGCCTTCAGTTCCGCCGGCTTGATGCCGGACTGGGCCGCCAAGCGGTCACCCAGGGAGTCCAACCGGGTCAGCTGGGCCTGCATTTCCCCCAGCTTGGTGGCCATGACCTTGATGTTTTCCTTCATGTACTCTTCCCGCCGCTGGTTTTCCTGGAGCGTCACCGCCCGGATCAGGGTTTGCAGGAAGGGATGGCGGATCTCCGCCGCATAGCGCACCGTCAGGTAGGAGAACAGGGAAGAAAGACTCATCAGAGTGATGGTCAGGAGTACCAGCAGCGCCAGAACCCGCAGCGGGGTCAAGGAAATGGTCCGGGTTGTTGCCATCCGGCTGGAGACAAGAATAATGTGCAAAACTGTTCCTCTCTCACTTTGCCGCCCATCGCGGCGACACTTTTACGGTTATAGCGATGCCCGCCAACAGCCTAGGCAAATTCATCGATTCCGATAGCGGACTGGCCCGCTATACCGCCCATGCCGCCCTGTTGGTCCGACTCCAGCGCGCTTATGAAAAAGCGGCGCCATCAAACTTGGTTCGTTCCGGCCGAGTGGCCAATCTCAAGCAGGGGGTGGTTGTTATCTACGCCACGAGCGGCGCAGCGGCGGCCAAATTACGGCAACTTGCACCGCGTTTGACCGACCTTTTTCGTCAAATCCGGCCAGAGGTTAGCGAAGTACAGATCAAAGTGCAACCTGCATCACCCCAAGCCGGCCCAGCCGCCGCCGTTGGCGCCAGCTTGAAAACAACAGCAAAACAAGGACTTGAAAATCTCACCGGACGCTTGCCGGATAGCTCGCCCCTGAAACGGGCGCTGACGCGCTTCCTCGGACGGGCGAAGCAGGAAGACTGAGGTTCAGAGCACCAGCAGGCGTTCAGCGAACATCAGGCCGAACACCAGCAGGACGAAGATCAAGGCCCATTTCGCCACCCGGCCAGCCCAGACGAGATAACGCCGTTGTCCCGTCAGCAGGTAGCAGAGGATGCCGCCAGCCACGGCAAACACTGTCAGGAAACCGGCAATACGCATCAGGAACATGGTCCCTCCCCTGCGGGTGGCGTCGGTCCCGACGACCAGGCGCCGGCGTCAGGCGGCTTGTGGATAGAGGTGCACCACCGTCGCCGGCGCGGCGGACTCGTCCTCGAAGGCAACGAACTCCCATGCCGTCTGGTCGGCCAACAGGGCCCGCAGCAGCTTGTTGTTCATCGCGTGGCCGGACTTGTGGGCGGAAAAGGCCGCCAGCAAGGGGTGACCGGCCAGGTACAGATCGCCGACCGCATCCAACACCTTATGTTTGACGAACTCGTCGGCGTAGCGCAGGCCCTCGCTGTTGAGCACCCGGTACTCGTCCATCACGATGGCGTTTTCCAGGCTGCCCCCCAGGGCCAGGCCCTGCTCCCGCAGGGCCTCCACGTCCTGGGTGAAGCCGAAGGTACGGGCCCGGGCAACTTCGCGGATGTAGGAGTTGTCGGCGAAATCCACCGTCGTGGAATTACCGGTCTGGTCCACGGCCGGATGGTTGAAGACGATGGAAAAGGACAGGCGGAAACCGTCATGGGGTTCCAGCTTGGCCCACTTGTCCCCTTCCCTGACCTCGACGGCCTTCTTCACCCGGATGAATTTCTTCGGCGCGTTCTGTTCCTCGATGCCCGCCGATTGCAGCAGGTAAACGAAGGGCGAGGCGGAACCGTCCATGATGGGAATTTCCGCCGCGTCCACGTCCACGTGCACATTGTCGATGCCCAGTCCCGCCAGGGCCGACATCAGGTGCTCCACGGTGCCTACCTTGGCGCCGTCCTTTTCCAGGCAGGACGCCATGCGGGTATCGCCGACACCGAACGGATCGGCGTGCAGGGTGACCGGCGGCTCAAGGTCCACGCGATGGAAGACGATGCCCGTATCCGGCGCGGCGGGGCGCAGCGTCAACGTGACCTTGGCGCCGGAATGCAATCCGACACCAGTGGTGCGAACCAGGGTCTTCAATGTGCGTTGCTTGAGCATGACGATGGGAATCAACGATTTAAGCGTGATTGTAGCACTGCAACAAAGACAAACCCCGGGTCGAACCACAGCGCGGGAGGCGATCCACGCTGCCGTCCGACCCGGGGCTTGCCGGGGCGACGCCTATTAGTCTGCCTGCTTGCGCAGGAAAGCCGGAATGTCGTACTTGTCCATGCCGCTGGAGGTCATGGCTTCCACGGCGGCATTGCGGGCGCCGCGACCATGGAGCACGGAGGGCATGGCTTCGCCGGTATCCACCACCATGTTGTCGGTGCCAGTGCGCAGACCGTAGGTGACGTTGGGCACCTGGGTCAGCACGGGTTGCTTCTTGGCGACCTTGCCGCCGAGGCCGGTGGCCACCACGGTGACCCGCAGATTGTCTTCCATCGCATCGTCGAACACGGTACCGAAGATCACGGTGGCGTCTTCTGCGGCGTAGTTGCGGATGGTGGCCATGACTTCCTTGACCTCCTTCATGCCCAGGGAGTGGCTGGCGGTGATGTTCACCAGCACGCCGCGGGCGCCGGACAGCTCAATGCCTTCCAGCAGGGGGCTGGCTGCGGCCTGCTCGGCGGCGATGCGGGCGCGATCCACGCCGGCGGCGGTGGCAGAGCCCATCATGGCCTTGCCCATTTCGCTCATCACGGTGCGCACGTCCTCGAAGTCCACGTTCACCAGGCCGGGCACGTTGATGATTTCGGCGATGCCGCCCACGGCGTTCTTCAGCACGTTGTCGGCCGCCTTGAAGGCGTCCTTCATGCCGACTTCCTCGCCGAGGACTTCCATCAGCTTTTCGTTGAGCACAACGATCAGGGAATCCACGTGCTGGGCCAGCTCGGCCAGGCCTTCCTCGGCCAGGCGCATGCGGTTGCCCTCGAATTCGAAAGGCTTGGTCACCACGGCCACGGTCAGGATGCCCAGGTCCTTGGCCACCTCGGCCACGATGGGCGCCGCACCGGTACCGGTGCCACCGCCCATGCCGGCGGTGATGAAGGCCATGTGGGCACCGCGCAGGGTCTCGGCGATTTGCTCGCGGTCGATCTCAGCCAGTTCCCGTGCCTTGCCCGGCTTGCCGCCGGCCCCGAGACCGGGGCCCAGTTGCAGCTTGGCGCCGGCGCTCGAATGGTGCAGGGCCTGGGCGTCGGTGTTCACGCTAATGAACTCGACGCCATTGACCCCTTCCCGGATCATGTGCTCCACGGCGTTGCCGCCAGCGCCGCCGACACCGATCACCTTGATGATCGTTGTATTGGCGGGGCTTGGGGCCACCACTTCCTCAATTTCAAACATGTTCGCCTCCTACAATAGTCCTACCCGATTTCACCATGGCGCCCCAGGCGCCGACCCGCAAAAAAGAGGGTTCTTTCCCGCCCTCCACTGCGCCGCCGTTGATTGGTCGACCGCAGTGATCAAAAATTCTTCTCGAACCAGGAACGCATCTTCGCCATCACCTGCTTGAAGGATCCGCTCTCCCGCACCTTGATGCCCCGCTTGCGCTGTGACTGGCCCTCCAGCAGCAAGCCCATGGCCGTCGAATAGCGGGGGTTGCGCGTCACGTCCTTGAGGGGCCCCTCGTAGTGGGGCACCCCCAGCTTCACCGTGTTGTGGAAGATCTCCTCGCCCAACTCGATCATGCCCGGCATCTGGGCCGAGCCGCCGGTCAGTACGATGCCTGCCCGGAGCAGGCGTTCATAGCCGCTGCGCACCAGCTCCTCGTGCACCTTCATCAGAATCTCCTCCACCCGAGGCTGGATGAAGCCGGCCAGTGTCTGGCGCGACAAGCTGCTGGCGGGACGATCGCCGACGCCCGGCACCTCGAGCATTTCCTCCGGGTCCGCCAACTGTTGCAGGGCGACGCCATAGCCGATCTTGATTTCCTCCGCGTCCTGGGTGGACGTGCGCAGGGCGATGCTGATGTCGGAGGTCAGCTGGTCGCCGGCAATGGGAATCACCGCCGTGTGGCGGATGGCACCCTGGGTGAAGATGGCCACGTCGGTGGTGCCGCCACCGATGTCCACCAGGCAGACGCCTACGTCCTTCTCGTCCTCGGTCAGCACCGCATGGCCCGAGGCCAGGGGTTGCAGCACCAGGTCCACGACCTCCAGGCCGCAGCGGTGCACGCATTTGACAATGTTCTGCACCGCGGTCACGGCACCGGTCACCAGGTGCACCCGCACCTCCAGGCGCTTGGCGTCCATGCCGATGGGCTCCTTGACGCCATCCTGACCATCCACGATGAACTCCTGCACCAGGGTGTGGAGGATCTGGTCATCGGCAGAAATGGGCGTGGCGGCGGCGGCTTCCATCGCCCGCTCGACATCCAGCTGGGTGACCTCCTTGTCCTTCACCACGGCCATGCCGTTGGAGTCCTTGCTCTTGATGTGGCTGCCGGCGATGCCGGTATAGACCTCGCGCACCTTGCAGCCGGTCATCAGTTCCACTTCCTGGATGGCGCGGGAAATGGAATTCACGGTGGCCTCGATGTTCACCACCATGCCCTTCTTCAGGCCCTCCGATTCCTGGCTGCCCATGCCCAGCACCGCGAGCTGGCCCTCCTGGTCCAGTTCGGCGACGATGGCGACGATCTTGGATGTTCCGATATCCAGACCGACAATCAAATCTCGGTTTTCCTTGCTCATGGGCCACTCACGATGGTTTTGCGACCCCGCCCAGGCGCAGGGCGAAGCCGTTGGGATAACGCATGTCGATCAGCGTCGGCTGGAAACGCAGCTTCTGCTGCACTTCCCGATAATTGGCGACGAAACGGTCCAGCCGTTCCGCCACCGGATGTTTGCTTTCCTCCCGCCCCAGGTCGATCACCAGACCGTCGTCCAGCCGGATTTGCCAGGCCTGGCGCGGTGACAGGGTCACCTCCACCGGGCGTCGGCTCAAGCGCTGCAAGGACTCGGAAAATGCCCGATGCTGTCCCAGTACCTGCGCCGCCATGCCTTCCGGCCCGGCGAACACCGGCAGCTTTTCTTCCGTGGCGGCGACGAATACTTCACCGTAACTATTCACCAGCCGGTACTCCCCATCGGCCTGCTTCCAGCGGGCCGCGGCCACCTGCTCCTCCAGGGTCAACTCGATGCCGTCCGGCCAACGCCGACGCACATCGGCACGGCGCACCCAGGGCAGTTTCTCGAAGGTGCCGCGTACCGCGTCCAGGTCCACCGTGAAGAAATTACCGTTCACCGCGGTACGGGCGGCAAACTCCACCTGGGTCCGGGTCACCTGGTTCAACTTGCCCTGCACCACCACTTCTCGCAGGGGAAACACCGGCAAACGCTTCGCGGCCACCACGGCCGCATAGGCCAGAGCCACCGCGCCGAACAGGAACAGCACATCCGCCGTCAGATTGAGCAGGTCGGGCTTATCCCAGAAGCCTTCCTTCTTCTCGCGCCGCACCGGCCTGCTGGGCCGGTTCGCTTTGGCGGCCTTTTCCCTAGCCAAGGCGGGCCTCCTCCAATACCTTGACCACCAGGGCCTGGAAATCCAGGCCGACGGCCCGCGCCGCCATGGGCACCAGGGAGTGGTCGGTCATGCCCGGCGCCGTGTTGGCCTCCAGGGCCACGATGCGGCCTTCACCGTCGATCATCATGTCCACCCGCCCCCAGCCGCGACAGCCGAGCACGGCAAACGCCTTCAGGGCCAGGGCCTGCATCTCCTGCTCCTGGGCTTCGCTGAGGCCGGAGGGAATGCGGTATTCGGTATCGTCGCGCAGGTATTTCGCGTCGTAGTCGTAGAACTCGGTGCTGGGCACGATGCGGATCACCGGCAAGGCCCGGGCCTGGTCGCCATGGCCGAGGATGCCGACGGTGAACTCGCCGCCCGACATGAAACGCTCGGCGATCACGATGCGGTCGTACTGGGCCGCCAATTGGTAGGCGGTGGCCAGACCGCCGGCCTCTTTCACCTTGCTGATGCCGATGCTGGACCCCTCGTTGGCCGGCTTGACGAACAGGGGCAGGCCCAGTTGCTTCTCGACGGCGGCGAAATCGCTGTGCTCGTCCACCACGGTGAACTCCGGCACGGGAATGCCCGCCGCCTGCCAGACCAGCTTGGTCCGCCATTTATCCATACCCAGGGCCGAGGCCAGCACGCCGCTGCCCGTATAGGGAATGCCCATCAGCTCCAGCGCCCCTTGCAGGGTGCCATCCTCGCCGCCACGACCGTGGAGGGCGATGAAGACCCGTTGGAAGTTTTCCTCGCGCAAGGCGGCCAGGGGTTTGTCACGCGGATCGAAGGCATGGGCATCCACGCCGGCGGCGCGCAGGGCCGCCAGCACCGCCGCGCCGCTCTTGAGGGAAACCTCCCGTTCGTCGGAGTCGCCGCCGAACATCACGGCCACCTTGCCAAATTTCTTTTCCGCCACGCTCATACCTCACCCACGATCCGCACTTCCGGGATCAACGTCACACCGAACTTCTCAGCCACCACGGCCTGGATTCGGCCGATTAGCATTTCTATCCCAGAAGCCGTGGCCCTGCCCTCGGGATTAACAATGAAATTGGCGTGCTTTTCGGACACCCTCGCGCCGTCGATTTCCAGTCCCTTCAATCCGGCCGCCTCGATCAGGCGGGCCGCGTGGTCTCCCGGCGGATTGCGGAAAACCGAGCCGGCATTGGGCAGTTGCAGGGGCTGGCTGGCGATGCGTTGTTCCAGCAAGGCCTTGATCCGGGCCCGGCTGGCCTCGCCGTCACCCGCGGGAAAACGGAACCAGGCCGCGGCGAAAATTTCGTCCCGGGGCGTGACCGGTGCCACATGCCGATAGCCCACCGCGAACTCGTCGGGCAGCCGCTCATGGCGCCCGCCGGCACGATCCAGGGTCAACACCTTGGCCACATAGGACCAGGTTTCGCCACCGTAGCAACCGGCATTCATGGCCAGGGCACCACCGACCGTGCCGGGGATGCCGGCCAGGAACTCCGCCTCCACCAAGGCATGGGTGGCGGCGAAGCGCGCCAGCTTGGGAGAGGCGACGCCGGCCTCGGCATAGAGGGAACCGTCGGCTTCCCGGCGCAGGGTCTTGAGGACGCCATGGGTAAAGATGGCCGTGCCGCGAAACCCCTTGTCGCGCACCAGCAGATTGCTGCCCAGGCCCACCAGCAGGCGCGGCTCGTCATCCGGCAACTGGCCGAGGAAAGCGGCGAGGTCGTCCAGGTCGGCGGGAATGTAGGCGCGGTCCACGGCACCGCCGGCCCGCCAGGAAACGTGTCGTCCCATGGGCTCATCGCGTAGCAAGGAACCGCGCAATGCCCCCCCGCCCCCCCTCTGGTCCGGGGAGGTACGGGTCGACTCGCTCCACTCGACGCTCATGACCGGCTCAGGCTCCCGCCAACTTGGCGGTGAGTTTTCCGGGCACCGCCCCGATGGAACCGGCACCCATGGTGATCACCACGTCGCCGTCGCGGCAGGTGTCGAGGATGGTCTGGGGCATGGCGGCAATGTCCTCGACGAACACCGGCTCCACCTTGCCGGCGACCCGGATGGCCCGGGCCAGGGTACGACCGTCGGCAGCCACGATGGGGGCTTCGCCGGCGGCATAAACCTCGGCCAACAGCAGGGCGTCACAAGCGGACAGCACCTTGACGAAATCCTCGAAGCAATCCCGGGTACGGGTATAGCGGTGGGGCTGAAAGGCCAGCACGATGCGTCGACCGGGAAAGGCGCCCCGGGCGGCTTCCAGGGTGGCAGCCATTTCCACCGGGTGGTGGCCGTAGTCGTCGATGATGGTGGCGTAACCACCGTTGGTCAGGGCCACCTCGCCATAGCGCTGGAAGCGCCGGCCTACGCCCTTGAACTCGGCCAGGGCGCGAACAATGGCCTCGTCCGGCACGCCCACTTCCGTTGCCACGGCAATGGTGGCCAGGGCGTTCTTCACGTTGTGGATGCCGGGCAGGTTGAGTACCACGGGAAAGCGCACCACCTTGCCGTTGGTCTTGACGCAGTCGAAGTGCATCTGCCCATCCACGGCCCGTACGTTCTCGGCGCGGATGTTGGCTTCCGGATCCAGGCCGTAGGTGATGATCTGCTTTGCCACCCGGGGCATGATTTCCTTGACGTTGGGGTCGTCCAGGCACAGCACGGCGACGCCATAGAAGGGCAGGCGGTGGAGAAAGTCCACGAAGGTCTGCTTGAGCTTGCCGAAGTCGTGGCCGTAGGTCTCCATGTGGTCGGCGTCGATATTGGTGACCACGGAAATCACGGGGGACAGGAACAGGAAGGAGGCATCGGACTCGTCGGCCTCGGCCACCAGGAATTCCCCCTGACCCAGGCGGGCATTGACGCCGGCCGAGTTGAGGCGACCGCCGATGACGAAGGTGGGATCCATGCCGCCGGCGGCCAGGGCGCTGGCCACCAGACTGGTGGTGGTGGTCTTGCCGTGGGTGCCGGCGATGGCGATGCCCTGCTTGATGCGCATCAGCTCGGCCAACATCTGGGCCCGGGGCACCACGGGAATCTTGCGCTCCCGGGCGGCGATCACTTCCGGGTTGTCTTCCTTGACGGCGGTGGAGGCCACCACGGCATCCGCCGCCAACACGTTCTCCGGTTTGTGGCCGATGTGCACCGTGATGCCCGCCGCCGCCAGGCGACGGGTGGTGGTGGACTCGGCCAGGTCGGAACCGCTGACTTCGAAGCCCTGGTTCACCAGCACCTCGGCGATACCGCTCATGCCGGAACCGCCGATGCCGATGAAGTGAATGCTTTTAACTTTGTGTTTCATGACTCATCCTCCCGCGTCATTTCGCGAGTTCGGTACAAATGCTTGCCACCGCCAGGGTGGCATCGGGCTTGGCCAGGGTCCGGGCCTTCTCCGCCATTTCCAACAACTGGGCCCGGCTCAGGTTGCGCAACAGGGCCAGGGTTTCCGGGCTCAGGTCCACCTGGGGCAACAGGACCGCCGCCCCGATGTTGGCGAGGAAGCGGGCATTGCCGGTCTGGTGGTCGTCCACCGCGTAGGGGAAGGGCACCAGCACGCTGGCCACGCCAGCGGCGGCCAATTCGGCCACGGTCAGGGCGCCGGCACGGCAGATCACCAGGTCGGCCCAGGCATAGGCCGCCGCCATGTCCTCGATGAAGGGCACCAGTTCGCCCCGCACCCCGGCTTGGGCATAGCTGTGGCGCAAGCCCTCGATGTGCTGCTCGCCGGATTGGTGGATGACCTGGGGTCGCTCCCGTTCGGGGATGCGGGCCAGGGCCATGGGCAGGGATTCGTTGAGGGCCTTGGCGCCCAGGCTGCCGCCCACCACCAGAATGTTCAACGGCCCGCTGCGGCCGGCCATGCGCTCGGCGGGCGCCGGCAACTGGGCGATGGCGGGCCGTACCGGATTGCCGACCCAGACGCCGCCGGGTAACACGTTGGGGAACCCGGTCAGGATGCGACGGGCGAAACGGGCCAGGACCCGGTTGGCGAGGCCGGCGACCGAATTCTGCTCGTGCAGCACCACCGGTATGCCCATCAGGGACGCCATCATGCCGCCGGGGAAGGTGATGAAGCCACCGAAGCCCAGCACCACATCGGGCTGGATCTTCTTCAATTCCAACCGCGCCTGCCAACAAGCCTTCGCCAGATTGACGGGCAACATCAGCTTGCGCAGCAGGCCCTTGCCGCGCAGGGCGGCAAAGCGCACCCAGGCGGTCTCAAAGCCGTGTCCTGGTACCAGTCGCGCCTCCATGCCGTCTGGATTGCCCATCCACACCACTCGCCAACCCAGGCTGCGCAAGCGGTCCGCCACTGCCAGACCGGGCATGATGTGGCCGCCGGTACCGCCCGCCATGATGAGGATGGTCTTCATCTCTGCACCCTCTGTCCCTCTGCGGCGTCTGCATTGACCAGGCTGCGGGCCTCAGGGCCGCCGAAGGCGGATTCCGCACGGCGCCACGGGGTTTCTCCCCACGCAGCGGTGGTCTTCAGGTTTTTCATATCCGCACCCCTCTCATCACGGAGCGGTTTTCATAGTCGATGCGTAACAGCAGGGCCAGGGCGATGCAATTGGCCAGGATGCCGGAACCACCGTAGCTCATCATCGGCAGGGTGAGCCCCTTGGTGGGCAGCAGCCCCATGTTCACCCCCATGTTGATGAAGGACTGCACGCCCAGCCAGATGCCGATGCCCTGGGCGGCCAGGCCGCCGAATACCCGTTCCAGGACGATGGCCTGGCGACCGATGGCGAAGGCCCGCTGCACCAACAGGGCGAACAGGAAGATGACGAAGGTCACCCCCACCAGCCCCAGTTCCTCGGCGATCACCGCCAGCAGGAAGTCGGTATGGGCCTCGGGCAGATAGAACAGCTTTTCCACGCTGGCCCCCAGGCCGACACCGAACCATTCGCCGCGGCCGAAGGCGATCAGGGCGTGGGACAACTGGTAACCCTTGCCGTAGGCGTCCTGCCAGGGATCCATGAAGCCGAACAGGCGCTCCCGGCGATAGGGGGAGGTCAGGATCAACACGGCGAAGGCCACCAACAGGACGACGAAGAGGATGCCGAACAGGCGGGCGTTGATCCCACCGAGGAACAGCACGCCCATGGCGATGCTGATGATGACGACGAAGGCGCCGAAGTCCGGCTCCCGCAGCAGCAGACCGCCCACCAGCAGCATCACCACCGCCATGGGCACGAAACCACGGCGGAAGGAATCCATGTCCGCCAATTTGCGCGTGGTGTAGTCGGCGGCGTAAAGGGCGGCGAACAGCTTCATGAACTCCGACGGCTGCAAGTTCACCGGCCCGAGGGGGATCCAGCGCTGGGCGCCATTCACCGAGCGGCCCACGTGGGGGATCAGGACCAGGGCCAGCATCACCACCCCGGCAACGAACAGCCAAGGCGCGATCTGCTGCCAGAAGCGCACGGGTACCTGGAAGGCGACGACGCCGGCCACCAGGCCGATGGCGAGGAAGAAACCGTGGCGGATGAGGAAATAGGACGCGGAATAGTTGGTGAACTTGCTGCCCTCGGCCATGGCGATGGACGAGGAATAGACCATCACCAAACCGAACAGCAGCAGGCCCAGGGCTGGCCACAGCAGCAGTCCGTCCAGCTCGGCCGGCGCCCGCTGTGTCCCTTGGCCGAAGCGGGGCGCGGGCTGGCCGGCGAACAGGCCGCCCAGTCGGTTCAGCAGCGCCTTGGCGCTCACGCCCGGCACTCCAGGGCCTTCACCGCGGCGATGAAGACCTCCGCCCGATGGGCGTAATTGCGGTACATGTCCAGGCTGGCGCAGGCGGGCGAGAGCAATACCGCATCGCCGGCCTTGGCCGCCGCCGCCGCCTGGGCCACGGCTTCATCCATGTCGGCGGCACGACTCAGGGGGACGCCACAACCCTCCAGGACCTGCCCGATCTTCGGCCCGTCCCGTCCCATCAGCACCACGGCCCGGGCGTGATGGGCGACCGCCGGCCGCAGGGGGGAAAAATCCTGTCCCTTACCGTCGCCGCCCAGGATCAGCACCACCTTGCGGCCCATGCCAGTCAAGGCGGCCAGGGTGGCGCCCACGTTGGTCCCCTTGGAGTCGTCGTAATAGGTCACGCCGCCGATGTCCGCCACCCGCTCCACCCGGTGGGCCAGGCCCTTGAAGCTGCGCAAGCCGGGCAGCAGGGAGGCCACGGGAATGTCGATGCTGGCACACAGGGCCAGGGCGGCCATGGCGTTGGCGGCGTTATGCAGGCCGGCCAGGGGTAATTGGGCGAGGGGCAACAGGTAACGGTCGCCTTGGACCAACCAGGTTTCGCCCCGGTTTTCCCCCAGACCGAAGTCCTCCGCCATGCCCGGCGCGTCCAGACCGAAACTGACGATGCGCCGCCCGTCCCGGGCCATCTTGCGCACCCGCAGGTCTTCCCGGTTCAACACCTGGACGCCGTCTCCCTGGAAGATCCGGGCCTTGGCCTCGGCGTAGTCGTCCAGGCCCACGTAGCGGTCCAGGTGATCGTCGCTGACGTTGAGCACCGTGGCGGCATCGGCCCAGAGGCTGTCCAGGGTTTCCAGCTGGAAGCTGGACAGTTCCAGCACCCAGACCTGGGGATAGCGGCCCTCGTCCTGGGCGTCCATCAGGGCATCCAGGGCCGCCGGGGAAATATTGCCGGCGGCGACGGCACGGCGGCCGACGCTGTTGAGCAAATGGGTCGTCAGGGCCGTGGTGGTGGTCTTGCCGTTGGTGCCGGTGATGGCCAGCACCCGACTGGTTTCCCGCAGACCCAGGGCGCCCAGGCCCCAGGCGAACAATTCGATCTCGCCCACCACCGGAATGCCGTTGGCCCGGGCATGGAGCATGGGCATCAGGCCGCCGGACAGACCGGGGGAGAGGGCTAGCAATTCGATATCCTCGAGCACGCGCTTGTCGAAGCGGTCGTCGAAGTGGCTGTTGACGAACTCCGCCGTGGGCACCTGGGCCAGCAATGCGCCTTTCTTCGGCGGCTCGGCCCGGGTATCGGCCACCCGCACATGGGCGCCCTGGCGGGCGCACCAGCGGGCCATGGCCAGGCCCGATTCGCCGAGACCGAGAACGAGAACGTGCTTGCCCTTGAGTTGCATGGCCGACCTTTACCGAATCTTCAGGGTGGACAAACCGAACAGCACCAGCAGGATGGTGATGATCCAGAAGCGGACCACGACCTGGGTTTCCTTCCAGCCGCTCTTTTCAAAATGGTGGTGCAGGGGCGCCATCAACAGAATGCGGCGACCTTCGCCGTAGCGCTTCTTGGTGTACTTGAAGTAACTGACCTGGACCATCACCGACAGGGTTTCGGCGACGAAGACGCCCCCCATGATGAACAGCACGATCTCCTGGCGCACGATCACCGCCACCGCGCCGAGGGCGGCGCCCAGGGACAGGGCACCCACGTCGCCCATGAACACCTCGGCCGGGTAGGCGTTGAACCAGAGAAAGCCCAGGCCGGCGCCGGCGATGGCGGCGCAGAACACGGTCAGTTCGCCGGCACCGGGGATGTAGGGGATGAACAGGTACTTGGCGAACACGGCGTTGCCCGTGGCGTAGGCGAAGATGCCCAGGGCCGAGCCCACCAGCACGGTGGGCATGATGGCGAGGCCGTCGAGGCCGTCGGTCAGGTTCACCGCGTTGCTGGAACCGACGATGACGAAATAGGTGAGCAGGATGAAGCCGAACATGCCCAGGGGATAGGTGACGGTCTTGAAGAAGGGCACGATCAAGTCGGCCTTGGCCGGCAACTCGAGGGTGAAACCGCTGCCCACCCAATGGAAGAACAGTTGCACCACTTTTTCATTGTCGGGGGCCGAGATGGAGAAGGCGATGTAGATGGCCGCCACCAGGCCGATCACCGACTGCCAGAAATACTTGGCCCGGCTCGACAACCCGTCGGGGTTCTTGTACACCACCTTGCGCCAGTCATCCACCCAACCGATGGCGCCGTAACCGAGAGTGACGATCAGCACGATCCAGACGAAGCGGTTGGTCAAATCGGCCCAGAGCAGGGTCGAGATGCCCAGGGAGATCAGGATTAGGCCGCCGCCCATGGTGGGCGTGCCGGACTTGGCCAGGTGGGTCTGGGGACCGTCGCTGCGCACCGGCTGGCCGATCTTCTTGGCCGTCAGCCAACGGATGAAGGCCGGGCCGGCGACGAAGGAAATGGTCAGGGCCGTCATGGTGGCCATCACCGCCCGCAGGGTGATGTAGTTGAAAACGCTGAAGGCGCGGACGTCCTTGGCCAGCCATTGGGCGAGTTCGAGCAACATTATTTCTTCTCTCCGTTATCGGTGATGGCGTCCACCACCCGTTCCATGCGCATGAAGCGCGAGCCTTTCACCAGCACCGTGGTGTCGGCATCCAATTCTTTTTCCAGGGCCTTGACCAGGGCGTCCACCCGGTCGAAATGCTGGCCGCCCTCGCCGAAGTTGTGCACGGCCGCCACGCAGAGTTCGCCCAGGCAGAAGAGCCGGTCGATGCCCATGCTCTTGGCGTAGCCGCCCAGCTCGTCGTGGAACTGGCCACCGGCCTCGCCCACCTCGCCCATGTCGCCCATGACGAAAATGCGCTTGCCCGGCAGGGAGGCCAGCACGTCCACCGCGGCGCGCATGGAGTCGGGATTGGCGTTGTAGGTGTCGTCCACCACCCGGGCGCCCTTGTGGCCCGGCTTGCGTTGCAGCCGGCCCTTGACGCCGCCATAACCCTCCAGGCCACGCACGATGGTGTCCAGGGGCACCTTGGCCGCCAAACAGGCCGCCACCGCCCCCAGGGCATTGCGGGCGTTGTGCAGGCCCGGCACCGGCAGTTCGAATTCGGCGGTACCGACCGGGGTGATCAGGGAAATCAGGCTGGAGAAATGGCGCAGCTGGGCTCGACCGGAAACGTCGGCGGCGGCTTCCAGGCCGAAGCTGAGGATGACGTGCTGTCCCGCCAGGGTCTGCCACAGGTCGGCATTGGGATCGTCGGCGTTGAGCACGGCGATGCCGTCCGTCGCCAGGCCCTGGAATATCTCGCCCTTGGCCGCCGCCACGTCGCGCACGGTGCCCAGGCCGGCCAGGTGGGCGCGCTGGGCGTTGTTCACCAGGGCCACGGTGGGGGAGGCCAGGCGGGTCAGGTAGGCGATTTCGCCGGGATGGTTCATGCCCATCTCGATCACGGCGGCCCGGTGGTGGCGCTCCAGGCCCAACAGGGTCAGGGGCAGGCCGATGTCGTTGTTGAAGTTGCCGGCGGTGGTCAGCACGTTGCCGGCCCCCAGGTGGGCGGCCAGGATGGCGCCGCACATTTCCTTCACCGTGGTCTTGCCGTTGCTGCCGGTGATGCCGATCAGGGGGATGTCGAAGCCGTCGCGCCAGAAGGCCGCCAGGTGGCCCAGGCCGAGCCGAGTGTCGTCCACCGCCAGCAGGGGCAGGCCCTGGCCGTGGCGGCTGGCCCAATTACGGTCCACCAATGCGGCGGCGGCGCCCTTGGCGATGACCTCGGGGACGAAGTCGTGGCCGTCGAAGGTTTCGCCGCGCAGGGCGACGAAGAGCTGGCCGGGCGCCACCTTGCGCGAATCGGTGGTGATGCCGGCGAAACGGATGTCGCCGGCGGTGGGGCTGCCACCGGTGGCGATGGCGGCCTCGATCAGGCTAAGGGACGGACTTGCATTCATGGCCGGGACTCCAGGGCTAGGCGGGCAATTTCCAGATCGGAAAGGTGGTAACGCTGACCGGCGATTTCCTGATAGGTTTCATGTCCCTTGCCTGCCAGCAGCACCACGTCGGCCTTGTCCGCCGCCAAAATCAGGCGGGTGGCGGCTTTGCGCCGGTCCGTCTCGCGCTGGGGCGCTGCCTTCATGCCGGCGGCGATGGCATCGAGGATTTGTTCGGGATCCTCGCTGCGGGGATTGTCACTGGTGAGCAGCACGGCGTCGGCCAGGGCCTCGGCCACGGCGCCCATTTGCGGCCGCTTGCCCGGATCCCGGTCGCCGCCGCAGCCGAACAGGCAGAGCAGGCGGCCGCCCCGGGCCTCGGCGGTTTCCCGCAGGGTAGTCAGGGCTTTTTCCAGGGCATCGGGGGTGTGGGCGTAATCCACCACGACCAGGGGCGCGTGCCGTCCGCCCAGGCAGGCCATGCGTCCCGGCGGTGGCCGCAAGGCGGCAAGGCGGGCCACTGCGGTGTCCTGATCCAGCCCGGCGGCCAGCAGGGCGCCCAGTACGGCCAACAGGTTCGAGGTATTGAAGCGCCCCAACAGGCTTGCCTCCACCGTCCGCCCCAGCACGGTGAAGCGCTGGCCGACGGCGGTCATGGCCAGGTGCTCGGCCCGCAGCAGCAGGTCCACCTCATGGTCGCCCGCCTCCAGGGTGTAGCCGGTAACCGGAATGCGGCCCCGCAGCCTGGCGGCCAACTCCCGGCCGAAGGGGTCGTCCAGGTTGATCACCGCCCGTTGCAGGCCCGGAGTGTCGAACAACTTCGCCTTGGCCTCAGCGTAGGCCGCCATGGTGCCGTGGTACTCCAGGTGGTCCCGGCTCAGGTTGGTGAACACGGCGACCTGGAAGCGGGCACCGTTGGTACGGCCCTGGTCGAGGCCGATGGAGGACACCTCCATGGCGCAGGCGGTAGCGCCACCGGCGAGAAAATCCGCCAGGTCACGATGCAGGGTGACCGCGTCGGGCGTGGTGTTGGGGCTTTCCACCAGCCGGTCCACAAAACCGTTGCCCAGGGTGCCGATGACGGCACAACGGCCCCCAAGACCGTTGCGCCGGGAAGGAAGGATCCCCTCCCCGCGCCCTTGATCGCCGCCCACGCCCAAAGCAGAAGACGCGCCTCGCGTCTTGTTCGGCGTCGCGTCATCCAAGGCCTGGGCGATCCATTGGGACACCGAGGTCTTGCCGTTGGTGCCGGTGATGCCGCACAACCAGAGCTGCTCCGAGGGCCGGCCATAGACCTGATGGGCCAGTTCGCCAGCCAGGGTGGCCAAGCCCGGCACCGCCAGGGCGGGCACGGAAAGGGGCGGTACCCGGGCATCTGCGGCTTCGTAGAGCACCGCCGAGGCGCCGGCCGCCACGGCGGCGGCAATGTAGCGCCGGCCGTCCTGACGGCTGCCGGGCCAGGCCAGGAACACGTCGCCCGGACCGATCCGGCGCGAGTCCAGGGACAAGCCGCGCACCGTCACGCCGCGCTCGCGCAGGACTTGGAGCACCTGGGCGGCGTTCACATTTCCTCCTTGGCGTCGGTGGTCAGGATCAGGGGCTTGAGCGGCGCGTCCTGGGGCACGCCGAGGATGCGCAGGGCGCCGCCCATGATCTGGGCGAAGGCCGGCGCGGCCACGTCGCCACCGTAATAGACGCCGTTGGACGGCTCGTCCACCATCACCGCCACCACCAGGCGCGGCTCGGAAGCGGGCGCCAGGCCGACGAAGGAAGCCACGTACTTGTTGGCGTACTGGCCGCCTTCCAGCTTGTGGGCGGTACCGGTCTTGCCGGCCACGCGATAACCGGCCACCTGGGCCTTGGTGGCCGTGCCGCCGGGCTGTACCACCAGTTCCATCATGGCCCGCACTTCCTTCGCGGTCTGGGCCGAAAACACCGGCTTGCCCCGCGCCGGCGGCGCGTCCAGCTTGGTCAGGGCGAGGGGGATCAGGTCGCCGTCCCGGGCGAAAACCAGATAGGCCCGGGCCAATTGGATCAGGGTCACCGAAATGCCGTTGCCGTAGGACATGGTGGCCTGCTCGATGGGCTGCCATTTTTTCCAGGGCCGCAGGCGGCCGCCCACCTCGCCGGGAAAGCCGAGCTTGAGGGGGGTGCCGAAACCCAGGCTGTCGTACATGTCCCACAGCATTTCCGAGGGAAAGCTGAGGGCGATCTTGGCGATGCCCACGTTGGAGGACTTCTGGATCACCTGGGCCACGGTCAACACGTCGTTGGCGTGGGAATCGTGGATGGTGGCGTTGCCGATGGTGAGCCGCCCGGGCGCGGTCTGGATCGGCGTGTCGTAGCGGTATTTTCCCTTCTCCAGGGCCAGGGCCGCGGTGAAGGGCTTCATGGTGGAGCCCGGTTCGTAGGTATCGGTCAGGGCCCGGTTGCGCAGCTGGGCGCCGGACAGTTTGGACCGGTTGTTGGGGTTGTAGGTGGGCAGGTTCACCAGGGCCAGGATTTCGCCGGTGCGGGCGTCCAGCACCACGGCGCCGCCGGCCTTGGCCTTGTGCTGCTCGATGACCTGCTTGAGGCTGGAATAGGCCAGGTACTGGACCTTGTCGTCGAGGGCCAGCACCACGTCCTTGCCCTCCTGGGGCGCGCGGATGGACTCCACGTCCTCCACCACGTTGCCGCGTCTATCCTTGATCACTCGACGACTGCCGGGCTTGCCCGACAGCAGGCCGTTGAAGGCCAGCTCGACGCCTTCCTGACCCACGTCCTCGGCGCCGGTGAAGCCCAGCACGTGGGCCGTCAGTTCCCCGGCCGGGTAGTAGCGGCGATATTCCTCCTGCTGGTGGATGCCGGGCAGCTTGAGGGCGGCGATCTGGTCCGCCACGTCAGGCGGGATCTGGCGCTTGATGTAGACGAAATCCTTGTCGCTGGCCAGCTTGCGGTTCAACTCGCGCACGTCCATGTCCAGCAACTGGGCCAGTTGCCGAGCCTGGACCGGTTGCAGCTTGGCATCATCGGGAATGGCCCAAATGGATTTGACCGGGGTCGAGATGGCCAGCACGTCCCCCTGGCGGTCCATGATCCGACCCCGGGTGGCGGGAATGTCCAACACCCGCTCGTAGCGGGCCTCACCCTTGCCCCGCAGGAAATCGTTGTTGATGCCTTGCAGGTAGAGGGAACGTCCCACCAGGGCGACGAAGGCGAACAGCAGCACCAATACCACCAGGCGCGAGCGCCAGGCCGGCACCGCCTCGGACAGGACAGGGCTGCTGGAGAACTTCATGACGACTGGCTCCCAGCCGCCCGCAGGGCGACGCACCTTGCCCGCCGAGCGTTGGCGGCAGGGGAAGCCATGGCAACGGCGGCGCGGATCATTTGCCGCGCCCCTCCAGGGTCAGGGTCTGGCGCGGATCGGGGGAGCGCATTTGCAGTTTTTCCCGGGCGATCTTCTCGATCCGGGCATGACCCGCCCAGGTGCTTTGTTCCAGTTGCAGTTGCCCCCACTCCACTTCCAGTTGGCGCATGCGGTTCTGTTCCCGGTCCAACTCGATGAACAGGCGGCGCGCCTTGTGGTTGGCCGTGACCACCGACAAGGCGCAGGCCACAGCAACGGCAAGGAGGAGGAGATTGAGGCGGACCACGGTCAGGCCTTCTCCGCGACCCGCATCACGGCGCTACGGGCGCGGGGATTGGCGGCCACTTCGGCGGCGGAAGCCTTGATGGCCTTGCCGATGAGCCGCATGTTGGGCGGAGGCAGATCCGCCGCCCGGACCGGAACGCCCTTGGGCGGTTGTTTGGAGGTCGCCTCGTCCCGCAGGAACTGCTTGACGATGCGATCCTCGAGGGAATGGAAACTGATCACCACGAGCCGACCGCCGGGCTTCAAACGCGCCACAGCACGGGGCAGGGCTAGCGACAGCTCCTCAAGTTCGCGATTGATGAAAATCCGCAACCCCTGGAAGCTGCGCGTCGCCGGGTGCTGACCCGGTTCCCGCGTGCGCACGGCTTTTTCCACGAGCGCGGCAAACTGTCCTGTGGTTGCAATACCACCGCTGCTCCGAGCAGCCACAACCGCCTTTGCAATCGCATGAGCAAACCGTTCTTCGCCATAGTCTCTTAAAACCTCCGTGATTTCCTGTTGCTCGGCCCGCGCCAGCCACTCGGCGGCGGTCTCTCCCTGGGTCGTGTCCATGCGCATGTCCAGCGGCGCATCGAAACGAAAACTGAATCCGCGACTACCGTCGTCCAATTGGGGGCTGGAAACGCCGATGTCCATCAGCACCCCGTCCACCTGGGGAATATCCAGGCGGTCCAAAACCTGATCCAACTCCCCGAACCAGGCGTGCTCAAGGCGGAAGCGCGGATCGGCAATGGCCTCGCCGGCGGCGATGGCGGCCGGGTCCCGGTCCAGGGCGATCAGGCGCCCCTGGGGGCCGAGTGCCGTCAGAATCGCCCGGCTGTGGCCGCCGCGACCAAAGGTGGCATCCACATAGACGCCATCGGGCCGCACGTTCAGCGCTTCCACCGCCTCCGCCAGCAACACGCTGACGTGGGCGTGGGTCACAGGGAAATTCCCTCGAAGCCCGGTGGCGGGGCAGCGCCCTCGGCACCGGACAAGGCCTCGAATGCCATGTCGTGCTGGCGTTTCCAGCCGGCATCGCTCCAGATTTCGAAATGGGAGCCCATGCCCACCAACCACACCTGCTTTTCCAGGCCGGCGTAGTCCCGCAACTCCGGCGCGATCAACAGCCGGCCGGCCGCGTCCATGGCTTCGTCCCGGGCATTACCCACCAGCACGCGCTTGGCGGCGGCGGAACGGGGGTCGAAGGACGGCGCAGCCAGGATCTGGTCGCGGATCGGGCGCCAGGCGGGCTCGGGGTAGAGCAACAGGCAGCGATGGGGATGGGTGGTCAGCACCAGGCGACCGTCGGCCTCGGCCGTGGCCGCCAGCAGGGCGTCACGATGCCGGGCGGGGACGGCCATGCGTCCCTTGGCATCGAGATTCAGCGTGATCGCCCCTTGAAACATTCCCTCTCCCCACAAAAATTCCAGGGGGCTGAAACCGGGTTTTACCCACTTTGCCCCACTTCTTCCCACTTTATTGCCCCAGCGCCGTCAAGTCAAGGGCAAAAGCGGGTTTTATCTAGCCAAGACAATGACTTAGCGTCGCCTCCTCAACGAAAAACAGAACAAATTACCCTTGATAATCAAAGGTGATAGCCGGTTAACTGAAAGTGATTTATAAGAAACAGGCCGCGCGGCGGCCGTGATGTGCGGCACAAGACGGCCAGGAGTGAACAGCGGCACGGCTTGTCATGGAGGCGACACAGTGCCGTCACCACCGTCGCCTAGCCTCGGGACTTCCCTATTGCCACGGAGCCCCGCCATGTACTTTTCCGCCGACGACATCCACGCCGCCCGTACCCAGGCCATCGACTTCTGCCACGGGGTGTCGCGCCACTGCCTGGACGGCCTGGAAAACTATCTGACCCTGCATACCGAGTTCGCCAAGAAACTGCTCCAGGAAGGCAAAGACCACCTGGATGGCGCGAGCGGTGAAGCGTCGGCGGTTTCGTGGATCGAACGATCCGAACAATGGCGCCATGCGCTGCTGCAACGCCACCTGCCTTCCCTGCTGGCCGGCATGGTGCACGCGGGTGCCGCCCAGATGGAGCAGTGGTGGGGGAATGCCGGCAATGGCAGCAACCAGGCCCATGACCTGGCGGCCCACCTGTTCAACCGCGGCTTGAAAACCGCTCCCTGGGAAACCTTCTGGCTGTTACAAGGCGCCAAGACCACGGTGGACGAGGGTTTCGTCGCCGCCGATCAACTCACCGAGGCGGCCATCACCGCCACCGAGCTGATCGACGAGGAGGTCAAGGTCCAATTGGCGCCCGCCACGGGCAAGAAACCCCGGCGGCGACTGGCCGCCTAATTAGGGAGCAACGAGGGCAGCGGCAGGAATAAGGGGGAAGTCCGCCGATAAGCCGGGTTCTGTCGTGGGCAATCATTCCTCTGGGACCGCCGTTGCCGACGGCCTCTAGCAGCCTACCCGGGAGCAGCGCGAGCCACGCCATTGCTCCCCTATTTGGCCTTGCCCCGGATGAGGTTTACCCTGCCGTTCCCGTCGCCGGAAACGCGGTGGGCTCTTACCCCGGCACCGCTGACGCGGACCGTCGGGCCTTGCGGCCCGCCACCATTTCAACCTTGCCTGATCTCGACAAAGCAGCAAGCTGCTTTGCCTTTCGGCTGGAGCAAGCTCCAACCGAACCCCCCGCTCACTAAAGAGGACTGTGTCGCCTTACGGCGTCAAAGTAGGGGAAGCCATCGGCGGTATGTTTTCTGTTGCACTGTCTGTCGCCTTGGGTCGTGTTGCCACGACTTATAGCGCCTGGCCGTTAGCCAGCATCCCGCTCTACGGGGCCCGGACTTTCCTCGATGCCGTCAAGCGACACCGCGATTGCCTAGCGAACTTCCCGGCGGCATTGTACCCGCCGCGCCCGACCGGATCAGCGTGACCTGGCCGACTCCTCGACGGATTCGAAACGCAGGTTGCCATCCGCCGCGGTAAACGTGCCGAGGAAATCCCCTGGCTCGACCGGTGGTTCCTGGAATTGCTGCAACTGGCATTGACGGGTTTCGGTCACGTACCAACGCTTGCCCTGGCGCAGGATGTAGCCCCCCTCCAGGGAACGGTACAACTCCACCTTGAACACCGCATCGCGGGACACCGGCTTGACGTGGTGGCGGCGCAGGCACTCGGGCTGGCGCGTGACCACGATGGAAACGTCCCAGTCGCTCCACGGGAAGTTCTGTTCGCGGATGACGCTGATGGTGTGTTCCCGGTAACCGCCGATCTTGTAGGAGGCGCCATCGGTGGCGCCGCAACCGGCGAGACCGAGCAAGGACAACAGGGGCAGGAACGCAAACAGGGCTTTGCGCATGACTTACTCCTTCAGCTTCCAGGCAATGGTTTCGCCGGCCCGCAGGGGCACCAGGGCATCGGTCCCCAGGTAGGGCAGGACGGCGGGCACCGGCCAATCCTCCTTGACCAGGGTAATCCGTCCGGTATTGACCGGCAGGCCGTAGAAGGCCGGACCGTGCAGGCTGGCGAAGCCCTCCAGCTTTTCGAGGGCGCCCGCCGCGTCGAAGGCCTCGGCATACAACTCGATGCCGGCGTTGGCGGTGTAACAGCCGGCACAGCCGCAGGCGGCTTCCTTGGTCTTCTGGCCATGGGGGGCCGAGTCGGTGCCGAGGAAGAACTTGGCGCTGCCCGAGGTGGCCGCCTTGACCAGGGCCTGGCGGTGAACCTCGCGCTTGAGGATGGGTAGGCAGTAATGGTGGGGACGGATGCCACCGACGAAAATGGCGTTGCGGTTGAGCAGCAGGTGATGGGCGGTGATGGTGGCCGCGACATTGGGACCCGCAGCGGCAACGAATTCGGCGCCATCCCGGGTGGTGATGTGCTCCAGCACCACTTTCAAGCCGGGGAAATCCTTGAGCAGGGGTTGCAGCACGGTGTCGATGAACACCGCTTCCCGGTCGAAGATGTCCACTGCCGGGTCGGTGACCTCGCCATGCACCAACAATGGCACGCCCAGGGCTTCCATGCGGGCCAGGACGGCGGCGCATTTTTTCAGGTCGGTGACGCCGGCGTCGGAATTGGTGGTGGCGCCAGCCGGGTACAGCTTGAGGGCATGGACGAAACCGCTGGCCTTGGCCGCGTCGATTTCCGCCGCGGCCGTGTTGTCCGTCAAATACAGGGTCATCAGCGGCGTGAAATCCGCCCCCTGGGGCAGAGCGGCCAGAATCCGCTGGCGATACTCGGCCGCCAGAGCCACGGTAGTGACCGGCGGCTTCAGATTGGGCATGACGATGGCCCGGGCGAAGCGGCGGGCGGTATCGGGCAGCACGGCCTGAAGCGCCGCGCCGTCGCGCAGGTGCAGGTGCCAGTCGTCGGGACGGATGAGGGTAAGGGTCGTGGTCATGAGGGGAATTATCGCCGATTAGCCCTGTTTCAGCGCCAAGGCCCGTTGGTAGAGGTCGTTCTTGCCGACGCCGGTGATCTCCGCCGCCAGCTTGGCCGCCTGCTTGGTGGGCAGTTCCGCCAGCAGGGCCTTGAGCACCCGCTCGGCCTCGCCATCCAGACCGTCACGGGCGGGCGGCGCGGTGACGATGAGGACGAACTCCCCGCGCTGCCGATTGGCGTCCGCCGCCAGCCAGGCCGGGGCCTCGGCGATGGGCATGCGGACGATCTGCTCGAACAGCTTGGTCAGTTCCCGCGCCACCACCAATTCCCGCTCAGGCTCCAGCAGTTCGGCCAGATCAGCGACGGTGTCGACGATGCGATGGGGCGCCTCGTAGAACACCAGGGCCGCCTCCACCGTCTTGAGTTTCTCGATCTCGGTCCGGCGGGCGGCGGCCTTGGGCGGCAGGAAACCGACGAACAAAAACCGTTCGTCGCCGATGCCGGCGGCGGACAGGGCGGTGGCCGCCGCGTTGGGACCGGGCAGGGGAATCACCGGATAGGCGGCGGCTTGCACCGTCGCCACGGCCCGGGCGCCGGGGTCGGAGATGGCCGGCGTGCCGGCGTCGGAAATCAGGGCCACCACCTTGCCCTGGGCCAACAGGTCGAGCAGCTTGGCGCTGGCCTCCTGCTCGTTGTGCTCATGCAGGGCAAAGGTGGCGGCGCGGATGCCGTAGTGGTCGAGAAAGCGGCGGGCATGGCGGGTGTCCTCGCAGGCCACCGCGTCCACGGTCTTCAGGATGTCCAGGGCGCGCAGGGTGATGTCCGCCAGGTTTCCCATGGGGGTCGCCACCACATACAATGCTGATGTCCTAGCGCTACCGCTCCCCGCTTGCTTGCCCGAGGGCTCGTCGATGTCGTTCATTGCCCGCATTCTCCGGTCCGCCGCCCCTTCGCGCAAGCCGCGCGCCGATTCTCCCGCCGCACCCACTGCACCCACTGCACCCACCGCCCCCGGCGTCGCGGCGGAGGCCCTGGCGGCGGACTGGCTGGTACGGCAGGGCTTGCGCCTGGTGGCGCGCAACTACCGGGTCAAGGGCGGCGAGATCGACCTCATCTGTGCCGACGGCGAGACCCTGGTCTTCGTCGAGGTCCGCCTGCGCCGCCACCGGGACTACGGCGGGGCCGGCGCCAGCATCACGCCGAGCAAGCAACGCCGGCTGATCCTGGCCGCCCAACACTATCTGCAAGCCGAGGGCGACCGCCCCTGTCGCTTCGACTGCGTCCTGCTGTCCGCTTTGGACGAGCAATCCCTGGAATGGGTGAAGGATGCCTTCAGCGCGGACTAGCCTGGCGCTGCTGCTCCTGGTCTGGGCCCTGCACGGCCAGGCCCAGACCGTGCGCGTCCTGGTGCAAAGCTCGCCCCTGGCGGGTTTTCAGTACCACGCCGGCCCGGCCCGGTGGAACGACATGCGGGTGGGCGATCCCCTAGTGCTGGTGCGGGAACCGGACAATCCCCACGATCCGCGCGCGGTACGGGTTGAATGGCATGGCGAAACCCTGGGCTACCTGCCCCGGGCGGAAAATCGCAGCGTGGCGGAGGAACTGGACCGGGGTGGCCGGGTCGAAGGACGCATTGCCGCCCTGCGACAGCATCCCAACCCCTGGCAACGACTGCTGATCGAGGTATTTGTCGCGTTTTGAGGAGCTTATTTTCCGGGAGCCGCTGAATGCAGCCGGTAAAATCGGCGCCTTACTCCCAACAGGTTGTCTTCATGAGCATCGAACAACGCATCCGCGGGCACTTCGCCGATAGCGCCCAAACCAAACTCGCCGCCGTGGACGCCATGGCCGCCCCCATCGCCGCCGCCGTGGCGGCCATGGTCGAATGTCTCAAGGCCGAGGGCAAGATCATGGCCTGCGGCAACGGCGGTTCCGCCGGGGATTCCCAGCACTTTTCCGCCGAGCTGCTCAACCGCTTCGAACGCGAACGCCGCCCCCTGGCCGCCATCGCCCTGTCCACCGACACCTCCACCCTCACCTCCATCGCCAACGACTACAGCTACCAGGAAGTGTTTTCCAAGCAGGTCTACGCTCTGGGTCGCAAGGGCGACGTGCTGCTGGCCATTTCCACCAGCGGCAACTCTCCCAACGTGATGGAGGCCATGAAGGTGGCCAAGGAAAAAGGCATCCGCATCGTCGCCCTGACCGGCAAGGGCGGCGGCAAGATGGCCGCCCTACTCGGCCCCGACGACATCCACCTGTGCGTGCCCGCCGACCGCACCGCCCGCATTCAGGAAGTGCACCTGCTCGCCATCCACTGCCTGTGCGACGGCATCGACCACACCCTGCTGGGAGACCCCGCATGAAGATCACCGAACTCAAACGCAGCCTTTCCGTCCTGGCCCTGGCCGCCAGCGTCGTTCCCCTGCTGGCCGGCTGCTTCGGCGCCGTGGCCGTGGGTGCCGGCGCCGGCGTGCTGATGGCCACCGACCGCCGCGCCTCGGAAATCTATCTGAGCGACGAAGGCACCGAAATCCGCGGCGTCAATCGCGTCAGCGAGAAGTACGGCGACAAGGTGCACGTAAACCTCACCAGCTACAACCGCACCGTGCTGATCACCGGCGAGGCGCCGGATGAGGCGACCAAGAACGGCGTCGAGCAGATCGTCGCCGCCCTGCCCAACGTCAAGGCCACGGTGAACGAATTGCAGATCGCCGCCCCCAGTTCCCTTTCCGCCCGGGGCAACGACAGCTACATCACCTCCAAGGTGAAGGCCCGCTTCATCGACCACAACAAGTTCCGCGCCAACGTGGTCAAGGTGGTCAGCGAAAACGGTACCGTCTACCTGCTGGGTCTGGTGACCAAGGGTGAAGCCGACGCGGCGGTGGAAATCGCCCGCACCACCGGTGGCGTGATGAAGGTGGTGCGCGTCATGGAAATCATCAGCGACGCCGAGGCGCGCCGTCTGGACAACGCCAGCAGCAACAAGAACGCCCCGGCCAAGGCGGATACCAAGGCCCAGGCCAAGTAAGGACCGCCCTTGAGCTATCCCGCCCCGGCCTTCGAGGCCAAGATCTGCGCCCCCGAGCAATTGGCGGTGCGCGTCGCCACCCTGCCCCGGCCCCTGGTGTTCACCAACGGCTGTTTCGACATCCTGCACCGGGGTCACGTCACCTACCTGGCCCAGGCCCGAGCCCTGGGAGCCGGCATGGTGGTGGCCCTCAACTCCGATGCCTCGGTCAAGCGCCTGGGCAAGGGGGACGACCGTCCCATCAACAAGCTGGAAGATCGCCTGGCGGTAATGGCCAGTCTGGAGTGCGTGAGCCTGGTGACCTGGTTCAACGAGGACACGCCCCTACAACGCATCCTGCAAGTCCGCCCCGACATCCTGGTCAAGGGCGGCGACTGGCCGGTGGAAAAAATCGTCGGCTACACGGAAGTGCTGGCCTGGGGTGGCGCGGTGCACTCCATCCCCTTCATCCACGAGCGCTCCACCACCGCCCTGGTGGAAAAGATTCGCCGCCTCTGATGCGCCGAGCGCGGCGGCAAGCCGCCTAGGCGCGGAAGGATTCCGCCTCGATCCCCAGCCGGGCCAGCTTGTCGTAGAGGGTCTTGCGCGGCACTTGTAGCAGTTCCGCCGCCTTCGCCACCTGGCCCTTGCTCTCGGCCAGGGCGGCCTCGATGAAGCCCCGCTCCGCCTGTTCCAGCCGTTCCGCCAGGGACGCGCCCACCAAGCCTGACGACGCACCCGCGCCGATCGGGGCGTTCGCACCGCTGCCCACGCCGTCCGGCAATCCCAGGCAGAAGCGTTCCGCCACGTTCTTCAATTCCCGCACGTTGCCGGGCCAGTCGTAGCCCTGCCAGCGCAGCATGTCGGTCGCGCTCCAGGTGGGCACCGGGCGGTCGAAACGCAGGGCCGCCGCCTGGAGCAGGGCGGCCATCAACAGGGGAATGTCTTCCCGTCGCTGACGCAGGGGGGGCAAGTCGATGCTGACCACGTTGAGCCGGTAGTAAAGGTCGGGGCGGAAGCGCCCAGCCGCCGCCTCGGCCTTGAGGTCGACCTTACTGGCGGCGATGACCCGGCACTCCACCGGCACCGGCGTATTGCTGCCCAGGCGCACCACGCTGCGGTCCTGCAAGACCCGCAGCAGCTTGACCTGGAGGTCCAGGGGCATGGATTCGATTTCGTCCAGGAACAGGGTGCCGCCGCCGGCGTATTCGATCTTGCCGATGCGCCGCTTGGCGGCGCCGGTGAAGGCGCCGGCCTCGTGGCCGAAGATTTCGCTTTCGAACACCGACTCGGGCAGGGCGCCGCAATTGAGGGCGACGAAGGGGCCGGCGCGGCCGCTGGCGGCGTGGATGGCGCTGGCCACCACTTCCTTGCCGGTGCCGGTCTCGCCGTTGATCAGGATGTCCACGTCGGTGGGCGCCAGGGCCTGGATCAATTGCTGGACTTTCTGCATGGCGGCCGACTGGCCGATGCGCGGCATGGCCCCGGCCATGCCCAACTGGTCCCGCAGCCGGCAGTTTTCCAACCACAAGCGGCGGCGCTCCAGGGCGCGGCGGGTCACGTCCACCAGCCGGTCCGGGGCAAAGGGTTTCTCGATGAAGTCGTAGGCGCCCTCGCGCATGGCCTGGACCGCCATGGTCACATCGCCGTGGCCGGTGACCAGCACCACGGGCAACTCCCGGTCGCGCTGCTGCATGGCCTGGAGCAGGGCAAAGCCGTCGGCGCCGGGCAGGCGCACGTCGGAAATCAGCACGGCGGGCAGTTGCTGCTCCCATGCGGCCTGGGCCGACTCGGCGTCGACAAAGGCCTGTACCGGAATGTCCGCCAGGCGCAGGGCCTGTTCGCAGCCCTTGCGCACGGCGGCATCGTCCTCCACCAGATGAACCATCAGCTCCGTCGTCATAACCCTCTCCGCCGCGTCAGGCGGCATCGAGCATGATAACGAACTCCGCGCCCCCCTCCTCCCGGTTGCCGGCGGTCAGGCTGCCGCCGAAACTCTCGACGATGGCGCGGGAGATGGCCAGGCCCAGGCCCAGGCCCTCGCTGTCCCCCTTGGTGGAATAGAAGGGCTCGAACAAATGGGGCAGCACCTCGGCCGGAATGCCGGGGCCGTTGTCCTGGAGGCAGAGGCGGACCCGTCCGCCGTCGCGGCCAGCGCTGAGGAACAGGCGCGGTGCGGCCTGGCGCGCACTGGCCTCAAGACCGTTCTTGATCAAATTCACCAACACTTGTTCCAGGCGCACGGGATCGGCCCGCACCAGCAGCGCCTCGGCGGGAAAGTCGCTGTCGATGCGGGCATTCATTTCCCGACGGCGCGGCTCGACGATGACCCGGGCCAGCTGCACCGCCTCGGCGACGCTGACCGCCGTCAACTCGGCCGGCGCCTTGCGGGCGAAGGCCTTGAACTGACCGACGATGCGCCCCAGGCGCTGGGCCAGTTCCTCGATCAGGTGCAGGTTGTCGCGTACTTCGTTCTGGTCGCCCCGCTCAAGGAACTTGACGGCGTTGCCCGACAGGGTGGTCAGGGCCGCCAGGGGTTGGTTGATTTCGTGGGTGATGCCCGCCGCCAACTGGCCCAGCACCGCCAGCTTGCCCGCCTGCACGGCATCGTCCCGAGTCTGGCGCAGGATAGCCTCGGCCCGCTCCACCTGGGCCAGGCGTTCGTGCAGTTGCTGGTTGGCCACGGTCAGGGCCTCGGTGCGCTCGGCGATGCGGAACTCCAGTTCGTCATGCACCCGACGCAGGGCGACGGCGGCGGCCTGGCGTTCTTCCTGGCGGTGCTGTTGCAGGCGACGCACGCCCAGCAACAGCAGGCCCAGGGCCGTGGCGAAACCCACCGCGGCGGCCTGGCCGCCGGCGGTCTGGCGCGCCTCGGCCAAATCGGTGAAGGACAGGATGCGCCAGTTCAAGGGCCCCACGGGGCGGGACAGCAACAGGTACTTGCCGCTGCCCGCCTGCGGCTTCAGGGCAACTTCCTGCACCGGCAAGTCGCCGTCCAGGCGCTGCCCCGGCAGCAAAGCACTGAGGGGATGGTCGCCGTACTGGCGGGTTTCCGCCAGGCGCAGGGCCAGGTCCGGCGGCAGCGGCCCCAGGGTGCGGTACTTCCAGTCGGCCACGGCGGACAGGAAAAGCACGCCGCCGCTGTCCGCCAGGGCCACCCGGTCGCCGCTGCGGGCCAGGTCCCGCTCGAAGTCCTCCAGACTCACCTTGGCCACCACCACGCCGCGAATGCGGCCGTCGAGCTTCACCGGCGCGGCGATGAAATAGCCCGGTTCCCGGGTGGTGGCTCCCACCGCGTAGAAACGGCCGGTGCCGCCGGCCAGGGCCTCGCGGAAATAGGGGCGGAAGGTATAGCGCTGGCCGACGAAGGACTGGCTGTTGTTCCAATTGCTGGCGGCCAGGGTCAGGCCCTCGGCATCCAGCAGGTAGAGAGCCGACACCTTGGCCTCGCGCTGGGCCATGGCCAGATAACGGTTGGCGGCGGCCACGGTGTCGGCGCCGGGATGGGCCAGGGCGGCGCGCACGTCGCGCTCCAGCCCTGCCAGGTAGGGCAGGGGCTCGTGCTTGGCGAGAGTGCTTTCGAGACTGGCGGCGTAGAAATCGAGCCGCTGGCCGTTGCTTTCCTGCAAGTGGGTCTTGGCCCGCTCCAGGAAAAAACCGTAGGCGGCCAAAGCCGCCAATAGGCACAGCAACAGGCCGCCCCCCAGGAACAGCCAGGACGGGCGGCGCAAGGGCTTATCGGCCATGACATCCGCGCCGCCCAACGGGGACGGCGCGGTTCACGACAAGGCGAAAAGCGGCGGCCAAGCTCAATCCACGGCGGCCAGCTTCAGCTCGTCGGCGGCGTGGCGTTGCTGCTCTTCCATCACCAGCAGGCCCAGCTCCCGCTTGAGTTCGTTGAACTCGGGGGCCGAGGTGTCCCGCGGCCGGGGCATGGTGACCCGCTGGTCGCGCTTGATGGTGCCAGGCCGGTAGGTCATGACCACGATGCGGTCCGCCAGGTAGATGGACTCCTCGATGGAGTGGGTGACGAAGAGGATGGTCTTGCCGAACTCCTTCCAGATCCGCAGCAGTTCGTCCTGGAGGTTGCGCCGGGTCAGGGCGTCGAGGGCGCCGAAGGGCTCGTCCATCAGCATGATGGGGGAATCCATGGCCAGCACCCGGGCGATGGCCACCCGCTGCCGCATGCCGCCGGACAGGTCCTTGGGGAAGCGGTCGCGGAAGTCCTTGAGCTTGAGGGTGTCGAGCAACTGGTCCACCTTGGCGGCGATCTCGCCCTTGCTCTTGTGCTGTACTTCCATGCCGAAGGCGATGTTCTGCGCCACGGTCATCCAGGGGAACAGGGCGTACTCCTGGAACACCATGCCCCGATCAGGTCCCGGGGTCAGGATCTTCTTGCCGTCCACGGTGATCTCGCCGGCGGAAGGCGGCTGGAAGCCCGCCACCGCGTTGAGCAGGGTGGACTTGCCGCAACCGGAGGGACCGAGCAGGCAGACGAACTCGCCCTTCTCGATGTGCAGGTTGATGTCCTTGAGGGCGATGACGTCGCCGCTGGGTGTCTTGAAGACTTTTTGTGCGTTGTTGACGATGATCTGGCTCATTTACGCCTCCGCGCGGCCGCCCGAAGGAGGCGTAGTGGTTTGAACTGGGAAGCCGCAGAGCGGCTGAACCGTAATCACCCCTTTCCGCGGGAAAGCCTGTCCTGAGCTTTGTCGAAGGGGGGCCGGGTGATAGGTCTTCATGGTTCAGTGCTCCAGTCCGCGGTGCCAGCGCAGCAAGTGGTTGTTGAGACGGCTCACGGCGGTGTCAATGGCGAGACCGAGAAAACCGATGCTGAGCATGCCGGCGATGATCTTGTCCGACCACATGAACTCGCGGGCTTCCAGGATGCGGAAACCGAGGCCGTTGTTCACCGCGATCATTTCCGAGACGATCACGACGATGAAGGCCGTGCCGATGCCGATCCGCACCCCGGCCAGGATGTAGGGCGTGGCGGCGGGCAGCATGACCCGGGTGAACAGGGTCCATTGATTGACCCCCAGGTTGCGCGCGGCGCGCAGGTAGATGCCGTCTACGTGGCGTACGCCGGCGATGGTGTTCATCAGCACCGGAAAGAAGGCGCCGATGGCGATCAGGAACACGGAGGGCGGATTACCCAGGCCGAACCAGAGGATGGCGAGGGGAATGTAGGCAATGGGCGGAATCGGCCGCAGGATCTGCACCAAGGGATTGAACAGGGCGTAGATGCGTTGGCTGGCGCCCATCAGCAGGCCCAGGGGCAGGGCCAGCACGGCGCCCACCAGGAAGCCCACCACCACCCGGTAGAGGCTGCCGGCGGTATCGGCCGGCAGTTCGCCGGACACGGCCCAGGCCAGCCAGGAGGCGTGGACGGCCGGATCGTAGGCTTCGGTGGGCATCAGGTAGGCCCACCACTTGAGGGCCACGGCGGACGGGGCGGGCATCACCACCGGCGAGAACATGCCGGCCCGGGCCAGCCCTTCCCAGAGCAACACCACCAACAGGGGCACCACGGCCCCCGTCAGGCTGGACTTCAGTTGTTTTGCGTTCATGGATTACTTGACCTTCAATTCGGTTTTGGCTTTTTGCAGCAGGTCCAGCTTCACCCAGTCGGCGGCCTTGGGCGGATTGGCCATGCGGCCGACGCCGTACTTCTGCATCATGCCGGTGGCGGTATCGACATGGGACAGGCTGACGTCGTAGGTGTAGTCGGCGTTGTCCATGGCGTCCTTGAAGTCCTGGGGCGTGATCTGGTTCTTGAACATCTGCTCACGCACATACTTCTCGGCCAGCACCATGTCCTTGTTGAAGGTGGCGGTGGCCTCGACGAAACACTTCATGGTGCGCTGGGCCACGTCCTTCTTTTCGTTGTACATCTTCTCGCTCATGACCAGCAGGCGGTAAGGCTCGCCCATGGGTGTGTCGTAGGGCTTCATCACCTCGACGCCGAACTTCTTGTTGATGGCCTGGGAGGACTGGGGCTCGGACTGACACATGGCGTCGATCTGCTTGCCCAGCAGGGCCTGGTTCAGGTCGGCGAAGGCCAAGTAGACGATTTCCACGTCCTTGCCCGGCTTGTCGGACCAGGACAGGCCGGCCTTGTCCAACTCGGCCAACAGCAGCAGTTCCTGCATGCCGCCGCGGGTCACACCCACCTTCTTGCCCTTGAGGTCCTTCAGGCTCTTGATGCCGGAATCCACGCCGGCCACCAGGCGGGCGCCGCCCTTGGCAAAACCGGCCACGGTGTAGATGGGCACGCCGTTGGCGCGGCCGGAGATGGCGCCGTCGGAAGCCAGAGCGGCGATATCGATTTCATTGGCGACGATGGCCGGCATGATGTCCGGGCCCTTGGGGAACATGCGTTCCTCCACCTTGATGCCGTACTTGCCGCAGATTTCCTTCATGTAGGACACGGCGCCGTAGTGGGCGAACTTCAGGTTGCCCAGGCGAACCAGGTCGTCGGCCAGGGCGGCGCTGGAAACGGACAGCAGCGCGGCGGACAGCAGGATGCGTGTTTTCATGGGTTGTCTCCTCATCGGTCGGGATTGTGTTTTGGGGTCGCCCGGCAGCGGGCGCCACACCTCTATATTGCACAAGACATGCCCGCCACCAAGGCGGGCAGTAAGTCGCTGATTTGCTTCAGGGCTAAAGCAGAAAAACGGACAGCGCGGACGGTAAAGTGTGCGGATTTCCGGAATTTACACCCGCCCCGTGCGAAAAAACGGACAGAGGCGAGGTCTACCCCGCCTAGCCGGGGTGACGATGCCGTCAGGGGTGGTGGCGGAGGATGGCGGAGCGGACGATCTCGATATGGCCGCGCAAGGTATAGACCAGGTCGCTAAAGGCGAGGGGCGCGGAGAAATGGGCCACGTCCCGTTCGATGGCGTCGAGGCGGCGCAGGAAGTCCTCCCGTTTCTCACCGCTGTCGTCCGCCAGCACGTCGGCCTCGAGGAACTTGAGTTCGCCATAACGCTTGAAGATGCGCGAACGCACCCGCCAGCCGTACAGGGATGGGGCGAACTTGGCGACGGGATAGAGCACGGCCAACAGGGGAATCAGCATCACCACCAGACGGTCGATCAGATTCGCGGCCCAGAAGGGCAGGTAGCGCTGAAGCAAGGGCTTGCCCGATTTGTAGAAACGATCGGCCCGGGGCGAAAGGGGAAAGTCCACCGCCTGGGCCTTGGGAAATTCACCGGCCTTGTGCAGCAGGCCGTGGCCACCATGGACGCTGGCGGCGGCCTGCACCAGCAGGTCCACCAGGGCGGGGTGAGTGTCGTCCCGTACCACCAGGGTGGCGGTGGGCGCCACCAGGTGCACGTCCCGGTCGGGGATGTCCCGCACCAGATCCACACTGCCCCGGGGCAGCACCAGATGGCTGAGGAAGGAAAACTTGCGGGTATAGGCTTCCGCCTGGGCCAGGCTGAGGACATTGACGCCGGGGGCGTAGAGCAGGGTCCACACCGCCGCCGACTCGACCGGACCGACCACGATGGCAACATCGGCCCGGCCCGCCGCCAGGGCCGAGGCGGCGGTCAGGCCGCCCGCGTCCAGCAGGCGCACGTCGTCGCGATCCAGGCCATTGGTCCGCAGCAACTCCTCGGCCAAGTGACGGTTGCCGCTACCGGGCGTCCCCACGGCGATGCGTAGGCCCTTCAGTTGCAGCAGGCGGTCCGGCACACCCTTGCCGGCAAACAGGGCTTCCCGATAGAAGATCCAAACGGGCTCCTGATAAAGAGCGCCAAGGGAATAGAGGTTGTCGTCCTCTTTCAGTTCGACGATGCCGCCCTGGACGAAGCCCGCGTCGACGCCACTATTGTCGTCCCGCAGCAGGGCCAGGTTTTCCAGGGCGCCGGAGGTGGGGCGCTCCACCAGCTCGATGCCCTCCTGCGCCAGCAAGGGCTTGTAGGCAGCGGCGTAGCGCTGGTAACCACCGCCGGGACTGCCGCTGGCCAAGACCAGTTGCTTCGGCGGCGCCGGCTGAATGAAGCGGGAGGTCAGCCAAAAAGCCGCGACGATCAGCACCAAGGACGGCAAGGCAACCGTCAGCAGGTCGCGCCAGGAAGCCCGGCGCAAACGTTCCGCCAAACGGCGCCGGGCGTCGGTGTTGACCAAGGTCCGCCCCTAGGCGATCAGAAGGGTTGTGCTGAACTACTGCACGTAAACAAACAGCTCATGCCTTCTCCTACAAGCTTCTTCACGTACATTTAGCTTCCCCTAAACCTAATTTCGTAAACAAACTACTCCTATCTGGAGTGCTTTATTTACACGACCAGTTGAAACAGTCACTATAAAGAGAAAAAAGTGGTTTCGTGCAAACAGCCAATTAAGCATATCAGCGATCAAATGAAATTACTCGCTGAAAGCTACGAAAGCAGAAGGAATACTCTCGAGACATCATTCCTCATTGCGAGAGATGGGCCTTTCAGTCGCCGGCATTGACGAGGTAGATACGCCAGCTATCCACACTGGAGTCTTCCTGTTCTACGGGCTCCAAATATACATTGAGCTTTTTCCTTGGCTAGTTCAAGAAATTCACAATATCCAATTTAATTAGAAACTAACCAGCAATTGAACTACTTCACGTTGTCAGACTAACTAGTGATCCACAACAACTTGTGCAGCCACTTCTACCGTTATACCCACTACTTGCAGCTTAATTATGGGCATTAATGGCTTTCAGCCAAGTCATTGACTGCTGTTTCACCCAATCAAAATCGCTCTTTGCTCTCAAGCGACTACAAACATACATAGCAAGCAGCTGCCCTTTAACGTACACCGTAGTCATCGCTCCAACAACAGCATAGTCGATCACCCTTCCCTTTTTTGTAGTTCGGAGCTTGGTAACAGTCAGCCAACTAATCGAATTTCTAGCTTCTTCGAAAACCTCCAACCCAATAATTTGGCCTACCTGCATCTGACTTCCCAGTCGTTCTGCAAATTCAGAACTCTTTGAAACACTCTCAATGAGTGCCTGAATCTCAGGGGCTATTTGTTTTGCTGCGGCCTGAAACTGTGCTTTCAATACCCCCTGAACCTCCCGAAAGTTGGCTTCAGAAAGCTCTTTGCCCTCAACATTTCTCAGCGTTTGTACCAAGTAATACTTATCGAGGCGAGGTTCCCTGCCTTTGGCCGCGGCGTTCACGTCTTCGTTGCTCACAAACATAGCTATCAGCCTATTGTCGCGCGGAGTTAGTGACGCTCCCAGAGCATAGATATGTGGTGCCACAGATCTGACCTCTTGATAGCCTGAAGGGCTAGGAATCTGCAAAGACTGCCCGCCAATTTCATAAGTTGGTACCGTTGCCGAGACGTTTGTTACTACTGCAAAGAATATTAGAGAGGCTAAGAACTTTGCTAGCTTCATGGCTTACATCCGATGGGGTGTTATTCAAAAAATTGAGAAATTTCAGTTAAATCAGCTTCTTCAAGGACTCCAATTGCAGCCTTAAGACGAAGGCCTGCCAACAAGGTATCACCCTTGGCTTTAGCCAATTTTTGCTTTGTCTCAAAATATTGTCTTTGCGAGTTCAGAACATCCGAACTGATGCGCAATCCAACTTCATAGCCAATTTTCATGGCTTCAAGTGAAGATTCAGACGAACTAAGAGCAGAGGTATACGCCTCAATCTGAGAAGCCCCATAAGTGGTTTCAAGAAAGGCTTGCTCTGCCTCAAGCGCAGCTGACTGTCTCGCTTTACTCAGCTCAGCACTGGCTTTTTCTTGTAAGGACAAACTTTCCCTAAGTCTCGAAGAAGTTGCTCCACCAGAAAAAATTGGAATAACGATCTGTACACCAATAGCACTTGTATCCACGTCCGTTCCAGGCCGCGCAATACCGTAGGCAACGTTATTTCCAGTTACGGCATTCCCGTATGAGGCAACTAGATCGACTGTAGGTAAATGATCGGCTTGATGAGCATCTACATCCTTCTTCGCAACTTCGAGAGCTAGCTCCGCTAGCCGAACTTGAAAATTTCTTCGTTCGGCGGTTTCGACCCATGACTCCCTTACTCCGATATGTGCCGCCTGAATCGTAAAAGCACTTCTGATGCGCGTGTTCGACGGCATTACATGTCCAGTAAAAAGGGACATTGCTTTACGCTTCACAAGCAGATCTTGCCGTGAATAGATCTCTTGGGCTTTCGCTAGGGCTAACCTGGCCTGAGCTTCTTGCACGTCGACTATTGGTGCCATTCCGACTTGATAGCTATTTTTTACTAACTGAAGCTGTTCCTCCGTAGCCGCCTTTAAAGCCAGCGCCGTTTGAAGAGCTTCATCCGCCAAGATGAGTTCAATGTAGAGCTTTGCTGACCTAAGAAGTAGCTCTTGAGTTGCTTCTTGCAATTGAAGGCCCGCACTTTGGGTAGTTAATTCACCCTGTGAAAAAATTGCCCAACTTTTGGGCCTGTACAGCGGCTGTGACAACTGGATCGTCCAACTAGTGCTTCTAAACCTAGCCTCTACAGGCTCCGCCTCAATTGAACGCAACTGGGAATGCTGCCGATTCATACCGACGTTTGAGTTAAGTGTTATGCTCGGCAGCAGCCCAGCTCTTCCTTGGACTTCCTTTTCAATATTGGCCTCTTGAAGAGCTAGCGCAACTTGGTATTGCGGATCAGTTACTAACGCTGCCCGATAAATTTTCACTAGGTCAGATGCTTGTACAGACGCCGATACGGCCATCATCACGGCAAACAAAAACGGTCGGCACATTATTTCTGAGCCACCCCTTCTATCGCCATCGACATCGAGAAAGTATTAACGCACTCCATGAGCCTTCGTTCTTCGTTGACCGGAAGGCAATTCGATTGAATATCAAACCCAGTCTCGTAACGTTGTTTCGAGACACGGTGTTCGTGAAATTTTCTAAGAAGCTCTCGATCACATAGCAACTCTTTGATGTCGTCTGCAAGGGACTCAAGCTTCAAGTTTTCGTCTCTCAATCTGCTCAGCGACTCGCGAGCAGTGAGCTTGCTTGTGGCAGCTGTAGAACAAATCCAAAACAAAAAATCTAAGGCTCGAGGAGGATGCGTACCAATTGCAATATGTACAGTTTCCTCTCCAATCGGTAAAACGTTATGCCACCACCCGCGGGGAATGTATAAAAAATCGCCAGCCTCAAGGATCTCATCAAATACCGGCTCTTGCGGACATTCATGCTTATGATTTTTACTAGTCTGATTACTTAAGGGCTGCATAAACGTAGGGGAATATATCTTCCAGCGCTTTCGTCCTCGGAGCTGCACAGCAAATACGTCATGGGTATCCCAGTGGTTTCCAAATGTTCCATCGCCGCTAAATGCTATATATGCATTTGCGACAGCTTGAGAGTCAGTAAACATGCTGACCTCATCGCAGAGCTTCTTAGTAGTCAGAGAAACGCTATCAAATCGATTTAGTACCAACGTCGCGCCGCTTCTCATATAGCGGTAGAACGAGTTCTTTTCAAGAACTCGTCTCGGCCGATCTACCTGAGTAAAACCATCAATGAATTCCGAATCTTCGATTTGGCCATTTTTGAATAACCTAATTCTGTTATCTCCAGCATCTAAGCAGAAGACGGCCTGATTTATTTCATCCCAGGAAATAACATCTTGCCGAGCAGTTGCCTTCTTAAAATAGATATTTCTCTCGTAAAAATTCTCGAAAAAGGATTCCTTACTGATTCCAAAGTCAAAGTTCTGCATGTTTATTCCTTAGCATTAAACATCACCCGCCGTAGTGACGAGTATTGACCCAGCTAGAGCAAACGATCAGTCGCCATCTTCGCTGACGTAAGGGGGCGGCTCTTCCGGTTGCGGTTGCGGCTGGGGTGGTGGGACATAAACAGAGCCACCACTGTCATCATCATCACTTTCACTATCGCCATTTCCTGTACCTCCGCCGCCAGACCCACCACTACTTCCAGTTCCCCCGATACCAGAATCGCTTGGTACATACGTATCGACAATATCGTCGTAGTAATACCAAGTTTGCAGTACGTTGCCATTCCCGTCCTCTACCGAGACCCTTCCCCACGGAGTGCCGGCAGAATCTGGGCCAAGGTCATACGTTCCTTCAGGAATATTGAAGCCAGGCCCTAGGCCGATGCCCCCCCATCCTGCATCGTCTGTGTCGGGCATATCGGGGAATGCCATTTCTCCAATTTTATTAAGGGCAGCATTAACCGCATCTTGAGCTGAAGGCCCGGCAGCAACAGCAATAGCAGCGATAACGAATGTTGTTGTTGCAGGGACTGCCAGACCGGTAAGAGCAGCGGCTGCTGCCATACCTCCAAGTATCGATGAAGTGACATTCAATACGTCGCTAGGTTGAATGGTGCCATTTTCAAATTTTTGATAAGCAGATAACGAATTGTTAGCCGTTGCAGCCTGACTCAACCCGATAACGAATGCATTCGCGGCCTGCCCCGCTGGGGTTGCAGTCCCCATCGAAGCTAGCACTTGAGTTCCGAAGTTCAGAAGATTCGCTAAGGCTTCTGCCGGGTTTGAAGAGCTACCCAGACTCCATCCAGCCTCTCCATTCAAAAATGCGTTTAATCCATTTTGTGCTATCGCACCATAATCTGTTGCCATTACAAGTGTTCTCCCTTAGCTTCTTACTTCGTTAGATAACTAAACAGCGTTATTGACAGTGATACAACTAGAGGAAAGAGCGTTTCTAGAGGGGTGCTCTGCGTCGCCTTAAAGAGGTAAGTCGAGCCAGACTTATTGATTCGACGAAAGAAGTAAATAAGGTACCAACTGGCAGGAATGCCGATAAATATTCCAATTACTTTCCACTCATCGGAGCCTATTCCCATGAAGGCACTTACGCCTCTCTTCGCAATTAGGCCAAAGAAACATGCAGCGACTAGGCACACGCAGGCGACCATTTTTCCTTTTGATGGCCATGGGAAAAATGCATCCTTAAGTGGAATATTCTTTCTCAGGTTGTCTTCGACTAAGAAATAGACAAGAAGAGAATGCGCCATAAATATGAAGAAAAAACCTAGCGACAGCCCTGCGATTAATGCCATATGTACCTCCGTGTAATTCTGGATACCCGGTAACCGGTTCCTGTTATCTAATCTTTAGTGACTCATCTAGGCTCTGAGCGATTGGTGCCAAAAAGAAGTCAATGATTCGCCGTTGTCCCGTTACTATATTTGCCTGAACCGTCATACCCGGTGTTAGAGATGCACTCGTTAATCCGCTTTTCAGGAGCGTTTGTTCTTGGTTGATAGCGAGCCGAATTTTGTACACGAGCCCGGCCTTCACCGGCACGACAGTAGATCCAACTGGCTTGCTTTGAGTCGTTGTGGGATCGAGCATTCCGTTGCTACGCTCTTCTGCGTCAGGACTAATCCAAGTAACCACTCCCTGAACAACCCCGTACTTGTTAAACGGAAATGCATCGATCTTGATATCTGCAGATTGGCCAACTTTTACGAACCCAACTTCATCGTTTGACACAACAGCTTCTACGAACAATGATGATGAACTAGGAACTATCATCGCCAACGTTTGAGTCGCAGCCACAGTACCTCCCACGGTATTGACTGCCAGACTTTGCACAAATCCGTCGATCGGAGAGCGCAATTCTTTTTGTTCAAGAATCTTTTTTAGTTTGTCCACTTCGCTTTGCTGAGATACAACATCTATTCGTTGCTTTGTAATCTCTCCGACCAAATGACTCCGATGTTCTTCGATTAGTTGAAGTCGTTGTTGTTCGACAGATTTCTTAGCTTCGATAGCATTTTCGAGGTTGCTTTCTTGTGCAGCCACTTCACGCAGTAACTGAGCAACAGAGTCTTCCATCTTGAGATACTCAAACCGAGAAATTATTTTTCCTACGTAAGGCTGCACTCTCTGTTGACGCTCCTCTGCAGTAGCCAATTGAGCTTTTGCCTGTGCAAGAGCACTCATTGCACTATTGATAGATGACGACCGACTTCTAAGAGTGATGTTGTATTCGATCAGTTTTGACTCATGGAAATTTACTCGGCCGATTCGCTGCGTTTCCAACAACTTGAGTTGCTCTTTAGTTAGCCCATCAGTGTCGTATCGTGGCTTATGCCCGTAGAGTTCTGACTCCAATCTGGCCATTTCAGCTTTGGCCGTCTGCAATCGATCTTTCGATGCCACTAACTCTGTTTCATTTAAGGTTGGATCTAGCTCAACCATCAAATCGCCCTCACGAACAAAGTCGCCTTCATGTACATGAATTTTCTTAACGATAGCTTGGTCAAGCGTTTGCAGTGTCTTTACCTTCCCGGTGGGAATGAGCTTGCCTTGCGCAGTTGCATAGATATCAACATGTGCAAAATACATCCAGACAATTGATCCAAAAAATAATAGAAAGACAGTCCAAATAACTTTTCCTCTGTTGTCACTTTCAGCGTCGAAAATTTCTAAGTCGGAAAGTTGTGAAACAGAAGAAGTCCGTGTCGTCTGCCCAGCCACTGGATGCCTCGGCCCATATCCACCGACAACCTTACGTTTAAAACTAAGCACTTTGGCTAACATGGATTTCCGGCTGCTGTTTCAGCAGCGATGAATAATGGCCATTTTTTAGAAATAGTTCTTGATGAGTACCACTTTCTACGACCTCCCCCTTATCCATTACGAATATCTTGTCAGCTAAGCGGATCGTCGAAAGCCTGTGAGCAATCGTAATCGTGGTTTTCCCCGTTCTTGCCTTCAAAAGATTTGCATTTACACGAGCTTCTGTCTCATAGTCCAACGCGCTACTTGCTTCATCAAGGATCAGTATCTCGGGATTACTTACGAGTGCCCTGGCTATTGCAAGCCGTTGTTTTTGTCCGCCTGATAACTGCATGCCACCTGCCCCGATCTGCGTGTCGTATCCTTCTGGCAGCGAAGTTATGAAGTCATGAATATCAGCTGCCTTTGCTGCTGCAACGACTGCCCCCATTGGTGCGTTCTGAGCGTGCATGAGAAGGTTTTCAAGAATGGAATTGTTGAAAACTGTGTTTTCTTGCAAAACGACACCAAACTGTTTTCTTAGCCAAGAAGAGTCAAAGTGGCGAATATCCATTCCTCCGATTTCTACCTGACCATCTGTAGGCATATATAAACGCTGTAGTAGTTTGGCTAGTGTGCTTTTCCCAGAACCGCTGCGCCCCACGATACCAACCATTTGGCCTGATCGAATCTCAAGCGAAACGTTCGAAATTGCTGCGGGCAATTTTTGCGAGTATCTGAATGTGACGTTTTTCAAAAAGATATCGGGCTTTAGACGTGCCATCTTGTGGCGTCCACTTAGTCGTGCGCCCTCCATAGGATGGCTCATCACGTCGATTAACTCTTTCATTGAAAGAGAAAACCTCTGGAACTCTTGCAAAAGTTGTGCAAGCCTGACTAATGGGTGAACAACTCTTAACGTTAGCATCTGAAATGCGATCAATTGCCCCATTGTCAGGTCGCCACCCATCACCAATGTTGCTCCATACCAAAGCACAGCCAGCGAGGTGACTCGCTGTATCAATTGATTGATCGCGCCACTTGTTCCGGATACGTTGGTTACGTGATAAGAGGAACTCAGGGTTGCTGCGGTACCCTGAACCCATCGCCTTGCAATCACTGGTTCGAGTGCAAACGTCTTGACTGTATGTGCGCCTGATATCGCATCGATCAAGAACGAGTGATTATCTGCGGCTGCCTTATTTCTTGCTTCTAGCCGGGTTCGCATTATCGGCGTTGTGCCCAACGTCAAAATAGTCAAAAGCGGTAGCGAGGCCAACACGATGAGCGTTAGTTGTGGGCTGTACCAAAAGAGCACTGCCAGGAATACACCTACAAACAAAGCATCTACCAAAGCGCTTATTGGTGCTCCGGTAACGAAATGTCTTATATATTCAATTTCATTGAGTCGAGTTACCGTTGCTCCGACGCCACGTGATTCAAAATACTGTAGTGGCAAATTCAGCAGATGTCTGATGATGCGAGAGCCAATAAGGACATCTACTTTGTTCGCTGTCCGTGCCAGAAGCTGAGTTTTGAGAATTGAAAATATCGCCTCAAAGACAACAAGAATTGTCATCCCGAGACCTAGAACGTGAAGAGTTGCCAAGCTTCTATGCGCTAGCACTTTGTCTAAAATTACTTGGCTAAATAATGGCATCGCCAAACCGAATGCCTGGATGAGCAAAGTTGCAATTAGTATGTGGCTTAGCGGTTTTTTGTACCTAAGTACAACAGCGATAAGCCACCTAATTCCAAATGGCTGCTTATCGTCGGATAACGAGTACTGCCTTGTTAGCGCGAACACGTTGCCCGTGAACTTTGCTTCGAAGTCCTTTTTCGTCACAAACTTTGGGGAGATGGATTCCGCCGGATTTAACGTAACGAAATACTCGCCGCTGACGCCTAGGACTACTAGGAATTCGCCATCGTTGAGTTCAGCAATGATTGGGAGACTCTGTTCGGCTAACCGAACTACATCTATCTTTAGAACTTTCGCCCGAAGTTGAATGCTTTTTGCTGCAAAGAGAAAGTGCTGCCTAGTGAGTGACAGCCCTTCATATCCTAGTTGATGCAGCAGTTGTTCCGGATCTACGTTGACATCATGTGCTTTCGAGCAAAAGCACAAGCAATAAATGCCAGTGTGTCCAGGGCGACGATCCCCATCGCCGCCTACCTGATTTAACCCCACCACTCATCTCCCAGATTGCAATACAGCGCGTTTGCACTGATTTTTTGCAATTGCTGGCTGAGATTGGCTGGCTATGCGTAATGAATTATAGTCACAAAGTACAAAATAAAAATCGCTGTAATTAATCTAAGTGTACTTAAGCTATCAACATAAACTTAACCAATTGATTTTATGCTTAAAAAATATTTTTACTGGCCAAAATTTCTGTTGTGGATAACCCATCCTTTCTGCGATGGACTAGACATCTAGCTCAATGCTGCTGCGTCGCATCAGGAAATTGGCGTCATGACGTAGTCGTACGTTAACTGGCAAAGCTCTTTGCTTAAGGGCAGTATCCGGTCTTTGGTTTTTACCTTTGGCTGATGTAAGCGGGGATCTTCTGGATCATCTGCACGACGTGCGACAACAACTTCCATTTTCCGGAAGTCGATATCAGGAATCTTGACGTTGAGTAACTCCCCTCGACGTAGGCCCAACACATAGAGCCAGCGTACTAATAGGCAGTTTCGTTGCCGGACGTAATCCCTAATCCAGGGGTTTTCCGGTGCTGATGGCCGGGTCACCCGAAGGAGTTCAGCTATACCCTCGGGCGCAAGTCCTTCTCGCAGGTAGAGAACATTGCGATCTCCCACGCCCGTTACTCGAGCCATTAACGCTGACGTAGCTTGTTTGCTGGCCTCAGACAGCCGTTGATAGGGCTCGCTATTCGAGTCCAGTTTGGCGAGTCTGACCGAGACCAACCAGGACAGATAGTGACATATCCATCGTATGCGCCCAGCTGAAACTGCCATCGATACTTCTGCATGTGCCTTTCCGGCCCGGAAGCGATGGCTTTCCAGCGAATGGATGTTCGTTGAGGGGCGACAGGGCCGCTTCGTCCTAGCCAAATGGCGGAGCTGCCCCATATTGAGCCGGCTCAATCGAACAAGCTCGTCAATTTCCCCTATTTCTAGAACCTTTCCATCCCCTAAACGGGCATCCAGATCAATTTCCTGGATACCAAGAATGGAATAGAACACCTGCAGGGCTCGCAGAGCGCTCTCAATGGTTTTGCTGGCCCGGTTCCTGGCTCGAATGCACGTCAGCGCATAAACCGTAGGCTTGAACAAGGGCGCACCACTGTCCCGATCGACTAGTAGGGGAATCCTCTCCCCTGATGTGGTCTGTATTGTTTTGACATAGAGTTTATCCATGTATTAACGCTAACATGGGTAAACACTGTGCCGGAAATACGGAACAGCCTCAGATTTTTGTAAATAAGACGAAAGCCCCGCCGATACTACAGGCGGGGCTTCCTTTTTTACAAAAGGACCTTAGGTCGATCCTAGAAGGGGATATCGTCCTCGAAATCCCCCAGGCCGCCGGACGGAGGGGGCGGTGCGGGGCGGCTGGGTGCGGCGCTGCTGCGGCTGGCGCCACCGCCGCTGGCCGGGGGGCGTTGATCGTAGTCGGGGGAACCGCCGCCCTCGCGCCGGCCCAGCATCTGCATGGCGTCGGCGCTGATTTCGGTGGTGTAGCGGTCCTGGCCGTCCTGGCCTTGCCACTTGCGGGTACGCAGGCGGCCTTCGATGTACACCTGGCTGCCCTTCTTCAGGTACTGGCCGGCGATTTCCGCCAGCTTGCCGAAGAACACGATGCGGTGCCATTCGGTGGCCTCGCGTCGCTCGCCGGTGGCTTTGTCCTTCCAGGTGTCGGTGGTGGCGACGCTGATGTTGGTGATCTGGTCACCGTTGGGGGTGTAACGGGTTTCGGGGTCCTTGCCTACGTTGCCCACCAGAATCACTTTGTTTACAGAAGCCATCGGCCCCCTCCTCTTCGCTATTGAAATGGCGCGTGCGCCGTCTGTCCTTAAACCGGGATTTTAACGTCAGGGGCCTGCTGTCGCGGTGGCGGAATTTCCATGGTGGCGGCCAAAAAAATCCAGACGCCGATGGGCAGCAGGGCCCAGGCGAAAACGGCGCCATTGCCGTGATGTTTCGCCAACCAGCCGCCCAGGGCACCGCCCATGAACAGGCCCAGGGCCTGGGTCGTGTTGTAAACCCCCAAAGCCGCGCCCTTGGCTGATGGCGGGGCGATACGGGAGATCAGTGAAGGCAGGGTTGCCTCCAGGATGTTGAAGGCGACGAAAAATGCAAGCAGGCCGGCCACCACGGGCCAGAAATGGCCCGCGCCGAACCAGAGCAGTACTTCGGTGGCCAGCAGCAGGATGATTGCGCCAAGGAAAACCTGTTTCATCTGCCCGCGCCGCTCGCCACGGATGATGGCCGGCACCATGAGCACGAAGGAGACCAGCACCGCCGGCAGGTACACCTGCCAGTGCTGGGCCAGGGGCAAGGCACCGTCGGCCACCAGTTCAGCGGGAATCACCACGAACATGGCCATCTGCACCATGTGCAGCGTGAAGATGCCGTAGTTGAGGCGCAGCAACTGGGGGTTGAGCAGCACGCTGCGGAAGGGCGGCCGTCCCGCTGCCTGGGGCGGCGGTGCCATGGCCACCACGTGGGTGACGAGGAAAATCGCAGCGATAGCCAGGGCCGCGGTGAGCCAGAAAATACCGGCCATGCCGATCACTGCGTAGAGGGCCGGCGCAGCTACCAGAGAGAAGGCGAAGGCCAGGCCGATGGAGGAGCCGATCATGGCCATGATCTTGGTGCGATGCTGTTCCCGCGTCAGATCAGCGGCCAGGGCGGTAACGGCGGCGGAAATGGCACCGCCGCCCTGAAGCACGCGGCCGGCGATGCTCCAGTAGATATCCGGCGCCATGGCCGCCACGGCACTACCGAGGGCGAACAGCAGCAGGCCGAAGATGATCACCGGCTTGCGGCCGAAGCGGTCCGAAGCCATGCCGAAAGGGATCTGGAAAATCGCCTGGGTCAGGCCGTAGGCGCCAAGGGCAATGCCCACAAGGGTCAGGTTGTCGCCGCCGGGAATGGTCTTGGCGTGCAAGGCGAAAACCGGCAGGATCAAAAAAAGCCCCAGCATTCGCAAGGAAAAAATCGAGGCCAAAGCGATGCCCGATTTTTTTTCTTCTCGGGTCATCCCTTCATTGACTGCAGAGCGCATAGCCGTCACAGCAGAGGGTTGGGGATCGCGTATATTAACAGGTCACCCCTCCCCGATTCCCCGAGCAGATACCCGCCGTCATGGACGAAATCAAGATCCGTGGTGCCCGCACCCATAACCTCAAGAACATCAACCTTGACCTGCCGCGCAACAAGCTGACGGTAATCACGGGGCTGTCAGGATCGGGCAAGAGTTCCCTGGCCTTCGACACCCTTTACGCCGAAGGCCAGCGCCGTTACGTGGAGTCCCTCTCCGCCTACGCCCGCCAGTTCCTGCAACTGATGGAAAAACCCGACGTGGACCTGATTGAGGGCCTTTCCCCGGCGATTTCCATCGAACAGAAGGCCACCAGCCACAATCCCCGCTCCACCGTGGGCACGGTGACGGAAATCCACGATTACCTGCGCCTCTTGTTCGCCCGCGCCGGCACGCCCCATTGCCCGGACCACGATCTGCCCCTGGAAGCCATGAGCGTCTCCCAGATGGTGGACCACGTGCTGGCCCTGCCCGAGGACACCAAGTTGATGATCCTGGCGCCGGTGGTGGCCAATCGCAAGGGCGAGCAACTGGAACTGTTCACCGAGCTGCGCGCCCAAGGTTTCGTCCGATTGCGGGTCGACGGCAAGGTGTACGACATCGACGCCCTGCCCAAGCTGGCCAAGAGCACCAAGCACTCGGTGGACGTGGTGGTGGACCGCCTCAAGGTGCGGGCCGACCAGCGCCAGCGCCTGGCCGAGAGCTTCGAAACCGCCCTGACCCACGCCGAGGGCCGGGCCATCGCAGTGGAAATGGACACGGAACGGGAGCATATGTTCTCCGCCCGCTTTGCCTGCCCGGTCTGTTCCTATGCCTTGCAGGAACTGGAACCGCGCCTGTTCTCCTTCAACAATCCGATGGGCGCCTGCCCCCAGTGCGACGGCCTGGGCCAGATCCAGTTCTTTGATCCCGTGCGGGTCGTCACGGCGCCCCATCTTTCCCTGGCAGCCGGCGCCGTCAAGGGCTGGGACAAGCGCAACCAGTTCTACCACCAGATGCTGGAATCCCTCGCCGCCCACTATGGCTTCGACACGGCAACCCCTTTCGACCAGCTGACCCAGCGTTTGCAGGAGATCATTCTCTACGGCTCGGGCAAGGAACAGATCCGCTTCCGCTATCTCAACGAGAAGGGCACCCGCTTCGACCGCAGCCATGCCTTCGAAGGCATCATCCCCAATCTGGAACGGCGCTACAAGGAAACCGATTCCATGGCGGTGCGGGAGGAGTTGTCCAAATACCTGAACTCCCGTCCCTGCCCCGATTGCCACGGCACCCGTCTGCGCAAGGAGGCCCGTCACGTCTTCATCGGTGGCAAGACCATCGCCGACATCAGTCGGCTGGCCCTGGGCCAGTGTCGCGACTTTTTCAAGGACCTGCGTCTGACCGGCCACAAGGCCCAGGTGGCGGCCAAGGTGGTGAAGGAAGTGGATAGCCGGGTGGGCTTCCTGATCAACGTCGGCCTCGACTATCTTTCCCTCGACCGTTCGGCGGAAACCCTCTCCGGTGGTGAGGCCCAGCGGATCCGCCTGGCCAGCCAGATCGGCTCGGGCCTGACCGGCGTCATGTACGTCCTTGATGAACCCTCCATCGGCCTCCACCAGCGCGACAACACCCGCCTGTTGCAGACCCTTGTGCGCCTGCGTGACATCGGCAACACCGTGATCGTGGTGGAACACGATCAGGAGGCCATTGAAAGCGCCGACTATGTGGTGGACATGGGCCCCGGTGCCGGTGAGCACGGTGGCACCATCGTCGCCCACGGCACGCCCAAGCAGGTGGAAGCCGATCCCAAGTCCCTGACCGGGGCTTATCTCTCGGGCCGCCGCACCATCGCCGTTCCCGACCGCCGCACGCCGCCCAACCCCGAGCGGCAGTTGCTGATCGAGCACGCGACAGGCAACAACCTGAAGGACGTCTCCCTCAGCCTACCCGTCGGCCTGCTCACCTGCATCACCGGCGTGTCCGGATCGGGCAAGTCCACCCTGATCAACGACACCCTCTATGCCGCCGCCGCGCGCCACCTCTACGGCTCCTCCCTGGAACCGGCACCCCATGGCCGTATCGACGGCTTGGAATTCTTCGACAAGGTCATCAACGTCGACCAGTCGCCGATTGGCCGCACTCCCCGCTCCAACCCGGCTACCTACACCGGCTTGCTGACGCCGATCCGCGAACTTTTCGCTGGCGTTCCCGAGTCCCGCCAGCGCGGCTACGAGCCCGGCCGTTTCTCCTTCAACGTCAAGGGTGGGCGCTGCGAAGCCTGTCAAGGCGACGGCATGATCAAGGTGGAGATGCACTTCCTGCCCGATGTCTTCGTCCCCTGCGACGTCTGCCATGGCAAACGCTACAACCGGGAGACCTTGGAAATCCGCTACAAGGGCAAGACCATTCACGATGTCTTGCAGATGACAGTCGAGCAGGCTCGGGAATTCTTCGACCCCGTCCCCGTGGTGGCCAAGAAACTACAGACCCTGATGGACGTCGGTCTGTCCTATATCCAGTTGGGGCAAAGCGCGACCACCCTTTCCGGCGGCGAAGCACAGCGGGTCAAGCTGGCCCTGGAACTTTCCAAGCGCGACACGGGTCGCACTCTGTACATTCTGGACGAACCCACCACCGGCCTGCACTTCCAGGACATCGAAATGCTGCTCACGGTGCTCCACCGCCTGCGTGACCACGGCAACACCATCGTCGTGATCGAACACAATCTCGATGTGATCAAGACGGCCGACTGGATCGTGGATCTCGGGCCCGAGGGTGGCGACGGCGGCGGCCAGATCATTGCCGCCGGCACGCCCGAGCAAGTGGCCCAAAGCAAGTCCAGCCATACCGGGCGCTATCTCAAACCCTTGCTCGTCAGCAAAACAACGTCGAAGAAAAAATAACCATGCCGACTTTTCAAAACTTTTCCGCCGAAACGGCCCGCCTGGAAACCGAAATTGCCCGCAAGGGTGTGATCATCGGCATCGACTGGGACAATCCGCAGCAGGTCCGCGATCTGGCACGTCAGGCCCTGGCCTGCACCGGCGACAAGATTGGGGCCGACTGCGACCCACAAAGCCCCGAGGGTCGAGCCAAAATTGAACTGTTCGGCCTCGCCCAGTTGATGCTCAAGGTCATGGCCGGCAGTGCCGACGAAGGTTTGCTCAGCCACGGCGGACAAGTCTGGAAGACCTTTGCCAAGGCCTTGTGGGCGGAAATGGCCGCCCGACCCGAGAGCACCGACTGAGCGCCCTGCGCGCCAGGCAATAAAAAAGGCCGGCAAGCCGGCCTTTTTTATTGGGCGAAGATCGCTTACTCGGCAGCCTGAGCGGACTCGGCGGCTTCTTCGGGGCGATCCAGCAGTTCGACGTAAGCCATGGGCGCATTGTCGCCTTGGCGGAAGCCCATTTTCAGGATGCGCAGATAACCACCGTTGCGGGCGGAGAAGCGGGGGCCCAGCACGTCGAAAATCTTGCACACGATCTCGCGGTCACGCAGGCGGTCGAAAGCCAGGCGGCGGTTGGCGAGGCTGGGCTTCTTGCCCAGGGTGATCAGGGGCTCGACAACGCGGCGCAGTTCCTTGGCCTTGGGCAGGGTGGTCTTGATGGCCTCGTGGCGCAGCAAGGACACGGCCATGTTGCGGAACATGGCTTGGCGGTGAGAAGAGGTGCGGTTGAGCTTACGAAGTCCGTTACCGTGACGCATGATGAATTCCCTTTATGTTGTGGGGCCACCGCGCTGTGCTAGTGGCCCGTTGCTTTGAGCAGGGTTATGGATTCAGGCTGACAATCAGCCCATCTTTTCGAGACCGACCGGGGGCCAGTTCTCGAGCTTCATACCAAGGGTGAGGCCGCGGGAGGCCAGCACTTCCTTGATTTCGTTGAGCGACTTGCGACCCAGGTTGGGGGTCTTGAGCAGCTCGGTTTCGGTGCGCTGGATCAGATCGCCGATGTAGTAGATGTTCTCGGCCTTGAGGCAGTTGGCCGAACGAACAGTCAATTCGAGATCGTCCACCGGACGCAGCAGTTCGGGGGCAACCGGCAACTGCTTCTGCTCGACCGGGGCCACGGTGGTGGTTTCCAGATCGGCAAAGACGGACAGTTGTTCCATCAGGATGCGGGCTGCACTGCGGATGGATTGCTCGGGATCGATGGCGCCGTTGGTTTCCAGATCGATGATCAGCTTGTCCAGGTCGGTCCGTTGTTCCACACGGGCGGATTCCACTTGGTAGCTGACGCGACGCACGGGGCTGAAGGAGGCATCGAGCAGAATACGACCGATGGTCTTGCCTTCGTCCTTGGCGGCGGGACGGGTGTTGGCGGGCTCATAGCCACGGCCCAGCTCCACCTTGATCTGCATGTCCAGCTTGCCACCGGGGGCGATGTGGGCGATCACGTGGTCGGGGTTGATGATTTCCACATCGTGGCTGGTCTGGATGTCGGCAGCGGTGACGACGCCTTCGCCGGACTTGCTCAGGCTCAGGGTAGTTTCGTTGCGGCCATGCAGCTTCAGGACGACGCCCTTCAGGTTCAGCAGGATGTCCACCACGTCCTCGCGGACGCCTTCGATCGTGGAGTACTCGTGCAACACCCCTTCAATGCTCACTTCCGTCGGCGCGGCACCGGGCATGGAAGAAAGGAGGATGCGGCGCAGCGCGTTGCCCAGCGTATGGCCATAGCCACGCTCGAACGGTTCCATGACGACGCGGGCATGGACCGGGGAAAGGGATTGAACATCAACAATACGGGGCTTTAGAAGTGCATTGCTTTGCATCTGCATTCCTTCAAATGAGAATGCGCCCGATGCCCCGGCAGGGGCATCAGGCGCGAAACAACGAATTAACGCGAGTACAGTTCGACCACGAGACCTTCGTTAATGGAAGGCGGCAGTTCGTCGCGGGTCGGGTAGGACTTGAACACGCCCTTGCCTTCCTTCACGTTCACGTCCAGCCACTCGGGCAGTCCGCGGGACTCGGCGGCCTCAAGGGCGGCCTTGCTGCGCAGATGGCCCTTGGCGCGGTCGGTCAGTTGCACCACGTCACCGGGACGCAGGCTGTAGGAAGGGATGTTCACGCGCTTGCCATTCACCAGCACGCCATTGTGGCGAACGATCTGGCGGGACTCGGCACGGGAACCACCGAAGCCCATGCGATAGACCACGGCATCGAGACGGCCTTCCAGCAATTGCAGCAGGTTTTCGCCGGTCTGGCCCTTCTTGCGTTCGGCTTCGGCAAAGACCTTGCGGAACTGGCGCTCGAGCACGCCGTAGATGCGGCGGATCTTCTGCTTTTCACGCAGCTGCTGGCCGTAGCCGGACAAACGCTGACCGGACTTCTGGCCGTGTTGGCCAGGGGCGTAGGAACGGCGCTCGATGGCGCACTTGTCAGTAAAACACTTTTCAGCCTTGAGGAAGAGCTTCTCACCCTCACGGCGGCACTGACGGCATTTGGCGTCTAGGTTGCGGGCCACTTATAACTCCTTGTCTTCGTCCGGGCGTCAGATACGGCGACGCTTGGGGGGGCGGCAGCCGTTATGGGGAACCGGCGTGATATCGGTGATGCTGGTGATCTTCATGCCGAGGGCGTTCAGGGCGCGCACCGCGGACTCACGGCCGGGGCCGGGACCCTTGATGCGCACTTCGAGGTTCTTCACACCACATTCCAGCGCGGCCTTGCCGGCGGCTTCGGCAGCCACCTGAGCGGCAAACGGGGTGCTCTTGCGGGAGCCCTTGAAGCCGGCACCACCGGAGGTTGCCCAGGACAATGCATTGCCTTGGCGATCGGTGATGGTGATGATGGTGTTGTTGAAGGAAGCGTGAACGTGGGCGATACCTTCGGCAACGTTCTTCTTGACCTTCTTGCGAACTTTGGTAGCTGTCTTAGCCATGCTTTAGTTCCTATTATTTCTTCGCGCCAGCGATGGATTTGCGCGGGCCCTTGCGGGTACGGGCATTGGTACGGGTACGCTGACCACGGCAAGGCAAGCCGCGACGATGGCGGACACCGCGATAGCAACCCAGGTCCATCAGTCGCTTGATGCTCATGGTGACTTCGCGGCGCAGATCACCTTCAACGGTGAACTTGGCTACTTCGTCACGAAGGCGTTCCATCTCGGTCTCGGTGAGATCCTTGATCTTTGCGGAACGATTGACACCCGCGGCTTCACAAATCTTTTGTGCGCGAGTACGACCCACGCCGTAAATCGCGGTCAACGCGATCTCAGCATGTTGATGATTGGGAATATTGACACCTGCGATACGGGCCATTTGGTTACCTTACCTGTTCATCGCCGAAATAAAAGCGGAAAATTATATCTGATTAAACTTGCTCAATCAACCCTGGCGCTGCTTATGGCGGGGATCGGTACAGATGACCCGAACCACGCGATTGCGGCGGATGATTTTGCAGTTGCGGCAGATACGCTTGACCGAAGCCAGAACTTTCATGATTACTCTCCGGAATAGTGGTTATTTGGCACGGAAGACGATTCTTCCCTTGGTTAAATCATAGGGCGTCAGCTGGACTGTCACCTTGTCCCCGGGCAGGATACGGATGTAGTGCATCCGCATCTTTCCGGAAATATGGCCGAGCACGATGTGCCCATTTTCCAGCTTGACCCTGAAGGTTGCATTGGGGAGGTTTTCCACCACCTCACCCTGCATTTCGATAACGTCTTCCTTCGCCATAAACCTTCTTACATCAACGCACCGGCAACCCGGCGCCCTTGAAATTAGCTTTCTTCAACAAACTTTCGTACTGATGGGACATCACGTAGGCCTGCACCTGGGCCATGAAGTCCATCGTCACCACCACGATGATCAACAAGCTGGTGCCGCCGAAATAGAAAGGCACGTTCCACTTGAGAATCAAGAATTCGGGCAACAAGCAAACCAAGGTGATGTAGATGGCGCCGATCAGGGTCAGCCGCATCAGAATCTTGTCGATATACCGTGCCGTCTGCTCGCCGGGACGGATGCCAGGCACGAAAGCGCCGCTCTTCTTCAGGTTGTCCGCGGTTTCCTTCGAGTTGAAGACCAGGGCGGTGTAGAAGAAACAGAAGAAGGCGATCGCAGTCGCGTAGAGCAGCACGTAGATCGGTTGCCCCGGCGCCAGCTTGGCGGCGGCGTCCTTGAGCCAGTTCATTTGCTCGGAGCTACCGAACCACTGGGCAACGGTGGCCGGGAAAAGGATGATCGAGGAAGCGAAGATGGGGGGAATGACGCCCGACATATTCAGCTTCAGGGGCAGATGGCTGCTCTGCCCGCCATAAATCTTGTTGCCCACTTGGCGCTTGGCGTAGTTCACCAGAATCTTGCGCTGGCCGCGCTCGACAAAGACGACGAACCCTGTCACCACCACCACCAGGGCGACGATGAACAATGCGGACACGGGATGCATGGCACCGGTGCGCACCAACTCGAACAGGCCACCCAGGGCGTTGGGCAGGCCGGCGGCAATACCGGCGAAAATGATGATCGAGATGCCGTTGCCCAGGCCACGCTCAGTGATCTGCTCGCCAAGCCACATCAGGAACATGGTGCCCGTGAGCAGGGTGGCCACCGTGGTGATGCGGAACATCATGCCCGGGTCGACCACGAGACCATTCTGGGACTCCAGGGCGACGGCGATACCCGTTGCCTGGAACAGCGCCAAGGCGACCGTGCCGTAGCGGGTGTATTGGGTAATCTTGCGGCGACCTGCTTCGCCCTCTTTCTTCAAGGCCTCCAGGGAAGGCACGGCGATCGACATCAACTGCATGATGATCGAGGAAGAAATGTAGGGCATGATGCCCAGGGCAAAAATGGTGAAGCGCGACAGCGCGCCACCGGAAAACAGATTGAACACCCCCAGGATGCCGCCTTGCTGGGACTGGAAAAGCTCAGCCAAGCGGGCCGGATCGATACCCGGCACGGGGATGTGGGCGCCGATGCGATAAACCACCAGCGCGCCCAGCAAGAACCATAGCCGGCGCCAGAGGTCGCCGAACTTGGAACCGTTGCCTGCTTTTGCACTGGTGGTCATATCAAACGGGCCTTCTCAATTACTCTGCGACGGAGCCGCCAGCGGCTTCGATGGCTGCCTTGGCGCCCTTGGTGGCACCCACGCCCTTCAGGCTCACCTTGCGGTTGAGCTTGCCGGACAGGATCACCTTGGCGGACAGGGCATCGGCGGGAATCACGCCGGCCTGCTTGAGAGACAGCAGATCAATGTCTTCGACGGGCAGCTTGTCGAGTTCGGACAAGCGAACTTCAACGTTACGGCCGCGCACCAGGGAGATGAAGCCGCGCTTGGGCAAACGACGCTGCAAAGGCATTTGACCGCCTTCGAAACCGACATTACCGCCACCGCCGGAACGGGACAACTGGCCCTTGTGGCCGCGACCGCCGGTCTTGCCGAGGCCGCTGCCGATGCCGCGACCAACCCGCTTGCGGGAATGCTTGGCGCCAGCGGCGGGCTTGAGATTATTGAGTTCCATGAATTTATCCTTCCAGCTTCACCAGGTAGGCAACCTTGTTGACCATGCCACGGACAGCGGGAGTGTCTTCCAGCTGAACGGTATGGCCAATGCGACGCAGACCGAGGCCGCGCACAGTCGCCCGATGATCTTGCTTGGTACCGATCACGCTTTTCACCAGCGTGACCTTGATCTTCTTGTCAGCCATGGCTTACTCCAGAATCTCTTGAACGCTCTTGCCGCGCTTGGCCGCGATTTCGGCCGGGGTGCTGGTGGCCAGCAAGCCGTTGATGGTGGCGCGAACGACGTTATAGGGGTTGGTGGAACCGATGGTCTTGGCAACCACGTCGGTCACGCCCATCACTTCGAAAACGGCACGCATCGGGCCGCCGGCGATCACGCCGGTACCGCCGGGAGCGGGGGACATCAACACGGTGGTGGCGCCATGCTTGCCGGTCACGGTGTGATGAAGGGTGCCGCTCTTCAGGCTGACCTTCTTCATCTTGCGACGGGCTTCTTCCATGGCCTTTTGCACGGCCACGGGCACTTCGCGGGACTTGCCCTTGCCCATGCCGATGCCGCCATCGCCATCGCCAACCACGGTCAGGGCAGCGAAGCCGAGGATTCGACCACCCTTGACGACCTTGGTAACGCGATTGACGGATACCATCTTCTCGCGCAGGCCATCATCACGCTCTTCGGCCTGCTGCGGTTTCTTGCTTTGCGGTTTAGCCATGTTGATCTCGCTTAGAACTTGAGTCCGCCCTCACGGGCGGCTTCTGCCAGCGCCTTGACGCGGCCATGGTAGTGGAATCCGGAACGGTCGAAAGCGACGCTTTCCAGGCCGGCTGCCTTGGCGCGAGAGGCGATCAGCTGACCAACCAGCTTGGCTGCCTCGACATTGCCGCCATTGGCGACCTTGCCGCGAACATCGGCTTCCACGGTAGAGGCGGCGGCGAGAACCTTGGTGCCGCAACCGGAGAAAATTTGCGCATAGATGTGGCTGTTGGTGCGATGCACCGCCAGACGGACCACCTTGAGCTCCGCAATCTTGGCGCGGGTTTTGCGCGCTCTCCGCAAACGAGCTTGTTTCTTGTCCATATTCCTGTGCCTTTACTTCTTCTTGGTTTCCTTGATGACAACCACTTCGTCGGCATAACGGACACCCTTGCCCTTGTAGGGTTCGGGTTCGCGATATGCGCGCACTTCAGCGGCCACCTGACCAACCACCTGCTTGTCGATGCCCTTGATGACGATTTCCGTCTGGGAAGGGGTTTCGACCTTGATGCCGGCGGGCATTTGATGAACGACGGGGTGGGAGAAGCCGAGGGACAGGTTCAGCTTGTCGCCCTGGGCTTGGGCACGATAGCCCACGCCGACCAGGGTCAGCTTTTTCTCGAAACCCTTGCTCACGCCGGTCACGACGTTGTTGACCAGGGCGCGGGTGGTGCCGGAATTGGCACCAGCACCAGCAACGCCTTCAACAGCGCGGATCACCAGCTTCTCGCCATCTTTTTCAATCTTGACACCGGGCAGAATGAACTGCTTCAGGGTACCCAGGGGACCCTTGACGGTGATGTCCTTGTCGGTAATGGTGGCTTCGACGCCCTTGGGCAGCTCGACGGGATATTTAGCAACGCGAGACATTCAACATCCCTCCTTAAGCCACGATGCAGAGGACTTCGCCGCCAACATTGCTGGCGCGGGCCTTGCGATCGGTCATGACACCCTTGGGAGTGGACACAATGGCCACGCCCAAGCCGTTCATCACGCGGGGAAGTTCGTCCTTGCCCTTGTAGACGCGCAGACCAGGCTTGGAAATCCGCTCGATTTTCTCGATGACGGGACGGCCAGCGTAGTACTTCAGGGCGATATCCAGAACAGCCTTGCCTTCGCCGTTGCGAACGGCGAAGTCTTCGATATAGCCTTCGTCCTTAAGCACGTTGGCAATAGCGGCCTTCAGCTTGGAGGCAGGCATGGACACGGAGGCTTTTTCGACCATCTGCGCATTACGAATGCGCGTCAGCATGTCGGCGATAGGATCGGTCATACTCATAGCGGTCTCCTTACCAGCTGGCCTTGGTCATGCCAGGCACTTCACCGCGCATGGCGATATCGCGCAGCTTGTTACGGCACAAACCGAACTTACGGAACACGCCACGGGGCCGACCGGTCAGTGCGCAACGATTGCGCTGACGGGAAGGGCTGGAATTACGGGGCAACTGCTGCAACTTCAAGCGGGCTTCCATCCGCTCTTCTTCAGACAGTTTCACGTTGTTGATGATTGCGAACAAAGCTTCGCGCTTGGCGGCAAATTTCGCCACGGTTGCAGCACGCTTGGCTTCGCGATTCTTCAGTGCAAGTTTCGCCATGGTTCCCTCAGCTCTTGAAGGGGAATTTGAATGCGCCAAGGAGAGCCTTGGCTTCTTCGTCGGTCTTGGCGGTGGTGGTAATACTGATGTTCATACCACGCAGCGCATCGATCTTGTCGTACTCGATTTCGGGGAAAATGATCTGTTCCTTCACCCCGACGTTGTAGTTGCCACGACCGTCAAAACCCTTGCCGCCCACGCCGCGGAAATCGCGCACACGGGGCAGGGCAATGGTGATGAAGCGATCCAGGAACTCGTACATGCGAGTGCCACGCAAGGTCACCATGCAGCCGATCGGATAACCCTCGCGGATCTTGAAGCCGGCGATAGCCTTGCGGGCCTTCGTGACAACGGGCTTCTGACCGGCGATCTTCGTCATGTCGCCCACGGCGTTTTCCAACACCTTCTTGTCGCCAACCGCTTCACCCACACCCATGTTCAGGGTGATCTTGGTGATGCGGGGCACTTCCATGGGGGACTTGTAGCCGAACTTCTCGCGAAGATCAGCCACCACCTTTTCTTTGTAAAAATCTTGCAAGCGCGCCATGATGACCCCTTACGCGTCCACTACTTCGCCATTGGACTTGAACACCCGCACCTTGCGACCATCGTCGAGCTGCTTGTAGCCGACGCGATCCGCCTTTTGCGTTGCGGGATTGAACAAACCAATATTGGAAACATGAATCGGCATCTCTTTTTCCACGATGCCACCAGGCAAACCCTTCATGGGATTGGGACGGGAGTGCTTCTTGACGCGGTTAACGCCCTCAACAACCACATGCTCGTCATCCACGCGACGCACCACGGCACCGCGCTTACCCTTGTCCTTACCAGTCAGGACAACTACGTTATCGCCCTTGCGAATCTTAGCCATGGACATAGACCTCAGAGAACTTCGGGGGCCAGGGACACGATCTTCATGAAGCGCTCGGTACGCAATTCACGCGTAACAGGCCCGAAGATGCGGGTGCCGATCGGCTCCAGCTTGTTGTTGAGGAGCACCGCGGCATTGCCATCAAACTTGACGAGCGAACCATCGGGGCGACGGACACCCTTGGCGGTACGAACCACCACGGCGCTATAAACCTCACCCTTTTTGACACGGCCACGAGGAGCCGCGTCCTTGATGCTCACCTTGATGATGTCGCCGATGCCGGCATAGCGGCGCTTGGAGCCGCCCAACACCTTGATGCACATTACCGAACGCGCGCCGGTATTGTCGGCCACGTCGAGTATCGACTGCATTTGGATCATTTTTCAATCTCTCCAACTTGTCCCGCGCACAAATCCGTTGCGCAGTCAGTCTTGGAACCCGTTCGGGTAGGAAGACCAATCGAAAATCGATTGATCCGGGAAAAGAGGCGGGATTCTATTATCCCGCCTTTAGTCCGTCAACTCTTTTTGCAAATTATTTGTCGCCCCATGACGACAAGGGCGACAAATAATTAAACGGCGCGGGCCTTTTCGAGGACCTTGGCGACGCGCCAAGCCTTGGTCTTGGAGATGGGGGCGCATTCCTCGATCTGAACCAGATCGCCGTCATTCGCTTCCAAACCCTCGACGTGGGCGTGGTACTTCTTGGAACGGATCATGACCTTGCCGATCACCGGGTGCTTCACGCGGCGCTCAACCAGGACGGTCACGGTCTTGTCCATCTTGTCGCTGACGACGCGGCCTTGCAGGCTACGCGCAGCAGTTTGCTTGGCTTCAGTCATTTGGCCGCCGCCTTTTCACGTTGAATGGTCTTGACGCGCGCAATGTCCTTGCGCACCTTGCCCAGTTGGCTGGTGTTGCTCAGCTGCTGGGTTGCCGCCTGCATGCGCAGGGAGAATTGGGCCTTCCGCAGGTCCAGAACTTCCTTTTGCAGTTCGGCGTCGTTTTTTTGCCTAAGTTCGCTGGCTTTCATGTCTTACCCCAAATGGCGAGTCACGAAGGTGGTTTCCAGGGGCAGCTTGGCAGCAGCAAGGCGGAAAGCCTCGCGGGCCAGGGCCTCGTCCACACCATCCATTTCGTAGAGAACCTTACCGGGCTGAATCTCAGCCACCCAGTATTCAGGAGAACCCTTACCGTTACCCATACGGACTTCGGCGGGCTTCTTGGAAATGGGCTTGTCCGGGAAGATGCGGATCCAGATACGACCACCCCGCTTGATGTGACGGGTCATGGCGCGACGGGCGGCTTCGATCTGGCGTGCGGTCAGGCGGCCGCGGCCGATGGCCTTGAGGCCATACTCGCCGAAGCTCACCTTGGCGCCGCGGGTCGCCAGGCCGGTGTTGCGGCCCTTCTGTTCCTTGCGGTATTTCCTGCGAGAGGGTTGCAGCATCGCTGATTACTCCTTACCTTCTGCGGGAGCGGCGGACTTGCGGACGCGTTTCACGCCGGCCTTGTCACCTTCTCCCTCGGCCTTGCGCACAGTGCGCTTGGGCTTTTCGCCGTCAGCGGGCTTGGCAGCACGACGAGCCTTCTTGGGCTCTTCGGCATTGACATCCGCCACGGGCTGTTCGTTCTTGCCAATGATCTCGCCCTTGAACACCCAGACCTTGATGCCGATGATGCCGTAGGTGGTCTTGGCTTCAGAGGTGCCGTAGTCGATATCGGCGCGCAGGGTATGCAGCGGCACGCGGCCTTCGCGATACCACTCGGTACGGGCGATTTCAGCGCCGTTCAAGCGGCCGGAACTCATGATCTTGATGCCCTGGGCACCCAGACGCATGGCGTTCTGCATGGCGCGCTTCATGGCGCGGCGGAACATGATCCGCTTTTCCAACTGCTGGGCGATGGAATCGGCAATCAGCTGGGAGTCCAGCTCGGGCTTGCGGATTTCTTCGATGTTCACATGAACGGGAACGCCCATGCGCTTTTGCAGTTCGGACTTCAGCAGTTCGATGTCCTCGCCCTTCTTGCCGATCACCACGCCCGGACGGGCGCTGAATACGGTGACCTTGGCGTTCTTGGCGGGGCGCTCGATGACCACGCGACCAACGGAAGCGTGTGCGAGTTTCTTCTTCAGGTAGTCCCGCACTTCGATGTCTTCCTTCAGCATCTGAGGGAAGTTCTTGGTGTTGGCATACCAGCGGGAGGCCCAGTCACGAGTGACGGCGAGGCGGAACCCGGTCGGATGAATCTTCTGTCCCATAACGACTCCTTAGTTCCCGACAGTCACGTAGATATGGCAAGTCGGCTTGAGAATCCGATTGCCGCGGCCCTTGGCGCGGGCGGTGAAGCGCTTCAGCACTTCGCCCTTTTCCACATAGATGCGGGTGACCTTGAGCGTGTCGATGTCAGCGCCGTCGTTATGCTCGGCGTTGGCAATAGCGGACTCCAGCACTTTCTTGATGATGCCGGCGCCCTTCTTGGGGCTGAAGGCGAGGATATTGAGCGCGTGATCCACGGACTTGCCGCGGACCAGGTCGGCCACCAGTCGGCCCTTTTGGGCAGACAGGCGAACGCCGCGCAGGATTGCGTTGGTTTCCATCATCACTCCTTACTTCTTGCCCTGGGCCTTCTTCGCACCGACGTGACCCTTGAAGGTACGCGTCAGAGCGAATTCGCCCAGTTTGTGGCCAACCATGTTTTCAGACACATACACAGGGATGTGCTGCTTGCCGTTATGGACGGCGATGGTCAAGCCGACGAAATCCGGCAGAACCGTGGAACGACGGGACCAGGTCTTGATCGGACGCTTGTCGTTACCCGTACGAGCTGCTTCGACCTTCTTGATCAGATGGTCGTCGACAAACGGGCCTTTTTTGATTGAACGTGCCATGGTTGCCTCTTATCGCTTGTGACGGCGCTGAACGATCATCACGTCAGTGCGCTTGTTGTTGCGGGTGCGGTAGCCCTTGGTGGGAGTACCCCAGGGGCTGACGGGAACGCGACCTTCGCCGGTCTTGCCTTCACCACCACCGTGGGGGTGATCGATCGGGTTCATCGCGGTACCACGCACGGTGGGACGGATGCCACGCCAACGCTGGGCACCGGCCTTGCCGATCTTGCGCAAGCTGTTTTCCTCGTTGCCCACTTCGCCGATGGTGGCGCGGCATTCAACGTGGATGCGGCGGATTTCGCCGGAACGCAAGCGGACCTGGGCGTAAATGCCTTCGCGGGCCAGCAGCTGCACGGAAGTCCCGGCGGAACGGGCGATCTGGGCGCCCTTGCCCGGGGTGATTTCCACGCAGTGGATGGTCGTACCCACGGGGATGTTACGGATCGGCAGAGCGTTACCGGGCTTGATGGGGGCCTCGGAACCGCTGACAACCTCTTGACCCACAACCATGCCCTTGGTGGCGATGATGTAGCGGCGCTCACCATCAGCATAGAGCACCAGCGCCAAGTGGGCGGTACGGTTGGGATCGTATTCGAGGCGCTCGACCTTGCCGACGACGCCGTCCTTGTTGCGACGGAAGTCGACGATACGGTAATGCTGCTTGTGACCGCCGCCTTGGTGGCGAACCGTCACGTGGCCATGGGCATTACGACCGGCCTTGCTCAGCTTCTTCTCAACCAGCGCAGCATGGGGCTTGCCCTTGTGCAGGTGAGCATTGACGACCTTGACGACGCCACGACGGCCCGGGGAAGTCGGTTTAACTTTTACGAGTGCCATTTAAGCAGCCCCCCCTTCAGCGAAATTGATTTCCTGGCCGGGCTGCAAGCAGACGAACGCCTTGCGGGTGTCACTGCGACGACCGAAACTGCGGCCGAAGCGCTTGGTCTTGCCCTTCAGGTTGGCAACCTGCACCGACTTGACTTGGACCTTGAACAGCAGCTCAACAGCCGCCTTGATTTCAGGCTTGGTCGCATCGGGCGCAACAATGAACACCACTTGTTCATTCTTGTCGGCCACCATGGTGGCCTTTTCAGAGATCTGGGGCGCTACCAGGACTTGCAACAAGCGCTCTTGATTGAATTGACTCATGCCAGGATCTCCTCCATCTTGGCCACGGCGGCCTTGGTGATCAGCACCTTGGGGAAGCGCACCAGGGACACGGGGTCGGCTTGGTGGGCCTCGACAACCAGCACGTTGGGCAAGTTGCGAGCGGCCAGGAATAGGTTGTCATTCAACTCGTCGGTGATCACTAACACGGAATCCAGACCCATGCCCTTCAGCTTTTGCGCAACCAGCTTGGTCTTGGGGGCTTCGACAGCGAAGCTCTCAACCACAGCCAGTCGATCTTCGCGAGCGAGCTGAGACAGGATGGTGGCCAGACCGGCGCGGTACATCTTGCGATTCACCTTCTGAGAGAAGTTCTCCTCGGGAGAATTCGGGAAGGTGCGACCACCGCCACGCCACAGGGGAGACGAGGACATACCGGCGCGAGCGCGGCCAGTACCCTTTTGACGCCAAGGCTTCTTGGTGGTGTGCTTGACTTCTTCGCGGTCCTTTTGCTTGCGGTTGCCGGAACGGGCATTGGCTTGGTAAGCCACCACAACTTGGTGAACCAGCGCTTCGTTGAAGTCACGGCCAAACAGCGTGTCAGAGGCGGAAACAGTCGACGCCTGCTGACCCTGTTCGTTGATCAGTTTAAGTTCCATGGCTTCTCCTTAGGCCTTCACTGCGGGCTTGACGACCACATCGCCGCCCTTGGCACCGGGAACGGCACCCTTGACCAGCAGCAGCTGACGGGACTCATCCACACGCACCACTTCCAGGTTCTGGGTCGTGCATGCCGCATCACCCAGGTGACCGGCCATGCGCTTGCCCGGGAAAACGCGACCGGGATCCTGCGCCATACCAATGGAACCAGGGGAATTGTGGGAAATGGAGTTACCGTGGCTCGCCCGATTGGAGGAGAAGTTGTGACGCTTGATCGAACCGGCGAAACCCTTACCGATGGAAGTACCGCTCACATCCACCTTCTGGCCCGGCTGAAAAATCGTTGCAGCGATCACATCGCCAGCCTTGTAGCTGGAAAGCTGATCCTGCGCAACACGGAATTCCTTCAGAACTTCACCAGCCTCAACACCTGCCTTGGCCAGATGACCGGCAGCAGCTTTGTTGACGCGACTGGCGCGACGCTTCCCGAAAGTCACCTGAATGGCGCAATAGCCATCGACTTCGGGGGTCTTGATTTGCGTGACGCGGTTATTCGACACATCGAGCACAGTGACGGGGATGGAAGTGCCATCCTCGGCAAAGATGCGCGTCATGCCGACCTTGCGTCCTACAAGGCCTAGACTCATTTTTTTCTCCTAAACCCCGGCTACGATTGGCCGGGCCCGTTACAAACACGGCTTGCACCGCGAAAAACTTTGCCCCGCCCGAAGGCGAGGCAAAAATCACTTACTGCAACTTGATCTCGACATCGACGCCAGCAGGCAGATCCAGCTTCATCAGCGCGTCCACGGTCTTGTCGGTGGGGTCGATGATGTCCATCAAACGCAGATGGGTGCGGATTTCAAACTGGTCGCGAGAAGTCTTGTTCACGTGCGGGGAACGCAGCACGTTGAAACGCTCAATACGGGTGGGCAGAGGCACAGGACCGCGCACGACGGCGCCGGTACGCTTTGCCGTATCGACGATCTCAAGGGCGGATTGGTCGATCAGCTTGTAATCGAAGGCCTTGAGACGGATGCGAATTTTTTGGCTTTGCATGAATCATCCTTAAAGAGCGAAACACCCTGCCCCATGGGCAAAGTGAGAAAAGGGCGGCACTATACCGCCCTTTTTTTCAGATTGCAATGTTTACCGCGAATTACTCGATGATCTTAGCGACGACACCGGCGCCGACGGTACGACCGCCTTCACGGATGGCGAAACGCAGACCTTCTTCCATGGCGATCGGGGCGATCAGCTTGACGGTGATCGACACGTTGTCGCCAGGCATCACCATCTCGGTGCCTTCCGGCAGGGTAATGGCGCCAGTCACGTCCGTGGTACGGAAGTAGAACTGGGGACGGTAGTTAGCGAAGAAGGGGGTATGACGACCACCTTCGTCCTTGGACAGGACATACACTTCACCGGTGAAGTGGGTGTGGGGAGTGATGGAGCCGGGCTTGGCCAGCACTTGGCCGCGCTCGACTTCTTCACGCTTGGTGCCACGCAGCAGGACGCCGACGTTGTCACCGGCTTGACCTTGATCCAGCAGCTTGCGGAACATTTCGACGCCGGTGCAGGTGGTCTTGGTGGTGGGCTTGATGCCCACGATTTCGATTTCTTCGCCGACCTTGACGATGCCGCGCTCGACACGACCGGTCACGACGGTACCGCGACCAGAGATGGAGAACACGTCTTCGATGGGCATCAGGAAGGGTTGGTCGATGGCGCGCTCGGGGGTGGGGATGTAGCTATCCAGGGCGTCGGCCAGACGGAAAATGGCGGGCTCGCCGATTTCGGACTGGTCGCCTTCGAGGGCCTTCAGGGCGGAGCCCTTGATGATGGGCACGTCGTCGCCGGGGAAGTCGTACTTGGAGAGCAGCTCGCGCACTTCCATTTCGACCAGTTCCAGCAGTTCGGCGTCATCCACCATGTCGCACTTGTTCAGGAACACGACAATGAAGGGCACGCCCACTTGGCGGGCCAGCAGGATGTGTTCGCGGGTCTGGGGCATGGGGCCGTCAGCGGCGGAACAGACCAGGATGGCGCCGTCCATCTGGGCGGCACCGGTAATCATGTTCTTGACGTAGTCAGCGTGGCCCGGGCAATCGACGTGGGCGTAGTGACGGGTGGCGGTTTCGTACTCGACGTGGGCGGTATTAATGGTGATACCACGGGCCTTTTCTTCGGGCGCTGCGTCAATTTGGTCGTAAGCCTTGGCTTCGCCACCAAACTTGCGGGACAGCACGGTGGTGATCGCTGCAGTCAGCGTCGTCTTGCCGTGGTCAACGTGCCCAATCGTGCCGACGTTTACGTGCGGCTTCGTACGTTCAAACTTGCCTTTTGCCATTTCTGGTTTCCTTTAAAGAACGAGATTACTTCTTGTTGATGACGGCCTCAGCCACATTCTTGGGGGCTTCGGCGTAGTGCTTGAATTCCATGGAATACGTGGCGCGACCCTGGGACAGGGAACGCAACTGGGTGGCGTAGCCGAACATTTCGGACAGGGGCACCTCGGCGCGTACGGCCTTCATGCCGCCGGGAATGTCGTCCATGCCCTGCACGATGCCGCGACGGGCAGACAAGTCGCCCATCACGTTGCCCATGTAGTCTTCGGGCGTTTCCACTTCCACGGCCATCATGGGCTCCAGCAACGTGGGCTGGGCCTTGCGCATGGCTTCCTTGAAGGCCATAGAGGCGGCCATACGGAAGGCGTTTTCGTTGGAGTCCACGTCGTGGTAGGAACCGTCGAACAGAGTGAACTTCACGTCAACCACGGGGAAGCCCGCCAGCACGCCGGAACCGATGGAGTCTTGCAGACCCTTGTCCACAGCGGGGATGTATTCGCGGGGCACGGTACCGCCCTTGATGGCATCCACGAATTCGTAGCCCTTGCCGGCTTCGTTGGGCTCCATCTTGATCCAAACGTGGCCGTATTGACCGCGACCACCGGACTGCTTGACGAACTTGCCTTCTTGCTCGACGGCCTTCTTGATGCACTCGCGGTAGGCCACCTGGGGAGCACCCACGTTGGCTTCCACGTTGAATTCGCGCTTCATGCGATCAACGATGATTTCCAAGTGCAGTTCGCCCATACCGGAAATGATGGTCTGACCAGACTCTTCGTCGGTACGCACACGGAAGGAAGGATCTTCGGCAGCCAGACGGGACAGGGCGATACCCATCTTTTCCTGGTCGCTCTTGGTCTTGGGCTCGACGGCCACGTGGATCACAGGGTCGGGGAACACCATGCGCTCAAGGATGATGGGGGCATCGGGATCGCACAGCGTCTCGCCGGTGGTCACTTCCTTCAGACCCACGCAAGCAGCGATGTCGCCGGCCAGAATTTCCTTGATTTCTTCGCGGTTGTTGGCGTGCATCTGCAGGATGCGGCCGATACGTTCCTTCTTGTCCTTGACGGAGTTGAGCACCGTCGCGCCGGAAGCCAGTACGCCGGAATAGACGCGGATGAAGGTCAGCTGACCGACGAAGGGGTCGGTCATCAGCTTGAAAGCCAGCGCGGAGAACTTTTCGTTGTCGTCGGCCTTGCGGCTGGCTTCCTGTTCGCGATCATCCACACCCTTGACCGGGGGAATATCCACGGGGGAAGGCAGGAACTCGATCACGGCATCCAGCATGCGCTGCACGCCCTTGTTCTTGAAGGCGGAACCGCACAGCATGGGCTGGATTTCGCAAGCCAGGGTGCGCTGACGCAGGCCGGCCTTGATCTTTTCTTCGGACAGGTCGCCGTTTTCCAGATACTCGTTCATCAGCTCTTCGGTGGCTTCGGCGGCCGCTTCCACCATCTGCTCGCGCCAGGTCTGGGCAGTCTCGGCCAGATCAGCGGGGATGTCCTTGTATTCGAACTTCATGCCCTGGGAGGCCTCGTCCCAGATCACGGCCTTCATCTTGAGCAGATCGACAACGCCGGAGAAGCTGTCTTCGGCGCCGATGGGGATGACGATGGGCACGGGGTTGGCCTTCAGGCGGGTCTTCATCTGATCCACGACCTTGAAGAAGTTGGCGCCGGAGCGGTCCATCTTGTTCACGAAAGCCAAGCGGGGAACCTGGTACTTGGTGGCCTGACGCCACACAGTCTCAGACTGGGGCTGCACGCCGCCCACGGCACAGTACACCATGCAGGCGCCGTCCAGCACACGCATGGAACGCTCCACTTCGATGGTGAAGTCCACGTGCCCCGGGGTGTCGATGATGTTGAAGCGGTGTTCCGGGAATTGCATGTCCATGCCCTTCCAGAAACAGGTCGTCGCGGCGGAGGTAATGGTGATGCCGCGCTCTTGCTCCTGCTCCATCCAGTCCATGGTGGCGGCGCCGTCGTGCACTTCGCCAATCTTATGGCTCACACCGGTGTAATAGAGGATGCGTTCGGTGGTGGTTGTCTTGCCAGCGTCAATGTGAGCAGAAATACCGATGTTGCGGTAACGCTCGATAGGAGTCTTACGGGCCACTTGAATTACCTGCCTTATCTAAGCCAAACCGCCATGGCCCCGACAATCGGGAAACCAGGGCGGCGGCGGGGCTACATGAAACCGCGCGGCAAATCGCCGCACGGCACTTGATACATCAGAAGCGGAAGTGCGAGAAAGCCTTGTTCGCTTCAGCCATGCGGTGAACTTCTTCGCGTTTCTTCATGGCGGCGCCGCGGCCTTCAGCGGCCTCGAGCAACTCGCCAGCCAGACGCTGACCCATGGACTTTTCGGAACGCTTGCGGGCGGCTTCGCGCAACCAGCGCATGGACAGCGCCAGGCGACGGGAAGGACGCACTTCAACAGGCACCTGGTAGTTGGCACCACCCACGCGACGGCTCTTCACCTCAACGATGGGCTTGATGTTGTTGATGGCCAGACCGAACACTTCCAGGGGATCCTTGCCGCTCTTGGCCTGGATCTGCTCGAAGGCACCGTAGATGATGCGCTCGGCCACGGCCTTCTTGCCACCGGTCATCAACACGTTAACGAACTTGGAGACCTCCACATTCCCAAACTTGGGATCGGGAAGAATCTCGCGCTTAGGGACTTCACGACGACGAGGCATGTTCTACTCCTGATTAAGCAGCCTTGGGCCGCTTTGCACCATACTTGGAACGGGATTGCTTGCGGTCCTTCACGCCCTGGGTATCCAGGCTGCCGCGCACGATGTGGTAACGCACACCAGGCAAATCCTTCACACGACCACCACGAATCAGCACCACAGAGTGCTCCTGCAGGTTGTGGCCTTCACCGCCGATGTAGGAGATGACCTCGAAGCCGTTGGTCAGACGAACTTTGGCCACCTTACGCAGCGCGGAGTTCGGCTTTTTCGGCGTCGTGGTATAGACACGAGTACACACACCGCGCTTGGCGGGGCAATTTTCAAGTGCAGGCACTTTGCTCTTGGTCACGGGAGCCTTGCGGCCCTTGCGCACCAGCTGATTAATGGTTGGCATAACGCTTTGTTCCCTAAGCCTTTATTGGGCTTTGATTGGCATTGAATTGAAAAATTCCGGCCCCCATGCGGGAGCAAAGAGGCCGGATTCTATTGAGAAAGTCAAGCGGCGTCAACGGCTTGGCTTCCCTCCACTTCATTTTCTTCGCTCTTGGGCAGATCGAAGATTCCTTCTGCTTCATGTTGACCGGCGGACTTCAGACGACGGTTCCGGTGGTAGGCCAAACCGGTACCGGCCGGGATCAGGCGGCCGACGATGACGTTTTCCTTCAGACCGCGCAGCTCGTCGCGCTTGCCCATGATGGCGGCTTCGGTCAGCACGCGGGTGGTTTCCTGGAAGGAAGCCGCGGAGATGAAGGAGTCGGTTGACAAGGAGGCCTTGGTGATACCCAGCAGCACGTACTGGTATTCGGCCGGACGCTTGCCTTCGGCGATCAGCTTGTCGTTCTCGTCCAGGACCTCGGCGCGTTCGACTTGCTCTTCCTTGATGAAACGGGAATCGCCGGCATCGGTGATCACCACGCGGCGCAGCATCTGCCGCACGATGACTTCGATGTGCTTGTCGTTGATCTTCACGCCTTGCAGACGATACACGTCCTGCACTTCGTCGATGATGTAACGGGCCAGTTCTTCCACACCCTTCAAGCGCAGGATGTCGTGGGGATCGGCGGGGCCGTCCACGATCACTTCGCCCTTGTTCACCACTTGGCCGTCGTGGGCCATGACGTGCTTGTCCTTGGAGATCAGATACTCGTGGGGAGTGCCGTCGGGCTCGGTGATCACCAGGCGCTGCTTGCCCTTGGTGTCCTTGCCGAAGGAAACCGTCCCCGTGACTTCGGCCAGCAGGCCGGCGTCCTTGGGCGAACGGGCTTCGAACAATTCGGCCACGCGGGGCAGACCGCCGGTAATGTCGCGGGTCTTGGCGGATTCTTGCGGGATACGGGCCAGCACTTCACCCACGGACACGGCCTGACCGTCCTTCACGGTGATCAGGGAGCCGACCTGGAAGGTGATGGTCACCACGTGGTCGGTGCCATGGATCTTCACTTCCTGGCCGTTCTCGTCGAGCAGCTTCACCTGGGGACGGACGCCCTTGGCGGCGGTCTTGCCGCCGCGCTTGGAGTCGATCACCACCAGGGTGGAAATGCCGGTCACGTCGTCCACTTGCTTGGCGACGGTGACGCCCTCTTCCACGTTCTCGAACTTGACCGTACCGGCATACTCGGTGACGATGGGACGGGTGTGGGGATCCCAGGTGGCCAGTTGGGCACCGGCCTTGATGGCCTGACCTTCGTCCACCAGCAGGGTGGCGCCGTAGGGCACTTTGTGGCGCTCGCGCTCGCGGCCGTTGTCGTCCGTGATCAGCACTTCGGCGGAACGGGCGATGACCACCTTCTCGCCCTTGGGGCTGGTGACGTAGCGCATCGTCGCGGTGAAACGGGCCACACCGGCACTCTTGGCTTCCACCATGCTCTGGGCGGCAGCCCGGGAGGCGGCACCGCCCACGTGGAAGGTCCGCATGGTCAGCTGGGTACCAGGTTCGCCGATGGACTGGGCGGCGATCACGCCGACGGCTTCGCCGGCATTGACCAGATTACCGCGGCCGAGGTCGCGGCCGTAGCACTTGGCGCACAGGCCGTAACGGGTTTCGCAAGTCAGCGGGGTGCGCACGCGCACCTCATCGACGCCCATGCTCTCGATGACTTCCACGGCGTCTTCGTCCAGCAAGGTGCCGGCGGGGAAGATCACTTCCATGGAGTCGTCGGGATTGACCACATCGCTGGCGGCCACGCGACCGAGGATGCGCTCACGCAAGGGTTCGATCACTTCACCGCCTTCGACCAGGGCCTTCATGGCGAAGCCGGCGTCGGTGCCGCAATCGTCCTCGATCACCACCAAGTCCTGGGTCACGTCCACCAGGCGGCGGGTCAGGTAACCGGAGTTCGCGGTCTTCAACGCCGTATCGGCCAGACCCTTACGGGCGCCGTGGGTGGAGATGAAGTATTGCAGAACGTTCAGGCCTTCGCGGAAGTTCGTGGTGATGGGGGTTTCGATGATGGAGCCGTCAGGCTTGGCCATCAGGCCGCGCATACCGGCCAGCTGGCGGATCTGGGCAGCGGAACCCCGGGCGCCGGAGTCGGCCATCATGTAGATGGAATTGAAGGAGTCCTGAACGACTTCCTTGCCTTCGCGATTGACCACTTTCTCGTGTTGCAGGTGGTCCATCATGGCCTTGGCCACCTGGTCACCGGCACGGCCCCAGATATCCACCACCTTGTTGTAGCGCTCGCCCACGGTCACCAGACCGGAGGTGTATTGCTGCTCGATTTCCTTCACTTCGGCCTCGGCGGCCTCGATGATGGCGTGCTTCTGGGCGGGCACCTGCATGTCGCCCACGGCGATGGAGATGCCGCCACGGGTCGCCAGACGGAAACCGGACTGCATCAGCTGGTCGGCGAAGATCACGGTGTCCTTCAGACCGCAGCGACGGAAGCTTTCGTCGATCAGCTTGGAGATTTCCTTCTTCTTCAGGGCCTTGTCGATGGACTTGAACGGCAGGCCCTTGGGCAGGATTTCGGACAGGATGGCACGGCCGGCGGTCGTGGAAACACGTACCAGCTTTTCCTTCCAGCCGTCGCCATCGCGCTCGTATTCCTTCAGGCGCACGGTGATGCGAGCATGGAGGTCGATCTGGCGCGATTCCACGGCGCGCAGCACTTCGCCCACGCCGGTGAACATCATGCCGGTGCCACGGGCGGCGGCGTTTTCACGGGTGGCGTAGTACAGGCCCAGCACCACGTCCTGGGAAGGAACGATGATGGGGGCACCGTTGGCGGGAGACAGCACGTTATTGGAGGCCAGCATCAGGGTGCGGGCTTCCATCTGGGCCTCCAGGGACAGGGGGACGTGAACAGCCATTTGGTCGCCGTCGAAGTCGGCGTTGAAGGCGGTACACACCAGGGGATGCAGCTGGATGGCCTTGCCTTCGATCAGGGTCGGCTCGAAAGCCTGGATACCCAGACGGTGCAGGGTCGGCGCACGGTTCAGCATGACCGGATGTTCGCGGATCACCTCTTCGAGGATGTCCCACACCACGGGGGTCTCGGCTTCCACTTCCTTCTTGGCGGCCTTGATGGTGCTGGCGATGCCCATCTTTTCCAGGCGTTCGAAGATGAAGGGCTTGAACAGTTCCAGGGCCATCTTCTTCGGCAGGCCGCACTGGTGCAGCTTAAGCTGGGGACCCACGGTAATCACGGAACGACCGGAGTAGTCCACGCGCTTGCCCAGCAGGTTCTGACGGAAGCGACCGGACTTGCCCTTGATCATGTCGGCCAGGGACTTGAGGGGGCGCTTGTTGGCGCCGGTCATGGCCTTGCCGCGACGACCGTTGTCCAGCAGGGAGTCCACGGACTCTTGCAGCATGCGCTTTTCGTTGCGCACGATGATGTCGGGCGCCTTCAGTTCCAGCAGGCGCTTGAGACGGTTGTTCCGGTTGATGACGCGACGATAGAGGTCGTTCAGGTCGGAAGTGGCGAAACGGCCGCCATCCAGGGGCACCAGGGGACGCAGGTCGGGAGGCAGCACGGGCAGCACTTCGAGGATCATCCACTCGGGCTTGATGCCGGAAGCCTGGAAGCCTTCGAGCACCTTGAGACGCTTGGCGATCTTCTTGATCTTGGCTTCGGAACCGGTGGTTTCCAGTTCCTTGCGCAGCACTTCGATTTCGCTGGCGATGTCAATGGTGCGCAGCAGTTCGCGCACGCCTTCGGCGCCCATCAGCGCGGTGAACTCGTCGCCGTACTCTTCCACCTTGGCCAGGTAGTCGTCCTCGGTCAGCAGTTGACCCCGGTTGAGGGGGGTCATGCCGGGGTCGCAGACCACGAAGGCTTCGAAGTAGAGGACGCGTTCGATGTCGCGCAGGGTCATGTCCAGCACCATGCCGAGACGGCTGGGCAGGGACTTGAGGAACCAGATGTGGGCAACCACGCTGGCCAGTTCGATGTGGCCCATGCGCTCGCGGCGCACCTTGGCCTGGGTCACTTCAACGCCGCACTTCTCGCAGATGACGCCGCGGTGCTTGAGGCGCTTGTACTTACCGCACAAGCACTCGTAGTCCTTCACCGGGCCGAAGATCTTGGCGCAGAACAGACCGTCGCGCTCGGGCTTGAAGGTACGGTAGTTGATGGTCTCGGGCTTTTTCACCTCGCCGTAGGACCAAGAACGGATCTTCTCGGGAGAGGCGAGGCCGATGGTGATGGCGTCGAATTCCTCTTCCTGCGTGACTTGCTTGAACAGATCGAGCAATGCTTTCATTGTTTAACTCCTGTCGCGGTCGAGGTTCAGTAACGTTCCAGATCAATGTCGATGGCCAGGGAACGGATTTCCTTGACCAGCACATTGAAGGATTCGGGCATGCCGGCGTCGATCTTGTGCTCGCCCTTGACGATGTTTTCGTAAACCTTGGTCCGGCCGGTAACGTCATCGGACTTGACGGTGAGCATTTCCTGCAAGGTGTAGGAAGCACCGTAGGCTTCGAGGGCCCACACTTCCATTTCACCGAAACGCTGACCACCGAACTGGGCCTTACCACCCAGCGGCTGCTGGGTGACCAGGCTGTAGGGGCCGGTGGAACGGGCGTGCATCTTGTCGTCCACCAAGTGGTGCAGCTTCAACACGTGCATGTAGCCGATGGTGACGGGGCGCTCGAAGGCGTCGCCGGTGCGGCCGTCGAACAAGGTCGCCTGGGTTTTGGCGGACTTGAGCTGCATCTTCTCAGCCACGTCGTCCGGGTAGGCCAGGTTGAGCATGGTGGTGATTTCTTCTTCCTTGGCACCGTCGAACACCGGCGTGGCGAAAGGCAGGCCACCGCGCAGGTTCTCGGCCATTTCCAAGGCTTCCGCATCGCTCAGGCTGGCGATGTCGGCCTCGTGGCCGGCGCTGTTGTAGACCTTGTCCAGGTACTTCTTCACCTCGGCGGCGTTGGCCTCGGCCCGCAGCATCTCGTCGATACGCTTGCCGATACCCTTGCCAGCCCAGCCCAAGTGCATTTCCAGCACCTGACCGATGTTCATCCGGGAAGGCACACCCAGGGGGTTCAGCACGATGTCCATCGGCGTGCCGTCGGCCATGTGGGGCATGTCTTCGATCGGGGTGATCTTGGACACCACACCCTTGTTACCGTGGCGGCCGGCCATCTTGTCGCCGGGTTGCAGGCGGCGCTTGACGGCCAGGTAGACCTTGACCATCTTCTGCACGCCGGGGGGCAGTTCGTCACCCTGGGTCAGCTTCTTCTTCTTGGCCTCGAAGGCCACGTCGAAGTCCTTGCGGGTCTGTTCCAAGCTGTCGCGCAAGTTTTCCAGCTGTTGCTGTGCTTCCTCGCTTTCCAGGGAAATGTCGAACCAGTAGTAGTGCTCGACGGTTTCCAGGTAGGACTTGGTGATCTTGGTGCCCTTGGCCAGCTTCTTGGGGCCCTTGAGGGCGACCTTGCCATTAAGCAGCTTTTCGATACGGTCGAAGGTGTCGCGCTCAACGATACGCATCTGGTCGGCCAGATCCTGCTTGTAGCCCTTCAGCATGTCGTCGATGATGGACTGGGCGCGCTTGTCGCGCTCGATGCCCTCGCGGGTGAACACTTGGACGTCGATCACGGTGCCGGTCATGCCGGAAGGCACGCGCAGAGAGGTGTCCTTCACGTCGGAGGCTTTTTCACCGAAGATGGCGCGCAGCAGCTTTTCTTCGGGAGTGAGCTGGGTTTCGCCCTTGGGGGTGACCTTGCCCACCAGCACGTCGCCGGCTTCCACTTCGGCGCCGATGTAGACGATGCCGGACTCATCCAGGCGGCCCATCTGCACTTCGCCCAGGGTGGCGATGTCGCGGGTGATTTCTTCGGCACCCAGCTTGGTGTCGCGGGCAACAACGGTCAGTTCTTCGATATGCACGGAGGTGAAGCGGTCTTCCGCCACCACGCGCTCGGAGATCAGGATCGAATCTTCGAAGTTGTAGCCGTTCCAGGGCATGAAGGCCACCAGCATGTTCTGGCCCAAGGCCAGTTCGCCCAGGTCGGTGGAGGCGCCATCGGCCACCACGTCGCCCTTGGCGATGATGTCGCCCTTCTTCACCACGGGACGCTGGTTGATGTTGGTGTTCTGGTTGGAACGGGTGTACTTGGTCAGATTGTAGATGTCCACGCCCACTTCACCGGGCACGGTTTCCGCGTCATTGACACGGACCACCACGCGGTTGGCATCGACGTAGTCCACCAGGCCGCCACGCAGGGCTTGCACGGCGGTGCCGGAGTCGACGGCCACGGTGCGTTCGATACCGGTACCCACCAGGGCCTTCTCGGGGCGCAGGCAGGGCACGGCCTGACGTTGCATGTTGGCGCCCATCAAGGCACGGTTCGCGTCATCGTGCTCGAGGAAGGGAATCAGGGAAGCCGCCACGGAAACGATCTGGCCAGGGGCCACGTCCATGTATTGCACTTCCTCGGGCACCTTCAACTCGAATTCGCCCTTGAAGCGGCAGGACACCAGGGCGTCGGTCAGCTTACCCTTCTTGTCGAGCTCGGCGTTGGCCTGGGCGATGATGTACTTGCCTTCCTCAATGGCGGAGAGGAATTCGATCTGGTCGGTCACATGGCCGTTCTCCACCTTGCGGTAGGGCGTTTCCATGAAACCGTAGTTGTTGGTACGGGCGTACAGGGCCAGGGAGTTGATCAGGCCGATGTTCGGACCTTCCGGCGTTTCGATAGGGCACACACGACCGTAGTGGGTGGGGTGCACGTCGCGCACTTCAAAGCCGGCGCGTTCCCGGGTCAGGCCGCCTGGGCCCAGGGCGGAAACACGACGCTTGTGGGTGATCTCGGACAGGGGATTGGTCTGGTCCATGAACTGGGAGAGCTGGCTGGAGCCAAAGAACTCCTTGATCGCGGCGCTGATGGGCTTGGCGTTGATCAGGTCATGGGGCATCAGGTTGTCGGATTCGGCCTGATTCAGGCGTTCCTTGACGGCGCGCTCGACACGAACGAGACCGGCGCGGAATTGGTTCTCGGCCAGCTCGCCCACGGAACGGACACGACGGTTGCCCAAGTGGTCGATATCGTCGATTTCGCCGCGACCGTTGCGCAGTTCCACCAGGATGCGGATCACGTCCACGATGTCCTCGTTGGACAGCACGCCCGGGCCTTCGATTTCTTCGCGGCCGACGCGGCGGTTGAACTTCATCCGGCCCACGGCGGACAGGTCGTAACGATCTTCCGAGTAGAACAGGCTATTGAACAGGGTTTCCACGGCGTCTTCGGTGGGAGGTTCGCCGGGACGCATCATGCGGTAGATGGCGACGCGGGCGGCCCACTGATCGGCGGTTTCGTCGATGCGCAGCGTGGAGGAGATGTAGGCGCCACGGTCCAGGTCGTTCACGTACAGGGTCTGCACGTTTTCGACGCCGGACTCCACCAGCTTGGCCAACAGGCTTTCGGTGATTTCCTCGTTGGCCTGGGCCACGATTTCACCCGTCTCACCATCGACCACGTTGGTGGCGATGATGCGGCCGACAACGAAGTCGTCGGGCACGGCGATCTTCTTGATGCCGGCTTCGGCCAGGTCGCGGATGTGCTTGGCGGTGATGCGCTTGTCCTTCGGCACGATGACCTTGCCGGCCTTGTCGTGGATGTCGAAACGAGCCACCTCGCCGCGCAGGCGGTCGGGCACCACTTCGAACTGGATGCCCTTCTTGCTCAGGTGGAAGTTGTCGAACTCGAAGAAGGAGGACAGGATCTGCTCATTGTTGAAGCCGATGGCCTTGAGCAGGATGGTGACCGGCATCTTCCGCCGACGGTCGATACGGAAATAGAGGAAGTCCTTGGGATCGAATTCGAAGTCCAGCCAGGAACCCCGGTAGGGGATGATGCGGGCCGAAAACAGCAGCTTGCCGGAGCTATGGGTCTTGCCGCGGTCGTGTTCGAAGAACACGCCAGGGGAACGGTGCAGCTGGGAGACGATCACCCGCTCGGTACCGTTGATGACGAAGGAACCGGTGGTGGTCATGAGCGGGATTTCGCCCATGTACACTTCCTGCTCCTTCACTTCCTTGATCTTCTCGTTGTTGCTTTCGCGGTCGAGGATCACCAGGCGCACCTTGGCGCGCAGGGGGGAGGCGAAGGTCAGGCCGCGCTGTTGGCATTCCTTCACGTCGAAGGCGGGCTCGCCCAGACGGTATTCGACGAACTCGAGGCGGGCCACACCCGAATTGGCCACGATCGGGAAGATCGAGGCAAAGGCAGCCTGGAGGCCCTGGGTGCGCCGCTGGGGCGGCGGCACTTCGGCCTGAAGGAACTGGGTGTAGGACTCAAGCTGGGTCGCAAGCAGGAAAGGCACGTCAAGCACATTGGCGCGCTTGGCGAAACTTTTGCGAATCCGCTTCTTCTCGGTGTACGAATACGTCATGGTCGCTCCGTTCGATACAGACGTCAGAAAATCAAACTACAACGCCGTCTGGTTTGCTTCGGCGTTCTGGTTTGACTGCCCGAACCGTCAAAATTCCCTACATTTGCACTGCCCGTGAATACAAATTCCACAAAGCAGAAAAGGGCTGGCAGCCCCTAAGTGCTGCCAGCCCGCGTTTCCAGGCGAAATTACTTGATTTCGACCTTGGCGCCAGCTTCTTCCAGTTGCTTCTTGAGGGCTTCGGCGTCGGCCTTCGGCACACCTTCCTTGATGGGCTTGGGAGCGCCGTCCACCAGGTCCTTGGCTTCCTTCAGGCCCAGGCCGGTCGCAGCACGCACCACCTTGATGACTTCGACCTTCTTGTCGCCGGCGGCAGCCAGGACGACGGTGAAGTCGGTCTTTTCTTCAGCGGCGGCAGCGCCACCGGCAGCAGCGCCGGGAGCGGCCACAGCCATGGCGGCGGCGGACACGCCGAACTTTTCTTCAAAAGCCTTGACCAGGTCGTTCAGGTCCATGACGGACATGGCGCCAACGGCTTCCAGGATGTCTTCTTTGCTAATTGCCATTTGAAACTCCTAATTCCTAATGTCAGATATCGATTGGTAACGATTAAGCTGCGGCTTCTTCTTCGCGCTTCTTGGCGAGAGCGCCCAGGGCCACGGCGAAGCCGGACACAGGAGCCTTCATCACGCCCAGCAGCTTGGCCAGCAGCTCTTCGCGGCTCGGGATGCTGGCAAGGGCTTGCACGCCGGCCTTGTCCAGAACGTTGCCGGAATAAACGCCAGCTTTGAGCACCAGCTTGTCGTTGGTCTTTGCGAAGTCGTTGAGTACCTTGGCCGCAGCCACAGCATCGACGGAGATGCTATAGATCAGCGGACCGGTCAGCGCATCGGACAGGGCTTCGAAAGACGTGCCTGCCACGGCGCGCCGGGCCAGGGTGTTCTTCAGCACACGCAGGTAAACACCAGACTCCCGTGCCTTCTTCCGCAGTTCGGTGAGATCGCCCACCTCGATACCACGGTATTCGGCAACGACGAGCGTCTGGGCGTTGGCCACCTGTGCCACCACCTCAGCCACAACGGCTTTTTTGTCGTTGAGATTCAGACCCATCAGGTCTTTCCTCCTTTCAAGTCAACACGCGGCGGATTTCCCCACCGCACCCAAGGCGACCGTCGATCAGGAGAATCTTGAATCCTGTTCTTGGGAGACGCCATCTGCGTAGGCGGAGCCATGCTGCACTCCATTACGCCGGCCGATCGGCCAACACCTACGGTCTTTGATAACCCGCCGCGGCACCAAAGTGCCGCGACGGCCCAAAGTTCTTTACTACGAATTACTGACCGAGGCTGGCCTGATCCACGCGCACACCGGCGCCCATGGAGGAGGACAGAGCGATCTTCTTCAAATACTGGCCCTTGGCAGCGGCGGGCTTGGCCTTTTGCAACGCGTCCAGCAGAGCGCTGAAGTTCTGTTGCAGGGCCTCGACGCTGAAGGAAGCACGACCGATGGTGGCGTGGATGATGCCGGCCTTGTCGGTACGGTATTGCACTTGACCGGCCTTGGCGTTCTTGACGGCGGTGGCCACGTCCATGGTCACGGTACCGACCTTGGGGTTGGGCATCAGGCCACGGGGACCCAGCACCTGACCCAGGGCACCCACCACCTTCATGGCGTCGGGGGTAGCGATGACCACGTCGAAGTCCATGCGGCCACCCTTGACTTCGGCAGCCAGGTCGTCGAAACCGACCACTTCGGCACCCGCGGCCTTGGCGGCCTCGGCCTTGTCGCCCTGGGCGAACACGGCCACGCGCACGCTCTTGCCGGTACCGGCGGGCAGCACGACGGAGCCACGAACCACTTGGTCAGACTTCTTGGCATCCACGCCCAGGTTCACGGCGATGTCGATGGACTCGTCGAACTTGGCGGTGGCGCATTCCTTCACCAGGCCCAGGGCCTCGGCGACGGGATAAACCTTGTTACGGTCAACCTTGGCGCGCAGCGCCTGTACACGCTTGGACAGCTTAGCCATGATTACAGACCCTCCACGGTGATGCCCATGCTGCGGGCAGAGCCGGCGATGGTGCGAACGGCTGCGTCGAGATCGGCAGCAGTCAGATCCTTTTGCTTGGTCTTGGCGATTTCCTCGGCCTGGGCGCGAGTGATCTTGCCAACCTTATCGGTATGAGGCTTGGAAGAACCCTTCTGGATGCCGGCAGCCTTCTTGATCAGAATGGTGGCGGGCGGGGTCTTCATCACGAAGGTGAAGGACTTGTCCGCGAAGGCGGTGATCACCACGGGGATGGGCAGGCCGGGCTCGACACCTTGGGTCTGGGCGTTGAACGCCTTACAGAATTCCATGATGTTGAGGCCGCGCTGACCGAGGGCGGGACCGATGGGGGGGGAAGGATTGGCCTTGCCCGCCGGCACTTGCAGCTTGATGTAGCCGATGATTTTCTTTGCCATGATGGCTCCTATTGCGTGAGTCGTAACGCGCCTTCGCTCTTCCGTGGAAAAACTACCGACGCTCCTCTGCCCGAATCAGGGTCCCGGGCATACCCTTACTACCAAAACCTGACGCTCAGGATTTCTCCACCTGGGAGAACTCCAGTTCCACCGGGGTAGCGCGACCGAAAATGGTCACGGAAACCCGCAGACGGCTCTTTTCGTAATTCACTTCCTCGACGCTGCCATTGAAGTCGGTGAAGGGGCCTTCCTTGACCCGCACCATCTCGCCCACTTCGAACAGCACCTTGGGACGGGGTTTGTCCACCCCTTCCTGCATCTGTTGCATGATCTTCTCGACTTCCTTTTCGGAAATCGGCGTCGGTTTGTTGCCGGTACCGCCCACGAAACCGGTGACCTTGGGCGTGCTCTTGACCAAGTGCCAGGAGTCGTCGTCCATGTCCATCTCCACCAGCACGTAACCGGGGAAGAACTTGCGCTCAGATATGCTCTTCTGACCGCCCTTCATTTCAATCACTTCTTCGACAGGCACCAACACCTGACCGAACTTGTCCTGCATACCGGCACGGGTAATGCGCTCCACCAGCGCCTTCTTGACGCTCTTTTCGAAGCCGGAATATGCGTGTACGACGTACCAGCGTTTTGTTGTCATGTCATTTCCAACCCAGCACGAGGTCGTAAAGCACCCATTCAAGCGTCTTGTCCGTCACCCACAGCACCACGGCCATGGTCAACACAAAAACGAAAACGGCCGCCGTCATCTGCAAGGTTTCCTTACGGCTCGGCCAAGCGACTTTCTTGGCCTCGACCACCGACTCCTGGGCAAAGACAAAAAAGCGCTGCCCCGGTTCCGTGAACCAGGCCACAGCGCCACCCGCCGCCACACCCGCCAGGACGGCCAGCACCCGCAGGATCATCGGCTGCTCGGCCAATAGATAAAACCCCACGATGCCCGACACCACCAACAACAGAGCGATTACGAACTTTAATTTGTCAGCCATGGCATCCCAGCGACGATGAATCGGTGGCAGGGGCGGAGGGAATCGAACCCCCGACCTACGGTTTTGGAAACCGTTGCTCTACCAATTGAGCTACACCCCTGCGGCAGAGACTACAAAGGCGGCGATCGAAAACGACCGCCGCCCGCTTACTTAATTACCGCTGAAATTACTCGATGATCTTAGCGACGACACCGGCGCCGACGGTACGACCGCCTTCACGGATGGCGAAACGCAGACCTTCTTCCATGGCGATCGGGGCGATCAGCTTGACGGTGATCGACACGTTGTCGCCAGGCATCACCATCTCGGTGCCTTCCGGCAGGGTAATGGCGCCAGTCACGTCCGTGGTACGGAAGTAGAACTGGGGACGGTAGTTAGCGAAGAAGGGGGTATGACGACCACCTTCGTCCTTGGACAGGACATACACTTCACCGGTGAAGTGGGTGTGGGGAGTGATGGAGCCGGGCTTGGCCAGCACTTGGCCGCGCTCGACTTCTTCACGCTTGGTGCCACGCAGCAGGACGCCGACGTTGTCACCGGCTTGACCTTGATCCAGCAGCTTGCGGAACATTTCGACGCCGGTGCAGGTGGTCTTGGTGGTGGGCTTGATGCCCACGATTTCGATTTCTTCGCCGACCTTGACGATGCCGCGCTCGACACGACCGGTCACGACGGTACCGCGACCAGAGATGGAGAACACGTCTTCGATGGGCATCAGGAAGGGTTGGTCGATGGCGCGCTCGGGGGTGGGGATGTAGCTATCCAGGGCGTCGGCCAGACGGAAAATGGCGGGCTCGCCGATTTCGGACTGGTCGCCTTCGAGGGCCTTCAGGGCGGAGCCCTTGATGATGGGCACGTCGTCGCCGGGGAAGTCGTACTTGGAGAGCAGCTCGCGCACTTCCATTTCGACCAGTTCCAGCAGTTCGGCGTCATCCACCATGTCGCACTTGTTCAGGAACACGACAATGAAGGGCACGCCCACTTGGCGGGCCAGCAGGATGTGTTCGCGGGTCTGGGGCATGGGGCCGTCAGCGGCGGAACAGACCAGGATGGCGCCGTCCATCTGGGCGGCACCGGTAATCATGTTCTTGACGTAGTCAGCGTGGCCCGGGCAATCGACGTGGGCGTAGTGACGGGTGGCGGTTTCGTACTCGACGTGGGCGGTATTAATGGTGATACCACGGGCCTTTTCTTCGGGCGCTGCGTCAATTTGGTCGTAAGCCTTGGCTTCGCCACCAAACTTGCGGGACAGCACGGTGGTGATCGCTGCAGTCAGCGTCGTCTTGCCGTGGTCAACGTGCCCAATCGTGCCGACGTTTACGTGCGGCTTCGTACGTTCAAACTTGCCTTTTGCCATGATCCGTTACCCCAAAGATCTTCGATCAGAAAAACGCCTTGCGGCAGCCTAGTACATCAAATAATGGTGCCCTTGACGTGGATTGAACACGTGGCCTCTCCCTTACCAAGGGAGTGCTCTACCACTGAGCTACAAGGGCAGAAACCTGCAATTACCCAAGACCAGAACCAATTGGAGCGGGCGACGAGGTTCGAACTCGCGACATCTTGCTTGGAAGGCAAGTGCTCTACCAACTGAGCTACACCCGCTTGACCTAACCGCCTGCTAAAAAACCAATTGCTTCAATATCTTGGTGGAGGGAGAAGGATTCGAACCTTCGAAGGCAGTGCCGTCAGATTTACAGTCTGATCCCTTTGACCGCTCGGGAATCCCTCCAGAAGAGCCCGGCATTATGGAGGCACCGCACAAAGCTGTCAACGCTGCCGATGCTTTTTGCCAGAAAAAACTCCCCCTGGTTATCATCGCGGCCATGTCCCGCCGAACCCCGCGCCCCGTTTCCGCCCTGCCGCCCCTCACCTTTTTCGGCGCCGGCATCCTGCCCCAACTGTTCGGCTTGTTCGCCGCCGTCGTCATGGCCTGGGTCAAGCCCATCCTGCTCCAATACCCCTTCGCCCTGGCCGGCATGCAAGCCCTGTTCGCCACCTGGGTCGCCCGCCTGCGCCAGGCTCCCCTCTGGTGGCAGGCCATCCATCTCTGCTTCGTGCCCCTGTTGCTGCTGCTCAACGGCCTGCACCTGCCGCCCCTGCTCTGGCTCGGCGGCTTCGTCCTGCTGCTGCTGGTCTATTGGCGCACCGACACCAGCCGCGTCCCCCTCTACTTGAGCAATGCCGCCACCGGGGAAGCCCTGGCCAGCCTGCTGCCCGCCGAACCGGGCGTGTGCCTCGACCTGGGTTGCGGCACTGGCGGCCTGTTACAGCAACTGGCAGGATTACGCCCCGATTGTCACTTCATCGGCGTCGAACATGCCCCCATCCCCTATTTCATTGCCCGTTGGCGCAACCGCCATTTGAGTAACGTCGCCATCCGCTACGGCGATTTCTGGTCCGTTCCCCTGCGCGGCTACCAATTGGTATACGCCTTCCTCTCCCCCGTGCCCATGGCCCGGTTATGGGACAAGGCCCAGGCCGAGATGGAACCCGGGGCGCTGCTGGTCGCCAATAGCTTCGCCGTGCCGGACCAGGTGCCAACCCGGATTCTGGCGGTGGACGACCGGCGCCAGACCCAGCTCTACTGCTACCACCCCGCCCCGGGTGCTCCGACCGATGCCGAATAGGCCGGCCTAAGGCCCCCATTTCCCCCCATCGTCGCACCCCGTCGTCGCCAATAATCCCGCCTCATAGCCGCCCCGGCCACGCCGGATCACGGCGGACTCCCTCCACTGGAGAGACAACATGGCAGACATTATTTGCGTCATCGGTAACAAGGGCGGCACCGGCAAGACCACACTGTCCCACATGCTCAGCCACGGCCTCGGCCTGCTCGGCCAGCGTTCCGTCTGCGTGCTGACCGACACCTATCGCGAGCCCCTCGATCCCGCCGGACGCCGCTACCTGGTGGCCGACGCCCGTTCCCGCGAGGCCCTGGGCAAGGTCACCGACAAGATCCGCAGCCTCAAGGCCTGGCTCGGCGTCATTGACGGCGGTGGCAACCGCACCGAAATGGACCGCCGCCTCTACGGCCTGGCCGACCTGGTGCTGCTGCCCTTCCGCGACTCCCACGAGGACATCCGCACCGTGATCCGCGACCTGGAGATGTTCCCCCGGGCCTACGCCATTCCCACCCAGTGGCCCACCAACGCCTGGCAGAAGGAAGCGGCGGAAAAAACCGTGCAGGAGATGTTGGCCCCCTTCCACGACCGCATCCTCGACCCGGTCTACGCTCTGTCCGCCAGCAAGGTGCTGCTGCAAAAGCAGTTGCCCGCCCCCTTGCCCTCGGCCCTCAACAACGCCAGCCGGGGCGTCGCCCGCCAAGTGCTGGACCTGTTGCAGATCGACATCCTCGACGACGAGGACGACAGCGCCAACACCCAGCCCCGCGCCCAGAACCAAGCCGGCCCCTCCATGGCCGCGGCGGCCTGACCCGGACGCGAACGGCCCGCGGCTGCCCGCCGCGCCGGGGCGGAGTGCGTAGAATGCGCCTCCGCCCTTTTCTTTTGCCCCCATGCAAACCGCCCTGCTCCTGCTGCCGGACTTTGCCCTGATCGCCCTCGGCGCCTGGCTGCGTCGCGCGTTTCAGTTGGGGGACCACTTCTGGAGCGGCCTGGAAAAGCTGGTGTACTTCATCCTCTTCCCGGCCTTGCTGTTCAACGCCATCACCCGCAACCCCATCGCCCTGAGCAGCGCCGGCCCCCTGGCCGCCGTGGCGGTCTGCATCATGGGCGGCGGCGTGGTGCTGGGCCTGGTGGCCCTGGTGTTCCGCATTCCCGCGCTGCAATTCGCCTCCCTCTACCAGTGCGCCTATCGCTTCAACTCCTACGTCGCCCTGGCGGTGGCCGGCAAGATCAACGGCGCCGCCGGCATCGCCGCCATGGGCCTGCTGTGCGGCGTGGCCGTGCCCATCGCCAACGCCGGCGCGGTCTGGATGCTGGCCCGCCACGGCAACCTGGGCATCTGGCGCGAACTGGCGCGCAACCCGCTGATCCTGTCCACCGTCGCCGGCCTGATCTGGAGCGGCCTCGGCCTGGAGCTGGCCGAGCCGGTCCGCGCCTTCCTCGCCCGGCTGTCCGATGCCTCCATCGCCCTCGGGCTGATGTCCGTCGGCGCCGCCCTCAAGCTGCGCGGCGGCATGCCCCTCAAGGCTCTCCCCGCCGCCGCCTACCTGATGGCGGTCAAGCTGCTGGCCCTGCCCCTGGTGGCCCTGGCCAGCGCCGCCTGGCTGGGCCTGGCCGGGGTGGATGCCGATACCGCCCTCATCTTCGCCACCCTGCCCGTGGCCAGCTCCGCCTACATCCTCGCCCAACGCATGGGCGGCGACGGCGCCGCCGTGGCCTGGGTCATTTCCGTCACCACCGTCCTCGCCATGGTCACCATTCCCTTCTGGTTGACCGTGGCCCGCTGAACTTCCTTCCGCCATGGCCCAACTCATTCTCGTCAAAGGCAAAGAACGCTCCGTCCTGCGCCGCCATCCCTGGATTTTTTCCACCTCCGTGCAAAGCCTCGAAGGCCGCGCCCGCAGCGGCGACACGGTGGACGTTCTGGACCACCGCGGCAAGCTGCTGGCCAAGGCCGCCTGGAGCCCCGAGTCGCAAATCCGCGCCCGGGTATGGACCTTTGACGGCGAAGAAACCATCGACGACGCCTTCTTCAAACGCCGCATCGCCGCCGCCGTGGCCCGTCGCCAAGCCCTGCCCGCCCTGCAAGGCCAGGGTGGCCTGCGCCTGATTCACGCCGAATCCGACGGCCTGCCCGGCCTCATCGCCGACCAGTACGGCGACACCGTCGTCATCCAGCTCACCAGCGCCGGCAGCGACAAATGGCGCAAAGCCATCGTCGCCGCCCTGGTCAAAGCCACCGGCTGCGCCCGGGTGTTTGAACGCTCCGACTCCGACGTGCGCAAGCTAGAAGGGCTGGAGCCCACCACCGGCTGGCTCCATGGCGACGCCCCGGCAGACGACATCGTCATCCGCGAAAACGGCGTCCAGATGAAAGTGGACATCATCGGCGGCCACAAAACCGGCTTTTATCTGGACCAGCGGGACAACCGCCAGCTCCTGGGCCAACTGGCCAAAAACAAACGGGTGCTCAACTGCTTCTGCTACACCGGCGGCTTCAGCCTGCAAGCCCTGGCGGGCGGCGCCAAAGAAGTCATCTCCGTGGATAGCTCCCAACCCGCCCTCGACACCGCTAGCGCCAACCTAGCCCTCAACCCCGCGCTGGACCCTAGCCGTGCCCAGTGGGTCTGCGCCAACGTCTTCGACGAACTGCGCCGCCGCAAGGACGCCGGGGAGACCTTCGACATCATCGTCCTCGACCCGCCCAAATTCGCCCCCAGCGCCAAACACGCCGACACCGCCAGCCGCGCCTACAAAGACATCGCCCTCAACGGCTTCAAACTCCTCGCCCCCGGCGGCCTGCTCATGACCTATTCCTGCTCCGGCGGCATCGGCCTGGAACTGTTCCAATCCATCACCGCCGGAGCCGCCCTCGATGCAGGCCGCGAAGCCCGCATCGTCCAGCGCCTGCAAGGCGCGGCGGACCACCCGGTGGCTTTGGCGTTTCCCGAAGGCGAGTATTTGAAGGGCTTGTTGGTGCAGGTGGAGTGACGGCGTAGCGCACCTTTACCGCCGTCTCACGTCGGCGTCATGCCCGCGAAAGCGGGAATCCAGGGTTTTGCGTTTTCCAGATGCGCTAGCCGCGTCGTCACGGGCGTTCAGTCAAATACCTCGACCAAGCTTCCTCACCGCGCCGGCATTTTGTAGGGCGTCACCTTCTCTCCCTTCATCCGATAGCCGGCCTTACCCCAGGGCGTGTCGCGCCGGTCCACGTCCAATATGCCGCTGACCCAGACCGGGTCCATGGCCTGGGCGTTTTTCAAGGGCGGGGAAATACTGACCTGGATGATCTGGTTCGCCGGCGGCGGCGGTACGTGGATGCAGGCGCCGAAATAGGGCAGCAGCAAGAATTCACTCACCGTGTTGCCCTTGCGTTCGATAGGTAGCAAAAAACCCGGAATGCGCACCCGCTCGCCCTTGAGGCTGGGCTCCGTGGGAGCATTGGCCCAGAGATCCCGCAGTTTTTCCAATGCTGCGCTGGCGCGGGGATCGCTATCCGGCACGCGGGACAGGTCGAGGCCCTTGAAGGCGCTGCGGGGGTCCCAGCCCTTGGGGATGAGATCGTCCCACGTGATTTCACGAAAATCCCGGTCGCCCCCCGGAGCGGCGGCGGGCGCGGTTTTCGGGCCGGCGGACAAGCCCTCCCCCACGGTGAAGGCCGAAGCGGAAAGCGCCCAAAGGAACAGCACGGCCAGCAACACAAATCGTCCAAATATTTTCATCATCAGCCTCACAAACGCGGCGTCAGCCCGTCGGCCAGGGACAGGCGCCAGGCCCGCCAGCCCGGCAACAGGGCGGCGAACCAGGTCGCCAGGAGGGGGACGGGCAGCCAGGCCCAAGGCAGGTGATCCGCCAGATGGCCGCTGGGGGGCGCGGCAAAACCCAGAGCCGCCCACAAGCGGGGCGCCGCCACATCGAAACCCAGCAGCACCAGAATCACACCGCCGGCCACGCCGATGAGGCCCAGCCAAAGCCCCTCCAGGGCCAGCAACCAGAAACCGTGCTGCGCCCCGGCCCCCACCGCCCGCAGCAGGGCCAACTCCCGTCGGCGTTCATTAAGGCCGGCCATCAGGGCCGCCACCATGCCCGCCAGCCCGGTCACCAGAACCAGGACGGCCACCGCCCGCAGGGCCCGCTCCACCACAGCCACCACCTGCCAGAGGCGTTCCAGGGTGAGGACCGGCAACAGGGCCGTCATGGGTTCGGACAGTCCCGGCAGCTTGCCGTCGTTGATGGCCCGTTGCAGGGCCAGGGCGTCGCTGCGCCGCTCCAGGCCGACAAACACGGCATCCACCTGTTTGGGCGTCAGGTCGAATTTCTTCACCAGCTCGGGCGGAATGACGAAGCCCGGCAAGGGCGCGCCGCCCTGCCAGTCCAGGTGGATGGCCTGGAGCGAAGCCAGGCTCACCAACACCTGCCGATCCACCGGCGTGCCCGTGGCGACCAGCACGCCGGTCACCTGGAAGGGTTTGTCACCATGGTCGTGATGGTGCAGGCCGTGGTGATCGTCGGCGTGCGCTCCATGGCCAGCGTCATGATCGTCATCATCATCGCCGTCCAGGGACATGCCGTGACTCAGGACCAGACGGTCGCCGGGTCGATAGCCGAGGCGGGCCGCCACCTCGCTGCCAACCACCGCCTGAAACAGGCCCAGTTGCGCCGCGCCCGCCGCCAGCCGCAGCCGTTCGCCGCCGAAGGCCATGTGTTCCAGATAGGCCGGGGTCGTGCCCAGCACGGGATAACCCCGCAGGGAATCGCCGAGGGCGATGGGCACCGTCCACGCCACGCCGTCCTGCCGCGCCAGGGCCTGGGCGCTGGCCCAGGACAGACCCGGCCCCGCTTCGCCCACCTGGAACACGGCCTGCAACAGAATCTGGACCGGACTGTTGCGCGGGCCGACGATCAGATCCACCCCCGCCACGGATTCCTCGAAGGTGGCCCGGGCCTGTTGCCGCAGCCCTTCCACCGCCAGCATCAAGGCCGTTGAAAGCGCCAGGCTGAGCACCACCCAGAACAACGTCCCGCGCCGGTTCCAGGCGCTGAGCAAGGCCAGGCGCAGCAGGAAAAAACGGCTGGGATTCATGGCGTCTCCTCCTGAAGGATGTCCGTCAGGGACAGGCTGCGATCGAAGCGGTCCATCGGCCGCCGGTCGTGGCTGACGAACAGCAGCGATGCCCCGTTGGCGGCGCACTCGGCCAGGAGCAGATCGAGAAAACCCTGGCGATTGTCTTCGTCCAGGGCCGAGGTGGGCTCGTCGGCCAGCACCAGGGCGGGCCGGCCGAGCAGGGCGCGGGCGGCAGCTACCCGCTGCTGCTGCCCCAGGGAAAGGGCGGTGACGGCACGCCGGTGCAGTTCGTCGCCGATGCCCAGATGGCGCAACAGGCGGCGCGCCTCGGCCTCCGCCGCGACCATCGGGCTTTGTCCCGGCGTCGCCAAACGGGCCATCCGTGCCGGGGCAAAGCGGCAGGCGAGCAGGACGTTGTCCAGCACCGGCAGGGCCGGTAGTAGGTTGAAGGTCTGAAACAGAATGCCCAGCCGCTCACCGCGCCAGCGGTCCCGGGCAGCGGGCTTGAGGGAGTGAAGGGGTGCTCCCAAGGCCCACAATTGGCCGGCTTCCACCGACAGGACGCCGGCGATCAGGCCCAGCAGGGTGCTCTTGCCGCTGCCGCTGGGGCCGTGGAGAAACAGGCGTTCGCCCTGGGCCAATCGCAGTTCGGGCACGCGCAGGCAATGCCTGCTCCCCGGCCAGGTATGGCATAAATCCTCAATCAGCACATCCCACACTTCCATGTCAGTCCTCCCACAGGGCGTCCAGGGCCAAAAGCACCCGCGGCGCCTGAATCGGCGTGACCGCCGGCGAGCGGTGCACCGCGCCGCAGCCCTCGTTGCCCTGCCAGAGGCACCCCTTGAGCAGGACGACGTCGAAGGCCTGAGCCTGGTGGATGGTGGCGGCGACCGACAGCAGGCCGCTCTGCTCGTCGGCCAGGCCGCCGCTGCCCAGCCCCAGGCGGGCGCGATCCAGGCCTGGGTCGTCCACCCATTCGGTGCCGCTGCCGCGCCAGGTGCACACCAGGCGGATACCGGTGCGATCCACGTGGAAGCGAGGACACATGGCCCCATCCACCACCTCGATGCGCAGGCCGATGGCGGGACAGCCCAGCAAGTCGCCGTAAATCGCGCACAGGGTGGCCACCTCGGCGGCCAGGGCGGCGCGGCCGGGCAAGTCGGGCAGGTCGGTCAAGTCCGGCGCGGCATCCTGGGCCACGGTCTGTCGCAGGCCCCGGCCCAGGCGGCCATGGCGGGCGGCCTCCGCCAGATAGGCCAGCACATCGCCCTTGGCCCGGCGCGGCCAATGCACCGCCTGGACCTCGGGCTCGAAAATGGCGGTCAGTGCCAGCAAATTTTCGGCGCGGTGGGTTGCCGCCCCGGGCGGGACCAAGGGATCGCGGACATTCATGGCAGCTCCGCCTCCGTGCCGACTTCCGCCGCTTCCTCGGGCAGCACCGATGTTTTGCAAAACATCTCGAAGGCCCGTTCCAGCCATTCCCGACGGAAATCCCGGACGATGAACACCAGCCTTGTGGTCCGGTCCGCGTCCGGCCAGGAGGGCAGGGTGCCGTGGGGATAGCGCACATGCTGCACCCCATGCACCACCCGGGGTTGCTCCTCCCCGGCCACATTGACCAGGCCTTTCATGCGCAAAATCCCCTGGCCCAGGGTGGTGTGCAGCACGTCGAGGGCAGTGGAGAACTCCCCCCACTTGAGGGGCTGCTCAATGCGCAGCACATGGGCCTCGATCTTGTCGCCGTGGCGATTCACGTCGTGGTGGTGATGGTGGTGTCCGCCGCTCCGGCTCGCCTTGGCCGCCTCCACGCCGAGCCAGGCCGCCACCTCATCTGGCTTTTGGGCCACCTGATAGAGGCCGCAGTTGAGCACCGACTCCGCGGCGCATTGGCCGCGATGGACGTGGATCTGGGCTGCCCCGGGGTTGAGGCGGGACAACTGCCGCCCCGCGCCGGCAATGACCTCCGCCGTGGCCAGGTCGCACTTGGTCAGCAGCAGGCGATCAGCCATGGTGACTTGCCGCACCGCCTCGGGGTAGTCCGCCAACTGGCCGGCGATGAAGTTCACATCCACGGCACTGACGACGCCGTCCAGGCGGTAGCGCTCGGCGATGGGGAAATCTTCCATCAGGGTGTAGATCACTGGCGCCGGATCGGCCAGGCCGGTGGTTTCGATCACCACCCGCTTGAGCCCGGCGATCTTTTTTTGCAGCCGGCGCTGGAACAGTTCCTCCAAAGCCCGGGACAAGTCGCCCCGCACCGTGCAGCAGATGCAGCCGGAATCCAGGAGGACCATGTCGTCCTCCACCTTTTCCACCAGCAGGTGGTCGAGCCCCACTTCGCCGAACTCGTTGATCAGCACGGCCACGTCGGCCATGGCGTCTTGCTTGACCCAGTGGTTGAGCAGCGTGGTTTTTCCTGCGCCGAGAAACCCGGTGAGGACGGTGACGGGAATGCGGTAATCGTTCATGGCCTTGCTCCGACGGCGGCCCCTTTGGGCCGGTGTGGCGTCTTCTCCCTTTGTCGCCTGTGTCCCGTCGGGATCGACATTCCAGGCAGGCAAGGCAACAAAGGAAACACGGATGACTAAGCCCCTGCCCAGAGATCGGCGCGATGAAGCGACGACGGGATGGGCGCGGCTTAGAAAGCGGCGGAGGTAAGCGGCGGAGAACGGGCCCGGGTGCGGGGAGAATGGCGCTGGGACAACCGTCGCCAGCGCCAGCGGGCAAGCACCTCCCGTCGTTGAGCGACGGGACAAAGGAAGCACGCCGCAAGGGCCAGGGCGGAAAAACAATTCAGGGCGACACAGGTGAGGCAGAGGGCATCGTCGGGTTCGCCCGGACCATCGTCAACCAGAAGGGACAGGCTTTGCACTGCACCGTTCTGGCTTCCAGCCAGGGTTTCCAGGCCGTGGGAAAGACCGTGGAGCACCGCCCCCTGCTGCACCAGGCACACCAGCAATGCCAGCAGCCAGACCCAGGGGAACTTGACCGTCGTCCTCATCGCCCGTGGTCCGTCAATGGAACCAGGTGGCACCGGCCATCACCGCGCCGACGCCGCTGGCCAGCAGCCCGGCCTGCCAGGCCACGCCTTCCCGTTGCCGCTTGAGCCAGGGCAGCAGGTCGCTGACGGCGATATACAGAAAACTGGCGGCGGCCAGGGTCATGACCACGGGCAGCCAGTCCCTGGCCTGTTCCAGCCAGACCCAGCCCACCACCATGCCGAGGACGGAACCCAGGCTGGAAACGGCGTTCCAGAAAAAGGCCCGGCCCCGGCTCCAGCCCGCTTCCCGCAACAGAACGAAATCCCCCACTTCCTGGGGAACCTCGTGGGCGGCCACCGCCAGGGCCGTGCTCCAGCCCAGGGCTGGATCCACCAGGAACGCCGCCGCCAGGAGGACGCCGTCGGTGAAGTTGTGCAGGGTGTCGCCACTCATGATCAGCAGGGGCGGCACGCTCTGATCGTGATGGTGGCCCGCCTCCCCGGCGTGGTCGTGGCGCCACAGGGCGCTGCGTTCCAGCAGATACAGCCCCACCAGGCCGAGCAACAACCACAGGCCCAGCCGCTCCATGGTCATGCCCGACGCCACGGCCTCCGGCAGCAGGTCCAGCAAGGCCACGGCCAGCAGCAGGCCGGCGGAAAAACTGACTAGGCGCACGATCCAGCGGCGGGGCAGGGCGAAGGTGAAACAGGCCGCCGCCGCCATGCTCAGGAAGCCGCCCAGCAGGCTGCCCGCCAGGGCCTGCCAGAAGGGCGACAGGTTGAACAGGGAGGTCATGCCCCCGCCCCGCCGGCATTGCAGCGGGCACACACGCCGCGGATGTCCAACTCCATCCGGTCGAGACGGAACCCTGGAGGCAGGGTCGGCGGCGTCGGCCGCGGCACGTCGAGGCAGAACACCCGGCCGCATTCGCTGCAACGGAAATGGGCATGGCTGCCATGGTCCGCCGCGGGCTCCACGGCGGAGTAGCGGAACACGCCCCGGGCGTCGGCGGCCTTGAGGGCCAGGCCCCGGGCGATGAAGTCGTCGAGGATGCGGTACAGGGTCACCCGGTCCAGGCCGGGTTGCCCGTCCTGGGCAAGGGCCGACTCCAGTTCGCCGTGACTGACGGGATGGGGGGCACCCCGCAACAGCGCCAGGACGCGGGTGCGCCCGGCGGTCACCCGGGCGCCGCTGGCCCGCAGCAGGTCCGCCGGGGAGGTGTTTTCGATGGCGTCGATCATGATTGGTCGATTGAAACACAACAAAATTGCTTTTGCAACAATGTTGCATTTGAGGCATGATACCCATCCCGCCGCCCTGGGTTGATTCCCGTCACCGACTGTGGTCTGATGCCGCCTCCATGAAACGCCTGCCCCGTCCCTTCATCGCGCTCCTCGCCGCCCTGCTCCTGGTCCTAGCCCAGCAGGCCGCCTTGGCGCACATGATCGGCCACACCGGGGCGGCGGCCCAGAGCGCCATCCAGCAGAACGAGGACGGCCATGGCGCGGCCCTGAGCCTGTCCCACGCCTGCACCACCTGCATCGCCTTTTCCGCCCTGGATAGTTTCGCTGCCAGTCCGACCTGGCAGCTTCCCGCCGCCGGGGCGGCCCACGTCCGCACCCCGGCCATCGCCGTCGCCCGCAGCAGCGCCGGCATCGTCACCCTCCGCGCCCGGGCGCCGCCACTCCCCCTCTGAAGTCCCGACCACGCCGTTCCATCCGCCCACGCGGATGGCGTTGTTCATTGCTTTGGAGAATCTCCATGTTCCAACCCCGCACCTGCTGGGCGATGATGGTCGCCCTGCCCCTCTTTTCCGCGCCGGCCCTGGCCGCCGACAGTGCCGGCCTGAAGGCCCTGAAGGAAGAAATCGCGCGCATGCGCAACAGCTACGAATCCCGCATCAACGCCCTGGAGCAACGTCTGGCCCAGGCGGAAACCACCGCCGGCAAGGCCCAGAATCAGGCCAGCGAAGCCGCCCAGGCGGCCAGCAGCGCCACGGCGACAGCCCAGGCGGCCTCGGTGGCAGCCACCGCCCGCCCCAGCAACGAAGCGGCCTTCAACCCCGCCGTATCCCTGATCCTGTCGGGCATGTACAACAACATTAAGGCAAACGCCAACAATCGTCCCTACGCCATCAACGGCTTCGTCCCCTCCAACGGCGAAGTGGCGCCGCCGGCCCGGGGCTTCAACCTGGGCGAGTCGGAACTGGTGGTGGAGTCGAACATCGACAGCTACTTCCGCGGCAAGATGGTGCTCGCCATTCCCCCCGAAGAAGGCGCCTCGCCCACCGTGGAGGAAGGCTTCATCCAGACCCTGGGCCTGTCCAACGGCTTCAACCTGAAGGCCGGGCGCTTCTTCTCCGGCGTCGGCTACATCAACGAGCAGCATGCCCACGCCTGGGATTTTTCCGATGCGCCCCTGGCCTACAAGGCCTTCTTCGGCGGTCAGATGAAGGGCGAGGGAGTACAGTTGAAATGGCTGGCCCCCACCGACACCTTCCTTGAGTTCGGCGTCGAGGGCGGCAAGGGCGGCAGCTTCCCCAGCACCAACCGCAACAAGAACGGCTTCACCACCGGCAGCGTGTTCGCCCACGTGGGCGGCGACGTGGGCATCGAGCATTCCTGGCGCGCCGGCCTGTCCTTCGTCGGCAGCAAGCCCCAGGGCCGTAGCTACGACGACAGCGACGCCAACGGCGTGGCCACCGCCAACACCTTCAGCGGCACCAGCAAGACCTGGATCGCGGACGGCGTCTGGAAATGGGCGCCCAACGGCGACCCCAGCCAGCGTTACCTGAAGGTCCAGGGCGAATACTTCCGCCGCCAGGAAAACGGCACCCTGACCTGCGCCGACAAGGACACCGCCAACGCCAGCAACTGCACCGGCGGCATCTCCGACAGCCTCGACAGCCGCCAATCCGGCTGGTATGCCCAGGCCGTCTACAAGTTCGCCCCCACCTGGCGCACCGGTTATCGCTACGACCGTCTCGACTACGGCAACGTGAACCTGGGGGCCAACCTGAACAGCGCCGACCTGCCGATCCTGGCCCGCCACGACCCCAGCCGCAACACGGTGATGGTGGACTGGTCGCCCTCCGAGTTCTCCCTGATCCGGCTGCAATACGCCCGCGACAAGTCCCGCAGCGGCGAAGCCGACAACCAGATATGGCTGCACTACATCGTCAGCCTCGGCGCCCACGGCGCCCACAAGTACTAAAGGAAGCCATCATGAAGAAATCCCTGTCGCTCTTTCTCGCCGGCCTCGTCGGCCTCGTGGGCAGCCTGATCGCCCTGCCGGCCCTGGCCGCCCTCAACGTCTTCGCCACCGTGCCCGAATGGGCCGCCCTGACCCAGGAAATCGGCGGCGACAAGGTGAAGGTCTTCGCCGCCACCTCGGGGCTGCAAGATCCCCACCGGGTGGAAGCCAAGCCGTCCCTGATCGCCCGCCTGCGCAACGCCGACCTGGTGGTGGCCACCGGCGCCGAGCTGGAAATCGGCTGGTTGCCCCTGGCCCTGCGCGAATCCGGCAACGGCAAGACCCAGCCGGGCCAGCCCGGCTATTTCGAGGCCTACCTGCATGTGCGCATGCTGGAAGTACCCACCCGCCTCGACCGGGCCGACGGCGACGTCCATGCCGCCGGCAATCCCCACATCCAGACCGATCCGCGCAACTTCCTCAAGATCGGCGAGGCCCTGGCCAAGCGCCTGTCGGACCTGGATGGCGCCAACGCCGCCACCTACCAGGCCAACTACAAAGCCTTCGCCGAGCGCTGGCAGAAGGCCATCGTCCGCTGGGAAGCGGCGGCGGCCCCGCTGCGCGGCAAGACCGTGGTGAGCCAGCACAAGGCCTGGGCCTATCTCTACGACTGGCTGGGCATCAAGGAAGTGGGCACCCTGGAGCCCAAGCCGGGCATGGAGCCGTCCGTGGCCTGGCTCGGCGAACTGGCCGGCCGCGTCGCCGCCCAGCAGCCCAAGGCCGTGATCCGCGCCGCCTACAACCCGGCCCGCCCGGCCGAGTGGTTCTCGCAAAAGACCGGCACGCCCGTGGTGGTGCTGCCTTTCACCGTGGGCGGCGACGAGCAGGCCAAGGATCTGTTCGGCCTGTTCGACGACACCATCGCCCGCCTGACGGCCGCCATCCGCTGAGTCTTCCTCCGGCCCGGACCGGCCTTCCCCGGCGCCGGTCGGTCGTTGCCGACACCAGCATTCCGCCCCCGGGGATGAGGCTGGTGTCGGCTTTTCAATCAGTGCGCGGCGACGCTGCCCGCCACGGGTAAAATCCCAGGTTTTACTGCTCCGGGAGCCCCCATGGCCCGCCCCAAGAACGACACCTTCCTCCGTGCCCTGCTGCGGCAACCCGTCGATTACACCCCCCTCTGGCTGATGCGCCAGGCGGGCCGCTACCTGCCCGAGTATTGCGAAACCCGCAAGCGGGCCGGCAGCTTCCTCGATTTGTGCAAGAACCCGGCCCTGGCCTGCGAGGTCACCCTGCAACCCCTGACCCGCTACAACCTGGACGCGGCCATCCTGTTCTCCGACATCCTCACCGTGCCCGACGCCATGGGCCTGGGGCTCTACTTCGCCGAGGGCGAGGGTCCCAAGTTCGAACGTCCCCTGCGGGAAGAGTGGGCCATCCGCGACCTGGAAGCCCCGGACCCCAACGTGCACCTGCGCTACGTGATGGACGCCGTGGCGGAAATCCGCCGCGCCCTGGACGGCAGCGTGCCCCTCATCGGCTTTTCCGGCAGCCCCTTCACCCTGGCCTGCTACATGGTGGAAGGCGGCAGCTCCGACGACTTCCGCACCGTCAAGACCATGCTCTACAGCCGGCCCGACCTGCTGCACCGCATCCTCAAGATCAACGCCGACGCAGTGACCGCCTACCTCAATGCCCAGATCGAAGCCGGCGCCCAGGCGGTGCAGATCTTCGACACCTGGGGCGGCGCCCTGTCCCACGCGGCCTACCAGGAGTTCTCCCTGCAATACATGCAGCAAATCGTCGCCGGCCTGCACAAGACCTGGGACGGCGAGCGCATTCCCAGCATCGTCTTCACCAAGGGCGGCGGCCAGTGGCTGGAGGACATCGCCGCCATCGGCTGCGACGCCGTGGGCCTGGACTGGACCACCGACATCGGCGCCGCCCGCCGCCGCGTCGGCGACAAGGTGGCCCTGCAAGGCAACATGGACCCCTTCAGCCTGTTCGCCACGCCCGAAGCGGTGGCGGCGGAGGCCAAGCGCGTCCTCGACAGTTTCGGCGACGGCAGTCAGGGGGGGCACGTCTTCAACCTGGGCCATGGCATCAACCAGTTCACCCCGCCCGAAAATGTGGCGGTGCTGGTGGATACCGTGCATAAGCACAGCCGAAAAAAATAGTCCCAACGACTGCTTGAAACCCTTGACAAGCCCGCCCGTCCAGTCACCGGGCGGCATCGATGCATCGCACCAAAAACCTGGACTTATGCACAGAATTGGGGCCACCCCCTAAAACGGGGGGAGAAACATGCCCCGTTTTAAGGAAAACAAATCAAGTCATTGATTTTGTTTGAATTTAATGTTGCTGAATTGTTGCGCAATTTAAGAAATCGCCTTGTGGGCCCAATACTTAGCCCCCTGGCCCCGTCATAATTCACAAAGTTATCCACAGTTTCTGTTAGCAACTTAGAAGTCCTTTTCCGGCAGGGGGTTAGCATCAAAAAGGAAAGTGAAGTCGAGCTTGCGACGGCAACCCCTTCTGCCGCCTCGGCGATTGTCCGGGTCGCCCTCGACGTCCCCCTGCCCCGCCTGTTCGATTACCGGGCAGAAGGCCTCGTCGGCGATGAAATCGGCCTGCGGGTGAAGGTTCCCTTCGGCCGGGGCGAGAAGATCGGCCTCATCCTGGATCTGCTGGCGGAAAGCGACCAACCGGCGGACAAACTCAAACCGGTGGATGAAATCCTGCGGGACATGCCGCCCCTGCCGCCGGACTGGATTGCCCTCACCGAGTTCTGCGCCCGCTACTACCAGCACCCCCTCGGCGAAGTGATGAACTTCGCCCTGCCGCCCCTGCTGCGCAAGGGCAAGCTGCCCCGGGCCCTGAAGGACAAGCCTCACAAGGAAGTGCCGCCCCCGGCCCGGCCCCAGCTCACCGAGGAACAGCAACGGGCCGTGGCCGCCATCACCCGCACCACGGGGTTTGAAACCCTGTTGCTCCACGGCGTCACCGGCAGCGGCAAGACCGAGGTCTATCTGCACGCCATCGAGGAAGTCCTCGCCGCCGGCAAGCAGGCCCTGATGCTGGTGCCGGAAATCGCCCTCACGCCCCAGTTGCAGGGCCGGGTCGCCGCCCGCTTTCCCAATGCCCGCATCGTCGCCGCCCACAGCGGCGTGGCCGACGCGGCCCGGGCACGGGGCTTTCTCGACGCCCTGGAAGGCAAGGCCGACATCGTGCTGGGCACCCGGCTATCGGTCTTCATGCCCCTGCCCCGCCTCGGCCTGATCGTGGTGGACGAGGAGCACGACGCCTCCTTCAAACAACAGGATGGCCTGCGCTATTCGGCCCGGGACGTGGCCATCTACCGCGCCAAGCAGCGGGACGTGCCGATCGTGCTGGGCTCCGCCACGCCGAGCCTGGAGACCTACCACCATGGCACCACGGGTCGTTATGGTTATCTGCTCCTGGCCCAGCGGGCCGTGGCCGAGACCATGCCCACGGTGCGGGTCATCGACACCCGTCGCCAAAAACTACAGGATGGCATGAGCGCCGAACTGCTGGCCGCCATCGGCACCCGGCTGGAACGGGGCGAGCAGAGCCTGGTCTTCCTCAACCGGCGCGGCTACGCCCCGGTGCTGGCCTGTGCCGCCTGCGGCTGGATTTCCCGCTGCCGCCGCTGCGCCGCCAATCTGGTGGTGCACCTGGCCGACAAGCGCCTGCGCTGCCACCACTGCGGTCTGGAAACCGGCATCCCCAAGGCCTGCCCCAGTTGCGGCAACCAGGACATCATGCCCTTCGGTCGTGGCACCCAGCGCCTGGAAGAAGCCCTACAACAACACTTTCCCGAGGCCCGGGTGCTGCGCATCGACCGGGACTCGGCCAACAGCCCGAAGAAATGGCAGGCGCTGTTGGAGGCCATCCACGGCGGTGAGGCGGACATCCTGATCGGCACCCAGATGCTGGCCAAGGGCCACGACTTTCCCAAGCTCACGCTGGTGGGTGCCGTGGGCGCCGACGCGGCTTTGTTCGCCGCCGACTTCCGCGCCCCGGAACGGCTCTTCGCCCAGTTGATGCAGGTGGGCGGCCGCAGCGGTCGGGCCGACCTGCCCGGCGAGGTGCTGATCCAGACCGAATACCCGGACCACGAGCTGTACCGCGCCCTGGCCGACCACGACTACGCCGCCTTCGCCCGCAGTCAACTGACGGAGCGGGAGGACGCCGGCTTTCCGCCCTTCGCCCACCAGGCCCTGCTGCGGGCCGAGGCGCGCACGGTGGAACAATCCCTGGCCTTCCTCGGCGAGGCCCGGCAACTGGCCGAAGCCCTGCTGCCGCCTGGCGTCAGCCTCTACGACCCGGTGCCGATGCGCATGGTGCGCTTGATGAGTCTGGAACGGGCGCAACTGCTGGTGGAATCCCCGAGCCGCCCGGCCCTGCAACAGTTCCTCGGCCAGTGGAGCGCGCAACTCTACGACCTCAAGGCGCCCCGCGACCTGCGCTGGCACCTGGACGTGGATCCCCTGGAACTGTAGCCCCGCCTAGAACTGCAAGGCGCCGGTGAGGGATTCCACCTCCTGGGCCGATTCCGCGAGAATGCTGCTGAGGGTTTCGCTGCCCAGCACCAGGTCCACCTCGGCACGATGGTCGAGGGACGGATCCATGCCCGCCAAGTGATGCACCGGCGACAGCACCGGGGCCAGTTCCTCCGCCAGGAGCAGGGTGTCGGTCAGGGTCAGCGGCGGCAGGGAAAGGAATCCGTGCCAATAGCCCTGCACGCCCTCCTGAACCGCCGCCGGCACTTCCAACACCTTGAGCACCGCGCTGCCCACCAGGGTTTCACCCTCGTCCACCCATTCGCTGAAGTCGCCATCCAGCAGGCCGGGGAAATCCGCCGCCCGGGACAGCAGGTAGAAGCCGCCCACTTCGTGCACCAGGCCGGCGAATAGGGCGGTCTCGGGATCGAGGCGGGTCACCCGGCGGGCGATGACGTGGGCCAGGGCGGCCACGTGGGCCGTGTGCTCCCACAACTGGGCCGCCATGGCCTGGACGGCGGGATCTTCGTTGTTGCTGGCCAGTTGCCGGGTCACCAGGGCCGAGGCCAGGGAACGCAGGGTACGGAATCCCACCTGGGACACCGCCGTGCGGATGTCGGTCACGGCCCGGCCGGAACGGTTGTAGGCGGCGGAATTGGCCAGGGCCACCACCCGGGCCGCCAACAGCGGCTCGGCCTGGACCAGGGTCGCGGCGGCATCCACATGGCAATCGGGATCGTCCAGGGCCTGGCGGACTTTCATGGCCACCTGGGCATTGGTGGGAAAGGCCTGTATCCCCCGCGCCATGTCCGCCGCCATGGCCTGAAAGGCTTCGCGCTTATCCATTGTCCCTCCCCGTCACTCGATCAGGATTCGCCGCCACTGCTCCGGCGCGCCTCCAACATCTTGGCATACTTGGCGAAACTGTTCTGACAGCCGATGAGGATGTGGATCAATCCCGGCAAGCCGTCGAGAAAACCGCGCCGCAGAAAATAGAACTTGATGAAACGGAACAGGGGGGAAAGCAGCAGGCGCCCCGCGCCGGCGGCCTTGCCCCGGGCCAGGGCCTCGGCTGCCGCCAGGCTGGTGTAGCGATTCTGCTTGGACAGGTAGCTTTCCAAAGTTTCGGCGCTGTCGTGCAGCAGATCGCCGCGCAGCTCGGCCACCGGGCCTGCCACCACGACTTTTTCATGGACGGCGTCATCGGACCAGCGGCCATGGCCGCGGTGGAACAGACGCAGACTCCAATCGGGATAGCCCTCGCCGTGGCGCAGGTAGCGACCGAGAAACCGGTTGCAGCGGGGGAAGCGGTAGGCCTGGGCGCTGGGCGCGGCCAGGGCGGCGGCAATGGCGGCCGCCAGGGCGGGACTGACCCGCTCGTCGGCGTCGAGGCAAAGCACCCAATCATGGCGGGCCTGGCTGACGGCGTACTGTTTTTGCGGACCAAAGCCGCGCCATTCGCTCTCGATCACCCGGGCGCCCAGGCGCCGCGCCAGGTCCGGGGTGCCGTCGGTGCTGCCGGAATCCACCACCAGGATTTCGTCGCAAAAGGACAGGCTGGCCAGGCAGTCCGCCAGCACCGTGGCGGCGTTCTTGGTGATGAGAGTGGCGGACAGGGGCAGGGTCGAAGTCATGTCTTGGCTATAATTTCGCTCTTTCCGATTCTACCGGACCGCTTCGCCGCCCCCGGTCAGCCATGCGCATTCTCCTTGTCAAAACCTCGTCCCTGGGGGATGTGATCCACAACCTGCCGGTGGTCAGCGATCTGCAACGGCAGCACCCCGAGGCGCGCATCGACTGGCTGGTGGAGGAAGGCTTCAGCGCCATTCCCCGCCTCCACCCCGGCGTGGACCGGGTGATTCCGGTGGCGATCCGGCGCTGGCGCCGCCACCTGTTCTCCGCCGCCACCTGGCGTGAGATGGGGCGCTTCCGCAACGAACTGCAAGCCCAGGCCTACGACCGGGTGATCGACAGCCAGGGTCTGATCAAGAGCGCCCTGCTGGTCCGTCTCGCCCGCCTCGCCCCCGGCGGCCTGCGCTGCGGCCAGGACGCCGCCTCGGCCCGGGAGCCCCTGGCTGCCCGCAGCTACGACCGCCGCTATGCCATCGCGCCGGGCCACCATGCGGTGGAACGCAATCGGGAACTGGCCGCCGCCGCCCTGGGCTATGACCTCGCCCCCCTGCCCCTGGACTACGGCCTGCGCGCCGCGCCCCTGGCGGCGGACTGGTTGCCCCCATCGCCCCAAGGCGGCGCGGCAGCCCACGCCGTGCTGCTCACCGCCACCTCCCGGGACGACAAGCTGTGGCCCGAAGCGCGCTGGGCCGCCCTCGGCCAACACCTGCACCAACGGGGTCTCGCCTGCCTGCTGCCGGCGGGCAGCCCGCGCGAACGGGAGCGTGCCGCCCGCATCGCCGCCGCCATTCCCGATGCCCAGGTGGCGCCGCCCCTGGGCCTGCCCGACCTGGCCCGGCTGTTCGCCGGCGCCGCCCTGGTGGTGGGCCTGGATACCGGCCTCACCCACCTGGCGGCGGCCCTGCACCGCCCTACCCTGGCCCTGTTTGCCGGCTCCAATCCCGGCCTCACCGGCGTTCATGCCGGCCCCCTGGCGGTGAACCTGGGGAGCAAGGGCCAGCCCCCCGACCTGGCCCGGGTGATCCACGCCCTCGCCGCCCTGCCTGGCGTTCCGCCCCTTCGCTGATGCCCCGCCTGCTCTACACCCTGCTGCTCTGGCTGCTGCTGCCCTGGATCCTGCTCCACCTGCTGTGGCGTTCCCGCCTGCAACCGGAATATCGCCAACACTGGGGAGAACGTTTCGGCCGCTACCCGGCGCGGCGGCAACGTCGTCCCCTGATCTGGATCCACGCCGTCTCAGTGGGCGAGACCCGCGCCGCCCAACCCCTGGTGGCGGCCCTGCGCCAACGCTACCCCACGCACCGCATCCTGCTCACCCACATGACCCCCACCGGCCGGGAAACCGGCGTCGCCCTGTACGGCGACGAGGTGGACCGGGCCTACCTGGCCTACGACTACCCCGGTGCCGTGGCCCGCTTCCTCGACCACTGGCAGCCGGACTTCGGCCTGATCATGGAAACCGAGCTGTGGCCCAACCTGATCGCCGCCTGCGCCGCCCGCGAAATTCCCCTGCTGCTGGCCAACGCCCGCCTGTCCCAGCGCTCCGCCAAGCGCTACGACCGTCTCGCCGCCCTCACCCGCGAAGCCTTGGGCAGCCTGGCCGGCGTCGCCGCCCAGGCCGAGGCCGATGCCCGCCGCCTGACCCAACTGGGCGCCTTGCAGGTCAGCGTCGTCGGCAACATCAAGTTCGACATCACTCCCCCGGCCGAACAGGTGACCCTGGGCCAAGCCTTCCGCCAGCGCCTGGGCAGCCGGCCGGTGCTGCTCTGCGCCAGCACCCGGGAAGGGGAAGAAGCCCTGTTGTTGGATGCCTGGTGCCGACTGGAGCGGGGCGACGCGCTGCTGGCACTGGTGCCCCGTCACCCCCAGCGCCGCGACGAAGTGGCCGACCTGGTGCGCCAGCGCGGGCTGACCTTGCAGTTCCGCTCCGATGAATCGCCCCTGGCGGCGGGCACGGACGTCTGGCTGGGGGACAGCCTGGGGGAAATGTTCGCCTACTACGAAGCCTGCGACGTGGCGGTGATCGGCGGCAGCCTGCTCGACTTCGGCAGCCAGAACCTGATCGAGGCCTGCGCCCTGGGTAAGCCCGTGGTACTGGGGCCTTCCACCTACAATTTCGCCGAGGCCGCCGCCAACGCCCTGGCGGAAAAGGCGGCGCTCCAGGCCGCCGACGCCCCGGCCGCCCTCGCGACCGCCCTCGCCCTACTGGCGGACGGCCCCCGGCGGCAAGCCATGGGCGCCGCCGCCCAGGCTTTCAGCGACCGCCACCGGGGCGCCACCGAGCGTCTGCTGGCCTGGGTCGAAACGCGCCTGCCGCGCCACGCCTGAACGGCGCAAAGCCGCTGCCAGCGCCGGCTTCCATGCCGTCCGCATGACCTTTACTACCCGTTACATTTAGCCGCAATTCTCTTTTTCGGATTACCCCGACATCGCGTAGATTCGGACGCTTCGCGATTCATGGCTGTAACGATTCCCTTGCCCGACCACGCCGCCTCCTGTCCGTCCCCGTCCCACCCCGAATTCCTCGGCCTCGCCCGGCTGATGCGCCTCAATTTCGCCGGCGTCGAATTGACTTCCCTGTGCCAGAGCCTGCTGGCCCGGGCCGAAGCCGACCCCGACGACGCCTACGCCCTGCTCGACGCTTCGGTCCTGCTCCAGTTCTATCGCCAGCCCGAGCTGGCGCTGCAAGTCCAGGCCGAGGCCCTCAAGCTGCGTCGCCACTACCGCCAACCGACGACCCGTCCGCTGCGCCTGCGCCTGCTGGCCCTGATGGCGCCGGGCAACCTGATGGCCAACGTGCCGGTGGAATGCCTGCTGGAAGATTCCGACATCGAACTGACGATCAGCTACGCCACGGCCGATCCCGCCGCCATCGAACTGCCCGAGCATGACGTGCTGTTCTTCGCCATGAGCGAGACCGAGGACAACCGTCCCCTGATCGAGGCCTGGGCGGCGCGTCTGGCGGCCTGGCCCAAGCCCGTCATCAACGACCCCGCCCATATCCACCGCGTCGCCCGGGATACCGTCTCGCGTTTGTTGCAGGACCATCCCGGCCTGGCCGTGCCGCCCACCTTCCGCCTCACCCGGGAGAACCTCGACGCCATCGTCGCCGGTTGGGAAGGACCTGCCGGCACGGCGTTTCCCCTGATCCTCCGCCCCCTCGATTCCCACGCCGGCAACGACCTGTACAAGGTGGACAACCGCGCCGAATTGGCGCAGAAGCTCGCCGCCATGGCGGGGGACGAATTCTTCATCGCCCCCTTCGTGGACTACCGCAGCGCCGACGGCCTGTTCCGCAAATACCGCGTGGTCCTCGTCGCAGGTCGGCCTTTCGCCTGTCACATGGGCATCTCGGACCACTGGATGATCCACTACCTCAACGCCGGCATGGCCGACAGCGCGGCCAAGCGCGCCGAGGAGGCGGCCTTCATGGAACATTTCGACCAGGATTTCGCCCTGCGCCACCAGGCGGCCCTGGACGCGGTGTACCGCGCCATCGGCCTCGACTACCTGGGCATCGACTGCGCCGAGACGACCGATGGCCGCCTGCTGATTTTCGAGGCCGAACACGCCATGGTGGTGCACGCCATGGACCCGGTGGACCGTTTCGCCTACAAGCAGGCACCCATGCAAAAGCTGTTCGCCGCCTTCCGCGCCATGGTGCTGCGCGCCGCCGGCTGCCAGGACGCAGCCGCCTGAACGGCCCGCCATGAACCACCATAACAACCGCCACAATTTCTCCGCCGGTCCCGGCGTGCTGCCCGAGGGCGTCCTGGCCGAGGCCCAGCAGGCCATCACCGCCGTGGACGCCACGGGCCTGTCGGTACTGGGCATCAGCCACCGCTCCGACTGGTTCGCCACCGTGGTGAACGAAGCCGAAAGCAACATCCGCCAACTACTGGGCCTGCCCGACGACTACGCCGTGCTGTTCCTCCAGGGCGGTGCCTCCCTTCAGTTCGCCATGGTGCCCATGCTGCTGTTGCGCAACAGCGGCAAAACCGCCGACTACCTGCGCACCGGCTATTGGAGCGCCAAGGCCATCCCCGAGGCCCGCCACGAAGGGCCGGTGCGGGTGCTCTGGGACGGCGAGCCCCTCGGCTTCCGCCGCCTGCCCCAAGCCGACGAACTGGCCTGTCAGCCGGACGCCGCCTATTTCCACTACGTTTCCAACGAAACGGTGGAGGGCCTCCAGTTCCACGAAGTGCCCGGTCTGGACGGCGTGCGCCGGGTCTGCGACATGTCCTCGGACTTCCTCTCGCGCCCCATCGACCCGCGCCGCTACGACCTGATCTACGCCCACGCCCAGAAGAACCTCGGGCCGGCCGGCGTGACCGTGGTGATCCTCCGTCGCGAACTGCTCGATGCGGTGCCCGCCGGCATTCCCGCCATCCTCGACTACCGCAGTCACCTGCGGGCCGATTCCATCTACAACACGCCGCCGGTGTTCGCCATCTACGTGACCCTGCTGGTGACCCGCTGGCTGCTGCGGGACATCGGCGGCCTGACAGCCATGGCCCGTCTCAACGAGGCCAAGGCGCAATGCCTTTACGACGTCCTCGACGCACACCCCGACTTCTACCGGGGGCACGCGGCGGCGGCCGACCGTTCCCGCATGAACGTGGTGTTTTCCCTGGCCGATGCCGCCCTGGAAGCGGAGTTCCTGCGCCGCGCCCAGGCCGAGGGGTTTTCCGGGCTGGAGGGCCACCGCTCCCTGGGCGGACTGCGGGCCTCGATCTACAACGCCATGACCTTGCCGGCGGTGCAGAACCTGGCGCAATTCATGACGGGGTTCCGCGCATCCCGCTCCTGACAGCGGCCCGGGCAGGAGCGCCGGACAAAGAAATGGCCTCGTCACCGAGGCCATGTATCACCACAAACCGGCTGTCGTCAGGCTTTTTCGTCGAGCAGCAGGCCCCGCATGCGGTCGATTTCCCGGCCCAGCTTGAGGGCCTCTTCGGAAGGAAACTGGCGGATCACTTCCTTGGTGTTTTCGTCCACCACCTTGACCACCAATCGCTCGGACTCGTTGTCCACCGAGAACTGCAAGCTGGACGCCACGGATTGCACCCGTTGCTGAAGGTCGTCCACCACCTTTTGCACGCTTTTCTCGTGCGCGGCGGTCGCGGCGGCGGTCGGCGCCGCGGTTTGCACGGCGGCAGTCGTGGCCGCGGCAGCCCGTCCGGCATCCGCCGTCGGCACGCCGGTCGTCGTCGCCCCGCCCCCCTGGGTCGGCACGCTGGCGACGCTCGGCAGCTTTGTAGAAAGATCCACGCTCATGATCAACCCTTTGCCAAATTAGGCTTTTTATTCAGCTGGTTGGCAATTTCCAATTCAGCCGTTTGTCATATATCTCCACCTGGCTTCAGCCCCGTTTCTCACGGCGGCATCAACCCTATCTAGTCCCTTTATCGGCAACTTGAGGGAAACCTTTAGGGAATTGGCAAAAAAATACCGCCCCTCGGGGCGGCATGGTTGGCGCCGGGGTAAAGCCCCCCTCACTCGAGCAGGCGGTTGATGGCCTCCAGGTCGGTTTCGCCCAGGGTGCCGGCGGCGCTTTTCAAGCGAAGCAGGGCCACCAGCGTGTCGAGACGGGCCTTTTTGAGCTTTTGCCGGGTGTCGTAGTACTGGCTTTGGGCATTGAGCACCTCGATATTGGTGCGCACCCCCACCTCGAAGCCCAGTTTGTTGGACTCCAGGGCGGATTGGGAGGAAATCAGGGCGGCTTCCAGGGCCTTGACCTGGGCCAGGCCGGCATTGACCCCCAGATAGGACTGGCGGGCCAGCAGGGCGGCGCTACGGCGGGCATTGTCCAGGTCGGCGTTGGCCTTTTCGCGCAGGGCCACGGCCTGATCCACGGCAGAACTGACGGCGCCGCCGGCGAAGATGGGCACGGTCAGTTGCAAGCCGACCACGGTGGAATGGGTGTCGCTACCGATGCCCGGGGTCAGGATGTTGTCGTTCTGGTTGCTGCGGCCCCGGCTCGCCACCAAATCCAGGCTGGGCAGATGGCCGCCGCGCTGCTTGGACACCTCCTGTTCGGCCACGGTGACCTGGGCCTGGGCGGCCTGAACGCCGAAGTAAGCCTCCTCAGCGCTGGTCACCCATTGCTCGCCGTTGTCGGGCTCGGGACGCAGCAGATTGACGTTCTTGCCCAGGTCCTTCAAGTAGTCGTAGGGCTTGCCCGCCACCAGACGCAGCTGCTGGCGTTTGACTTCCAGGTCGTTGCCGGCGACGATTTCCTGGGCCGTGGCCAGGTCGTAGCGGGCCTGGGCGTCATGGACTTCCACCACGGTCTTGGTGCCCACCTCGAAGGCCTTCTTGGCCTCCTCCAGTTGCTCGGCGATGGCCTTGCGGCTGGCCTCGGCGGCCGACAGGGCCTCGCGGGCCTGCAACACGTCGAAATAGGCCTGGGCGGTGCGCAGGATCAGGTCCTGCTTGGCCAGGCCGAACTGGGCCTCGCTGGCGGCCACCTTGGCCTTGGCCTGGTTGTAGCCGGCCCAACGGTCCCAGCGGAACAGGGGCTGGCTCAGGCTCACGGTCCAGCCGTTGCTGCGGTAGTCCACGCTGCGGTTGACGACGGGATTGCTCTTGACCCGGGATTCGATGTCGTTGTTCTGGGTATTGGCCGTCAAGGCGATGTTGGGCAGCAAGCCGGCCCGGCCCTGGGGCAGGGCTTCCCGCCCGGCGTCGGCGGCGGCCTTGGCGGCGGCGTACTGGGCATCGTAGCCCAGGGCATCGCGATAGACGGCGAGCAGGTCGGCGCCCTGGGCGGCCCCGGCCAGCAGCAGGGCGCCGAACAGGCCGAGGTTGCGGACAGCTTTGGACTTCATCGGTTTCACCTCGATCAGTAGCGGGCCATGGTGCGGTCCACCTGGAGCGCCCAGCCCTCGACCCCGCCATTCAGGTTGTACAACCGGGAAAAACCATGCTGTTGCAGGAACATGGCCACCTGGAAACTGCGGCCGCCATGGTGGCAGATCACCACGATCTCCCCGTCCCGGGGCAGCTCGGCCGCCCTGGCCGGCACGCTGCTCATGGGCATCAACTGGGCGCCGTCGATGTGGCAGATCTCAAACTCCCGCGGCTCGCGCACGTCCAGCAGCAGGGGCTTGGGCCGCTCGGGGTCATCGAGCCAGGCCTTGAGATCGACGGGGGAGAGTTGTTCCATGGCGGACTTTACTTTCAGAAGGTGAAGGCGGAACGGGGGGCGGCACTGCGCAAATAGGCGGCGCCGGCTTCGAGGATGACGCGGCGGCTGAATTCACCCTCGCCCACCTTGCTCACCACCACCATGGTTTGCACCGGGCTGCCCACCAGGGCGAACAGGCGACCGCCCACCTTGAGCTGGTCGAGCAGGACGCGGGGAATCTCGGTCACGGCACCGGACACCATGATGGCGTCGTAGGGGGCATGGGCGGGCAGACCTTGCAGGCCGTCGCCAACGCTGACGGTGACGTTGTCCACCCCGGCCCGACGCAGGTTGGCACGGGCCGTTTCGGCCAGGGCAGGCTCGATTTCCACGGTCCACACCTGGGCGCTATGGGTCGCCAGCAGGGCGGCCATGTAGCCGGAGCCGGTGCCCACTTCCAGCACCTGGGCATGCTTCTTCAGTTCCAGGGCCTTGAGGGCGTGGGCTTCGATCACCGGGTGCAGCATCTCGGCACCGTGCCCCAGGGGGATGGCGGTGTCGGCATAGGCCAGGGCCCGATAGGCAGCGGGCACGAAGTCCTCCCGCCGCACGGCGGACAGCTGCTCGCGGATTTCCTGGTCGAACAACGCCCAGGGACGGACTTGCTGCTCGACCATGTTGTAACGAGCTTGATCAAAATTGACGGCGACGCTCATGGCTACCCCTAAATATCAGTAAATTCTAATTTACCTTGACCCCGATCGGGCTCAAAGCGGTGGAAAAGATCATTTTAGCCCCGGCCCTCATGTCGTCGGCGCGCTTTCCTGCCGTCCGATCTTGAACCAGGCGGCGTACAAGGCGGGCAGGAACAGGCAGGTCAGCACCGTGGCCACGATCAGGCCGCCCATGATGGCGATGGCCATGGGCCCCCAGAACACTTGGCGGGTGAGCGGGATCATGGCCAGGATGGCGGCGGCGGCGGTGAGCACGATGGGGCGGAAGCGGCGCACGGTGGAACTGACGATGGCCTCCCAGCGGGACAGGCCGGCGGCTTCGTCCTGCTCGATCTGGTCCATGAGGATCACCGAGTTGCGCATGATCATGCCCATCAGGGCGATCACGCCCAGGTTGGCGACGAAACCGAAGGGGGCCTGGAACACCAGCAAGCCCAGCAACACGCCGATCAGGCCCAGGGGCGCGGTGAGCACCACCATCACGGTGCGGCTGATGCTCTGCAACTGCATCATCAGCAGGGTCACCACGGTCAGCAGCATCAGGGGCATGACGGCGGCGATGGAGTCCGAACCCTTGGCCGATTCCTCGATGGCGCCGCCCATCTCGATTCGGTAACCGGACGGCAGCTTGGCGCGCAGGGCGTCCATTTGCGGATCGAGGGCCGTGGAAATGGTGGGGGCCTGCACCTTCTGGTCCGCCAGGTCGCCGCGCACGGTGATGGTGGGCACCCGGTCGCGGCGCCAGATCACGCCGTCCTCCAGCACGGGCACCAGCTTGGCCACCTGAGCCAGGGGCACATGGCGGCCGTCGCTGGCGGAAATATCCAGTTCCGGCAGGCGTTCCAGGGTCGCGGCGTTGTCGTTGTCGCGGCGCCCGGCGCGCCAGACCACGTCGATCAGGCGGTCGCCCTCCCGATACTGGGTCACGGCCGCGCCGTTGAGCCAAGCACGCAGGGTCAGGGCGATGTCCTGGCTGTTGACGCCGAGCACCCGGGCCCGCTCCTGGTCCACCTCGACGCGGACGCTTTTCACCTTCTCGTTCCAGTCCAGGTGCACGTCGCGCAGGCCGGGATGGGCGCGCATCACGACGGCCACGTCGGCGGCGATGCGCCGCACCACCTCGGCGTCGGGGCCGGAGGCGCGGAACTGGACCGGATAACCGACGGGAGGGCCGTTTTCCAGGCGACCGGTGCGCACCCGCAGGTGGCTCCAGCCGGGATCATCCCCCTCGAACAGGGCGTCGAGTTTTTTCTTCAGCACTTCCCGCTCTTCCAGGCCCTTGGTCACCACCACGATCTGGGCGAAGTTGTCGCTGAACAATTGCTGGTCCAGGGGCAGATAAAAACGCGGCGAGCCATTGCCGATGTAGGTGTAGTAGCTCTCCACCGTCGGCTCCTTGGCCAGCAGGGCCTCGACCCGGGCCGCCTCCATGCCGCTCGCCTTGAGGGAGGCGGTCTGGGGCAACCACACGTCCACCAGCAGCTCGGGCCGGCTGGAGGCGGGGAAGAACTGCTTTTGCACCGCCACGCCGAACAGCACGATGGTGACGACGAAAGCCCCCGCCGTGGCGGCGATGACCCGCCAACGATGGTCCAGGCACCATTCCACCAAGGCGCGGAAGCGGCGGTAGAAGGGCGTGTCGTAGATGTCCTCGCTATGTTTCTGGGCCTTGGCCATGAGGGCCTTGGGATCGAGGATCTTGTGGCCCAGCCAGGGCGTGAACACCACCGCCACCACCCAGGAGGTGAGCAGGGCGATGGTCACCACGGCGAAGATGGAAAAGGTGTACTCCCCCGCCGCCGACTTGGCGAAGGCCACGGGCAGGAAGCCCGCCGCCGTGATCAGGGTGCCGGTGAGCATAGGGAAGGCGGTGGAGGTGTAGGCGTGGGTGGCGGCGCTGAAGCGGTCCCAGCCCTGTTCCATTTTCACCACCATCATTTCCACGGCGATGATGGCGTCGTCCACCAGCAGGCCGAGGGCGATCACCAAGGCGCCGAGGGAAATCCGTTGCAGGTCGATGCCGAAGATGCCCATCAGCAGGAAGGTCAGGGCCAGCACGATGGGGATCGACAAGGCCACCACGGCCCCGGTGCGCAAGCCCAGGCTGAGGAAGGACACGGCGAGAACGATGATCACCGCCTCCGCCAGGGAATGGACGAACAGCTCGATGGAAGAACGCACCACTTCCGGCTGGTCGGCCACCACGTGCACCTCAACGCCCACGGGCAGCGCTGCTTCCAACTGCTTCATGCGCTTGCCCACGGTTTCCCCCAGCTGGGGCACGTTGCCGCCCTTGGCGATGACCACGCCGAAGGCCACCGCCGGCTTGCCGTCGATGCGCATCTGGGGCGCGGGTGGATCCACCAGGCCGCGGCTGACGCGGGCGATGTCCCCCAGCTTGACGGTCTTGCCGCCGGCCATCAGGGCCGTGTTGCGCACCGCCTCGACACTATCGTAGCGGCCGCTGACCCGCAACTGGATGCGGTCGCTGGCGGTCTCGACGAAGCCCGAGGGCACCACGGCGTTCTGCTGATCGATGGCATCGCCGATCTGCTTGGGCGTCAGCCCCAGGGCGGCGAGCCGGGTGGGGGCGATGTCCACGTTGATGCGCTCCTCCTGGACGCCGATCATTTCGATTTTCTTCACGTCCTTCAGGGTGCGCAGGTCCCGCGCCATGTCGTCGGCGTAGCGGCGCAATTCCGGCAGGTCCACGCCGTCGCCGGTGAGGCCGTAGATCAGGATGTCCACGTCGCCGAACTCGTCGTTGGGGAAGGGCCCCTGCACCCCGGCGGGCAGGGTGCTACGGATGTCGTTCAACTGCTTGCGCACCTGGTACCAGGCATCGGGCACTTCCTTGGGCGGCGTGTAGTCCTTGAGGGCGATGAACACCAGGGACTCGCCCGGACGGGAGGCGGAACGCACCACGTCGGCCCAGGGCGTGTCCTGCAATTTCTTTTCGATGCGCTCGGTGAGCTGGCCTTCCACCTCCTTCACCGTGGCGCCGGGCCACAGGGTGCGCACCACCATGACCTTGAAGGTGAAGGGAGGGTCCTCGCTGCGGCCCAGCTTGAAGAAGGACATCACGCCCCCCAGCAGCAGCACCGCCATCAGGTACATCACCATCTGGCTGTGTTCCAGGGCCCAGGCCGACAGATTGACTTTTTTCATGGGCGCGGGCTCTCAGCGGGCTTGGGCGGCGTCCACCAGCCGCACCTTTTCGCCGCCATGGAGCTTGTGCACCCCGGCCGCCACCAGGCGCTCGCCGCCCTCAAGACCGGCATTGACCACCGCCTCCCGCTCGCCGTAGCGGCTGATGCCGACCGGCCGCAAACTGAGCATCCCGTCCTTGTCGATGACCCACACCGCCGGCTTGTCGCCGTCCTGGAACACGGCCCCGAGGGGAATGCTGAATTGCTTGCCCGCGTCCCGCGCCGCGCTGCTGGTGCCGACGAACTTGACCGTGGCGCTCAAGCCCAGGGGCAAGGCGGCCTCGGCCGGTGGCAGGGCGATCCGGGCCGGATAGGTGCGGGTCGCCGGATCGGCGGCCGGCGCCAGTTCCCGCAACTTTCCCTGGATGGCGCGGCGCTCGCCCGCCCACAAAGTCACCTCGGCCTCGACCCCAGGCTTGAGGCCGGTCAGGCCTTCCTCGGGAATGTTCAGCGCCACCTCCCGCTCCCCCTTCTGGGCCAGGCGCATGACGCCCTGGCCGGCGGACACCACCTGCCCCACCTCGGCCAGCACGGCGGCGATCACGCCATCCCTGTCGGCCACCAGGGTGGTGTAGGCGGCCTGGTTGCGGGCCAGGGCAGCCTGGGCGGCGGCGGCCTTGAGGGTGGTCTCCTTGCCGTCCAGGGCGGACTGGCTGATGAAGTTCTTTTCCTTCAAGTCCCGATAACGCCTGGCCTCGGCCTCGGCCAGGCTGCGCTGGGCTTCCGCCTGGACCACTTGCAGGGCGGCGTCGGCACCGTCGATGCGTGCCAGGGGTTGCCCGGCCTTGACCACCGCGCCGGCATCCACCAGGCGCTCGACGATCTTGCCGCCGATGCGGAAACCCAGCAGGCTTTCCCGCCGGGCGCGCACTTCGCCACTGTAGATGGGTCCCGTCGCCTCGCCCCCCTGGCCGACCACGATCGACTTCACCAAGCGCGGCTGCACTTCCGGCGGCGGCGGCGACGAGCAGGCGGCAAGGCCGAGCAAGGCGAAGGGCAGGAGCCGAAGCTTCACGGTAGCGTCCATGGCGGGGCTTTCAAAGGGAAGGGTTGGGGTGGGAGGAATGGACGGCAATGCCTTCCTGCCGCAGACCGTTCAGGGTCATTTCGACGGAGGTTGCCAAATATTTTTGTGGGTCGATGCCCTGGCCGCAGATGGCGAAGGAATGGCGCCAGAGGGACAGCATCAACAGGGGGGCGAAGATCACGTGGAAGGCGGATTCCACGTCCATCGGGCGGAACTCCCCCTGTTCGATGCCGCGCCGGAGGACGCCGCCGATCATTTCCCGGGCCGGCAGGATCACCGCTTCGTAGTAGTAGGCCGCCGCATCGGGAAAATTGCCGGACTCGCTGATGATCAGCTTGAAGATGCCACCGGTGGCGGTGGCGCCCACCTGCTGCCACCAGGTCATCATCAAGCCCTTCAGCAACTCGGCTTGGCTGCCCTGGTGTTGTTCGATGTAGCGTCGGCCCTCGTCGATCAGGGGCACCAGGTTCTGGGCCAGCACGGCCTTGAACAGGGCTTCCTTGTTGTCGTAGTAGAGATAGAGGGTGCCCTTGGTCACCCCCGCCTGAGCCGCCACGTCGTCGAGGCGGGTGGCGCTGTAGCCCCGCTCGACAAACTGGGCCAGCGCCGCCGCCAGCAATTCGCCGGGGCGCTCTTCCTTGCGCCGCTGGCGGATCGGTGAGGCGGAGGACTCGTCGGCCGGATCAGTGAGCGGCACGGAAAGGGTCGCGGTTTTTTTCATGGCCGGCCATGCTAACTAACCGGTCAGTCAGTAGTCAACGAACATTTTCATTCCGCGCCCCTTTACCGCTTCTTTACCCTCGGCTCGCCGACCCGACGGAGGTCAGGCCTGGGGTTCGCTAGGAGATGCGCCGGGCGCTTGCGCCTGTTCCCGGCCATGGCAGCACCACCGATGCCAGCCGGCGTGGAGCTTTTGCCGCTCTTCCTCGCTCAGGTGCTCGCCATGGAAACGACGGCGGAAATGGCCCCGGCCACGGAAGCCGCCGAACAACAGCTTGCACAACAGGATCAGGCCCAGGGCCTGGACGAAGCTGATTTCGCGCACGCCGTCGAACAGGGCCGGCATCAGCCAGTTCCACAGGCCCATGACGAGCGCGCCGAAGGCGGCGATGCCGCACAGGACCATCAGGCCGATCTTGGCGACGCGACGGGGAGAGCAGGGGGAGGACATACGGGACATGGTGGGGCTCCTTCAGGAATCGAGTTCGTCGTAAAACGGTTGCAAGCGGGCGCGCAACTGGCGCACCGCCAGCCGTTTGCGCCCAAGCAGGGTATTGATCGGGGTGCCGCTTTCGGCGGCCATGACCTTGAAGCTGCGGCCTTCCAGCTCATGGGCGATGAAGACGGCCCGTTGCTCCTCGGGCAATCCGTCCAGGGCGCTGCTCAGGGCGTCGAGCAGCACGGCCCGGGCGTAGGCTGCCTCGGGCCCGGCGGCCGGGTCCGGCAGCAGCAGATCGAGACTGGCGTCGTCGTCCGCCTCGGGCAGGGGCACTTCGCGGTGTTTACGAAAGCGGTCCACGATGCGGTTGCGGGCCACCCGGAACAGCCAGGCGCCGACCTGCTCGATGGGGTCCGGTAGTCGCCAGGCGGAGACGAATTCGAAAAATACCTCCTGGAGGATGTCCTCCGCCTCGTCCGGATCGGGCACCCGCTGGCGGATGAAGTTGCCCAGGCGCCCCCGTTCGCGGCGGATGGCGGCGGTGAGGTGGTGGTCCTGGTCAGCCATGGCCGCGTCGAGGGGATAAGTGGTTTCCATGCCTTGAAGACGATCCAGGCCGGAAAATATTGTGGGCAGCCCCACAAAAAAACACGGCACCGCGGAAAACCGTGGTGCCGGCAGGCATTGGCGGGGCTGACTCCCCGTTCCGCCAGGGCCGGGCGCGGCAAAACGCGACCACGGCCAGGGCGGGGAAAGGAGGCCGCCTTAGCGGCTTTCCTTGATCAGCCGACCATTGCTGGGCTGGGTGGGACGGGCGTTGTTCTTGTACACCCGGGAGAAAACCGCCAGTTGCTCGGGGGTGATCACCACCGGCTGCTTGAACACCATCCACAGCACGCCTTCGTCGCAGGGCGGCGTGGTCAGGGAACCCATGTAGGTGTAGTAGCTGCGGTCCTGGGGCAGCAGCTTGGCCACATCCAGGGGCTGGGGCGGGTTGGTGCTGCTGCCGGCCTCCAGGGGCATGTTGTTCCAGATGGTCTGGATCACCGGTTGCTCCACCTCGCCACGCTCCAGCAGCACCGCCACCACGGCGATGTGGCCTTCGTCATCCTTGTGCACCAGGTGGGCCACCATGTCGAAGCGCTTGCCGCCCACCTTTTCCTCGGAGGGACGGTGGAAGTGTAGTTGCTTGAGTTCGTAGCTGCGACCCATGACGCGGATCACGTTACCTTCGTTCACATTGACCTGGATGGTGTGGCCGTTGTCCTCGATGCGGACCCGTTGCGGACGGTAGTCGAAACGGATGCCTTCCAGGTCCACCTTGACGCCTTCGCCGATGTCGATGGGGGACTGGCGCAGACCACTGCCACACAGGGCGTTCTTGCTGTCGATCTTGGCCCAGTTCTCGGGACCGCCCTCGCCTTCGTAGCTCCAGTGAATTTCCTTCTTCGGCGCGGGCTTCTTCTTGCTTGTCACCCGGCGCGGACCGGCCGTGGCCAGGGCCACTTCGCGGGAACGCCGATCCAGGCCGCTCAAGGCATTGACCGCGGCAGCAGCGGCGCTCTTGTCGCCCGGCTTGGCATCAGGCGGGCACTTGTCGCAATTGGTTTTTTCCAGGGCCTTCACCGTGGAGCCCTCGACCGGCTTGCCGTCCCCGGGTTTTTCCACCTGGGAGGAATCGATCTTGGGCAGGTCGATCATGCGCTTGGGAGGTTCCACCTTGCCGCTGTCGGGGGCCTTGTCGGCCACGGGCATGACACGGGCCAGGTTGTCCTTGCCGTTGGTCACCAACTCGGCGTGCATCACGGAAAACCGTTTGTCGCCGTCGCCCTTGTCAGCCTTGCGCTGGGCGGTCTGGACCGTCGGACGACGGCAGACCTCCTTCAGCATGGCCGCCTCGACGCCGCTCTTGGCGGGCTGGTCCTTGAAGGCGTAGATGGGCTCGACCCGCAGCACCTTGTCGCCATCCAGGTACAGGCGCTTCACCGCCGTGTAGCGTTTGGCGGCGCAATCGTAGCTATTGAGCACCTCCACCGTGTTGTAGGTGGTGCCGCTTTCCTCATCGGTCACGGCCTTGTGCAGGGCCAGTCGGGACCAGGCCTGAACCCGGCCCGCCTCGACGGCACTGATGCGGGACACGTCCAGTTCCGCCCCCCGCGCCGAGGCCAGCTTCTGCCATTGTGGCGCGGCCAGGGCCGGCGTGGAAATGAGGATGGAAGCAGCCAGGGCTGCGGTCAAAGCGGAAGGAATAAAGCGCATGGTACGAACCCCTCTTATTCTTCGTCGTCGACGGGTCTACGGCAGCAAGCCTATACACTTTAGCCTCTAATTCACGCTTATCCTTGATTCCAGTGCGGTTGCATTGCCTGCCGGCTTCCGGTAGTTTCGCCCGACTCGACTCAACACCGCCCGGACAAACCGGAGCAAGTCCATGAACGCAAACGATAAATTCCTCGCCGCCCAAGCCCACGTGGACGCGGCCGCCATCCAGCCCCTGCCCAATTCGCGCAAAATCTACGTGCCGGGTTCCCGTCCCGACATTCGCGTCCCCATGCGGGAAATCAGCCAGACCGACACGCCCGCCGCCCAGGGCGCCGAAAAAAACCCTCCGATTTACGTCTACGACTGTTCCGGCCCCTATTCCGACCCGGCGACCAAGATCGACATCCGTTCCGGCCTGCCCGCCCTGCGCCAGCAGTGGATTGAGGAACGTAAGGACACCGAACTGCTCGCCGGCCTGACCTCCGCCTACGGCCGGGAACGGGCCGCTGACCCGTCCACCGCCGAACTGCGCTTTCCCGGCCTGCATCGCCAGCCCCGTCGGGCCAAGGCGGGCATGAATGTCTCCCAGATGCACTACGCCCGGCGCGGCATCATCACGCCGGAAATGGAATACGTGGCCATCCGCGAGAACCTGAACCGCAAGGCCTACCTGGAAAACCTGCGGACTTCCGGCCCCACCGGCGAGAAAATGGCCAAGCTGCTGGGCCGCCAGCACCCCGGTCAGCGTTTCGGCGCCGCCATTCCGGAAGAGATCACCCCCGAGTTCGTCCGCGACGAAATCGCCCGGGGCCGCGCCATCATCCCCAACAACATCAACCACCCGGAAAGCGAGCCCATGATCATCGGCCGCAACTTCCTGGTGAAGATCAACGCCAACATCGGCAACTCCGCCGTCACCTCCTCCATCGCCGAGGAAGTGGACAAGATGACCTGGTCCATCCGCTGGGGCGGCGACACGGTGATGGACCTGTCTACTGGCAAGCACATCCACGAAACCCGGGAGTGGATCATCCGCAACTCCCCCGTGCCCATCGGCACCGTGCCCATCTACCAAGCCCTGGAGAAGGTGGACGGCAAGGCCGAGGACCTGACCTGGGAAATGTTCCGCGACACCCTGATCGAACAGGCCGAGCAAGGGGTGGACTACTTCACCATCCACGCCGGCGTGCTGCTGCGCTACATACCCATGACCGCCGAGCGCATGACCGGCATCGTCAGCCGCGGCGGTTCCATCCTGGCCAAGTGGTGTCTGGCCCACCATAAAGAGAACTTCCTCTACACCCACTTCGAGGAAATCTGCGACATCATGAAGGCCTACGACGTGGCCTTCAGCCTCGGCGACGGCCTGCGTCCTGGCTCCATCTACGATGCCAACGACGAAGCCCAACTCGGCGAACTCAAGACCCTGGGTGAACTGACCCAGATCGCCTGGAAGCACGACGTGCAGGTGATGATCGAAGGCCCCGGCCACGTGCCCATGCATCTCATCAAGGAGAACATGGACAAGGAGCTGGAGTGGTGCGACGAAGCCCCCTTCTACACCCTGGGCCCCCTGACCACCGACATCGCCCCCGGCTACGACCACATCACCAGCGCCATCGGCGCCGCCCAGATCGGCTGGTACGGCACCGCCATGCTCTGCTACGTGACCCCCAAGGAACACCTGGGCCTGCCCAACAAGCAGGACGTGAAGGAAGGCATCATCACCTACAAGCTGGCGGCCCACGCCGCCGACCTGGCCAAGGGCCACCCCGGCGCTCAGATCCGCGACAACGCCCTGTCCAAGGCCCGTTTCGAATTCCGCTGGGAAGACCAATTCAACCTGGGCCTGGACCCGGACAAGGCCAAGGAATTCCACGACGAAACTCTGCCCCAACACGGCGCCAAGATCGCCCACTTCTGTTCCATGTGCGGTCCTCACTTCTGTTCCATGAAGATCACCCAGGACGTGCGCGACTTCGCCGCCGCCCAGGGGGTGAGCGAACAGGACGCCTTGCAGAAGGGCATGGAAGTGAAGTCGGTGGAGTTCGTCAAGGCTGGCGCCGAGGTCTATCGCCAGGTCTGAACAATCTTGCCCTGAAGCCCTTCAAGAGCCCGGTAAAATCCGGGCTCTTTTCTTTGCGGAGCCTCCCATGCGCCTCGGTACCCCTCTTTCTTCCTCCGCCATCCGCGTCATGCTGCTCGGTAGCGGCGAACTGGGCAAGGAAGTCGTGATCGCCCTGCAACGGCTGGGTTGCGAGGTCATTGCTGTGGATCGCTACGCCGACGCACCGGCCATGCAGGTGGCGCACCGCAGCCATGTGATCGCCATGACCGACGGCGCCGCCCTGCGCAAACTGGTGGAACTGGAAAAGCCCCATCTGGTGGTGCCCGAGATCGAGGCCATAGCCACCGACGAATTGGTGAAGATGGAAGCCGAAGGTCTGGCCGAGTTCATCCCCACCGCCCGCGCCGCCCAACTGACCATGAACCGGGAAGGTATCCGTCGTCTGGCCGCTGAAACCCTGGGCCTGCCCACCTCGCCCTACAAGTTCGCCGACTCCCTGGCCGAGCTGCAAGCCGCCATTGATGGCGGTATCGGTTATCCCTGTGTGGTGAAGCCGGTCATGTCCTCCTCCGGCAAGGGCCAGTCTCTGATTCGCAGCGCCGCCGACGTGCAAAAAGCCTGGGACTACTCCCAGGCCGGTGGCCGGGTCGGTGCCGGGCGCATCATCGTCGAAGGCTTTATCGACTTCGATTACGAAATCACCCAACTCACCGTGCGCGCCGTGGGCGAGAGTGGCGAAGTGGAAACCTTCTTCTGTGACCCCATCGGCCATGTGCAGGTGGACGGCGACTACGTGGAATCCTGGCAGCCCATGGCCATGACGCCGGTGGCCCTGCAAAAGAGCCGCGACATCGCCAAGGCTGTCACCGGCAACCTGGGCGGGCGCGGCCTGTTTGGCGTGGAGCTGTTCATCAAGGGCGATCAGGTCTGGTTCTCCGAAGTCAGCCCGCGCCCCCACGACACCGGCCTCGTCACCCTGGCTACCCAGCGCTTTTCCGAATTCGAACTCCACGCTAAGGCCATCCTGGGCCTGCCGGTGGATACCAGCCTGCGCCGCCCCGGTGCCTCTGCCGTGATTTACGGCGGCATGGAAGAAAAGGGCATCGCCTTCGAAGGCGTGGCCGAGGCCCTGCGAGTGCCCGAGTCCGACCTGCGCCTGTTCGGCAAGCCCGAGAGCTTCAAGAAGCGCCGCATGGGCGTGGCCGTGGCGAATGCTGATACCACCGATGAAGCCCGTCAGCGGGCCAAGCTGGCGGCCTCCAAGGTCAAGCCGGTCAAGGCTTGAGCGAGAATTTGAACGAGGATTAGGCCAGATGTCCAACTTCGCCACGCGCCTGATCGCGTGGCAGAAAAAGGCCGGTCGCCACGACCTGCCCTGGCAGAACACCACCGATCCCTACCGGGTCTGGCTGTCGGAAATCATGTTGCAGCAGACCCAGGTGGCAACGGTGATTCCCTATTACCTGCGCTTCCTGGAGCGCTTTCCCACCCTGGCCGATCTGGCCGCCGCTCCGGTGGAAGAGGTGATGCCCTATTGGGCGGGCCTGGGCTACTACGCCCGCGCCCGCAACCTGCACGCTTGTGCACGGGCGGTGGTGGCGGACCACGGCGGTGTCTTTCCCCGGGACCCCACCTTGATTGCAGAATTGCCCGGCATCGGCCGCTCCACCGCCAATGCCATCGCCGCCTTCTGCTTCAAGGCGCCAGTGCCCATCCTCGACGGCAACGTCAAGCGGGTGCTGGCCCGCTGTTACGGCATCGAGGGGTTTCCCGGCACGCCGGCGGTGGAAAGGGAAATGTGGGCCCTGGCGGAAAGCCTGCTCCCCGATACCGACGTAGGCACCTACATCCAAGCCCAGATGGACCTGGGCGCCACGGTCTGCACCCGCAGCAAGCCCCGCTGCGGCACCTGCCCACTGGCGGAGATCTGCGTGGCGCGACGGGATGATCGCCAGGCGGAACTGCCCGTGCGCAAGACGAAAAAAGCCGTGCCTGAGCGGAGCGCCCGTTACCTGGTGATCGTGGACGGCGAGGGCCGCGTGCTGCTCGAACAGCGCCCCGCCAGCGGCATCTGGGGCGGGCTGTTGTGCTTGCCGGAATTGACGACGGAAGAAAGCCCCGCCGCGCGCACCTTGGCCCTGGGACTTGAGACGCTGGCGGATTGGGAAGAGCTGCCCGCCCTCAACCACACCTTCACCCATTTCAAACTGGAACTGGTGCCCCTGTTGGCCCGGGTCCAGCACTTCCCGCCCATGACAAGGGAAACGGGTTTGCAGTACTTGCCCATTCACGCCCTGGCAGCCGCCGCCTTGCCGGCACCGATCCGGCGCTTGTTGCAGGAAGCCGCTTCGCGGCTCTGACTCAGGACTCCCGCAGGTCTCCCTTAAGTTTCCCTCAGGTTTCCAAGAGTCCGCGTTGGGCGCAGAAGCGGAACACTTCTTCCAAGCGTTCGTGGTGGTTGTCCTGTTCCAGCAGGTCCTGCTTGAGGGCCACTGGCAGAGGCAGCAATTCGCAAAAGCGCCAAGCCACCCAGGCCGGATCGTCGAAACGGTAGGGCTCCGTCGCCCGGTAGCCCTGGCTCACCGCCTCCTCCAGGGCGCGCTTGAGCAGGGGCACCAGGCGGCCATGCTCCGGCGCCAGGCCGGCGGCATCTTGTTCCGGCAAGACTTCCACCGTGGCCCGCAGCAGGCCCTTGGCGCTGGCCCAGCGTTCCCGGATCTGGAAGCGTTCGCCGCCCACGGCGATGAGTTGCAACAAGCCCAACTGGGGCATGTCCCAATCGACGATGCGGGCCAGGGTGCCCACCTCGTGGGGCTCCGCCGGTTCCCCCACTTCCTCGCCGGCGGCGATCAGACAGACGCCGAAGGGCAGTTCGTCCCTTAGGCATTCCTTGGCCATGTCCAGGTAGCGTTGCTCGAACACCTTGAGGGGCAAGGTGCCCTCGGGGAACAGCACGGTCTGGAGCGGAAAGAGGGCGATTTCAGTGATCTTCATGCGTCTCCCCAGCGCGCCATGAGCTGGTGCGCGATGCCCAGTTGGTCCAGGATGCGGGCGACGACGAAATCGATCAGCCCCTGCATGTCCGTCGGGCGGTGATAGAAGGCCGGATTGGGCGGCAGGATCACCGCTCCGGCCCGGGACAGGCGCAGCATGTTTTCCAGGGCAATGGCCGACAGGGGGGTTTCCCGAGGCACCAGGATCAGCTTGCGGCCTTCCTTGAGCACCACGTCGGCGGCCCGGGTCAGCAGGTCGTCGGCCATGCCGGCGGCCACCTTGGCCAGGGTGCCGTTGGTGCAGGGACAGATGACGTAGGCGTCGGGCGGATTGGAGCCCGAGGCCATGGGCGCGTTCCAGTCGTCGCGGCCGTAGACCGTGAGTTGGCCTTCGTCCTCGGCCAGGCCGCAATGGCGGCGCAACGCCCGCTCCGCCTCCCGTGGCTGGCTCGGCAGCACCAAATCCGTTTCCTGTTTGGCGACGATCTGGGCCGCCTGGGAATAGGTGAGCCAGACCCGTTGCCCGGACTTGAGCAGGCATTCCAGCAGGCGCAGGCCGTAAGGCAGTCCGGAGGCGCCGGTGAAGGCAAGGGCGACGGTTTTCATGGGGCGGGGGGTTCGCGATCCGAAGGGGCCGCCCGATCGAGATGGGCGGCGATCAAGCCGTTCACGATACCGAAGAACAACGCGGTGGTGGCGAATACCGGCACCAGATAAAAAACACCGTCGTGGGGCACCAGCCACAGCCGGGCCAGCAGCACCTGGCCGCCGATGTGGGCGAAGGCGGCGAGGATGGACAGGGTGACCGGCCCGAACCAGCGGCGGGGCAGGCGCGCCGCCGGAGCCAGCACCGCCAGGCTCAGCAGTGCCCCGGTCAGGCTGAGGAAAAATCCGGGGGCGAGAAACTGCCCCACCACCAGGCTGCCGGCCAGTACCCGCAGCAGGGAGACCCAGGCCGCGTCCACCCAGCCGTGGCGCAGCAGCACCAGCAGCACCACGATGTTGGCCAAGCCCGGCTTGACGCCGGGCAGGGGCGTGGGAATCGCCGCTTCGGCCACGGTGAGGGCGATGGCGGCGGCGGCGTAGCGGGCAATGCGGCGGTCTTCCGCCGTCACCCGCAGTTCAATAGCTGATGGAGTCGGTGGCATGGGAAGCGCTCGCCGGTCCCTTCAAGGACAGGCTGATGTGGTTGGGCGCGCAGATGGCGATGGCGTTGGGCCGGCTCAGCCAGCCCTGGCGGACGCAGTACTGGCGCGGCCCCGGGTCGGACAACACGCGGGCCCGGCCCGGTTCGATCTCGATGGTGGTGACGCCGATGGGACCGCTCACCTCGATGCGCTTGTGGATGGTGAGGGGCAATTCGGCCACCAGGGCGCCGTCGCGCCGGACCACGGCTTTTTCCGCCGTGCCGCCCTGCCACAACAGGGGATAGGACAGGGCCACCAACACCGCGCCGACCAGGACCGTGCCCCAATCCCCCGACCGCAACAGGGCCAGCCACGGCTGGGCCGCGCGAACCATGGGCACTAGGCGCCCAGGGCGCGGTGCCGCACCAGTACCCGGGCCTGTTGCAAGAACTGGCGCGACAGCCAATCGGCGATGAACACCGAGCGGTGTTGGCCGCCGGTACAGCCCACGGCCACGGTCAGGTAGGAACGGTTGTCGCGCAAATAGGCGGGCAGCCAGTCGGCGATGAAGCGGCGGATGTCCTCGCGCATTTTCAGCACCTCGGGCTGGGCTTCGAGGAAGGCGATCACCGCCAAATCCTGTCCGGTCTGGGGCCGCAGGGCCGGATCGTAGTAGGGATTGGGCAGGCAGCGCACGTCGAACACCAGGTCGGCGTCCAGGGGCAGGCCGTGCTTGAAGCCGAAGGATTCGAAGAGCAGGGTCAGGCTGGACTCGGGACGGATCGCCAGGCTGTCCACGGTGCCGATGCCGGCCAGTTCCTTGATGAAATTGCGCAACGCGTTGGGCCGCAAGTCGCTGGTGTCGATGCGGTGGCCGAGGGTGGACAGGGTTTCCAGGGCCTCCCGCTCCCGGGCGATGGCCTCCGCCAGGGTGACGTCGCTATCGTCGGCGGCCAGGGGATGGCGGCGGCGGGTTTCGGAAAACCGCTGGATCAGCACGTCGTCCCGGCCATCGAGGAAAATGAAACGCAGGTCGATGCCCCCCTCCGCCTCCAGGCTGCGCAATTGGCTGGGCAGGGCGGCGATGCCGCTGCCGCCGCGCATGTCCATGGCCACCGCCACCTTGCCGTAACCCTCCGCGCGCATTTGCGCCACCAGCTGGGGCAACAGCAATGCCGGCAGGTTGTCCACGCAGTAGTAGCCGGCGTCCTCCAGGACCCGCAGCGCCACGCTCTTGCCCGAACCGGACAAGCCGGAAATCAGGATGAGCTGCATGGGGCCTTTCCGTCGGCCGTGGCCGGCGCTTCCGCCCCCTGGGGCGATGGTGTTTCCGCAGCCGTGGGAACGGCGGGCTCTAGCTCCACCAAGGGGCGCCCGCAGCCCTGGCACAAGCCGGTCTGAGGGTCGGGGGTGCAGATGCCGATACATTCGTATTCCATGGCCCGATATTACTTCGCTGCACCCGCTTTGGGGCGGGCAGCCCGGTCCCGGCTTATTTTGCTGCAACGCAACAAAATAGTTTTCCTGTAGATTAGAATTCAACTAATACAAACGGCATCCCCCAACCGTGGACCTCCTTCAGAAAAAAGACACCATCCTCGACTACCCGGACATCCCCCTGCCCGAGCCGGGACAAACCCAGGAAGTACTGCCCGGCATCCGCTGGGTGCGCATGCCCCTGCCCATCGTCGCCCTGAACCACGTCAACCTCTGGTTGCTGGCCGACGGCGAGCGCTGGGCGGCAGTGGACACCGGCATCGCCACCGATTCGCAAAAAGCGCTGTGGCAACAGGTGTTGACGGACCATCCCCTGTCCCACCTGGTGGTGACCCACCTCCACCCGGACCACGTCGGCCTCGCCGCCTGGCTCCAGGAGCAGACCGGCGCCCCCCTGTGGATGACCCTGGGTGAATACTCCACCGCCCAATTGTTCTTCCACCAGCTGGGCGCCTGGTCCTTCGCCGCCGTGGAGGCGCTCTACGCCCGCCACGGTCTGGGCGAGGAGATGCTGGCCGCCCTCGCCACACGTGCCGGGGCCTATCGCAAGGGCGTGCCGGCCCTGCCCGCCGCCTATCGGCGCATGATCGACGGCGACCACTTCACCATCGGTGAGCGGGAGTGGCGGGTCATCACCGGCTACGGCCATTCGCCGGAACACGCCAGCCTCTACTGTGACGAATTGCGCGTGCTGGTCTCCGGCGACATGATGCTGCCGCGCATTTCCACCAACGTCTCGGTACTGCCCACCTGTCCCGAGGACGACACCCTGGGCCGCTTCCTCGACGCCATCAGCCGCTTCGAGGCCCTGCCCGAGGACACCCTGGTGCTACCCTCCCACGGCAAGCCCTTCCGCGGCCTGCACCTGCGCATCGCCCAGCTCAAGGCCCACCACGCCGAACGTTGCGAGGTGTTGACCGAGGCCTGCGTCGTGCCGAAGACCGCCGCCGAGTTGATCCCCGTGCTGTTCGAGCGCCCCATCGACGACGCCAACCAGATTTTCTTCGCCCTGGGCGAGGCCATCGCCCACCTCAACCACCTGCATCGCGCCGGCCGCTTGCGCCGGGACGACGCCGGTCCCATCATCCGTTTCATCACCGTCTGAAGAGGTCGCCCATGTCGCAACAGGAAAACAAACCGCAGTTGCCCGATCCCGCCCAGATCGTCAACACCTACGCCGAAGTCGCCCAACGGGCCGCCAAACTGTTCACCGACCATCTTCAGCGCCAGATGAAGAACGGCATCAGCACGCCCAGCGACGAAATGGGCGTGGGCCAGGCCTTCACCGACATGGTGACGAAGATGCTGGCCAATCCCTACAAGCTGGCCCAGACCCAGATGAACCTGGTGTGGGACTACATGTCCCTGTGGCAGACCTCCATGCTGCGCTTCGCCGGCGTTCAACTGAATCCCGTGGCCAAGCCGGTCAAGGGCGACAACCGCTTCAAGGATGAAACCTGGGAAGAACATTTCCTGTTCGACTTCATCAAGCAGTCCTACCTGATCGCCTCGCGCCACATCCACCAATCCGTCGCCGGCGTCGAGGGCCTGGACGAGAACACCCGCAAGAAGGTGAACTTCTTCACCCGCCAGTTCGTGGACGCCCTCTCCCCGTCCAACTTCGCCCTGACCAATCCCCTGGTGCTCAAGGAAACCGTGCAAAGCCACGGTCAGAACCTGCTCAACGGCTTCAACAACCTGCTGCGGGACATCGAGAAGGGCGACGGCCAGTTGAAGGTCACCATGACCGACCTCAATGCCTTCGAAATGGGCAAGAACGTCGCCACCACGCCGGGCAAGGTGGTGTTCCAGAACGACCTGATCCAGTTGATGCAGTTCAATCCCACCACCAAGGAACAGTTCAAGAAGCCGCTGCTGATCGTGCCGCCCTGGATCAACAAGTACTACATCCTCGACCTGCGGGAGAAGAACTCCTACATCAAGTGGGCCACCGATCAGGGCCACACCGTGTTCTGTATCTCCTGGGTCAATCCCGACGCTCACCTGGCCAAGAAGAGCTTCGCCGACTACCTGCAAGAAGGCACCCTGGCCGCCCTCGACGCCATCGAAAAGCAGACCGGCGAGAAGCAGGTGAACGCCGCCGGCTACTGTCTGGGCGGCACCCTGCTCGCCACCACCCTGGCCTACCTGGCCGCCAAGAAGGACAACCGGATCGCCTCCGCTACCTTCTTCACCACTATGCTGGACTTCGCCAACCCCGGCGAACTGGGCGTCTTCATCGACGAGGAATCCGTCGCCAACCTGGAAAAGAAGATGGAGCAGCGCGGCTTCCTCGAAGGCACCGAAATGGCCGGCACCTTCAACGCCATGCGTGCCAACGACTTGATCTGGTCCTTCGTGGTGAACAACTACCTGATGGGCAAGGAACCCTTCCCCTTCGACCTGTTGTTCTGGAACTCCGATTCCACCCGCATGCCCTACGCCATGCACAGCTTCTACCTGCGCAACATGTACCTCTACAACAAGCTGCGCGAACCCGGCGGCATCACCCTGATGGGCGTACCCATCGACCTGTCCCTGATCAAGACCCCGGTGTACTTCATTTCCACCATCGAAGACCACATCGCCCCCTGGAAGTCCACCTACGCCGGCACCGGCCTCTTCTCCGGCCCCATCCGCTTCGTCCTGGGCGGCTCCGGCCACATCGCCGGCATCGTCAACCCGCCCTCCGCCAACAAGTACGGCTACTGGACCAACCAGCAGAAAACCTATCCCGAGGACCCCGAAGCCTGGCTGGCCGAGGCCAAGCAGAACGAGGGCTCCTGGTGGACCGACTGGGAACAGTGGGTGGAAAAGCTCAACGGCGACGAGAAGGTCCCCGCCCGCGATCCGGCCAAGGGCAAGCTCAAGGTCCTGGAAGACGCCCCCGGCTCCTTCGCCAAGTTCCGCCTCGACGCCCCCAAGGCAGAAGCCTGAACCACGACCAGTGAGCGCAGCAGTAACGGCATCGAACAACGCGCCGCAGGGCAGCCCCCTGCGGCGCGTTGTTTTTGACACCAATGCCATCCTCTCCCTCTGGGCCTTCACCGACAGCCGCTTCGCCCCCCTGCGTGCCGAAGTGGACGCCGGCCGCTGGCTCGCCCTGACCCGACCCGACTGCCTGGATGAATTGCGCCGGGTGCTGACCTATCCCCAATTCAAGTTCGACGCTGCCCGCCAAGAGGCGGCCTACGCCGCCTATGAAAGCCAAGCCCTCTGCTGGCAGGGCGAGGCATTGACGGCGGAACTGCCCCGCTGCAAGGACCGCGACGATCAGAAGTTTCTGGAGTTGGCGCGAGATGCCGGCGCGGATTGGCTGGTGACCTCGGACAAGCTACTCCTGCGCTGCGCCCGACGGCAGAAGTTGGCAGGGATGTTCCAGATCCTCAAGCCGGATGTGTTGTTGGCGGAATTGGTGCATGAGCCGTCACCCATCGCAAGGATATCCGCAGCCTAAACCCCGTTCGCCCTGAGCGTAGCGCAGCGAAGTCGAAGGGCCCTTTGCTCTTACTCCCGTTCGCCCTGAGGTATCGAAGGGCGAATGCAAATTTTATTTGTGGTCGCAAAACAAAGACCGCGCCGGGAGTTCGCCCCGGCAGGCGACCTACTTTCTTGCTTCTGCAAGAAAGTAGGCAAAGAAGCAGCCCCGACCACACCGCCCCTAACGGGGTTCCCTCCCTCCGAACCACCCGAACGGCCGGTCTTGCAAACTAGCGGCTACGCCGCGTCGGACAGCAAGCCCGGACTTCCCCGTTCGGGCGGCTCTCCGCTCGGCGGCGCGGAACGGGATGGTAACTCGATCCCAATTGACCACCTAACTCCGTTACTCAAGCCGCTCCCAATGGAAAACCCCGACAACCGGCGGCTGTAACTCTGGCCCTTTGTAATGGTATATCTCGGGTTGCTGGGTTATCTCGTTAAGCAAGCCAGCCAAGTTATCAGCCAAAAGATCAATTGGTTGGTCCCCATCCCCGGTGAAACCTCCCCATGTAAATTTTCCATGGGTAGTCGGTCCCCCAAGGAGTAACCACATCAGTTCAGCGTAACGACCGCCAAAATCATTGGGCGGTTTGTCCGACATCACCTGCATCCATAAAGGCACTGGAGTACCAAGCCTTTCACTAACAGCCTGATGTAAGGTGGAATGGATACGTAGCAGATAGTTGGCATTAAAGATTGCCATTGGGGCTTGCTTTTCGGTAACAGTCAGTATTTCAGGTTCCGCTCCTTCTGCCCGCACATATGGGCCGAATTCAAGCTTTAGCTTTCCTCCCAATTCAACACGGCGATAACACCCAGAAATCCCCAACTGGCGAGCATTCTCTGGCTCAGTTAAAAGTATCGTGTTTTCTTTTGCAGAAACTGCCAGGGTTAATACTGGGTACTTTCTTAGTGCGTGGAAAAACTCCTGGTGGAAATGAGTTCGATATCTTTGATCGGCATACTTCCACTGTCTCAACACACCCGTACTCGGGTTAAGAGTTTTTCCTAAGTCATCTGCAAGAGCTTGGTGCTCAACGTTTTGGGAAATAATCAGTGCTGAATGGTGCCACTCTGCACCAATAATCTGTTCGGTTGGCGAATGATCAATTGAAACCATATGCGGAACCAATGTTGGATCGGCAAGAGTAGAAACATACCAACGCATGGCAGTTAGAAGATCTGGGGCGGCGATATGGCGATCATTCATATTTTTCTTTCGTAACTGAAAGTGGCGTGCCAAGAATAGATCAAGACAAAGATCAATCTGCCCCCCTATCCCGTTCCGCGCCGCTGAGCGGAGAGCCGCCCGAACGGGGATGTCCGGGCTTGCTGTCCGACGCGGCCTGATTTTTAGGCCGCTAGTTTGCAAGACCGGCCGTTCGGGTGGTTCGGAGGGAGGGAACCCCGTTAGGGGCGGTGTGGCCGGGGCTGCTTCTTTGCCTACTTTCTTGCAGAAGCAAGAAAGTAGGTCGCCTGCCGGGGCGAACTCCCGGCGCGGTCTTTGTTCTGCGGACACTGATGAAATTTGCGTTTGTGCTTCGATACCTCAGCACGAACGGTTAACGGGTACGAGGCCCTTCGACTTCGCTACGCTACGCTCAGGGCGAACGGTGGTTAATCGACCACCAATCCTCTCAAAGCTTCAACGCCCGTGGCTTCCGCCCCGCCCGGCTGGCCAGCCGGTCATACAGCCAATTCGGCAACCACCCCATCACTCTTGCCGCGACGCCCATCTGCCAGGGCACGGTGCCGATGCTGCGCCCCGCGTCGATCATGCGGGCCATGGCGGCGACGGCCTTGTCCACGGGTTGGAGGAAGGGCATGGCGTAGGTGTTCACCGCCGTCATGGGGGTTTCGATATAGCCAGGGGCCAGGGTGACCACCTTGACGCCGCTGCCGCGCAATTCCACCCGCAGGCTTTCCAGCAGCTTGACCACGGCCGCCTTGGAGGCGGAGTAGGCGCCGGCGCCGGGCAGGCCGCGTACGCCGGCCACGGAGGCGACGCCTACCAAGCGGCCACGGCCGGCCTGCTTCATGGCGGCGACGAAGGGGGAGAGGGTGTGCACCACGCCGAGGACGTTCACTTCCATGACGCGGCGAAAGGCGGCCAGGTCTTCCGTTTCTTCGGCCAGGGTGCCGACGGAGATGCCGGCATTGGCGACGACCACGTCGGGCACGCCGGCCTGCAAAAGAAAGTCTTGTGCGGCAGCAGCGACGGCCTGGGCATCGGCCACGTCGGCACCGTAGCAATGGACGACGACGCCGTACTGCTGCGTCAGCGCCCGCGCCTGTTCTTGCAGCATGTCCCCACGCCGGGCCAGCAGGCCCAGGGTGGCACCCCGGCTAGCGTAGTGGCGGGCGAAGGCGGCACCGATGCCGGAGGAGGCACCGGTCAAAAAAACCCGCAGGGCCCCGATGTCGGGGCGTGCTGCGGGTTCTGGGCCGGGCCGGGAACCGGGCTTACTTGCCAATTTCCTTGCGGGCCTTGGCCACCAGGGCGTCGGCCACCTGCATGAAGTGTTCGGGAGCCATGCCCGCCGGTTCGACGATGCGGTACTTGCCGGCGATGACCACCGAGGGCGTGCCGTCGATCTTGTGGGCGTTGCTCAACTGGCCGGCGCGCTGCACCTTGCTTTGCACGCTGAAGGAGCCGTACACCTCGGCGAACTTGGCGGTGTCCACGCCCTTCTTGCCCAACCAGGCGGCGAAGCCCCGCTCGTCGTTGGGGGACAGTTGGCGCTCGGTGTGGATGGCGGCGAAGATGTCGTTGCGCAGCTTGTCTTGCAGGCCGAGGGCGTCCAGGGCGTAGTAGAGCTTGGCACCGGGGGTCCAGGAAGGATTGAGGGGGGCGGGGATGAAGCGCACGGTGACATCCTTGGCCTGCTTCTTGGCCCACTGGTTGAAGGTGGGTTCGAAGTGGTAGCAGTGGGGGCAGCCGTACCAGAAGAATTCGGTGATCTCGACCTTGCCGGGACTGTCGCCGGGCACGGCGGGGTTGAGGGTCACGTAGTCCTTGCCCTCCTGGGGCTCGGCGGCGGTGGCGGCGAAGGCCGTGGCGGCCAGGACGAGGGACAGCAACAAGGACTTGAATGCGCGCATGGAGGACTCCATCGAGGGTTGTGCGTATCGTGTTGGGAATGCCTGGGACCCGCCGGGGCCGGAATTAGTTTCCGCCCTTGACCACGGTGGCCTGGATGCCGTTCTGGCTGAGCAGGGTCCGCACCTTGTTCATGTCGTCCAGCTTGGTGTAGGGCCCGGTGCGCACGCGATGCAGGGTGCCCTTGTCGGCGATGGTGATCTGCTGGACGCTGGCTTCAACGCCGATCAGGGCCAGCTTGGCCTTGAGGTTGTCGGCATCGGCGGGCTTTTGGAAAGCGCCCACTTGCAGGTAGGTGGTCTGTTCGGGCGCGGCCGGCGCGGCGGCGGCCGGTGCCGGGGCGTGGTCGGGAGCGGCGTCCTGCTTGCCGGGCAGGATGTTGTAGAACTCGAAGCGGGGCTTTTCCACCGGCTTGTCGCCGGGCTTGCCAGGCAGGGGCTCCGGCGTGGCGGCGCCGGGGGCCGCCGGGGCGGGGGCCGGCTTGGCGGCGGCGGTCTTGTCGCCGTTGCGGTTGGTCTTGTCCTGGAAGGGCATGGTGGCGCGGTTCATGTACCAGACCAAGGCGAAGGCGATCAGCACGCCGATCACCACGCCGATGACGATGCCCAGCACGGTGCTGCCGTGGTGCTTGGCGGGCGCGCCGTGGCTCAGGGAAACACGCGGGGAAGACTTGGAATCGCGGCTCATCTCACATGCTCTCTGGCGCTTGCACGCCCAAAATGTTCAAACCGTTGCGCAATACCTGGCGGGTGGCCAGGGCCAGGGCCAGACGGGCGTTCTGGGTGGCGACGTCCTCCACCAGCACGCGGTCGCTGTTGTACCAGCCGTGGAAATCGGCCGCCAAATCCTTGAGGTAGGTGGCCACCAGATGGGGCGCGTATTCCCGGGCGGCGGCCTCGATCAGGGCCGGGTAGGCGCTGAGACGGGCGCACAGGGCCAGTTCCCGTTCGCTGCCCAGAGAGGACAAATCAAGACTTTCGATTTGGCCCAGGAAAGATGCACCTGCCCCTTTATCCTCAGCTTGTTGCAACACCGAACAGATGCGGGCGTGGGCGTACTGGATGTAATAGACCGGGTTCTCGTTGCTCTTGGACTTGGCCAGGTCGATGTCGAACACCAGTTGCGAATCGGGGCTGCGGGCCACCAGGAAGTAGCGGGTGGCGTCCTTGCCCACTTCGTCGATCAGGTCGCGCAGGGTGACGTAGCTGCCGGCGCGCTTGGAGATCTTCACCTCCTCGCCGTTCTTCATCACCATCACCATCTGGTGCAGCACGTACTCGGGCCAGCCCTGGGGAATGCCGGCCTGGAGGGCCTGCAAGCCGGCGCGGACGCGGGTCACGGTGCTGTGGTGGTCGGCGCCCTGCTCGTTGATGACCTTGGTGAAGCCGCGCTGCCATTTGTCCAAGTGGTAGGCCACGTCGGGCACGAAGTAGGTGTAGCCGCCGTCCTTCTTCTGCATGACGCGGTCCTTGTCGTCGCCGAAGTCGGTGGTGCGCAGCCACAGCGCGCCGTCCTGCTCATAGGTGTAGCCGTTCTTGACCAGGGTCTGCACGGCGGCGTCCACCTTGCCGTCGGTGTACAGGGCGGACTCCAGGGAGAACACGTCGAACTTGACACCGAAGGCTTTCAGGTCGTGGTCCTGCTCGCGGCGCAGGTAGGCCACGGCGAAATGGCGAATCGCCTCGGCGTCGTCGGCATCGCCGTTGGCGGTGAATTGCTGGTCGTCGGACACCACGGATTCCTTGGCGAGGAAGGCCTTCGCCACGTCCATGATGTAGTCGCCGCGATAGCCGTCCTCGGGCCACTCGGGGCTGTCCGGGGTGACGCCCTTGGCCCGCAGTTGCACCGAGCGGGTCAGGTTGTCGATCTGGGCACCGGCGTCGTTGTAGTAGAACTCCCGGGTCACGTTCCAACCCGCCACGTCCAGCAGGCGGCAGAGGCAGTCGCCCACGGCCGCGCCGCGACCGTGGCCCACGTGCAAGGGACCGGTGGGATTGGCGGAGACGAACTCGACCTGGACCTTGCCTTCCTTGGCCTCGCCCTTGCCGTAGCCGTCCTGGGCGGCGAGGACGTTGTGCACCACCCGGGTCTTAGCAGCGGCGGTGAGGGTGAAATTGATGAAGCCGGCGCCGGCAATGTCCACCTTGGCCAGCCATTGGGAGGGCGGCAGGGCCGCCAGCAGGCTTTCGGCAATCTTGCGCGGGTTGCTCTTCAGCGCCCGGGCCAGTTGCATGGCCAGATTGCTGGCCCAGTCGCCATGACTGGCGTCGCGGGGACGTTCCAGCAGGATTTCGGTGGCCGCCTGGTCGGGGGCGACCACGGCCAGGGCGGTGCGCAACAGGGAAGACAGGTGTTGTTTGGGATCGAAGGGCATTGTGATGCTTGCGTAAGGCATTGACGGCAAAGGCCGCGATTATAGCGGCGGGGATGGAGAGCTAGGAGCTAGGGGCTAGGAGCTAGGGCGGCAAGACATTCAAGAATGCCTTTGGTTTTTCTCACCCTTTATATTTGTATCTACCAAGGTTCGGTCCCGGGTTTCCCCTAGTCCCTAGCCTCCAGCCCCTGCCCAATCAAGACACCGCCAGCATGCGGTCCAGGGAAATCTTGGCGAGCTTGGCTTCGTGCTGGGGCACTTCGATGCGGTTGACCACCTTGCCCTCCACCAGGTTCTCCAGGGTCCAGGCCAGGTGCTGGGGGTCGATGCGCTGCATGGTGGAACACATGCAGATGGTGGGGGACATGAACTGGACGATCTTGCCCTCGTGCTTGACCTCCTCCGCCAGGCGCTCGACGAGATTCAATTCGGTGCCCACCAGCCAGCGGGTGTTCGGCGCGGCGGCCTTGACGGTGCTGAGGATGTATTCGGTGCTGCCCACGTAGTCGGACTGCTTGCACACCTCGAAGGCCGACTCGGGGTGGCTGATGACGATGCCGTCCGGGTACTGATTGCGGAACTTGAGGATGTGGTTGGGCTGGAACATCTGGTGCACGGCGCAGTGGCCCTTCCAAAGGATGATCCTGGCCTGCTTGATCTGTTCGGCGGTGAGGCCGCCCATTTCCTGGTCCGGGTCCCAGACCACCATGTCGTCCAGGGGAATGTCCATCTTGTAGCCGCTCCAGCGGCCCAGATGCTGGTCGGGGAAGAACAGAATCTTCTCCCGCTGGGCGAAGGCCCATTCCATGATCTTGGGGGCGTTGGAGGAAGTACAGACGATGCCGCCGTGCTCGCCGCAGAAGGCCTTCAGGTCGGCGGCGGAGTTGATGTAGGTGACGGGGGTGATCGTCTCGTCCGGATTCAGCACCGTACCCAGCTCGCGCCAGCAGCGCTCCACCTTGGCCAGGTTGGCCATGTCGGCCATGGAACAGCCGGCGGCCAGGTCGGGCAGGATGGAAATTTGCTCGGGCTTGGACATGATGTCCGCCACCTCGGCCATGAAGTGCACGCCGCAAAAGACGATGTATTCGGCATCGGTCTGGGAAGCCAGGCGCGACAGTTTGAGGGAGTCGCCCGACAGGTCGGCATGCTGGAACACGTCGGCCCGTTGATAATGGTGGCCAAGAATCACCACCCGCTTGCCGAGCTTGGCCTTGGCGGCGACGATGCGGGCCTGGGCATCCTGGTCGGCCAGGGCGTTGAACTTGTCGAAACTGATGGGGGCGACTTGCATAGTGGTCGGGAATAGGGAAAATCCGGCTTTCGTTGGGCCGTGCCAGGGTGAAAACCCTGGAGATACAAGGGAGAAGCGCAGGTGAAACCTTCGGCATTTTACCACTGGCATCGCTGGGCCATGGCCGCTTTGGTGGCGGCCGCCACGACGTCCCATGCGGCGGATGAGCCCATGCCCCGGGTGCCGCCGCGCACCATCGACGACATCACCCGCCAACTGGCCCACTACAAGCCGGACCCCACCCTGGCCGCCAAGTCCCTGGCGGAGGCCGACCAGCCAGAACCAAGCGGTGCCGACAATGCCAGCCTATCCCAGTTCTATTGGAAGCGCGGCAGTGCCGCCGCCAAAATTGGTCGGATCAACCAGCAGATCGCCGATCTACGCAAGGCGTCGGAACTGGCCAAGCTTGCTGGCGCGGATGAATACGTCCGCATGCTGCTGGAACTGGCCAGCGCGGAGAACAGCGGCGGCAATTTGGTCCGGGCCCTCACAACCGCGGAAACCGCCCTCAAGACAGCTCCTGCCGGCATCAAGGGACTTCAACTCTCCATTCGCCAGACCCTGGTGATGCAGTACGGCCTGGTGGGCGATTTCGATGCCGCCTCGGTGCAGCTCAAGGAAATCGAGGGCCTGATCGGGGTACTGAAAAACAGCCGCAACTATGCCTTCTTCGAAGCGGACTGGAATGCCAAGACCGAACGGGCACGTGCCGAATCCTTTAAATCCCAGGGTCGCATGATCGAGGCCGAGGGTGCGTATCGCAAGGCGCTACGCTGGGTGGAAAGTTTTATTGCCCAGTTAAGGGGTGGTGCCACTCACCCCAACCTGAGCCCCAATGCCCTGAACAATAGCGAACGATTCCGCGATGGGCTGGAGCGCAACATCGGCCAAACCCTGGTGGCCCAAGGAAAGCTCCTGGAAGGGGAAATCTTCATCCGCCAGGCCCTGCGCCACTCCCTTGAACGGGTTGGCCGCGCCAGCATCGACACGGGACAAGGCCTGCTGCAACTGGCCAATGTCATTGCCGAGGAAAACCGTTACCCCGAAGCCATCCGGCTGGCGGAAGAAGCTATTCGTTCGCTACAGGAGTCCGGCGCCGCCCCCGAATCCATAGCCATTGCCAACGCCCGCAAATCCTTGGCCATCACCTTGGTCGCCCAGCAACGCTATGCCGATGCCGTCAAGGCGTTTGAAGAAATGCGCAGAGCCCTTGAGGCAGACCCGGAAGTGGCCAGGCGCTATGGCTCCGGCGACCTGGACTGGGTGCTAGCCATGCTGCGTGTCAGGAACATCAGTGGCGCGGAATCCATGTCCAAGGCCATGCTGGACAAATATGTCCGCAACTTTGGCGAAAAGGGATTGAAAACGGCCGAAGCCAGGGCCTTCTATGCCATGGCCCTGGCCGACAAGAGAGACCATGACGCGGCCCGCAAGGCTTTCCGCGAATCCCTGCCCATTCTGATCGAACAAGCCCGTTCCGATGAAGATGCTGGCACCGGCAGCGCAAAACATGTCCGTCGACTGAATACGCTGATCGAACGCTATATTCGCCTGCTGGCGGAGGATGCACGGGACAACCCGGCCCTGCGCCGGGAGGCCGCGGCGGAGTCCTTCCGCCTGGCAGACATTGCCCGGGGCAGCAGTGTGCAGCGTGCCCTGACTGCCAGCGCCGCCCGGGCCACCATCGCCGATCCCCAACTGGCGGACCTGGCCCGACGCGAGCAGGATGCCCAGCAGCGCAGCAACGCCTTAACCAACCTCCTGACCCAGTTGCTGTCGTCGCCACCGGATCAGCAATTGCCGCAAATCCAGGCCAAGCTGAAGCAGGATATCGACACGCTCAAGTCCGAACGGCAACAACTGAAGAAAACCATTTCCCAGCGTTTCCCGGACTATGCCGACCTGGTGGAACCCCAGCCCGCTACCCTGGCAGGCGCCCAACGCCTGCTGCGGCCGGGAGAGGCCCTGGTTTCCTGGTACTTTGGCGAAGAGGGGGGCTGGGTATGGGCGATATCCAAAGACGGCGAGCCACAGTTTTTTGATGTGGGCCTTAACCGGACCGAACTCAGCAAAATCGTGACCAAGCTTCGACAGGCCCTTGATCCCGGCGTCGCCTCCATTGATGAAATTCCCGACTTTGATTTGTCCAAGTCCTATCAGTTGTACGCCGCCATCCTCAAACCGGTGGAATCGGTATGGGGCAAGGCTCAAGTTCTGCTCGCTGTCCCCCATGCCGAATTAGGCCAACTACCCTTGCCCCTACTGCCCACCGAGTCCGTCGCTGGGGTTGCCAAAACCATGCCGCCCTTTGAGGGCTACCGCCAAGTCCCCTGGCTGGCTCGTCGCATCGCGGTTGCGCAATTACCTTCCGTTACGGCACTCGCCAGCTTGCGCAAACTACCACCGGGCGATGCCAACCGCCGCCCATTCATCGGCTTTGGCGACCCACTGTTCAGCGTCGACCAGGCCCGCAAGGCCAAGGTTGCCCTGGCCAGCAGCCAACTGGCGACCCGTGGCGCACCGCTGAAGTTGCGCAGCGCGCCCCACACCTCCGGCGTCAGTTCCGCCGAGCTTTCCCTGCTACCGCGCCTGCCGGACACCCAGGAGGAAATCAGCGAAATCGCCAAGGTGCTCAAGGCCGATCCGGCCCAGGACATCTACCTGCAAGCCCGGGCCACGGAAAAAACCGTGCTGAATACCCCCCTCAACAACCGCCGGGTGGTGATGTTCGCCACCCACGGCCTGGTCCCCGGCGAACTGGATGGCCTGACTCAACCGGCCCTGGCCCTGACCTCGCCGGAAGTGGCCGACCCGGGCGGCGACGGCCTGCTGACCATGGAAGAAATCCTTACCCTCAAGCTCAATGCCGACTGGGTGGTGCTCTCCGCCTGCAACACGGCGGCCGGCGAGGGCGCCGGATCGGAGGCCGTGTCCGGCTTGGGCCGGGCCTTTTTCTACGCCGGCGCCCGGGCCCTGCTGGTGTCCAACTGGCCGGTGGAAACCGTGGCCGCCCGCGGCTTAATGACGGACCTGTTCCGCCGCCAGAGCGATAACGCCAGCCTGGGTAAGGCCGAAGCCCTGCGCCAGGCCATGCTGGGCCTGATGGATGGACCGGGCAGCGTGGACGCCAAAACCAAGCGTGTCAGCTTTTCCTACGCTCATCCGTTATTCTGGGCGCCCTTCATCGTGGTGGGCGACTAAACCTTTTTTGCGGGAGCCTTTATGAACAAGACCTTGCTGCTGTCCCTCGTCTCCGCCGCCGTGCTGGCCGTCTCGACCAGCGCCTCCGCCGCCCCCCTGATCAAGGATAGCGAGGCCAAGCTCCCCGCCGCCAGCGGCGGCCTGGCCACGCGCGGCATCACCCGAGGTCCCGGCATCAAGCAGATTTCCCCCGACCCATCCCAGGACATCAAGTCGCCCCTCAATCTGAAGGTGGCCTTCGAACCCCGGGGCGGCGCCAAGATCGACCTCTCCAGCGTCAAGGTGACCTACCTCAAGTCGCCCTCGGTGGAGCTGCTCGACCGGGTCAAGCCGGGCCTGAGCGAGACCGGCATTGATTTGTCCGGCGCGGAAGTGCCCCCTGGCGACCATCAGATCCGGGTGTCCGTCACCGATAGCGAGGGTCGTCAGTCCAGCTCCATCGTCGAACTCAAGGTCGTGAAATAAGCTTCATGAAGTGTCCCTACTGCGTTTCCGAACTCAACGACGACGCCCTCGTCTGCGTCCACTGCCGCCGCGATCTGTACTTGTTCAAACCGCTTCTGGCGAAGATCGAAACGCTGGAACAGCAAGCGGCAGCCGTGCCCATCCTCCAATCCCGCATCGAGGAGTTGGAAGCGCAGTTGCACCAGGACGTTCTTGCGGCAGCGCCGGCGACGGCGGCCTTGGCCGCGCCGTCCTGGCCCACCCTGCTCGGCCGCTGGCTACAGTTCTGGCTGTTGCCCCTAGCCCTGCTGCTCACGGCCCACGGCCTGATCGTGCTGGCGTACGACCTGGACACCTTGTACTTGCGCCTGGTATCCCTGTTGATTCCCCTGCCTTTCGGTTTCTTCCTGCTGCGTCGCCACGCCGTCGGCCTGACCACGACCCTGGTCAGCGCCTTTGCCATGGCGCTGCTGGCGGTGCTCGGCATGAGTTGGATGACCGCGCAGGTGGACCATGTCCCGGTCCTGCCCCAGGACGCGCGGGAATGGCGCGAGTTTCTTGAATATGCCGCCAGCGTCGGCTTCAGCTTCATCAGTGGCGCGGTGGTCGGCACCATGCTGCGGGTGCGCCGCCAACTGCGGGAAAACCGCGACAGCGCCGCGCTGCGATTGGCGCAGACCCTGGGCAAGGGCAAGGAAAGCGCTGAAAAGGCCCACGCCATCGCCAACAAGCTGAACGACATGATCGGCACCATCACCACCCTCGCCACCACGGCCATTTCCATCTACACCGGCCTCAAGGGCGTGTTGGGCAACTAGAAACAATCGGGCACTGACGCTGCAAGGCATTCCCTACTGGCCGGGCGAACCGCCAGTAGGGAGTAGCCCCAGCGTTGTCACCCTCATCCCCACCGCCCTCGTTCCGGCCAGTTCGTGTGCCACAGCAGACACCCTGTCTTCGCTGCGACCACATTCCCCGCACGCCCCGCAGACGGCTGCGCCTCGGCAGTGCACCATTGACGCGCCGAAATGCGCCCTCGGGAGGTGTTTTCTCGCCGAAAATCCTAGCTTCGCACAACAATGATGCGTATTATTTGTTTTTTGCACCATAAAGGTGCTACATATTTGATTGACGATGATCAGGCTGGGGGAAATTCGTTATGGCACAATTACTCCCCTCTTTTCCGGCGTTTGGCATAGAAGCTGCTAAATCGCCGGACTGCGAAAAATATCGCCAGTTCCCAATCTGATCTGTGTTTAACGCTTAGGAGCGCAACCAATATGACCACGCCTCAAGATGTGATGAAGATTGTCAAGGAGCAAGAAGTCAAATTCGTCGACTTCCGCTTCACCGATACCCGCGGCAAAGAACAGCACGTTGGCGTGCCCGTGTCCGCCTTCGGCCTGGAAAAGTTCGAAGACGGCCATGCCTTTGACGGTTCCTCCATCGCCGGCTGGAAGGGCATTCAAGCCTCCGACATGCAACTGATGCCCGATGCCGACTCCGCCTACATCGATCCCTTCTTCGATCAAACCACCCTGGTGCTGACCTGTGACGTGGTGGACCCCACCGACGGCAAGGGCTACGACCGCGACCCCCGCTCCATCGCCAAGCGTGGCGAAGCCTATCTGAAGTCCTCCGGCTTGGGCGACACCGCCTACTTCGGCCCCGAACCCGAATTCTTCATTTTCGACTCCGTCGAATGGGGCGTGGATATGTCCGGCGCCCACGTCAAGATTAATTCCGAAGAAGCCGCCTGGTCCTCTTCCGAGAAGTTCGAAGGTGGCAACACCGGTCACCGTCCCGCTGTGAAGGGCGGCTACTTCCCCGTTCCCCCCGTCGACTCCTTCAACGACATCCGCGCTGAAATGGTGCTGGCCCTCGAAGCCATCGGCATCCCCGTCGAAGTGCACCACCACGAAGTGGCCACCGCCGGTCAAAACGAAATCGGCACCAAGTTCGCCACCCTGGTGAAGCGCGCCGACTGGACCCAGGCCCTGAAGTACATCGTGCACAACGTGGCCCACCAATACGGCAAGACCGCCACCTTCATGCCCAAGCCCATCGTTGGCGACAACGGTTCCGGCATGCACGTGCACCAGTCCATCTGGAAGGACGGCAAGAACCTGTTCGCCGGTAGCGGCTACGCCGGCCTGTCCGAGTTCGCCCTGTACTACATCGGCGGCGTGATCAAGCACGCTCGCGCCCTGAACGCCATCACCAACCCGCTGACCAACTCCTACAAGCGTCTGGTGCCCGGCTTCGAGGCCCCCGTGAAGCTGGCCTACTCCGCCAAGAACCGTTCCGCTTCCATCCGTATCCCCTTCGTTCACAGCGACAAGGCTCGCCGTATCGAAACCCGCTTCCCCGATCCCGGTGCCAACCCCTACCTGGCCTTCACCGCCCTGATGATGGCCGGCCTGGACGGCGTGCAGAACAAGATTCACCCCGGCGATCCCGCCGACAAGAATCTGTACGATCTGCCCCCCGAAGAAGACGCCAAGATCCCCACCGTGTGCTCCAGCCTCGAACAGGCCCTGGAATACCTGGACAAGGATCGCGAGTTCCTGACCCGCGGCGGCGTGTTCTCCAGTGACTGGATCGACGCCTACATCGGCCTCAAGATGGAAGACGTGACCCGCTTCCGCATGACCACTCACCCGGTCGAGTTCGACATGTACTACTCTGTCTAACTTCCTCGGAAGTGCGGCGTAAAAAGGACGGGGCAACCCGTCCTTTTTTATTTCCAGCCCTTGGCACTACACTGGTGCCAATTCCATTACCGATCCACGCCATGAGCCTCCGCTTCCGTCCACTTCTGCTCGCCCTGCTCATCCCCGCCGCCGCCCAGGCCGGCGTGCTTTACAAATGCACCAGCGAAAACGGCGGTACCACCTACACCAACACCCGCGACGGTTACCGCAACTGCACCGTGGTTTCCCGCGACGGCCCCGCCGCCGTCTCCGCACCGGCCCGCGCCAAGAGCTCCACCAGTTCACCCGCCGACTTTCCCAAGGTCAGCGGCGACACCCAGAAAAGCCGTGACAATGACCGCCGCCGCATCCTCGACCAGGAGGTGGCCAGTGAGCAAAAAGGCCTGGAAGAAGCCCGCAAGGCCCTGGCCGAACAGGAAGCGGCCCGTGTTGCGCCCGAGCGCCTGCAAGCCCTGCGTGATCGCATTGCCCTGCACAACCGAAACCTCGATGCCCTACGCCGTGAACTGGAAAAATTTCACTAAGTTTCACAGGAGTGGCGCAGTTATGACAATGGAAAATTCTGTGGCGTACTTCTTGCTGACCTGACCGCCATGAACTCACCCGACGCCTCCCTGGCTGCGCCCTCCGCCGAACTGGCGGGTTCCCTCGCCGGCCTGGACCTGCTTTCCTCTGCAGTCATCCTGCTGGACGAGCGCAATCTGATCCGCCACATGAATCCGGCGGCGGAGAATCTGTTGGCGGTGAGCCAACGCACCTGGTTGGGGCGTTCCCTCTTCCAACTGCTGGGCAACTCCTCGGTGCTGGCCTCGGCCCTCGACAGCGCCATCAGCAACAACTGGAGTTACACCGGCCACAACATCCAGGTTGCCCGGGGCGAGAAGGCGGTGCTGCACCTCGATTGCACCGTCACGCCGCTGGAGGCGCCGGGCATCCGCCTGCTGCTGGAGTTCCGCCCCATCGACCAGCAACTCAAGGTGGCGCGGGAAGAACGGGAGGCCGTGCAGCAGCAGGCCAACCGGGAACTGATCCGCAACCTGGCCCATGAAATCAAGAACCCCCTGGGGGGCATTCGCGGTTCTGCCCAATTGCTGGAACGCGAGTTGAACAACCCGGCCCTGCGGGAATACACCCAGGTCATCATCAGCGAGTCGGACCGCCTTCAGGATCTGATGCAACGCCTGCTCTCCTCCCACCGCACCATGCAGCCGGGGCAGGTGAACATCCACGAAATCCTGGAACGGGTGCTGCGCCTGATCCACGCCGAGTTCGCCGGCGTTCGCGTTCGCCGCGACTACGATACTTCCCTGCCGGAATTGACCGGCGACCGGGAACAACTGATCCAGGCCATTCTCAACATCACCCGCAACGCGGCCCAGGCCATGAGCGGCAAGGGCGAGATCATCCTGCGCACCCGCGCCCTGCGCCAGGTCACCCTGGCGAAAAAACGCTACCCCCTGGCACTCGAATTGCAAGTGATCGACAACGGTCCCGGCATTCCCGAGGAAATCCGCGACAAGATTTTCTATCCCCTGGTTTCCGGGCGGGAAGGCGGCAGCGGACTGGGCCTGACCCTGACCCAGAGTTTTATTCATCAACACCACGGCAGCATCGAGGTGGAATCGCGGCCCGGCCGCACCTGCTTCCACATCAAGCTGCCCCTGTCCAACGAACAAGGCAAAACACAATGAATCCGGTTTGGATTGTCGACGACGACCGCTCCATCCGCTGGGTCTTCGAAAAAGCCCTGGCCCGTGAAGAAATCAGCTACCGCAGCTTCAGCTCCGCCGTCGAAGCCATGGCCGCTTTGGAATCGGGCCAACTGCCCCGGGTGCTGGTGTCCGACATCCGCATGCCCGGCCAGTCCGGCCTCGAACTGCTCAAGCACGTCAAGGCCATGTGGCCGGACCTGCCGGTCATCATCATGACCGCCTACTCCGACCTGGATTCCGCCGTGGCCGCCTTCCAGGGCGGTGCCTACGAATACCTGCCCAAGCCCTTCGACGTGGACCAGGCGGTGGACCTGGTGCGCCGCGCCATCGAGGAGACGCCCCACCAGGAAAGCGCCCCCGAGTCCGTCAGCCTGGTGCCCGAAATCCTCGGCCAGGCGCCCTCCATGCAGGAGGTGTTCCGCGCCATCGGCCGCCTGTCCCAGTCCCACGCCACGGTGCTGATCAACGGCGAGTCCGGCACCGGCAAGGAACTGGTGGCCCGCGCCCTGCACCGCCACAGCCCGCGCAAGGAATCCCCCTTCATCGCCATCAACACTGCCGCCATTCCCCGCGACCTGCTGGAATCCGAACTGTTCGGCCATGAGAAGGGCGCCTTCACCGGCGCCGCCGCCCAGCGCCGCGGCCGTTTCGAACAGGCCGAGGGAGGCACCCTGTTCCTCGACGAAATCGGCGACATGCCCGCCGAACTGCAAACCCGCCTGCTGCGGGTGTTGTCCGACGGCCATTTCTACCGGGTCGGCGGTCACTCCCCGGTCAAGGCCAACGTCCGCGTCATCACCGCCACCCACCAGAACCTGGAGCAGCGGGTCAAGGACGGACTGTTCCGCGAGGACTTATTCCACCGCCTCAACGTGATCCGCCTGCGCCTGCCCTCCCTGCGCGAACGGCGCGAGGACATTCCCCTGCTGGCCAAGCACTTCCTGGCCAAGAGCGCCAAGGAACTGGGGGTCGAGCCCAAGCGCCTGGCCGAGAGCGCCGTCAAATACCTGACCGGCCTCGACTTCCCCGGCAACGTGCGGCAACTGGAAAACCTCTGCCACTGGCTCACGGTGATGGCCCCCGGCCAGTCCGTGGAAGTGGCCGACCTGCCCGGCGAATTGCGGGAGCAGACCTCCAGCAGCGGCCCCTACGATTGGCAGGAAGTCCTAGCCCAGGAAGCGGACCGCATGATCGCCACCCATCCCGGCCAGGTGTTCGACCTGCTCACCCGCAGCTTCGAGGGCACCCTGATCCGCCGCGCCCTGATCGCCACCGGTGGTCGCCGCATCGAGGCAGCCAACCTGTTGGGTATCGGCCGCAACACCATCACCCGGAAAATCCAGGAACTGGGGCTCGACGACGCCAAAGGAGAGGAAGAGCAGGGATAATCCGGGGCATGAGCGCCCCGACTGTCCCCGCCACCTTCCAAATCGATCGCCTCGCCCTGGCCCTGGGCGCCGCGTCCTGCCGCTTCGACGTGGATGCCGTGGCCGAGTGCGACTCCACCAATACGCAGCTACTGGCCCGGGCCGAGGCCGGCGCCCCGTCCGGCTCGGTGCTGGTGGCTGACCGGCAAAGCGCCGGACGCGGCCGCCGCGGCCGGCCCTGGCTCAGCGCCCCGGGCGATAGCCTGACCTTTTCCCTGCTCTGGCGCTTCCCCGCCGATTCCCCCGCCCCCGCCGGCCTCTCCCTGGCCGTTGGCCTGGCCCTGGCCCAGGGCCTGGAATCCCTGGGCATCGCCGGCATTGCCTTGAAGTGGCCCAACGATCTGCTGCTACGCGGTCTCAAGCTGGGCGGGGTCCTGGTGGAACTCCAGCCGGGGCAATTACGCAGCGCGGTGATCGGCATCGGCATCAATCTGCACCTGCCGCCGGACCTGCCCGACGACGTGCGCGGCATCGCCACCGCCCTCGACCGCAGCGGATTTGTCGCCGCCCGGGAGTGGGTGCTCGCCGCCCTGCTCACCAGCTTGCAACGCACCCTGGACACTTACGCCGTCACTGGCTTTGCCGAACTGCGCCAGGACTGGGCCGCCCGCCACGCCCACCAGGGCCGCCTGGTGCGCATCAGCGGCGGCACCGAAACCGAGGGCATCTGCCTCGGCGTGGACGGGGAAGGCGCCTTGCTGCTACAAACGGAAACCGGGCTGCGCACCGTCGTCAGCGGCGACGTCAGCCTGCGCCCCTTGTCCGACGGAAGCCAGCCGTGAGGCTCTGCCTCGATTGCGGCAACACCCGCATCAAATGGGGCCTTCATGATGGGCGCCAGTGGCTGGCCCACGGCGCCGTTGCCAGTACCGAGCCGGAGCACCTGGACGAGGCCCTGGCCGACCTGCCCCCGCCCGACCTGGTCGTCGGCTGCAACGTGGCCGGCCCTGCCGTGGCGGCAGCCATCACCGCCCGTTTCCCGGCCATCCAGTGGAATACGGCCCAATCCGCCCAGGCCGGCGTCTCCAATGGCTACGAAACCCCGGAGCGCCTTGGTGCCGACCGCTGGGCCGCCCTGATCGGGGCTCGGCACCTCCACCACGGCGCCAGCCTGGTGGTCAATGCGGGCACCGCCACCACCATCGACCTGTTGGACGCCGACGGCCGCTTTCTCGGCGGACTGATCCTGCCCGGCCTGGACCTGATGGCCCGGGCCTTGGCCACCCACACTGCCCAGTTGCCCGCCAACCCGGGCCACTACGCCGAAGTGCCGCGCAATACCGAGGACGCCATCACCGCCGGCACGCTGCACGCCACCCTCGGGGCCCTGTCGCGCATGGCCGAGCGCCTGGCCCAATGCGGTCATCCGCCGATTTGCCTATTGGCCGGTGGTGCCGCGCCCCGCCTGCTTCCCCATGTCTCCCTGCCGCTGCGCCACGAACCCCTGCTGGTCCTGCATGGCTTGAGCCGGGTGCCACCATCGACGCTGCCTTGAGCCATAATTCACCGCCATGAAAAGCCTGCGTCTCCTGTTCCTGCTGCTGATCCTGGCCAACGCCGCCGTTCTGGCCTGGCAAACCGGTCCCTTCGGCGGCGATGACGGTCGCGAACCCCAGCGACTGGACGATCAACGCAACGCCGACAAGCTGCGCCTGGTCACGGCCAAGGACGCGGACGACAATACCAAGGCATCAACTGCCGATACGCCGCCGCCTCAGGATGCTGCCGTGTCGCCCCCCGCTTCGCCGCAAGCCGCCGCCGAGACCGCCAAGGCCGGCCCCCTCTGCCGCCTGCTGACGGGCTTCAAGCTGGCCGACGCGCGTCAATGGACCACGGCCATCGCGAACAAATTGCCGGAAGCCAAACTCACCGTGCAGCCCACCGATGCCGCCGCCAGCTATGAGGTGCTGATCGCCGCCCTGGCCGGGCGTGACGGCGTCGATGCCAAGCTCAAGGAACTCAAGGCCCTGGGCATCACGGCGCAGCCCCGAACCGTGCCCGACGGGCCGGACAAATTCGCCCTGGTCTTTGCCAGCCACGGCAGCGAAGCCGAGGCCAAGTCGGCCCTGCAAGGCCTGATGGAAAAGGGCGTGCGCACCGCCCGCGTTGTGCCGCGCTTCGGCGCCAACGCCCTGGCCACGGTGGAGGTCCGCAACCTGGACGCTGCCCATCTCAAGGACCTCAAGGAACAACTGGCGGGACGGAACGACGTCCGTATCAGCGAATGCCAGGAACACTGACTGACGTGCCGGTGATCGGCCTCACCGGCGGCATCGGCAGCGGCAAGAGTGCGGCCGCCGACGCCTTCGCCGACCTCGGTGCCGCCATCGTGGACACCGACCGCATCGCCCATCAACTCACCGCCCCCGGTGGCGCGGCTATCGCCCCTTTGCAGGCCGCCTTCGGCACCGACATCCTGGATGCCACGGGCGCTCTAGATCGCGCCGCCATGCGCCGCCGTGTTTTCGCTGACGGGGCCGAACGACAACGACTGGAAGCGGTGCTCCATCCCCTGATCCGCCGCGAAAGTGATCGCCAGGTTGCCGCCGCCATCGCCGCTGGCGTCCCTTACGTGGTGTTGGTGGTACCGCTGCTGGTGGAGTCCGGCGACTATCGGCAGCGTGTGCAGCGGGTCGTCGTGGTCGACTGTCCCGAATCCATGCAAGTCGCGCGAGTCATGCGTCGCAATGGCTTAAGCGAGGCCGATGCCCTTGCCATCCTGGCGGCACAGACCAGCCGCGAAGCCAGGCTGGCAGCGGCAGACGACGTGATCGACAACAGCGGCGACATGGCCGCCCTGCACCACCAGATAAATATGCTGGATGCAAATTTTCGCCGTTTGAGGCATGAATAAAGAGCAATTACCGGCCCTTGATCCTCCTTTTCTCGTTGTGATTTGCCATCGAATCGGTCAGAATCCAATGAAATTTTTTTGGGCGACCGTGTGATTACTTACGAATATCCTCTCAACGAGCGCATACGCACCCTGTTGCGCCTGGAGGATTTGTTCGACAAGGTCACCTACTTCGTTGCCGCCGAAGCGGCCGAAGCGCACCACGTGGCCCTGGTCACCCTGTTCGAGGTGCTGGAAGTCGCCGGCCGCGCCGACCTCAAGTTCGACCTGATGCAGGAACTGGAACGTCAGCGCCAGATACTGCTGTCCTTCCGCAACAACCCCGACATTTCCGAGGACGCCCTGTCCGGCGCTCTCTACGAGATCGAGCAGGCGTCCGCCGCCCTGCTCGCCATGCAGGGCCGCATCGGCCACTACCTGCGGGAAAACGAGTGGCTGATGGCCATCAAGAACCGGGCAGCCATCCCCGGTGGGGTCTGCGAATTCGACTTGCCTTCCTATCATTACTGGCTGCACCGGGACGCCTCGTCGCGTCGGACCGACCTGGAAGGCTGGCTCAATCCCATGCTGGGCATGCGCCAGGCCATCGCCATCGTCCTGCGCTTATTGCGTTCCTCGGGCCGCCCCGAGGAGCAGTTCGCCGGCCACGGCAGCTACCAGATGATGCTCGCCGGCCGCAGCGCCCAACTGGTGCGCCTGCGCTTGGCCAACGGCGACCCCTTCGTACCGGAAATCAGCGCCAGCAAGTACGCCCTCAACATCCGCTTCATGGGCCCCGGCGTCGATCAACGCCCCAAGCAGGTGGAAGCGGACGTGAAGTTCGACCTGACCTTCTGCAATCTCTGAACACGGGTCATCCCCCAAAACAAAAGCCCCGCAGTGCGGGGCTTTTGTTTTGGGCCTGGGCGTTGCGCTAGTTGCTGCTCAGCTTGGCCAGGGCCTGGCGCCCGGAGAGCAGGTGGTCGTGCATGCGGCGGGAGGTCAGTTCCGCGTCCTTGGCCCGCAGGGCGGCCATGATTTCCCGGTGCTCCAGCAAGGATTGCTCAACCCGGCCTTCCAGTTGCAGGGAATGGCGGCGGGTCAGCTTGATCACCTTGCGCGTGTCGTCGATCAGGTGCTTGAGCCAGCCGTTGCCGGCGATGTCCTGCAAGGCACCATGGAAGGCGTCGTTGGCAGCGAAAAAACGGTCGGCATCGCCCTGCGCGGCGTAGTCCTCCAGGGCCTGGTGCAGGGCCTCCAGACGGGCGATGTCCTCGTCCGTGGCCTTGCGCGCGGCTTCAAAGGCGCAACGGCTTTCCAGCAGGGCCATGATGGGGAACACCTCGTCCAGGTCCTGCTCGGACAATTGGGCAACGTAGCAGCCGCGTCGCGGCTTGAGGATCACCAGGCCTTCCGAGGCCAGCACCTTGAGGGCTTCCCGCATGGGGGTGCGGGAAATGCCGAGCTCCTCGGCGATGGCCTGCTCGTCGATCCAACTGCCGGGGGCCAGTTCGTGGGTGAAAATACGGGTGCGCAAAAGCTCGGCGACTTCCTCATACAGCGCGGTTCGGGCGAGGGGTTGGGGGTTCATGTCCGGGCTTCCTTGCGGCTCTCTTGCATTCATAATTATGGATAACGTATTATGTGAGGGTGGGTGCTGTCAAGGCCGAAGGCCGGCATTGCACCACAAAATCACGCAAAATCAGCAACCCGGCCCCCCAGGGCCGCATAGACCATCAATAGAGACAGGGCCGAACATGAGCAAGTATCCTCAAGTGGACATTCCTTCCCTCGACGCCTGGAACAAGGCTGCCGCCAAGTCCGCCCCCGGCGGCGATGTCAGCGCCCTGAACTGGACCACCCCCGAAGGTTTGACCGTCAAGCCCCTGTACACCGCCGAGGACATCAAGGGCCTGCCCTACGCCGACACCCTGCCCGGTTTTGCCCCCTACCAGCGCGGCCCCCAGGCCACCATGTACGCCGCCCGGCCCTGGACCATCCGCCAATACGCCGGCTTCTCCACCGCCGAAGCCTCCAACGCCTTCTACCGCAAGGCCCTGGCGGCCGGTGGCCAAGGCGTGTCCGTGGCCTTCGACCTGGCCACCCACCGCGGTTACGACTCCGACAATCCCCGCGTCGTCGGTGACGTGGGCAAGGCCGGTGTGGCCATCGACTCCGTGGAGGACATGAAGATCCTGTTCGACGGCATTCCCCTCGACAAGATTTCCGTCTCCATGACCATGAACGGCGCCGTGCTGCCCATCCTGGCGGGCTACATCGTCGCCGCCGAGGAACAGGGCGTGTCCCAGGAACAGTTGTCCGGCACCATCCAGAACGACATCCTCAAAGAGTTCATGGTGCGGAACACCTACATCTACCCGCCCAAGCCCTCGATGAAGATCATCGCGGACATCTTCGCCTACACCGCGAAGAACATGCCCAAGTTCAACTCCATTTCCATTTCCGGTTATCACATCCAGGAAGCCGGGGCCAACCAGGCCATCGAACTGGCCTTCACCCTGGCCGATGGCATGGAATACGTGCGCACCGGCATCGCTTCCGGCATGGACGTGGACACTTTCGCCGGCCGCCTGTCCTTCTTCTGGGCGGTGGGCATGAACTTCTATCTGGAAATCGCCAAGATGCGCGCCGGCCGCCAGCTGTGGTGGCGCATCATGCAGAAGTTCGGCGCCAAGAACGCCAAGTCCATGATGTTGCGCACCCACAGCCAGACTTCCGGCTGGTCCCTGACCGAGCAGGATCCCTACAACAACGTGGTGCGTACCACCATCGAAGCCATGGCGGCCGTGTTCGGCGGTACCCAGTCCCTGCACACCAACGCCCTGGACGAAGCCATCGCCCTGCCCACCGAGTTCTCCGCCCGTATCGCGCGTAACACCCAGCTCATCATCCAGGAAGAAACCCATATCTGTAACGTGGTGGACCCCTGGGCCGGCTCCTACATGATGGAAAAGCTGACCCAGGACATGGCCGACAAGGCCTGGGCCATCATCGAGGAAATCGAAGCCATGGGCGGCATGACCAAGGCCGTGGAATCCGGCTGGGCCAAGATGCAGGTGGAAACCTGCGCCGCCGACAAGCAGGCCCGCATCGACTCCGGCAAGGACGTGATCGTCGGTGTGAACAAATACAAGCTGGCCAAGGAAGACGAGATCGACATCCTCGACATCGACAACCACGCCGTGCGCGAAGCCCAGATTGCCCGTCTCAAGAGCATCCGCGCCAGCCGCGACAGCGCCGCCGTCAATGCGGCCCTGGAAGCCCTGACCAAGGCCGCCGAAAGCGGCGAAGGCAACCTGCTGGACTTGACCGTCAAGGCCATCCGTCTGCGTGCTACCGTAGGCGAAGTGTCCGACGCGCTGGAAAAGATCTTCGGTCGCTTCCGCGCCAACAACCAAACCATTTCCGGGGTGTACGGAGGCGTCGTGGAAGGTCAGGAAGGCTGGGAGCAGATCAAGGCCGACGTGGCCAAGTTCGCCGAAGAAGAGGGCCGTCGCCCTCGCATCATGATCGCCAAGCTGGGCCAAGACGGCCACGACCGGGGCGCCAAGGTGGTGGCCACCGCCTACGCCGACCTGGGCTTCGACATCGACATGGGCCCCCTGTTCCAGACCCCCGATGAAGCCGCCCGCCAGGCCATCGAGAACGACGTGCACGCCATCGGCTGTTCTTCCCTGGCCGCCGGCCACAAGACCCTGGTGCCCCAGTTGATCCAGTCCCTGAAGGCCCAAGGCGCCGACGACATCATCGTCTTCGCCGGCGGTGTGATCCCTGCCCAGGACTACGATGCGCTATTGGCTGCGGGCGCCAAGGCCGTGTTCGGCCCCGGTACCCGCATCGAGGATTCCGCCCGCAAGGTGCTGGAAGAAATCCGCAAGGCCCGCGCCTGATCCCGGGCATCACGGCAGCTTCATGGTGCAGGCCCATCCGCTCTCGGCAGCCGACCAGACACTGGTGGACAGTGTCCTGGCCGGCCAGCGCCGTGCACTGGCCAAATCCATCACCCTGATCGAATCCACTCGGCTGGATCACCAGCAGCGCGCCCAGCAGGTGCTGGCGGCGCTGCTGCCCCACACCGGCAAGGCCATCCGCATCGGTATTTCCGGCGTGCCCGGTGCCGGCAAGTCCACCTTCATCGAAGCCCTCGGTGTCTGGTTGATCGACCAGGGCAAGCGCCTGGCGGTGCTGGCCATCGATCCCTCGTCGTCGGTGAACGGCGGCTCCATCCTGGGCGACAAGACCCGCATGGAGCAGTTGTCCCAGCGCGAGGAGGCCTTCATCCGCCCCAGCCCCTCCGCCGGTTCCCTCGGCGGCGTCGCCGAGAAGACCCGGGAAGCCATGCTGCTCTGCGAAGCCGCCGGCTACGACGTGATCATCATCGAGACCGTGGGCGTCGGCCAGTCCGAAACCACCGTGGCCGGCATGGTGGACATGTTCTGCCTGCTGCAATTGCCCAATGCCGGCGACGACCTGCAAGCCATCAAGAAGGGCATCGTCGAGATCGCCGACCTGGTGGTGATCAACAAGGCCGACATCGATCCCCAGGCCACCGCCGTGGCCAAGGCCCAATGGAAAAACGCCCTGCACATGCTGCGGCCGGCTTCTGCCCACTGGTCGCCGCCGGTGGTGGCCCTATCCGCCCTGCACAAGCAGGGCATCGTCGACTTCTGGGAACAGGTGGAGAAATTCCAGGCCGCCCTCAAGCCCAGCGGCGAATTCGCCGCCAAACGCCAACATCAGTCCCTGGCCTGGATGTGGCAGCTGATCGAAAGCGGCCTGCATCAATTGTTCCGTCATCATCCCCGCGTGCAGGAAAACCTGCCCGCGTATACCCGCGCCGTCGAGGAGGGCCGTAGCACACCCGCTGCTGCCGCCTACGCCCTGCTCGATTGTCTGAACCACTGAACCACGTCACCCGATTTTCTATAGGGAGTTTTCCATGTACGACATCATCCATCAGCTCGAGGAAAAGCGCGAAAGGGCCCGCCTCGGCGGGGGCCAGAAGCGTATCGACAGCCAGCACAAGAAGGGCAAGCTGACCGCGCGGGAACGCATCGAACTGCTGCTCGATCCGGGCACCTTCGAAGAATGGGACATGTTCAAGGAGCACCGCTGCACCGACTTCGGCATGGCCGACCAGCAGATTCCCGGTGACGGCGTGGTGACCGGCTACGGCACCATCAACGGCCGCATGGTGTTCGTCTTCTCCCAGGACTTCACCGTCTACGGCGGCGCCCTGTCCGAGACCCACGCCGAGAAGATCTGCAAGATCATGGAGAAGGCCATGCAAGTGGGCGCCCCCGTGATCGGCCTCAACGACTCCGGCGGTGCCCGGATCCAGGAAGGCGTCGCCGCCCTGGGCGGTTACGCCGACGTGTTCCAGCTCAATGTGATGGCTTCGGGTGTCGTGCCCCAGATCTCCATGATCATGGGCCCCTGCGCCGGCGGTGCGGTGTATTCCCCCTCCATGACCGACTTCATCTTCATGGTGAAGGACACCTCCTACATGTTCGTCACCGGTCCTGAAGTGGTGAAGACCGTGACCCACGAAGAAGTGACCGCCGAGGAACTGGGTGGCGCCGTGACCCACACCAGCAAGTCCGGCGTGGCCGACCTGGCCTTCGAGAACGACGTGGACGCGCTGGTCATGCTGCGTCGCTTCTTCAGCTACCTGCCCTTGAACAACAAGGAAAAGCCGCCCATCCGTCCCACCAACGATCCCGCCGATCGTCTGGACTACAGCCTGGATACCCTGGTGCCGGACAATGCGAACAAGCCCTACGACATCAAGGAACTGATCATCAAGATGGTGGATGACTGCGACTTCTTCGAGTTGCAGCCCGACCACGCCAAGAACATCGTGATCGGCTTCGCCCGCATGGAAGGCCAGACCGTGGGCATCGTCGCCAACCAGCCCATGGTGCTGGCCGGCTGCCTGGACATCAAGTCCTCCATCAAGGCCGCCCGCTTCGTGCGCTTCTGCGACAGCTTCAACATCCCCGTCATCACCCTGGTGGACGTGCCCGGCTTCATGCCCGGCACCGCCCAGGAATACGGCGGCATCATCAAGCACGGCGCCAAGCTGCTCTACGCCTACGCCGAGTGCACCGTGCCGAAGATCACCGTGATCACCCGCAAGGCCTACGGTGGCGCCTACGACGTGATGTCCTCCAAGCACTTGCGCGGCGACGTGAACCTGGCTTGGCCCAGCGCCGAAATCGCCGTGATGGGTGCCAAGGGTGCCGTGGAAATCATCTTCCGCGAGGACAAGAACGATCCGGTCAAGCTGGCCGAGCGGGAAGCCGAGTACAAGTCCAAGTTCGCCAACCCCTTCATCGCCGGCGCCCGGGGCTTCATCGACGACGTGATCCAGCCCCACGAAACCCGCAAGCGCATCTGCCGTTCCCTGGTGATGCTGAAGAACAAGCAACTGACCAATCCGTGGCGCAAGCACGGCAACATTCCGCTGTGATGCCGGGGAGGAAATAGAGACATGTTTACCAAAATCCTGATTGCCAACCGCGGTGAAATCGCCTGCCGCGTCATCAAGACCGCCCGCAAGATGGGCATCAAGACCGTTGCCGTCTATTCCGAGGCCGACAAGGACGCCCTGCACGTGGAGCTGGCCGACGAGGCCGTGTGCATCGGCCCCGCGCCGTCCAAGGACAGCTACCTGGTGATGGACAAGATCATCGCCGCCTGCAAGGAAACCGGCGCCCAGGCCGTGCACCCCGGCTACGGCTTCCTTTCCGAGAACGAGGCCTTCTCCCGCCGTCTGGCTGAGGAAGGCATCAAGTTCATCGGCCCCCTGGCCCACTCCGTGGCCGCCATGGGCGACAAGATCGCCTCCAAGAAGCTGGCCAAGGAAGCCAAGGTCAACACCATTCCTGGCTACAACGATCCCATCGACACCCCCGAACAGGCCGTCGAGATCGCCAAGGGCATCGGCTATCCGGTGATGATCAAGGCCTCCGCCGGCGGCGGCGGCAAGGGTCTGCGGGTGGCCTTCAACGACAAGGAAGCCCACGAAGGTTTCGCTTCCTGCAAAACCGAAGCCAAGAATGCCTTCGGTGACGATCGCGTCTTCATCGAGAAGTTCGTGGAAGAACCCCGCCACATCGAAATCCAGGTGCTGGGCGATTCCCACGGCAACGTGGTTTACCTCCACGAGCGCGAGTGCTCCATCCAGCGCCGTCACCAGAAGGTGATCGAGGAAGCACCGTCCCCCTTCATCGACCCCGCCACCCGCAAGGCCATGGGCGAACAGGCCGTGGCCCTGGCCAAGGCCGTGCAGTACGAATCCGCCGGCACCGTGGAATTCGTGGTGGGCAAGGACAAGAGCTTCTACTTCCTGGAAATGAACACCCGCCTCCAGGTGGAACACCCCGTCACCGAGTGCATCACCGGCCTCGACCTGGTGGAGCAGATGATCCGCGTGGCCGCCGGCGAAAAGCTGGCCTTCAAGCAGGAAGACCTGAAGATCAACGGCTGGGCCATGGAATGCCGGATCAACGCCGAGGATCCCTTCCGCGGCTTCCTGCCCTCCACCGGTCGCCTGGTCAAGTTCCAGCCCCCGGCCCAGACCATGGTCGCCGCCGCGCCCATGCCCGCCAGCGGCGGCGTACGGGTGGATACCGGCGTCTATGAAGGCGGCGAGATCTCCATGTACTACGACTCGATGATCGCCAAGCTCATCGTGCACGGTGCCACCCGCGACCAGGCCATCGCCCGTATGCGCGAAGCCCTCAACGCCTTCGTCATCCGTGGCGTGGCCGCCAACATCTCCTTCCAGGCCGCCCTGATGCAGCATCCCCGCTTCATCTCCGGCAACTTCAACACCGGCCTGATCGCCGAGGAGTATCCCAAGGGCTTCAACGCCGCCGACGTGCCCCACGACGACCCCGCCATGATCGTGGCCGTGGGCGCCGCAATCCATCGCCAGTACCTGGAACGCAGCAGCAGCATCAGCGGCCAGATGCCCGGCCATGAGTTCAAGCCCGGCGACGACTACGTAGTGATCCGCGGCGACGAGCACCATCCGGTCTCCGTCAAGCCCGCCGAGGGTGGTTTCGACATCACCTACGCCGGCCAGACCTACACCGTGCGCTCCGACTGGAACTTCGGCGATCTGCTGTACACCGGCACCTTCAACGGCGAACCGTTCTGCATGCAGGTGGAACGCCATGGCCTCAAGTACCGCCTGTTCCATTGGGGCACCGTGGCCAACCTGCTGGTGCTGGACGGCCATGCCGCCGAACTGCAAAAGCTGATGCCCTTCAAGGCACCGCCCGACATGTCCAAGTACCTGCTCTCCCCCATGCCCGGTCTGCTGACCGAAGTGGCGGTGAAGGTGGGCCAGGAAGTGAAGGCCGGCGAAGTGCTGGCCAAGATCGAGGCCATGAAGATGGAAAACGTCCTCAAGGCCGAACGTGACTGCGTGGTGGAAAAAATCCAGGCCGCCCCCGGCGAAAGCCTCTCGGTGGACCAGGTGATCATCGCCTTCAAGTAAGGCAGCGCCCTGCCCCGGATGCAACGCCATCCGGGGCAGGAGCTTGCGGCCCGGTTTCCCAGACCGCATAGCCGATTAGAATGGGGGCACATGCCCCTGTTCGTCCTTCTCCTTTTTCTCGTCCCCTGCCTCGCCTGGGCCGAACCGATCACCGTCCAGGACGGCGTCGGCCATTACGACTTGGCGGGCCGGGTGGAAATCCTGCGGGACCCCGACAATCGCCTGACGATCCAGGACATCGTCCAGGGCAAGGCGGCGTTCCAGTCCCTGTCCTCCGACGAAAATCTCAGCCTGGGTTATTACAACGGCACCGTCTGGCTCAAGACCGTGGTGCGCACCCCGCCGTCGGGCAGCAAGGACGCCTGGCTGCTGGAACTCGCCTTTCCCACCCTGGATTCGGTGACCTTTTACCGCAACCAAGCCTGGGGCGAATACACGGGGCTGGAAACCGGCGACCACACCCTGTTCGCCACCCGCCCCATCAACCACCGCAATTACGTTTTCCCCCTCGACCTGGCTAGCGCCCCGGCCGGCACGCCGCAAACCTACTATTTGCGCATCCGCTCCCAGGGCAGCCTCACCCTGCCCCTCGCCCTCTGGAGCAGTCAGGCCTTCCTTCAATACAACCAACAGGGCTACGGCATCCTGGCCCTGTATTTCGGCGCCTTCCTGGCGATGGCGATCTACAACCTGATCCTGTTCTTCTCCCTGCGGGACCGGGTGTTCCTGATCTACGTGGCCTTCGTCACCAGCATGGCCATCGGCCTGTCCAGCCAATATGGCCTGGCCTACCAGTTCCTCTGGCCCCAGTCGCCCCTCATCGCCAACGTGGCCTATCCCAGCGGCTTCGCCCTGACCGGCATGTTCGGCGCCCTGTTCACCCGCCGCTTCCTCGACACGCCCCGGCACGTCCCGCGCTCCGACCGCTTCCTCAAAATCCTCATCGGCCTGTTCGCCTTCAACGCGGTGCTGCCCTTCGTCCAATACCAGTGGGGGGCCATCTTCGTCTCCCTCACCGCCACGGTGTTCTCACCCTTCGCCCTGGCCCTGGGCATCTGGTTCGTCCGTCGTCGCCACCACGGCGCCCGCTTCTATCTGGCGGCCTGGGGCCTGCTGCTGATCTTCACCACCACCATGTCCCTGCGCAACCTGGGCTGGTTGCCGAGCAACTTCATCACCCTCAACGGCATGCAGATCGGTTCGGCCCTGGAGATGATGCTGCTCTCCTTCGCCCTGGCCCACCGTTACAACATGCTGCAACAGGAAAAGGAATCGGCCCAGCAGGAAGCCCTGCTGTCCAAGCAGAACATGGTGGAGGCCCTGCAACAAAACGAATATCTGCTGGAACAACGGGTGACCGACCGGACCCAGGAGCTGGAAAAGGCCAACGCCAAACTCCAGGAAAGCCAGAAACTGCTGCGGGAAATGGCCCACCACGACGCCCTCACCGGCCTCGCCAACCGGCTGCTGCTGGACATCCACCTGGAACACGCGATGCAGTCGGCCTCGCGCCAAGGCGGGACGGTGGCGGTGATGCTGCTGGACCTGGACGGCTTCAAGCCGGTGAATGATCAGTACGGCCACGGCGGCGGCGACGACTTGCTGATCGAACTGGCCCTGCGCATGCAGGGCATCGTCCGTCAAAGCGACACGGTGGCCCGCCTTGGCGGCGACGAATTCATCATCCTGCTGGAATCGGTGGCCTCGGTGGAAGCCGCCATGGCCGTGGCGGACAAGCTGATCGAGGCCCTCTGCCGTCCGGTGCGGCTCTCCGCGGGGCCCCACGTCCAGGTGGGCGTGAGCATCGGCGTCACCCTGATGACGGAGCGGGACATCACCCGCGAAGCCTTGATCGCCCGGGCCGACCTGGCCATGTACGAGGCCAAGGCCGCCGGCGGCAAGCGGGCCTGTTTCAAGGCCGGCTAGGCCCGCCCAGGGCGGGCCGGAAATCGGGATTCAGCCCGCCAGCTTGGCGAAGGCGTCCACCACTTCCTTCGGGGCCTGCACCAGTTCGATCAGCACGCCCTCGCCACCAATGGGGAACTCCTCGTTGCCCTTGGGGTGCAGGAAACAGATGTCGAACCCGGCCGCGCCCTTGCGGATGCCGCCGGGGGCGAAACGCACGCCGTTGGCCGTCAGCCATTCCACCGCCTTGGGCAGATCATCGATCCACAGCCCCACGTGGTTCAGGGGGGTGGCGTGCACGGCGGGCTTCTTTTCCGGGTCCATGGGCTGCATCAGGTCCACTTCCACCTTGAAGGGGCCCGTACCCATGGCACAAATGTCCTCGTCCACGTTTTCCCGTTCGCTCTGGAAAGTGCCGGTCACTTCCAGGCCCAGCTTGTCCACCCAGAGGGTCTTGAGCTTTTCCTTGCTGGGGCCGCCAATGGCGATTTGCTGGATGCCGAGTACTTTGAAGGGACGGGTCATTGGGTTTTCTCCTGACGATAGGCATGGATGAGCATGAGGATTCCGATCACGATCATGGGCAGGGACAACCACTGACCCATGCTGACCAGATAGGAATGGCCGAACACCCCGGCATCGGGTTCGCGGAAGTATTCGCCGATCCAGCGGAACGTACCATAGCCCACCAGGAAAACACCTGACACGGCCCGGCGCGGCCGGGGCTTGGCGGAATAGAACCAGAGAATCAGGAACAGCAGCAGCCCCTCCATGCCGGCTTGGTAAAGCTGGGAAGGATGGCGCGGCAGGTCGTCCACCTGGGGGAACACCATGGCCCAGGGCAGGCTGGGATCGGCCGCGCGGCCCCACAACTCACCGTTGATGAAGTTGCCGATGCGACCCGTCATCAGGCCCAGGGGCACCAGGGGAGCGATGAAATCGGTGACCTGGAAAAAACTGCGACCGGTCTTGTGGCCGAACCAGGCCATGGCCACCAGCACGCCGAGGAAACCGCCATGGAAGCTCATGCCGCCTTTCCACACGGCGAGGATTTCCAGGGGCTGACTGAAATAGTAGCCGGGCTCGTAGAACAGCACCTGACCCAGGCGGCCGCCGATCACCACGCCGAGCACGCCGTAGAACAACAAGTCGTCGATGTCCCGCGGCAACCAGCCGTTGAGCACGTTCTGCCGGGCCCGATAGTGGCCCAGGCCCATGAAGGCCATGAAACCGACCAGGTACATCAGCCCGTACCAGCGAATGGCCAGGGGTCCCAGGTGCAGGGCGACGGGGTCGAATTGGGGATGGATCAGCATCGGCGAACGGGGGTATGGAACGAGACGGCCATTATAAGGACCAGGGTGGGTTCGCCCCGACGGCATTGGCGTCGGGCTCACTCTCAGGGAGCCAGCGTGATCGACAACGGACATCCCGCCGTGGCCCGCAGCAGCCGGCTGTGGTGACATAAAATTGTCATCAAAGGGGCGTATCCACCGGGGTTTCCCTGATCGCACCCTCCGGAGCCTCCATGTCAGCCCGCCATTCTTTCCCCCGCACGTCCGCCCTTCTGGTTTCCCTTGCCCTGGCACTGCTGGCCCAGCCCACCCTGGCCGGCCAGGACGACGACGCCCCTTTCAAGAGCGACGGCAAGAGCCGCAACGCCAGCGACCCCATCTATTTCGGCGGCAAGCTGGCGGACTTTCCCACCCATGCCGAGCCGGAATCGGGTCTGCGCATCTTCCCGCCCACGGGCACCGAGCTGTTCGCCGGCCAGCGTTTCGACCTGCGGGTGGAAACCCAGTTGCCCGCCGAGCGCAGCGTCCAATTGCTGCGTCTTCGCGTGAACGGCAAGGATGTGACCGAGGCCTTCAGGGCCCGCATCGCGCGCCAGGGCAACGGCCCCGAGTCCGGCACGCCCCAGAGTTCCCTACTCTTCGGCGCCTCCGCCCGCAACCTGAGCTTCGACAAGCCGGGCCGCTACGAAGTGCAGGTCGACGTGGCGGTGGACGGCGTCAGCCGCAGCATCCGCAACCACTACGACGTGGCGGCGGCACCCAATCCCAAGGCGGCGGATGCCGCCAAGCGCATCGTCTTCTTCCTTACCGACGGTACCGGCCTGCCCCTGCGCACCGCCGCCCGCATTGCTTCGCGCGGCGTGTTCGAGGGCCGCGCCCGGGACCGCCTAGCCATGGAAAAGATGCCGGTCCAGGGTCTGTCCATGACCGCCGCCTTCGACACCATCATCACCGACTCCGCCCCCGGCATGGCCAGCCTGGTCACCGGCATGAAGCAGGCCAACAACGCCCTCAACGTGAGTCCGGACAACACGCCGGAAAACGCCCTGGACAATCCCCGCATCGAAACCATTTTCGAGTACATGAAGCGGGTCCACGGCTGGAAGATCGGCGTGGTCACCGACGCCTTCCTGGCCGACGCCACCCCCGCCGCCACCGTGGCCCACAGCCGTTCCCGCCGCATCTACAACGCCATCACCCAGCAGATGATCGGCTGGTACGCCGACGGCAGCGCCCAGCCCAAGAGCGGTTACGCGGCCCTGGCCGCCCTGGCCCAGCCCCTGGACGTGATGCTGGGCGGCGGCGCAGCCTACTGGTTGAAGGAGAGCAATCCGCAACTGGCGGAGTTCTATCAATACGGCAAGGGCGGTCGCAAGGACGTAGACCTGGTGGCCGACGCCGCGCCCAAACTGGGCTACGGCGTGGTGCGCAACGGGGATGAACTCAAGGTCGCCCCCAACAACCGCAAGCTGTTGGGCCTGTTCACCGGCGAATTCCGTCCCGCCTCCAGCGGCCTCGGCCCCGACAACATTCCCGGCGTGCTGGATCGCCTCGCCGCCCGGGGTGCCGCCACCATTCACGGCAAGGGCGTGAACGACGCCGAGTTGGCCCTCAACCTGGCGCCGCCCAAAGGCAAGGGCTGCGGCGACACCGTGGCTGAATGCTTCCGCAAGGTGCCCATGAAAACCGAAATGGCGGACAAGGCCATCGACGTGCTGGAAGGCCTCTCCGGCGGCAAGGGGGGATGGATCCTGCTGGTGGAGCAATCCCAGACCGACAAGTTGGGCCACATCCTGGAATACGACCGGGTGGTCTATGAAGTCATCGAGGCCGACAACACCGTGGCCGCCGTGGGCAAGAAACTGGCATCCCTCAAGGAGGGCAAGCGCAGCCTGCGTGTCGTCACCTCCGATCACGCCCAGCCGGAAACCCTGGGCGGCGTCGTGCTCACCGACGCCCTGGTGGGTGGGCCGAATTCCTGTTTTGCCAGCAGCGACAATGCCTTTCCCGTGTTGCTGGGCGCCGCCAGCGATCCGGATCGTCCCTGCCCCTTACAGGATGCCCTGGGCACCTTCAACGACGCCACGCCGCCCACCTATGTGGACGCCAATGGCGACGGTTTCCCGGACGATCCCGATCCCGCCATCAAGCTGGTGATCGAAGACGGCTTCCGCCCGGCCTACAGCACCAGCTACCGCACCAACCCCTATCCCCTGGAGCCCTCCTTCAACGGCAAGAACAGCGCGGGCAAGGCCATTGAACGCACCGCCCTGCCCAATCCCCAGCGCCAGCCCGAGGGCCTGTTCATGAGCGGCAACCTGCCCACCGCCAACGTCAGCGGCGGTGCCAACAAGACCAGCGGCGCGGTGAACATCGCGCCCCACGCCGGCGATGACGTGCCCGTCTCCGCCGACGGTGCCGGCGCCAACCATTTCAGCGGCGTCTATGAGAACACCAGCATCACGCCACGACTGGTACGCGCCCTCGGCGGCAAGGGGAATGTCCCCGGCGCGAGCGGCGGCATGGTGACGGGATGGTGAATTCCATGCGCGCAAACACGCTGCGGCGAACCTTGCCTTGGCTCCTTGTCCTGGCCGCCTTGCCAGCCTCGGCCCTGACCCTCACCGGTCGGGTAGTGGATAGCCAGGAGCAACGCAGTTACGAGGGTGCCCGCATTCGGCTGGGCGACGGGGCCATGGTCAGCAGCGATGGCCAGGGCTTCTTCCGCCTGCCCGACGTTGCCCCCGGGCCGCGCCTGCTGGCCGTGGAACTGCCCGATGGCGAGCGCTTCACGGTGCGCCTGCAAGTCCCGGCCCGGCCGTCCTGGTTTGTCGAACTGGACCGGGCCCGCCACAGCCCGCCCAAGGACGACGACGAGTACTGAGCCGCGTGGTGCTCAGAGCACCACTTGGGCACCCAGTTCCACCACTCGCCCGGGGGGGAGCTGGAAATAGGTCGCCGCGCTGCCGGCATTGCGGAACAGGGTGACGAACAGCACCTCGCGCCAGAAGGGCATGTCCGACTTGAGCTTGGGAATCAAGGTTTCCCGGCCGAGGAAGAAGGTGGTGTCCATGGTGTCCAGGGCCAACCCCTGCTCGCCGCACCAATCCAAGGCCGCCGGCAAGTCCGGCTGGTCCATGAAACCGTAGAAGACCCGCACCCGCCAGAAGTCGTTGGCCAGCTTTTCCACCTGGATGCGCTGGGACTCGGCCACCCGGGGCACATCCAGCACCTTGACGGTGGTCAGCACGACGCGTTCGTGCAGGGCCTTGTAGTGCTTGAGGCTGTGCAGCAGGGCATGGGGCACGCCGTCGGGATTGGTGGTGAGGAAAACGGCGGTACCGGGCACCCGGGTCACGCTGCCAGGACCACAACTTTGAATAAACGCGTCCACCGGAATGGACTCCGCCTCCAGGCGCCGGCTCAGCAGATTGCGCCCCTGCTTCCAGGTGGTGAGCAAGAGGAACACCAGCAGGCCGAAGGCCAGGGGAAACCAACCGCCATCGGCGATCTTGAGGGCGTTGGCGAAGAAGAAGGCCAGGTCGATGATGAGGAAGGGCGTGGCGCCGAGCAGGGCCCGCCACAGGGGCCAGCCCCAGAGCCAGTAGGCGACGCAGAAGGCCAGCACGCTGGTGATAGCCATGGTGCCGGTCACCGCGATGCCGTAGGCCGCCGCCAGATTGGTGGAGGAGCCGAAACCCAGCACCAGGGCCATGACGGCGATCATCAGGGTCCAGTTGATGCCCGGCAGGTAGATCTGGCCGATTTCCTTGGCCGAGGTGTGATGCACCTCCAGGCGCGGCGAGTAGCCCAGTTGCATGGCCTGCTGGGTCATGGAGTAGGCGCCGGAAATCACCGCCTGGGAGGCGATCACCGTGGCAATGGTGGCCAGGGCCACCATGGGCAACAAGGCCCATTCCGGCGCCAGGCGATAGAAGGGATTGTCGATGGCACTGGGATCGTCCAGCAGCAAGGCGCCCTGGCCAAAATAGTTGAGCACCAGGGAAGGCAGCACTAGGCCCAACCAGGCCAACTGGATCGGCTTGCGACCGAAGTGGCCCATGTCGGCGTACAGGGCCTCGGCCCCGGTCAAGGCCAGCACCACGGCGCCAAGGGAAAGAAAGGCCAGCCTGGGCTGGGCGAAGAAGAAGGCCAGGCCGTGACTTGGGTCCAGGGCCAGCAGCACGCGGGGATGGTCCACGACGTTGAGCACGCCGAGCACCGCCAGGGTCAGGAACCACAGCCCGCAGATGGGGCCGAACAACTTGCCGACACTGCCGGTGCCATGGCGCTGGATGAGGAACAGGCCCGCCAGCACCGCCAGGGTGATGGGGATGATGTAGGGCTTGAAGGCCGGGGTCGCCACTTCCAGTCCCTCCACCGCCGACAGCACCGAGATGGCCGGGGTGATGACACCGTCGCCGTAGAACAGCGCCGCGCCGAACAGGCCCAGGCCGAGGATCACCGCCTGGCGCCGGCTGCCGGCCGGCGTGGGCCGCAGGGCCAGGGCCATCAGCGCCATGATGCCGCCCTCGCCCTTGTTGTCGGCCTTGAGGATGAAGGCCACGTACTTGAGGGTGACCACCACCATCAGGGACCAGAAGATCAGGGAGAGAATGCCCAACACATTGTCCGGGGTGATGGGCACCGGATGGTGGGCCCCGGCAAAGACCTCCTTCATGGTGTAGAGGGGGCTGGTGCCGATGTCGCCGTAGACGACGCCGAGGGCGGCAAGAGAAAGTGCCGCAATGCCATCCTTTTCACGGATGGAGAGAGAAGTGGGGTTCATCGCAAACTCGGTTGATTGAAGGCATGGGGTATGGACGACAAAAGCCACAACCCTTCGCCGACTATTGTTGCGATGCGGGTATAAAAATTGTGTAAAAAAGCTTGGCAGGGTGGCTGCCAAGGCCATCAAGAAGGCATCAACGGGGAATAAAGCGATACCCGATGCCGGACTCCGTCACAAAATGCTGAGGTTGTGAGGGGTCATTTTCGAGTTTCTTACGCAAATGCCCCATGTAGATGCGCACATAGTGGCTGTCGTCCCCATGGGAGGGGCCCCAGACATTGCGCAACAACTGGCGATGGGTCAATACGCTATCGGGATTTGCAATCAGGTAGGTCAGCAGGCGGTATTCGATCGGGGTCAGATGTAACGCAACCCCACTCCGTTCAACCGTCCGTCGAGTCAAGTCCACCCGATTGTCGCCAAATTCGAATACGGTCTGCCCGGTTTCGCTGCTACGGGAGTGACGCCGTAGTTGAGCCCGTACCCGCGCCAACAGTTCGCCAATGCTAAAGGGTTTCGTTAGGTAGTCGTCGGCACCGGCGTCGAGGGCGTCGATCTTGTCGGCTTCGGCGGTTCTGGCGGACAGCACGATGACGGGGATCCCCGACCAGGTACGCAGATCGCGGATGAAGTCCACGCCATTACCGTCCGGCAGTCCCAGATCCAGCACGACCATGTCGGGCTTGCGTGTCCCCGCCTCGATCAGCCCGCGCTTGAGGGAGTCGGCTTCATGGACGTCGCACCCTTCGCTCTCCAAGGCCATGTGAATAAAACGGCGAATAGCGGGCTCGTCTTCAACCACGATCACCACGGGAGCCGGATCATTCATGCCAATTCCTGTTCATCGAAGGCCGGAGGCGTCCCTCGCGGCAAGGTGAAAATAAACCGGGCGCCACCTCCCGGCCGATTTTCGGCGCGGATGTGTCCGCCGTGCGCTTCAATGATGGCACGACAAATAGTCAAACCGAGACCGACCCCGGGAGTGGCGCTTTCTTTTTGACCCCGGGCGAATTTTTTGAAAATTTCCTCCTCACCTCCCACCGGTAGTCCTGGACCATTATCCGCCACCCAGACCTCCACCTCCTGGGGCCGCGCCTGGGCGCCCACCTCAATCGTGCTACCGGATGGAGTGTACTTGGCGGCATTTTCCAGGAGATTGACGAGCACACGCTCCATCAGCACGGCATCGAACTCCAGCAAGGGAATATCGTCCGGCAGACGGGCTTGGGTTAAGTGTCCCGCCAGGGGAAGTCGGGTTGCCTTCAGGGCGCTCCCCACGACTTCCTCCAATGGTTGCCATTGCCGATTCAGTTGGACCTCGCCAGATTGCAAGCGAGCCATATCGAGCAAATTGTTCACCAGGGCATTCATGCGCAGCGCCTCTTCGCGGATATCCCCTGCGATTTCCTCCTGTTGCGGCGACAGTGGCGGCTGCGTCAGATAGAAGGATTCGGCGAGGCCAATCAATGCGGTCAAGGGTGTGCGCAAATCATGAGAAATCGCCGAGAGCAGGGAGTTGCGCAAACGTTCCGACTCCACCTGGACCATCGTACTGCGCGCAATGTCCACATAGTGGATACGCTCCAATGAAATGGCGATCAGGCTGGCAAAAGTGTCCAACAGACGACGTTGTTCCGGGATCAGCAGACGCTGAGGGTTCTGCGCTTCAATGGCAAGCACGCCTCGAATGCGCATCGGCGCCTTGAGCGGCAAATAAAGCAGCGGACTGGCGGACAGGGTATTGGTGCCATTGCCAGCAGACTCCTGATGATCGAAAGCCCATTGGGCAATCCCCGGGTCAAACGCCGCGCCGGGGATTCCGCTTTGAATCGTCGTCAGTTGGTCATTGTCATCTGCCAACAAGATGGTCGAGTGGGCATCGAAACCGGTGGATAAGAACTGGTGGCTGACCTCGGCAATCTGTTCCGGCAGCAGTGCAGCGGACAGATCCCGCGACATCTCATACAGCGCACGCACCCGTGCCTCGCGCTGGGTGGCGATGCGCGCCTGGTAACGCATGCTGGCCATCAACTGCCCGGTGATCAAGCCAACGACGAGCAGGATGACAAAAGTCATCAGATACTGCACGTCGCTGACGGCAAAGGACAAACGAGGGGAAACAAAGAAAAAGTCGAAAATCCCCACACTGAGAAAAGAGGCCAGCACCGCCGGCCCCCTCCCCCAGCGCACGGCGATCAGAACAACGGCCAACAGGAACAGCATGACGATGTTGGCCAGATCAAAGTATTTGTACAACGGCCAGGCGACAAAGCCGGCGAAGGCGCACGCCAACGCGCTATACAGGTAGGATTTCCAGTGAATCGTCTCGTCGATCGGATTCAGTTCATCTCGCTTTCCCCAGTGCGGACGGGTTTCCGTCGCATTGTTTCTAGCCACCTGTATCACGTCGATATCTGGCGCTTGGCGTCCGATTCTGTCGGCAAAGGACAAGTGCCATGGCCGCCAGCGGCGGGGGTGATCGCGACCGACGACAATTTTGGTCAGGTTGTAGCGGCGGGCATGCTCCACGGCCTTTTGCACGGCATCCTCGCCCGACAAGGTTGTCGTTTGCGCCCCGCTACTCTCCGCCAGCTTGAGGGAGGACAGGATTCGGTCACGGCGGGCCTCGGGCAAACGCTGTAACTCAGTAGTTTCCACATACACCGCATGCCAGGGCACGTCCAACTGATTGGCCAGTCGCGCCGCGCTACGGATGATTTTGTCGTTCCCTTCACCAGGACCGATACAAACCAACAGCGACTCTCTCGTTTTCCATACCGCGGATACCGACTGATCGCGTCGGTAACGCTGCATCTGATCGTCCACCCGATCGGCCGTGCGGCGTAGGGCGAGTTCCCGCAGGGCAATCAAATTACCCTTGCGGAAAAAATTGCGTATGGCCCGTTCCGCTTGATGCGGCAGATAAACCTTGCCCTCCTTGAGTCGCTGTAGCAATTCATCCGGGGGCAAATCCACCAACACGACCTCGTCCGCCAAGTCGAATATCCGATCGGGAACTGTCTCCCAGACTCGAATGCCAGTAATGCCCCCCACCACATCGTTGAGCGTTTCCAGGTGTTGAACGTTCACGGTGGAATAAACATCAATGCCTGCCGCCAATAGCTCTTCCACATCCTGCCAGCGCTTGGGATGACGAGAACCCTCCACATTGGAATGGGCCAACTCATCCATCAGAATCAGGGCCGGCTTGCGTGCCAGTGCGGCGTCCAGGTCAAACTCCTTCAGCACCCGCCCCCGATAGCTCACTTCTTTCATGGGCAGCCGCTCAAGACCAACCACCATGGCCTCGGTTTCCCTACGGCCATGGGTTTCCACCACGCCAACCAGCACATCGACACTCAATGCCTGCTGTTGCCGTGCCGCGGCGAGCATCGCGTAGGTTTTGCCGACCCCGGCAGAAGCGCCAAAAAATACTTTCAATTTCCCCCGGCGGGCACGGGCCTCGTCTTCTTTCAGGCGATCCAACAACTGATCTGGGTCTGGACGTTGGTTAGTGATCATCGGATAGGCTGGGAACAGTTGGCGACAACAATAGGAGCTTGCAGCACGATCCGCCAATGGTACTTGGCCCTAGGCGGCGCAGACCCGGCAAGTCTACTTACCTGCAATCCGGTCAAGGTCAAGATTCAGCGTCAACACGTTCACCCGGGGCTCACCGAGCAAGCCGAATTGTCGCCCTTCCGTATGTTGCTCAACCAGCGCAGACACTTCGACCACGGATAATTTCCGTGCTCGTGCCACACGGCTGACCTGGTAGCTCGCCGCCGCCGGGCTGATATGAGGATCAAGACCGCTCGCTGAAGCCGTCACAAGATCGACCGGAATCGGTAAGTGGTTTTCCGGATCCACCGCCCGGAGGGTTTCGATGCGACTCTTGACCGCTTCGATCAAGGCGGGATTGGTTGGTCCCAGATTGGAACCACCGGAAGCGGCGGCATTGTTCGCCTGGGGAGCAGTGGCCGACGGACGGCCCCAGAAGTGGCCTGGATCGGAGAAGTTTTGCCCGATCAGGCGCGAACCGATGGCCTTGCCGTCTTGCTCGATCAGACTGCCCGACGACTGGTGCGGAAACACCACCTTGGCCAGACCAGTCACCGCCAGAGGGTAGGCCAAGCCGGTGATGACCGAAAGAGCAATAAAAAGAGAAGCAGCGGGACGCAGGATGTTGCTCATGGAATGTCTCCTTGTAATGCCCGAACTACGCCAAGCCGGCAGCGGCAATGACCATGTCGATCAGTTTTATCCCGATGAAGGGAACGATCACACCACCGAGACCGTAAATCAGCAGATTGCGGCGCAACAGAATGGCGGCACCGAGGGGCCGGTACTTCACCCCCTTCAACGCGAGCGGAATGAGGAACATGATGATCAACGCATTGAAGATCACCGCCGAAAGAATCGCCGAGGCGGGACTGGCCAAGTTCATCGCATTGAGGGCCGAGAGTTGTGGATAAGTACTGACGAAGGCCGCCGGAATGATGGCGAAATATTTGGCAATATCGTTGGCGATACTGAAGGTTGTCAGGGAGCCCCGAGTCATCAACATTTGCTTCCCGGTTTCGACGATCTCGATCAGCTTGGTCGGATTGGAGTCAAGATCAACCATGTTCCCCGCCTCCTTCGCAGCTTGCGTACCGGTGTTCATGGCCACCGCCACATCCGCCTGCGCCAAGGCTGGCGCATCGTTGGTGCCATCACCAGTCATGGCCACCAGGCGTCCAGCGGCTTGGTGCTGACGAATCAGAGCCAGCTTGGCCTCAGGCGTGGCCTCTGAAAGGAAATCATCCACCCCGGCCTCGGCGGCGATGGCGGCGGCAGTGAGTCGGTTGTCACCGGTGATCATCACCGTCTTGATGCCCATCCGGCGCAACTCGGCAAATCGCTCCTTGATTCCGCCTTTGACGATGTCTTTGAGTTCGATGACACCCAAGACCTTGTCGCCTTCCGCCACGACCAGAGGGGTACTCCCGCGCCGCGCCACTTCATCCACGCAGCCGAGCACAGAGGTCGGGAAGGTTCCGCCAAGGGATTCAACATACTGGCGAACGGCGTCCGCAGCCCCCTTCCGAATCGATCGATCCCCCAGATCCACCCCGCTCATGCGCGTTTGGGCCGAGAAGTGCACAAAATGGGCGTCCAGGGCCTGAATATCCCTCTCCCTCAACCCAAATCTCTGTTTGGCAAGCACCACGATGCTGCGCCCTTCCGGCGTTTCGTCGGCAAGGGAGGCCAATTGGGCAGCATCGGCCAACTCCGCCTCAGTCACCCATTGCGCCGGAATGAAGGCGGTCGCTTGCCGATTGCCCAAGGTGATGGTGCCCGTCTTGTCCAGCAACAGGACGTCAACATCGCCTGCGGCCTCCACGGCACGCCCCGAGGTGGCAATCACGTTGGCCTGCATCAAACGACTCATGCCGGCCACGCCGATGGCCGAGAGCAGGCCGGCGATGGTGGTGGGGATCAGACAAACCAGTAGCGCGATCAGCACCGTGATGCTGACGGGGGAACCGGCTCCGGATGCCGCCACGCTGAACATGGAGAAGGGCAGTAATGTCACCACCACGCCGAGAAAAACGATGGTCAGCGCCACCAAAAGGATGGTCAGGGCGATTTCATTGGGCGTCTTTTGCCGCTTGGCGGCCTCCACCATTGAAATCATGCGATCAAGGAAGGTCTCACCCGGATTCACGGTCACCTTGACCACAATCCAGTCGGACAAAACCCGGGTGCCGCCGGTGACGGCGGAAAAGTCGCCGCCAGACTCCCGGATCACAGGTGCCGACTCGCCCGTAATGGCAGACTCGTCCACCGAGGCAACCCCTTCGATCACCTCGCCATCGGCAGGAATGGTTTCTCCTGCCTGCACCAGGATCACGTCGCCTTTGCGCAGATCGGCGGCGGGCAACGTGTGCCACTCGGCACCAAAGCGTGGGTCATGCAGTTTTTTCGCCCAGGTTTCCTTCTTCAAGCCGCGCAGTGAAGCCGCTTGGGCCTTGCTGCGACCTTCGGCCAAAGCCTCGGCAAAATTTGCGAACAACACGGTGAACCACAGCCAGAGGGATACGGCGAGAATGAAACCTGAAGGCGCTTCGCCTTGGCCGCTCATGGCCTGAATCCAAAAGGCCGAAGTCAGCAGACTGCCGACATAGACCACGAACATCACCGGATTGCGCCACTGCACGGCCGGGTTGAGTTTGCGGAAGGAGTCGACGATGGCCGGCCGGATCAAGGTCGGGTCGAACATGGCAAGTTTTTTGTGTGTCATCACGCTTCTCCTTTGCCTCAATGACCGGACCAAAGCATCAAATGCTCGACTACCGGACCAAGAGCGAGTGCAGGGACATAGTTAAGTGCCCCGACCAGAATCACGGTGCCGATCAACAACACCACGAACAGGGGGCCATGGGTGGGCATGGTGCCGACGCTGGTAGCGATGCGTTTCTTGGCGGCCAGGGAACCGGCCAGCGCCAGGACCGGCACGATCACGCCGAAACGGCCGAACCACATGGCGATAGCCAGCATGACGTTGTAGAAGGGCGTATTGGCCGAGAGACCGGCAAAGGCACTGCCGTTGTTATTGGCCGCCGACGTAAAGGCATAGAGAATTTCCGAGAAACCGTGGGCACCGGGATTGGCGACGCCAGCAATGCCGGCTGTCGATACCAAGGCGACCGCGGTCCCCGCCAACACCAGCAAAGGGGTGACCAAAATGGCGATGGAAACCATCTTCATCTCGAAGGACTCGATCTTTTTTCCCAGGTATTCCGGTGTTCTGCCGATCATCAAGCCAGCGATGAAAACAGCCAAGATGGCGAAGACCAGCATGCCGTAGAGACCGGTGCCGACCCCGCCAAACACCACTTCGCCCAGCATCATGTTCCAGAGGGGAACAAAGCCCCCCATGGGGGTGAAGGAATCATGCATGGCATTGACCGCGCCGCAGGAAGCCAAGGTGGTGATGGTGGCGAACAGACTGGAATCGGCAATGCCGAAACGTGCCTCCTTGCCTTCCATGTTGCCGCCGGCCTGAAGAACGGAAGCCGACTGATCGACGCCAATTTGCGCCAAGGCGGGATTACCCAGTTGCTCGAAGAAAATTGCCGCCATCGCCATGGCCGCGAAAAGAAGGGTCATCGTGGTCAAAACCGCCCAACCCTGGCGGCTGTCTCCCACCATCCGCCCAAAGGTGACGCACAGGGCCCCGGGGATAAGAAAAATCGACAGCATTTGGATGAAGTTGGAAAGCGGTGTCGGATTCTCAAAGGGATGGGCCGAGTTGGCATTGAAAAAACCTCCGCCATTGGTTCCCACCATCTTGATCGCTTCCTGAGAGGCCACCGGCCCCATGGCCAGGGTTTGAATGCGGGTTTCGGCCGGTCGCGTGATGACCTCACCCTTTTCATTTTTCAACGGCTGTCCATCAGCATCCATCTGGGGATCGTCATAGTGGGTAACTTCCACGGTGGTCACCTCCTTGTAGGCATCGAGGTTCTGGATAACACCCTGGCTCACCAGAAAGACCGAATAAACCAGGCAGAGGGGGAGCAGCACGTAGAGCGTGACGCGGGTCAGGTCCACCCAGGCATTCCCTACAGTCTTGGCCGAGTGGCGGGCAAAACCCCGGATCAACGCGATGACGACAACAATACCGGTGGCGGCAGAAAGGAAGTTCTGCACCGTCAGGCCAAACATCTGGGTCAGGTAACTCATGGTGGCCTCGCCGGCATACCCCTGCCAATTGGTGTTGGTGGCAAAGCTAACGGCGGTATTGAAGGATGAGTCCGGGCTGACATTGGCCAGCTGCTGGGGATTCAGCGGTAACCAGAGTTGCAGCCGTTGCAACCCGTACACCGCCATGGCGCCGAAGGCATTGAAGACCAATATGGCCACTGCGTAGTGCAGCCAGCCCATTTCCTGATCTTTACGCACGCCGCAAAGACGATAGAGCATAGATTCGATCGGACTACCGACACGCTGTAGAAAATTGGCGCGCCCTTCCATGATGTCGGCGATGAAAGTGCCCAAGGGGTTCACCAAGAGCAGCAAGCTCAACAAAAACAATCCGAGCAGGAGCCAGGCATGATTTGTCATGTGAAATCCTCCGGGTTAAGCAGGGCTGCGATCAAATAAACCAGCAGTCCTACGGCAGCAATGGCACTGACGATGGTGATCCAGCTCATTTCTCCCCTCCCAGCCGGGCACAGCCTTTGGCCATGCCAAGAAAAACAAATAAAAACAGAACGATGCCTGCAAAATAGACGACGTCCATGACCACTCCCCTTGTGTATTGGGACAAAGCCATCCTAGTCAGAGGTGTCTAAAAATTTTGCAAAAAGAAGGGATGGGGCAATAGGAATACCGTAAAAAAAAACGACCATCTGCTGTCAGGACAACGACAGCCGTCCGCCGCCACTATTGGTCTGCCGGCGGTTTTGGCGAGCCGCCGGCTCGCAGTAGCCAGGGCTGGGTGCGGAACGGGTTGCTCCTCCTTTCCCGAACCGCACCCCAGTCAGGGTCATTCCCCTCCCCGCGGGAGGGGACGGCGGGGCTAAAATGCGCGGCTCGACTTTGCGCATTCCCGGAGCCCCACCATGCCCGCATACCGTTCCCGCACTTCCACCCACGGCCGCAACATGGCCGGCGCCCGCGCCCTCTGGCGTGCCACCGGCATGAAGGACGGCGACTTCGGCAAGCCCATCATCGCCGTGGTGAACTCCTTCACCCAGTTCGTCCCCGGCCACGTGCATCTGAAGGACCTGGGCCAATTGGTGGCCCGCGAGATCGAGGCGGCCGGCGGCATCGCCAAGGAATTCAACACCATCGCCATCGACGACGGCATCGCCATGGGCCACAGCGGCATGCTGTATTCCCTGCCCAGCCGCGACCTGATCGCCGACTCGGTGGAATACATGGTGAATGGCCACACCGCCGACGCCATGGTCTGCATCTCCAACTGCGACAAGATCACCCCTGGCATGCTGCTGGCCGCCATGCGCCTCAACATCCCCTGCGTGTTCGTCTCCGGCGGCCCCATGGAAGCCGGCAAGGTGCAGTGGCACGGCCAGTTCCGCAAGGTGGACCTGATCGACGCCATGATCGAAGCCGCCGACAGCCACAACAGCGACGCCGAAGTGGACAGCATGGAACGCTCCGCCTGTCCCACCTGCGGTTCCTGTTCCGGCATGTTCACCGCCAACTCCATGAACTGTCTGACCGAGGCCCTGGGCCTGTCCCTACCCGGCAACGGTTCCCTGCTGGCCACCCACGCCGACCGCAAGAACCTGTTCCTCAAGGCCGGCCGCCTGATCGTGGAACTGGCCAAGCGATACTACGAGCAGGACGACGCCTCCGTGCTGCCCCGCTCCATCGCCACCTTCGAGGCCTTCGAGAACGCCATGACCCTGGACATCGCCATGGGCGGTTCCTCCAACACGGTGCTGCACCTGCTAGCCACGGCCCGTGAAGCCGGGGTGAACTTCACCATGAAGGACATCGACCGCCTATCCCGTCGCGTGCCCTGCCTGGCCAAGGTGGCCCCCGCCACCCAGAAGTACCACATGGAGGACGTGCACCGGGCCGGCGGCATCATGGCCATCCTCGGCGAACTGGACCGGGCCGGCCTGATCCATCGCAACGCCCATACCGTCCATACCAAGACCCTGGGCGGCGCCCTGGAGCAGTGGGACGTGATGCAGACCCACGATGGCTCGGTGTTCGAGTTCTACAAGGCTGCCCCCGGCGGAGTGCCCACCCAGGTGGCCTTCAGCCAGGACAAGCGCTATCCCGAACTGGACATGGACCGCAGCAACGGCTGCATCCGCGACAAGGCCAACGCCTACTCCCAGGACGGTGGCATCGCCGTGCTGTTCGGCAACATCGCCGAGCGGGGCTGCATCGTCAAGACCGCCGGGGTGGATGACTCCATCCTCAAGTTCACCGGCCGTGCCCGGGTCTTCGAGTCCCAGGATGACGCGGTCGAGGCCATCCTGGCCGACCAGGTGGTGGCCGGCGACGTGGTGGTGATCCGCTACGAAGGCCCCAAGGGCGGCCCCGGCATGCAGGAAATGCTCTATCCCACCAGCTACCTCAAGTCCAAGGGCCTGGGCAAGGCTTGCGCCCTGCTCACCGACGGCCGCTTCTCCGGCGGCACCTCCGGCCTTTCCATCGGCCATGCCTCCCCCGAGGCGGCGGAAGGCGGGGCCATCGGCCTGGTGAACGAGGGCGACAGCATCGAGATCGACATCCCCAACCGCCGCATCCACCTGGCCGTGACCGAGGCCGAGCTGACCCGGCGCCGGGCCGAAATGTCCGCCAAGGGCGCCCACGCCTGGCAGCCGGTCAACCGCCAGCGCGTGGTTTCCCCGGCTCTCCAGGCCTACGCCGCGATGACCACCAGCGCCGACACCGGCGCGGTGCGGGACGTAAGCCAATTGAAGCGTCACAATTGAAGCGCAAATGAGGCGGCCGCGCGGTTTCCGGGCAGCAGTACCCGGAAACCGCGCCCCGCAGTCGTGACGCATCTCCTTGGCGGCGCCCGGCGGGCGCCGTAGAGTAAGCCCCTCCGCGCCCCGCGCCTTTTGTCGAGCATCGTCATGAGCCCATCGTTGCGATCCCGCATCCTGCCCCTGCTGTTGTTGCTCGCCACCTGTCCCGCCCTGGCGGCGGAATGGGCCGGCACCGTCAAGGCCGCCAGCGGCAGCGTGGAAGTGGAACGGGAGGGCAAGCGCCTGCCCCTGGCCCTGGGTGACAAGGTCTATCCCCAGGACAAGCTGCTGACCGGCAAGAACAGCCAGGTCGCGGTCACCCTGCGCGACGACACGCTGATTTCTGGCGGCCCCGACAGCCAGTTACTGATCAATGAATTCGTTTTCAATCCTTCCACCCAGAAGGGCAGCGTCGTAGTGGCCGTGCTGCGGGGCGTGAGCGCCTTCGTTTCCGGCCTGGTGGCGAAAAGCTCCCCCGACGCGATGCGGGTCACCACCCCCACCGCCACCCTGGGCATCCGCGGCACCGAATTCATCGTGGAGGTGGCCAATTGATGGACCGCCGCCTGCTTCTGCTGCCCGCCGTTGCCCTGCTGGCCGCCTGCGCCAGCGAAAAAGTCGTGCTGCTGCCCGACCGGGACGGCAAGGTAGGACGGATCGAGGTACGCACCCGGGGCGGCGCCACAGAACTGTCCCAGGCCTACGCCGTGGCGGAGGTCAGCAGCAGCGGTCCCCGCACCAGCCAGTCCGATGGCGAAGCCGTGCAACGTCGCTACGGCGCGGTGCTGGAAGGGCTGCCCTCCCGTCCGCGCCGCATTGAACTCAACTTCGAGTTCGGCTCGGACCGGCTCACCGCCCAGTCCCGGGCCCTGGTGCCGGACATCCTGAAAATGCTCAAGGACTTCCCCGCCCCCGAAGTGGTGGTGATCGGCCACACGGATTCGGTGGGCGACACCGCCTACAACGACAAGTTGTCCCTGGACCGGGCCCAGCGCATCCGCGAACTGCTGGTGGGCGCCGGCATTCCCCGCGACGTGATCCAGGTGGTGGGCCGGGGCGAACGGGAACCCCTGGTCACAGGCCGGCCCGGCGTGCCCGAGCCGCGCAACCGGCGGGTGGAGATCAAGCTGCGCTGAGGACCGCCCTGGCCGATAATGGCGGTCCCGCCGGACCCTGCCGCTCGCCATGTCCCTGAAAAATCTGCTCGCCCCCTGTCTCGCCCTGTTGTTGGCGCTGCCGGGAGCCTCCCCCGCCGCCGCGCTCACCACCACCCCCACTACGTCCGAAACCGCCGGCGCCGCCCCCCGGATTTGCCTGGTCCTGTCCGGTGGCGGCGCCCGGGGCATCGCCCACATCGGCGTGCTGCGGGTGCTGGAACAGCACCACGTGCCCATCCATTGCATCGCCGGCACCAGCATGGGCGCCATCGTCGGCGGCCTTTATGCGGCCGGCTATTCCGCCGACGAACTGGAAAAGATCGTGCGCGACCTGGACTGGGCCGAGCAGTTCGACGACAAGCCGCCCCGCCAGGAACGTTCCCTCCAGCAGAAGAACGAGGACTTCGATTTCCCCGTTTCCCTGGAACTGGGCTACGGCAACGGCCAATTGCGCCTGCCCAAGGGCACCCTGGGCGGCGTCGGCTTCGAACGCATGCTGTCCCGGCTGACCCGCCGGGTGTCGGCGGTGCCCGATTTCGACCATTTGCCCATCCCCTTCCGCGCCGTGGCCACGGACATGGTCAGCGGCGAGGAGATGGTGTTCGACCACGGCAACCTGGCCCAAGTAATGCGCGCCAGCATGTCGGTCCCCGGCGCCTTCGCCCCCATCGAGGTGGAGGGACGCATCTTCGGCGACGGCGGCCTGGTGGCCAATTTGCCGGTGGACGTGGCCCGCGCCATGGGCGCCGACGTGGTGATCGCGGTGAACATCGGCACACCCCTGGCCTCCCGGGAAAGCCTGAGCAACGTGCTGGGGGTGACGCGGCAGATGATTTCCATCCTTGCCGGGCAGAACGTCAAGGCCCAACTGGCCCGGCTCACGGCGAAAGACGTGCTGATCACCCCGGAATTGGGTGCCCTCAGTTCCCTCGATTTTCCCAATGCCTTGAACGGCATCGCCGCCGGGGAGCAGGCCGCCCGGGGCACGGCATCGCGGCTGGCAGCCCTGGCCCTCGGCGACGACGCCTGGCAGAAACACCTGGCGGCCCGGCCAGCGCCGACATCGCTGCGGGGCAAGCTGGCCTTCGTCCAGGTGGAAGGCACCCGCCGCAGCAACAGCGAAACCTTGCTCGGCGCCATCGTCACTGAACCGGGCCAGGAGGTGGACGACGCCCAGCTCCAGGCCGACGCCGCCCGTCTGCTGGGACGGGGCGACTTCGAGCGGGTGGATTACCGCCTGGTGGCATCGAGCCTCAGCGAGGACCGTTTCGGCGTGGTTTACCAAGTCCAGGAAAAGGAATGGGGTCCCCACTACCTGCGCATCGGCCTGGGGGGCAGCACGGATTTTCGCGGCGACGCGGGCTTCGACCTGCTGCTGGGTCACCGTCTGCCCTGGGTCAACGACCTGGGCGGTGAATGGCGCAACCGCTTGCAGCTGGGCCGTACCCGCGCCTTCAAGAGCGAGTTCGTCCAGCCCCTGGGCACCCACACGCCATTGTTCGTCGCCCCCCGCATCGAACTGGAACGGCGCACCCTGGACGTGTTCCAGGGTGATCAGCGCACCTCCCAGTGGCAGGGCGGCTTCGACCGCATCGGCATCGACCTGGGCATGCCCGTGGGGGTGTTCGGCACCCTCGGCGAAGCCCGGCTGGGTCTGGCCCGGGGACGCTTCCAGGCGGACCAGACCATCGGTTCGCCCGGCGCGGCGGACATTCACTTCAACGAGTCCGGCCTCACCGGCAGCCTGGTGCTGGACCGCCTCGACAACGCCGCCTTCCCCCGCAGCGGCTGGCGGGTGGCCGGCGAGTTCTTCAACGCCCGCAACCATTCGGCCAGCGACACCATCACCGCCGCCAGCTACACCCGCTGGAAGGCCGCCGCCACCGGCGCCGTCAGCAGCGGTCGCCACACCTGGCAGTGGGGCGGGGAACTGGGCGGCTTCATGGACCGCAGTCGGATCGGCTATTCGGACTTCCGTCTCGGCGGCTTCCAGCGTCTGTCGGGCTACCGCAACGACCAGATCGACGGCAACTTCCTCGCCCTGGGTAAGGTCAGCTACCGCTATCGTCTGGCGGAGATCACTCCCTTTGGCCGGGCGGCCTATGTGGGCGCCTCCTACGAGATGGGCAACGCCTGGGCGGACCGCAGTCAGATGGATTGGGGCCGGATGCGCAAGGCAGGCAGCCTGTTCCTCGCCGCCGACACGCCCCTGGGACCGGCCTATGTGGCAGTGGGCGCGGCGGAGGGCGGCTACCGGGCGATCTACTTATTCCTCGGCCGCCCCTGAGCGGGCGAGGATCCAGGCGGTCAGCGCCGTCGCTGGAATGGGACGGCAGATGCCGTAGCCCTGCACGCCGCGGCAGCCCAGATGGGCCAGGAGGTCGATCACCGGCGCCGTTTCGGCGCCCTCGGCCATCAGGTCCATCCCCAGGTTGTCGGCCAGGGTGATGATGGATTGGACAATAGCCCGGTTGGTGGCGTCCTGGTCCAGTTCGCGGATGAACACGCCGTCGATCTTGAGCCGGTCCACCGGAAAGCGCTTGAGATAGGCAAGGCTGGAATAGCCGGTGCCAAAGTCGTCGATGGCTACCCGGATGCCTTCGGCGCGCAATTCCTCGAGCACCTTGCGCGCCAGATCGGGACTGTCCATCAGGATGGATTCGGTGATTTCCAGCTCGATGGCGTCGTTGCCCAGGCCGTAGGCGGCGATGGTGTCCAGCACCGTTTGCTTGAAATTGGCTTGGCGGAATTGCAGGGCCGAGCAATTGACCGCGATGGGGAAGGCGGGCAAACCCTGGTCGTTCCATGCCTTGCGCTGGCGGCACGCTTCGTTCAGCACCCAGCCCCCCAGGCTGACGATGAGCCCGCATTCCTCGGCCACGGGGATGAACTGGGCCGGCGGCGTCCACGTGCCATCCTGCCGTTGCCAGCGCAGGAGCGCCTCGGCGCCGATTACCCCACCATTTTCCAGGGAGATTTGCGGTTGGAAATGCACGCTCAATTCCCCGGCCGCCATGGCCGCCCGCAGGGCGGTTTCCAGCGCCATGCGCTGTTGAATCCGATAATTGAGGGCGGGAGTGTAGAACTGATAATTGTTGCGTCCCTTTTCCTTGGCGTGACACATGGCCGTATCCGCACAACGCAACAGGGTTTCGGGGTTGGGCGCATCGTGGGGATAGAGACTGATGCCTATACTGGCGGTCACCGTGAGCAGATAGGGAGGAACCGAAATCGGCCTAGCCATTGCCACTTGGATATTGTTCGCCACCAGCGCGGCTTCTTCCGGCCCTTTCAATTGGGGCAGCACTGTGACGAATTTGTCTCCGCCTTGACGGAATACAAGTTCCGAGCGGCGGATCGCTGATTCAATCCGCTGTGCGGCTTCTTGCAGAATCCGGTCGCCGACGGTGTGGCCGAGGGAATCGTTGAAGGTTTTGAACCGGTCCAGGTCGATCAACAAGACGGCAAAGGTCGTTCGCTCCCGCTGCCCGTCCTCGATCAGCTTGGCCAGTTGTTGCAGCACCATCTGCCGGTTGAGCAGGCCGGTAAGTTCGTCGTAATGGACCGATCGTTCGCTATGGGTGTCGTTCTGTCGCTGCGGGGTCAAGTCGGTAATCACCGCGATATGGTGGGTGATCGCCCCCCGCTGGCCGCGCACTGGATACTGATGGCGCGTCGTGGCAATCACCGAGCCATCCCGCCGCCGCAGCCAACCGTCCTCGTCGCCATCAAGCATGGCATCCGCCGCACGGGGCTTGAGCATGGACAAGCTTTGCCCATTCGCTTCCTGCTCGGCGTAGCCCGTGATGGCTGAGAAAGCGGCGTTCGTTTTGATGATGCGGCCTTCGGCGTTGGTAATGGCAACGCCCTCGGCCAGACTTTCCATCAACCCCAGCAGGAGTGCAGAGGCGTTGTCCACCACGGTTTCGTCCGGTGAATAGCTCATCTCACGTTAATCGCATCTTGGCAGGCATTTCACCCATGGCCGGGTACGTCACAGTAAAGGAGTGGAAGATGAGCACCCAATCCGTCGTTTTTTCCCTTCCGTCCCGAAGGGCTCAAACGGACGTTTTTTTCAAATGCTACAGGGATGATTTTTTATGTCAATACTCACGTCATCTTATGTCTTTTCATACTTCGGCGCCTCGGCTGACTATGTGATGCCATTGGAAAGCGACACATCAGATGCCGAGAAAAAAGAAGAATCACAACGGGCTAGGGGTGCGCGTTGGCCAGAACATCAAAATGGCCAGAGGGCGTGCAGGCATGACCCAAGCACAATTGGCGGAAATCATCGGAGTGGAAGTGGAAACGGTGTCCCGGATCGAAACCGGGGCGCAACTCCCCTCCCTCGAACGACTGGAGGAGATTGCCGCGGCCTTGGGGTTGTCCCTGGCGCTGCTGCTCACCGACAACCTGTGCGTTGACCAGACGCTGAACGCCCTATTGGACGAACTGCCCGAACGGGAGCGGGAGTTCATCTGCGCCTTCGCCATGAACTACGTCCAGCACTGGAAAAACGGCAACAAACGCAACTGAAAGCTCCCGCCCGGGGCGGGAGCATGGCGCATCAATGGGACATCAGCACCGGCACGGTCATGTGCTCCAGCACATAGCGCGTGCCGGCCCCGCGTCCGCTGAAGGGGCTGTTGCCGTGGCCCTGGGCGCCCATGACCAGCAGGGTCGCGCCTTCGTCGCTGACGCTATTGAGCAGGACGTCCATCAGTTGCACCTGGTCGCTGTCAGGCACCACCACCCGCATCCGGGAGGGAATGCCGTGGGCGGCAAGCTGGGCCATCACCGCGGCCTGGTCCGCCTGGACGTCCTTGTTGTCCCGCGCCACCCGCACCACGACAGTCTCACCGGCACCGGTGATCAGGGGCAGGGCGTCGTTCAGGGCCCGGGCCGCTTCCCGGGCATCGTTCCAGGCGATCATCGGGTGGCCGAACACGTCGCCGAACTCGCCGGCATAGGGCAGGATCAAAACCGGCCGACCGCAATCGAGCACCAGCATTTCCACCAGATCCTTGGGCAGCAGGGCGGCGGCTTCCTCGTGCTGGCCAGCGATGACCAGGTCGAAATGACGGGCGCAGTCCACCACCCGGCGGATGACCTCGGTGTCGCTGCCCCGATTGACGTCCTGCCATTCCGCGTTAGCGAGACCGGCGGCAAGCTGTTCAAAGCGGGTCTTGCTGGCCGCCGCAGCCGCGGCATATTCCGGGCTCGGCCAGACCGCCACCAAACCCACCTGCTGGGCCTGTCCCCGCTGGCCGAAGACACCGACCAGGCGGGCTTGGTGGCGCTTTGCCAACGCCACTGCCAGCGTCAGCCGTAGTTCGCTGCGGGGGCTCTGGTCCAGATGGACCATGATGTTCTTGATCGCCATAGCGAATCTCCTCCTTTGTTTTTGTTGGTGAACGGCCATGGTAAAGCATGCCGGCGAACTTGCGCCACAGGATGGGGAACTCGCTTGCTTGGCGAGGGTCCAGTCAACGCGCCATCAGGGCAGGGCGTTAATCCCATGCCCCGTCGCTCCCCGTGTTCCTGCAACAGGGCATCCCAGCTAGGGTGCTGATACGAGTGGGCAACATGGCGAAAACCTTATAAACTCCCCGAGCTTTTTTCTCTTTCACCGAATTTGGAGCGAAACATGAAGAAGATCTCCCTGATTTCCCTGATCGCCGCCGCCGGCCTGTTCTCCGGTGTCGCCAACGCTGCCGACGAAACCGCCCTGGCCACCTCCAAGGGCTGTATGGCTTGCCACCAAGTGGGCGCCAAGGTTGTCGGTCCCGCCTACAAGGACGTGGCCAAGAAGTACACCGCCAAGGACACCGACAAGCTGGTGAAGAAGGTTCTGGAAGGCGGCTCCGGCGTCTGGGGTGCCGTGCCCATGCCCGCCAACAAGGCCACCGGCCTGACCGAAGCCGACGCCAAGAAGCTGGTGGGCTGGATCCTGTCCCTCAAGTGATTCTTCCCGGCTTCGCCAAAACCGCTCTTCGGAGCGGTTTTTTTATGCCTGAAGATTGTTGACAAGGCGTCGTGCCGCCGCAAGAATCCGGCGGTTGCCCATCCCCCGGAGCCCTTACATGAATCTGCGCACTTCCGCCGCCCTGTTGTCCGCCGCCCTGAGCCTGGTCCTTGCCGGTTGCGGCAAACAGGAAACCGCCGCCAACGGCGGCGACACCATCAAGATCGGCATGGCCTCGCCCCTGACCGGCACCCAGTCCCACATTGGCCAGGACATCAAGAACGGCACCCTGCTCGGCGTGGAGGAACTCAACGCCCAGGGCATCGAGATCGGTGGCAAGAAGGTCAAGTTCGAATTGCTGGCGGAGGACGACGAGGCCAATCCCGCCAAGGCCACCACCGTGGCCCAGAAACTGGCGGACGCCAAGGTGGTGGCCGTGGTGGGCCACTTCAACTCCGGCTGCTCTATCCCGGCCTCCAAGGTTTATGCCGATGCGGGCATTCCCCAGATTTCCCCGGGCTCCACCAACCCCCGCTACACCCAACAGGGCTACGCCACCACCTTCCGCGTCGTAGCCAATGACGACCAGCAGGGCCCGGCCGGCGCCACCTACGCCCTTAACACGCTGAAGGTGAAAAAAGTCGCCATCGTGGACGACAGCACTTCCTATGGCCAGGGCCTGGCCTCGGCCTTCGAGCGCACGGTCAAGGCCGCCGGTGTCGACGTAGTGGCCATCGAGCACACCACCGACAAGGACACGGACTTCGCCGCCATCCTGACCAACATCAAGAGCAAGAACCCCGACCTGATCTTCTTCGGCGGCATCGATACCCAGGCCGGCCCCATGCTCAAGCAGATCAAGTCCCTCGGTCTCAACGCCAAGCTGATGGGCGGCGACGGTATCCAGACCCCCAATCTGGTGCACCTGGCGGGCGACGCCGCCGAAGGCACCATCGCCTCCATCCCCGGCCTGCCCAAGGACAAGATGCCCGGCGGCACCGCCTTCCTCGACAAGTTCAAAAAACGCTTCGGCGTCGAGGTGGAACTGTTCGCCCCCATGGGCTACGACGCCGTTTTCGCCATCGCCGAAGCCATGAAGAAAGCCGGCTCCACCGAGTCCGCCAAGGTCCTGGCCGAATTGAAGAAAGTTCAATTCAACGGCGTCACCGGCCCCATCGCCTTCGACGACAAGGGCGACCTGAAGAACGGTCCCATCACCATCAACGTGGTCAAGGACGGCAAGTGGGTGCCGGTGGAGACTATCAACGCCAGTACCAATACCGCTCCGGCCAAGTAAACAGCAGCCTTCACCCCCATAAAACGGCGCTTATTCAAGCGCCGTTTTCATGTCGTCTCCCTTAATATCGCGGCCCATGGAAACCCTTCTCCAGCAGCTCATCAACGGCATCGTCCTGGGCTCCGTCTATGCTTTGGTGGCCCTCGGCTACACCATGGTGTACGGCATCCTCGGCCTGATCAATTTCGCCCACGGCGAGGTGGTCATGGTGGGCGCCATGGTGACCCTGGCCGTGATCAAGCTGCTGGCCGGTAGCGGCCTGCCCCTCACGGTGCAACTGTTGATCGCCCTCGCCGTCGCCATTCCCACCTGCATGGCCCTGGGCGCCACCATCGAACGGGTCGCCTACCGCCCCCTGCGCAATGCCCCACGCCTGGCGCCGCTGATCACCGCCATCGGCGTGTCCATCGTGCTGCAATACCTGGTGGTGCTGATCTGGGGTCGCAGCTATCACCCCTACCCCGAACTGCTGCCCACGACCCCCATCGACATCGCCGGTGCCCGCATCAGCCCGGCCCAGATCATCATCGTGGTGTTCTCCGCCCTGATGATGGGCGCCCTGCTCTGGCTGGTGCACCACACCCGCCTCGGCCGGGCCATGCGCGCCACCGCCGAGAACCCTGCCGTCGCCCGGTTGATGGGGGTGAACATCAATCACGTGATCACCATGACCTTCGTCATCGGTTCCGGCCTCGGCGCCATCGCCGGCGTGCTGGTCAGCATCAACTACTCCGTGGCCCACTACCAGATGGGATTCATGCTGGGCCTCAAGGCCTTTACCGCCGCCGTACTGGGCGGCATCGGCAACCTCGCCGGGGCCATGGTGGGCGGCCTGCTGCTGGGCCTGATCGAGGCCCTGGGTTCCGGCTACGTGGGCGACCTGACCGGCGGCGTGTTCGGTTCCAACTACCGGGACGTGTTCGCCTTCATCGTCCTCATCGTGGTGCTGATCTTCCGCCCCTCCGGCTTGCTGGGTGAACGCGTAGCGGAGCGCGCATGAGAAACCTGCCCGCTCCGCCTACGGCGAAAACAACTACCCTCCCCCCATCCCCCACCCCAAGGGTGGGGGGAGCGCCCGCGCTCCCCTTCGGGAAAGGGATTACCCTCCCCCCATCCCCCACCCCGAGGGTGGGGGCGACTGATTTGCGCGCCTGCGGCGCGAATAGCTGATGTCTGTGATGCGCAGATTCATTTTCGACAAGCCCTGGTGGGGCGTGGCCCTCGTTGCCGCCAGCCTCGCCTTCCTGCCCTTCGTCGTCGGTGCCGCCGCCGGCCCGGCCTGGGTGCGGGTGCTGGACTTCGCCCTACTCTACGTACTGCTTTCCCTCGGCCTCAACATCGTGGTGGGCTACGCCGGCCTGCTGGACCTGGGCTACGTGGCCTTCTACGCTGTGGGCGCCTACCTTTACGCCCTGCTCTCCAGTCCCCATCTGGTTCAGAATTTCCCTGCCATCGCCACCATGTTCCCCGAGGGCCTGCATGGTCCCCTCTGGCTGTTGCTGCCGGCGGGGGCCGTGCTGGCCGGCGTGTTCGGCATTCTGCTGGGCGCGCCCACCCTGCGCCTACGGGGCGACTACCTGGCCATCGTCACCCTGGGCTTTGGCGAGATCATCCGCATCTTCATGAACAACCTGCACCGGCCGGTGAACATCACCAACGGCGCCCAGGGTATCACCCAGATCGACGGCATCCACTTGGGGCCCCTGGCCCTGGATCGGGGTTTCAATCTGTTCGGCTTCGTCATCCCCAGCCTGCACCTCTACTACTACCTGTTCCTGGTGCTGGTGCTACTGATCATCGTGGTGTCGGTACGACTGGAAGATTCCCGCATCGGCCGTGCCTGGGTCGCCATCCGCGAGGACGAGATCGCCGCCAAGGCCTGCGGCATCAACACCCGCAACATCAAGCTTGCCGCCTTCGCCATGGGCGCCAGCTTCGGCGGCGTGGCCGGCGGGCTGTTCGCCGGCTTCCAGCAATTCGTCAGCCCCGAGAGCTTCCAGTTGATCGACTCCATCATGATCCTGGCCATGGTGGTGCTGGGCGGCATGGGCCACATCCCCGGTGTCATCCTGGGCAGCCTGCTGCTGACTATCCTGCCCGAGTTCTTCCGCTATGCCGCCACACCGGTGCAGCAATGGATTTTCGGTAAGGTGCTGATCGACCCGGAAACCCTGCGCATGTTGCTGTTCGGTCTGACCCTGGTGGTAGTGATGCTCTATCGCCCCGCCGGCCTCTGGCCGGAAAAACGTCGTAGCCGAGAGCTGGAGCAGAAACGGGGAGAGGCGGCATGAGCAACCACCTGACCCAGACCGCAGCTGCGGCTCAAGCCAGTCAGCTCCTCCGTCCGGCAGGGGCGGCTGGGAGGGGCAGCACTGTTTTGCTGGAAGCGGTTGGCATCGCCAAGCGCTTTGGCGGCGTGCAGGCCTTGAAGGATGTGTCGCTGACCATCAATGCCGGTGAAATCTACGGTCTGATCGGCCCCAACGGCGCCGGCAAGACCACCTTCTTCAATGTGCTGACAGGGCTTTATTCCCGGGACGATGGCGCGGTGCTGTTCAACGGCCAGCCCCTGCAACTGGGCAACCCTTCCGCCGTGGCCGCCGCCGGCATTGCCCGCACCTTCCAGAACATTCGCCTCTTCGCCAACATGACCGCCCTGGAAAACGTCATGGTGGGTCGCCATGTGCGCACCCGTAGCGGCCTGATCGGCGCCATGTTCCGCACTCGGCAGAACCGCCAGGAAGAAGCCGCCATCCAGCGCCGGGCCGAGGAACTGCTGCGCTATGTGGGCATCGCCCACCGCGCCAACGACCTGGCCCGCAACCTCAGCTACGGCGACCAGCGCCGCCTGGAAATCGCCCGGGCCCTGGCCACGGAACCCAAACTGCTGGCCCTCGACGAACCCGCCGCCGGCATGAATGCCACCGAGACCGCCGAGCTGCGCAAGCTCATCGTCGGCCTGCGGGACGACGGCCTCACGGTGCTGCTGATCGAGCACGACGTCAAACTGGTGATGGGTTTGTGCGACCGGCTGGCGGTCCTCGACTACGGCGAGAAGATCGCCGAAGACGTACCAGAGGTGGTTCAGAAAAATCCGAAAGTCATCGAAGCCTATCTGGGGGGCAGCCATGGATAAGCCGACCCGCCCCCTGCTCGACGCCCTCAACCTCGAAGTGCACTACGGCGGCATCGCGGCCGTGAAGGGCGTGTCCTTTGCCGTGGATGAAGGAGAAATGGTCTGCCTGATCGGCACCAACGGCGCCGGCAAGACCAGCACCCTCAAGGCCCTGGCCCGCATGCTGCCCAGCCGGGGTGAGATCCACTACGCCGGTCAGCGCATCGACCATGAGGAAAGCCACACCCTGATCGGCAAGGGCCTGGCCCTGGTGCCGGAAGGCCGCGGCGTCTTCGCCCGCATGAGCGTGGCGGAAAACCTGACCATGGGCGCCTACCTGCGCCGCGATGGCGACATCGGCCCCGACATGGAAGAGATCTACACCCTGCTGCCCCGCCTCAAGGAGCGGCGCACCCAATTGGCCGGCACCCTTTCCGGCGGCGAACAGCAGATGCTGGCCATCGGCCGCGCCCTCATGGGCCGCCCCCGGTTGCTGCTGCTGGACGAGCCCTCCATGGGCCTGGCGCCGATCATGGTGGAGAAGGTGTTCGAACTGATCCGCGCCATCGCCGCCAAGGGGGTCAGCATCCTGTTGGTGGAACAGAATGCCCGGCTGGCCCTGGAAACCTGCCAGCGGGGTTATGTTATGGAAAGCGGTGCCATCACCCTGGTGGATACCGCCGCCAATCTGGCCGCCGATCCCCGGGTACGGGCGGCTTATCTGGGCGAGTAGCGCAGGAGCCGCCGGGCCGTACGGCCAACGCGGCTCATTGCGCCCCACCCCGACTCACTCCGACACGCGGCGCCGCTAGCGCCGCCCCTCCTCTTCGGCTAAAACCGCATCCGCTTGCGATTCTGCGGCAACTGCCGCAACTCGGCCTGGCGGGCCTCCGCCCGACGCTTGGCTAGTTGAACAGGCGTCAACGCCGCTTCGGTCTTTTTCATGGACTCGGGAATGTTCGCCCCCACGCCCCGGGGGCAGAAGCCCGTGGTGGCGCAGGTGCAATTGACGCAGGGCTTCTTCGCCGCGGTCACGGCTTGGGTGCGGCGAAAGTGAAGGAGTCGGCGAAGAACTCGTCCTCGGGCAAGCCCGCGGCGGCGAAGTCCTTCTGGGCGGCCTCGATCATCACCGGCGAACCGCAGGCATAGACCTGGAAGCCAGACAGATCAGGGAAATCCGCGAGCACGGCCTTGTGCACCAGGCCGGTCCGTCCCACCCAATCGTCACCAGACGCCGGTTCGGACAGCACGGGCACGAACTGGATGTTGGCGTGTTCGGCGGCCCACTGGGCGGGCAGGTCGGGCATGTAGAGCCCGGCCTTGTCCTTGCTGCCCCAGTAGATGTGGATGGGGCGGGCGATCTTGTTGTGGATGGCGTGTTCCACCAGGGCCTTGACCGGGGCGAAGCCGGTGCCGCCGGCCAGCATGATCACGGGCTTGGACGAATCCTCCCGCAGGAAGAAAGTCCCCAGGGGACCTTCGAAGCGGAGGATGTCCTTTTCCTTCATGCCCTCGAACACGTGGCCGGTGAACTGGCCGCCGGGAATCAGGCGCACATGTACCTCCAGGGTGTCGTCGCTGTGAGGCGCGTTGGCCAGGGAAAAGGCGCGCCGACCACCGTCCTTGAGGATGAACTCGATGTACTGGCCGGCAAGGAATTGCAGCCGCTCGTTGGCGGGCAGTTTGAGCCACAGGGCCATCACGTCCGGGGCCAGTTTTTCCATGCGCTGCACGCGGCAGGGCAGGGTCTTGACCGGGATGTCCCGGTTGACCTTCACCTCCTTGGTTTCCAACACCAGGTCGGAACGGGCCATGGCGCAGCAGAGCAGGGCCTTGCCGGCGGCCCGTTGCTCGGCGGGCAGGCCCCATTCCTGTGCTTCGCCGTGATCCACCTGGCCTTGCAGCACGGTGACCTTGCACACGCTACACGCGCCGTTGCGGCAGCCGTAGGGCAGGCTGAGGCCGGCCGCATCGGCGGCGGCCAGCAGGGTTTGATCCGGGTCGGCGCTGAAGGTATGGCCGCTGGGCTGGAGGGTGACTTGGTAGCTCATAGGAAAAATTCGGAGATAATCCAACGATGAGACGGTTGTTGATCATTGGCTGCGGCGACGTGGTGCGCCGCGCATTGCCAAGCTTGCTGCACCACTGGCGGGTCATCGCCCTGGTGCGCCAGCACGACCCGGTCCTGGCCGGACTGGGCGTGGTGCAACTGGTCGGCGACCTGGACCGGGGCCGCAGCCTCGACCGCCTGGCCGGCATCGCCGACGCGGTGCTGCACAGCGCCCCGCCCCCCGCGACAGGGGAAAAAGATCCCCGCACGACGCGGCTGCTGGCGGCCCTGGGCAAGGGGAAAAGTCTACCACGCAGCTTGGTTTACATCGGCACCACGGGGGTTTACGGCGATTGCGACGGCGCCCAGATCGACGAAACCCGACCCCTGGCGCCCCTCTCGGACCGGGCCCGGCGTCGGGCCGACGCGGAACGACAACTGCGCGCCTTCGGCCGCCGCAGCGGCTGCCGCGTGGTGCTGTTGCGGGCGCCGGGCATCTACGCCGCCGACCGCCTGCCGCTGCAACGCCTGCGGGCCGGCACGCCCCTGGTGCGGGCCGAGGAGGACGCCTACACCAACCACATCCACGCCGACGACCTGGCCGCCGCCTGCGTCGCCGCGCTCCGGCATGGTGCCCCGCAGCGGGCCATCAACGTGGTGGACGACTCTGCCATCGCCATGGGCGAATGGTTCGACCTGCTGGCGGATGCCTTCGCCCTGCCCCGCGCGCCGCGCCTGGACAAGGCGGCGGCGATGGCCGCCCTGAGCCCCATGCAACGCTCCTTCATGGGAGAATCCCGCCGCATTCGCAATGACCGGCTGAAAACCGAGCTGGGTCTGCGCCTGATCCATCCGACCGTGACCGCCGGCATCGCCGCTGCCCTGGCCGGCGCGGCGGGGAAAAGGGCGCAAGCCTGACTCCGCCGGCAACGGTCGCCTTCCACCATCCGAGGTTCTTCCATGTTGTGGGTTAAAACCTTCCATATCTTTTTCGTCGTCAGCTGGTTCGCCGGCCTGTTCTACCTGCCGCGCATCTTCGTGAACCTGGCCCTGTGCGGCAATGAACCCAGCGCCGTGCGGGAGCGGCTACTGCTCATGGCCGGCAAGCTCTACCGCTTCGTCACGCCGATCGGCGCCCTGGCGGTGGGTTTCGGCTTCTGGCTCTGGTTCGGCTTCGGTTTTTCCGGCGGCTGGCTCCATGCCAAGACCACCCTGGTGCTCGGTCTGGTGGCCTACCACCTGGGCTGTGGCGCCCTGTTGCGACGCTTCCAGGCCGGCATCAATACCCGTAGCCATGTCTGGTTCCGCGTCTTCAACGAAATCCCGGTGCTGGCCCTGTTGACCATCCTCATCCTCGTCGTGGTGAAACCCTTCTGATGGCTATCCTGCGCAAAGTCACCTCCGCCGCCCCCTCCGGCGCATCCAGCAGCGAACAGTTTTTCGCTCCCTGTCCGCGCGGGCTGGAGCCCCTGTTACAGGAAGACATGACGGCCATCGGTGCCAGCAACGTCAAGATCGTCCCCGGCGGCGTGGGCTTCGACGGCCGCTGGGAAGCCTGCTACCGGGCCAACCTGGAATCCCGCATCGCCACCCGGGTGCTGTGGCGCCAGGCCAGCGGCCCCTACCGCAGCGAGACCGACATCTATCGCCTGGCCTACGACGTCGCCTGGCACAAGCTGTTCGACGTGGCGCGGACGATCCGCATCTACGTCACGGCCCAACGCTCGCCTCTGAAGAGCCTGGAGTTCATCACCCTCAAGGTGAAGGATGCCGTCTGCGACCGCTTCCGCGCCGAACTAGGTTCCCGTCCCAGCATCGACACCAAGAACCCCGACATCCGCATCCACCTGTTCTTGACCGACCGGGAAGCCACCCTCTATCTGGACACCTCGGGCGAACCCCTCTACCAGCGCGGCCACAAGATCGCCAAGGTGGAAGCGCCCATCAAGGAAAACCTCGCCGCCGGCATCCTGCGCCTGTCGGGCTGGACGCCGGGCACGCCCCTGTTCGACCCTATGTGCGGCAGCGGCACCTTCCTCCTGGAAGCGGCCCAGATGAGCCTGGGCGATGCGCCCGGCCTGTCCCGGGACGCGGGAGGCTTCGGTTTCCAACGGCTGAAGAATTTCGACGGCGCCCTCTGGAAGCGCCTGCGCATCGAGGCGGCGGACAAGCGGGTGTCGGTGAACCAGTTGCCCATCTGGGGCTCGGATGTTTCCGCCGACGCCGTGGCCCGAGCACGGCAGAACCTGGCCCACGCCGGCTACGACGACCTGATCCGGCTGGGCCAGGCCGACATCCTCGACGTGTCGCCGCCGACGGCCACGGGCATCCTGGTGAGCAACCCGCCCTACGGCGAACGCCTCAGCGACGACGATTATCTGGCCCGTTTCTATCCGCAACTGGGCAGCGTGCTCAAGCAACGCTTCGCCGGCTGGACCTGCTGCTTCCTCACCGCCGACGAACGTCTGCCCAAGCTGATGGGCCTCAAGCCCAAGCGCAAAACCCCCTTGTTCAACGGCAACCTGGAATGCCGTTTGTATACCTTTCCCATGGTGGCGGGCACCGCCCGGGACTTGTAACTCAGCCTCACCGCGCCGGGGCGCCCCGCCCCGATCGCTGACGCCCCAGCGGCCAGTCGCTCATGGCCAGGGCTTGGTATTTATCATCCGAAAGTAATATCATTCAGCCCTAGCCCTCAATATTCTCAGGGGAAAGGGATTTTCTGTCCTTAGAACGTCTCCTCGATCCTGCGCCAGGAGACCGGCGTGAAGCCGAAAATTCAACCAACCCAGCAGGAAAAGGTGATGCGCGAAGGAGACTTCATCGTCTCCAAGACCGACACCAAGGGGCGCATTACCTACGGCAACAGCATCTTTATCGAGTTTTCCGGCTATCGCGAGGCGGAGCTGCTCGGTACCCAGCACAACATCATCCGCCACCCGGACATGCCGCGCGGCGTGTTCAAGTTTCTCTGGGACACCATCGGCCAAGGCAACGAATGCTTCGCCTACGTCAAGAACATGGCGAAGGACGGCAGCTTTTATTGGGTGTTCGCCAACGTCACGCCCGACTACGACCAGAACGGCAACATCACCGGTTATTTTTCCGTGCGCCGGAAACCGGGACGGGGAGCGGTGGATACCATGGCCGACGTTTATCGGGCCATGCTGGCGGAAGAACAGCAGGCCGGCCCCAAGGACGCCATGACGGCCTCCCTGACCTGGCTGGTCAACGTCCTGACGCAAAAGGGCGTGAGCTACGAGGAGTTCATCCTCTCCCTTTAAGGCGGCACTGCCGACGTCGCCAGGCGCGCGCAGCCGCCTCGGCCAGCCGGGACGGCGGCCCGCCCCACGGGGGTCGGGCCGACCGGATCCGGAACTCGGTTAGACCACCGCTTGCTCGGTGACGCAGAGCAGCTCGGGGTGGGCTTCGCCGTAGGCCGCGATTTTTTCCAGGGCGTGCACCACATCCAGGCTGGCCGCCTCCATGCGCCCGACCTCCGCCGCGCCCTTGGTCATGTCGCCGTTGCGCAGCGCCCGCAGGGCGGCCTTTGCCGCTTCGTGCACGGCCTTGTGGGCCCCTTCCATCTCCCGGTAACCGTCCAGGGTGGAGTAGCACTCCCGCCCCTCGCCCTCGTAGTACCACTTGCCCAGGCGGCAATGGGTATGGTCCGCCAAGTCGTCGGCGGTCTTGTTGTTCAAGCCGAAGAAGGCTTCATAGACAGCGAACTTGAAGACCAGATGGTCCACCTTCGCCACCTCGACGAAACAGCGCAGGGCCGAAGCGGAAATGGTCTTTTCCATGCCCTGGGACAGTCCCAGCAGCTTTTCCATGCTTTCCGTGGCGGTACTGCCCTCCTGGCTGAACACCTGGGCCTCGCCGGATAGGGCACCCATGCTCTCCGTGGCAAAACCCGTGTCCTGGTGAATTTGGGTGACCAGGGTGGAAATTTCCTTGGTGGCGCTGGTGGTGCGCTCCGCCAGCTTGCGCACCTCGTCAGCCACCACGGCAAAACCACGGCCCTGTTCCCCGGCACGGGCCGCCTCAATGGCGGCGTTCAGCGCAAGTAGATTAGTCTGGTCGGCGATTTCCTTGATCAGGTTGACGATGCCCACGATCTGGGAAGCCCGCGAGGACAGGCTGGCGACGCTGTCCGCGGCGGCCTGGGAGCGCATGGACAGTTGGTCCAGACTTTGGGCGATCTGGCCGAAGGAATCCCGGCTGGCGGAGGAGACCTTAGAGGTATCCACCGCATGATTACGTTCCTGCTGCATGGTGCCGGCCAAGTGGGCCAGGCTTTTCTGACTCAGGGCGAAGCTGGCGGAAAAGGTTTCCAACTGGGCCATCAGGGCCTCGTAAACCTCGTTGCGCAGCCGGACCGTTTCCACATCCTCCCGCACCGATTGGGTTTCCTGCTCCAGAGCCGCGATGCGCTGCTGGTATTCCTGTTCCCGCAACAGCGCCGCCGCCAGGGCAGCATTCACTTGTTCCAGAGCTTGCTTGCTGACCATGCCGAACATCTTTTCTCCTCTGCTTTAAAGAGGCACCGGCGGCGTCGCACCATTATGGTGATTATTTATTTTTCAATAAAAACAAATAGATGCCGCGATGCATGTATTACTAACAGCATAGTATATGACATGCGGAATTGTTTGACAAGCAGTAGGGGAATTACCGGATTCCCGGCGCGCCCGGGCGCCGGGACAGCGCTCCGGCTAAACGATATCCAGGTGCTGGATGCCGGCGTTGAGATCCTTGTCCTTGGCGTCCTGGCCGTGGAGCTTGATCATCAAGCGCACTTCGTTCATGGAGTCGGCAAAGCGCAAGGCATCCTCGTAGCTGATGCGACCGGCCTCGTACAAATCGAACAGGGCCTGGTCGAAGGTCTGCATGCCCAGTTCCCGCGACTTCTTCATGATCTCCTTGATGCCGTGCACCTCACCCTTCATGATCAGGTCAGAGATCAGGGGCGAGTTGAGCAGCACCTCCACGGCGGCGGCGCGGCCCTTGCCTTCCTTGAGGGGAATCAGGCGCTGGGAGACGATGGCCTTGAGGTTCAGCGACAGGTCCATCAACAACTGGGGCCGGCGCTCCTCGGGGAAAAAGTTGATGATCCGGTCCAGGGCCTGGTTGGAGTTGTTGGCGTGCAGGGTGCCCATGGCCAGGTGGCCCGTTTCGGCGAAGGCGATGGCGTGCTCCATCACTTCCCGGTCGCGGATTTCGCCGATCAGGATCACATCCGGCGCCTGGCGCAGGGTGTTCTTCAGGGCGGCTTCCCAGGAGTCGGTGTCGACGCCCACCTCGCGCTGGGTGACGACGCAATTCTTGTGCTCATGCACGTATTCCACCGGATCCTCGATGGTGATGATGTGGCCGTAGCTGTTCTGGTTGCGGTAGCCGATCATGGCCGCCAGGGAGGTGGACTTGCCGGAACCGGTGCCGCCGACGAATAGCACCAGGCCGCGCTTAGTCATCACCACGTCCTTCAGCACCTGGGGCAGCTTAAGGTCGTCGAAGTCGGGAATGGAGACGTTGATGGTCCGCAGCACCATGCCGGTCCGCCCCTGCTGGACAAAGGCATTGACCCGAAAGCGACCGATGCCGGCCGGGGAAATGGCGAAGTTGGATTCCTTGCTGGCCTCGAACTCGGCGGCCTGCTTGTCGTTCATGATCGCCCGCGCCAGTTCCAGGGTGTGCTGGGGCGTTAGGGCCTGGGTGGTGGCCGGCGTCATCTTGCCGTCGATCTTGATGGCCGGCGGGAAACCGGCGGTGATGAACAAGTCCGACCCCTTTTTCTGGACCATCATGGCCAGCAGTTGGTACATGAACTTGAGGGCTTCGTCGCGTTCCATTTTCGGTTTCCTTCGCCGCCCAGGCGGCGCTTGCTAAAAGCCTCCCCGCGAGGAGAGGATGGGAGGAACAGTATCAGTTAGGCAACAAAGACAAATCCCGGGCCTAGCCCGGGAAGTTGTCCTTGTTCGCTGCCTTGCTGCGCGCCTCGGCGGGCGAGACGATGTTGCGCCGGACCAGGTCTTGCAGGTTCTGGTCCAGGGTCTGCATGCCGAATTGCTGACCGGTCTGGATGGCCGAATACATCTGGGCGATCTTGTTCTCCCGGATCAGGTTGCGGATGGCCGGCGTGCCCATCATGATTTCGTGGGCGGCCACCCGGCCCTGGCCGTCCTTGGTCTTGAGCAGGGTTTGCGAGATCACGGCGCGCAGGGACTCGGACAGCATGGCGCGGACCATTTCCTTTTCGGCGGCGGGGAAGACGTCCACGATCCGGTCCACCGTCTTGGCGGCACTGGAGGTGTGCAGGGTGCCGAACACCAGGTGGCCCGTTTCGGCGGCGGAGAGGGCGAGACGGATGGTTTCCAGGTCGCGCATTTCCCCCACCAGGATCACGTCTGGATCCTCCCGCAGGGCGGAGCGCAGGGCGTTGGAAAACGACAGGGTGTGCGGCCCCACTTCCCGCTGGTTGATCAGGCACTTCTTCGACTCATGCACGAACTCAATGGGATCCTCCACCGTCAGGATGTGGCCGTAGTCGTTCTCGTTGATGTCGTCGATCATGGCCGCCAGGGTGGTGGACTTGCCGGAGCCGGTGGGGCCGGTGACCAGCACGATGCCCCGAGGGGTACGGGCGATGTCGGCGAAAATCTTGGGTGCGTTCAACTGCTCCAGGGAAAGCACCTTGGAGGGAATGGTACGGAACACGGCACCGGCGCCCCGCTGCTGGACGAAGGCGTTGACCCGGAAGCGGGCCAGGTTGGGCACCGAGAAGGAGAAGTCGATGTCCAGGTGTTCCTCGTACACCTTGCGTTGGCCGTCGTTCATGATGTCGTACACCATGGCGTGCACGTCCTTGTGCTCCAGGGGCGGCAGGTTGATGCGGCGCACGTCGCCGTGCACCCGGATCATGGGCGGGAGGCCGGCGGAAAGGTGGAGGTCGGAAGCCTTGTTTTTGACGACGAAAGCCAACAGCTCGGTGATGTCCATGGAGGTCCTTGCGTGCGGGGTCGCTGCGATATACTCGAAGGCCGCTATATGATAACAATCCCGCCCAACTTGCAAGCCAACCTCCGCACGGTTCAATACCGCATTTCCGCGGCCTGTGCGGCGGCAGGACGTCCTACCGACAGCGTCACCCTGCTGGCGGTTGCCAAGACATTCCCCGCCGAAGCCGTGCGCGCGGCGGCAGCCAGCGGACAACGGGCCTTCGGCGAAAACTACGTGCAGGAGGCGGTGGACAAGATCGCCGCCCTGAACGACCTGCCCGGACTGGAATGGCACTTCATCGGTCCCCTGCAAAGCAACAAGACCCGGCCCGTGGCGGAGCACTTCCATTGGGTGCATTCCATCGATCGCCTCAAGGTCGCCCAGCGTCTGTCCGAACAACGCCCGGCGGCCTTGCCGCCGCTCCAGGTCTGCATCCAAGTCAACGTCAGCGGCGAGGCGAGCAAAAGCGGTTGCCCGCCGGAAGAAGCGGAAGCCCTGGCCCTGGCGGTCGCCGCCCTGCCCCGGCTGAACCTGCGCGGCCTGATGGCGATTCCCGAGGCCAGCGACGAAGCGGGACTGCTGCATCGACGCTTTGCCCTGCTGCGCGAACTGAAGGATCGCCTCAACGCCCGGGGCCTGGCCCTCGACACCCTGTCCATGGGCATGTCCCACGACCTCGAAACGGCCATCGCCGAAGGGGCAACCATGGTGCGGATCGGCACCGCGATTTTCGGCGCCCGGCAATACCCGGCAACGGGCCACTGACCATGCAAAACCACCACCTTATGTCCGCCCCTGCGGCCTTCAATCTTCAACGGGAGTCAAAATGAAAATTACCTTCATCGGTGGCGGCAACATGGCCAACGCCTTGATCAGCGGCCTGCGCCACCAGGGCTATTCCGCCGCCGGCATCCAGGTCGTGGAACCGGTGGAAGAGCTGCGCAGCGCCCTCACCGACGCCTACGGCGTGCGCTGCACGCCCCAGGTGGACGCCGCCACCCTCAATTGCGAGGTGCTGGTGCTGGCGGTGAAACCCCAGGTCATGCGCGAGGCCCTGCTTCCCGTCACCGGCCAGCTGGGTAGTCAGTTGGTGATCAGCATCGCCGCCGGCCTGCGCCTGGAGGTGCTGTCGCGCTGGCTCGGCGGCTACGGCAACATCGTGCGCACCATGCCCAACACCCCGGCCATGATCGGCGCCGGCATCACCGGCCTCTGCGCAGCCCCGGCGGTGGACCTGGAAGGCCGCACCACGGCGGAAAAAATCCTGGCAGCCGTGGGCCGTACCCTGTGGGTGGACGATGAAGCCAAGATGGACGCCGTCACCGCCATTTCCGGCAGCGGTCCCGGCTACGTTTTCTACTTCATCGAGGCCCTGGAACGCTCGGCCCTGGACCTGGGTTTCGATGTGCCCACGGCACGGCTGTTCGCCGTGGAAACCTTCCTCGGTTCCGCCAAGCTGGCGGAGGCCAGCGGTGAAGGCATCTCCCAACTGCGGGCCAAGGTGACCTCCAAGGGCGGCACCACGGCCGCCGCCTTGGAATCCTTCGCCGCCGACGGCGTTGCCGCCGCCATCCAGCGCGGCATCCTGGCCGCCGAGGCCCGGGGCAAGGAATTGTGCGACCTGCTCGGGGCGGAAGCGTGATGCTACTCCAGCTCCTGTTCGTCGTCCTGGATTGGGCCTTCAGTTTCTTCAGCCTGGCTCTGTTGGCCCGCTTCGCCCTGCAATGGGCGCGGGCGCCCTTCCGCAACCCGGTCGGCCATTTCGTCATCGCCGTCACCGACTGGATGGTGCGTCCCGCCCGCCGGGTGATTCCCTCCGCCTGGGGCTACGACCTGCCCAGCCTGCTGCTGGCCTGGCTGCTCCAGGGCCTGTTCCAGGGCCTGGTCTATGGCTTCAGCCTGGGCGCCAGCGCCAGTCTGGATGCCCTCGGTACGGTGGCCCTGCTGGCTCTGGTGGAAACCCTGAAGCTGGCCTGCCATCTGGCCTTCGGCGTTCTCATCGTCAATGCCGTGTTGTCCTGGGTCAATCCCTACGCACCCCTGGCGCCCCTGTTCAACGCCCTGTGCCAACCTCTGGTACGCCCCTTCCGCAAATTGATTCCCCCCATCGGCGGGGTGGACCTGTCCCCCTTGGCTCCCCTGCTGATCATCCAACTGCTGCAAATCCTGCTGGCCACCGCCAAGGGCATGCTCTTGCCTGGCCTGATGCCGGTTTTCTAGGAATCACGAGGGTGAGCGACTGGATTCAGGACAGGGCGGATGGCGCCCTGCTCACCCTGCACATCCAGCCCGGCGCCAAAACCTCGGCGGTGGCCGGCCTGCATGGCGACGCCCTGAAAATCCGCCTGGCGGCACCGCCCGTGGACGGCAAGGCCAATGCCGCCTTGCTGGCCTTCATCGCGACCCAGTTGAAATTGAGCAAACAACAAGTCAGCCTGGTGTCGGGGCAGGCCTCGCGGGCCAAGCGGGTGCTCGTGACCGGTATTCAGGGCGAGGAAATCCGCCGCATCCTGCTCACAGCGGCGGCATGAAGCCGCTGGTGGCGTTGCTGCGCGCCGCCGACTTCAATAGCGGACAGTCCTGGTGAGGGTGACTGGGGGAACAGAGGCTGCGCCGACAGGGGGTATCCCCCACCATCAGGCAATAATCGTGGGCCAGCTTGTGCAGTTGCTGCTCGCCATCCGCGTCATACACCTTGTCCAAGGCGTCCTTCAGGGCCAAGAGCATGACCTCCGCCCGCAGCCAGCGATCCTCGCCCACCGTGGGCTGGGTGGGGAAAACCGCGGGGGAAACAACATCCTTCAGGCAATCGGGGCACATGGTCGATAGGCGCAAGGTCTCCAGTACGCCGCCCACTATGCGCCCACTTTCATGCCGAATCAATAGTCCAAATGCATCAGTTTGGACCGGGGTGTGTTTTTTGCCGGCTAGCGGACGCAGTCCACGTAGTAGCTGACCCTGCCTTCGTGGCTTTCCTTGACCAGGCCGTGGATGTCGGTCTCGAAGCCGGGGAAGCGGTCGTTGAAATCCCGGGCGAATTGCAGGTAGCGCATGATGGTGCGATTGAAGCGCTCACCGGGAATCAGCAGGGGGATGCCGGGAGGATAGGGGGTCAGCAACACGGCGGTGACGCGGCCCTCTAAATCATCGATGGGCACCCGGTCGATCTCCCGGTGGGCCATCTTGGCGAAGGCATCGGAAGGCCGCATGGCCGGCTCCATGGCGGACAGGTACATCTCGGTAGTGAGGCGGGCTACGTCGGCCTGCTTGTACACCTCGTGGATCTGGGTGCACAGATCGCGCAGACCGATGCGCTCGTAGCGGGGGTGCTTGGCGACGAACTCGGGCAGTACCTTCCACAGGGGCTGGTTCTTGTCGTAGTCGTCCTTGAACTGCTGCAAGGCGGTAACCAGGGTGTTCCAGCGGCCCTTGGTGATGCCGATGGTGAACATGATGAAGAAGCTGTAGAGGCCGCACTTCTCGACGATCACGCCGTGCTCGGCGAGGAATTTGGTGACGATGGCGGCGGGAATGCCGAAGTCGTCGGCGAAGTCGCCGTCCACGTCCAGGCCCGGGGTGATGATGGTGGCTTTGATCGGATCGAGCAGGTTGAAGCCCTCGGCCAGGTTGCCGAAGCCGTGCCAGCGCTCGCCGGCCTTGAGCATCCAGGCTTCGCGTTCCTCGATGCCTTCCTCCGACAGGTCGTCCGGACCCCACACCTTGAACCACCAGTCGGCGCCCCACTCCTCGTCCACCTTGCGCATGGCGCGGCGGAAATCCAGGGCCTCGGCGATGGACTCTTCCACCAGGGCGGTGCCGCCGGGCTCTTCCATCATGGCCGCCGCCACGTCGCAGGAGGCGATGATGGAGTACTGGGGCGAAGTGGAGGTGTGCATCAGATAGGCTTCGTTGAACACGTCCCGGTCCAGCTTGTTGTTCTCGGCGTCCTGCACCAGGATCTGCGAAGCCTGGGACAGACCCGCCAGCAGCTTGTGGGTGGACTGGGTGGAGAACACCATGGACTCCTTGCAGCGGGGCCGGTCGGCACCGATGGCGTGGTAGTCGCCGTAGAAATCGTGGAAGGCGGCGTGGGGCAGCCAGGCCTCGTCGAAGTGCAGGGTGTCGATCTTGCCGTCCAGCTCCTCCTTGATTTCCTCCACGTTGTAGAGGATGCCGTCGTAGGTGGACTGGGTGATGGTCAGCACCCGGGGCTTGCCCTTGACCTGGCTGGCGAAGGGGTGGGCGGCGATCTTCTTCTGGATGTTTTCCCAGACGAACTCGGACTTGGGAATGGGGCCGATGATGCCGTAGTTGTTGCGGGTGGGCATCAGAAACACGGGGATGGCCCCGGTCATCATGATGGCGTGGAGGATGGACTTGTGGCAGTTGCGGTCCACCACCACGATGTCCCCCGGCGCCACGGTGCTGTGCCAGACGATCTTGTTGGACGTGGAGGTACCGTTGGTGACGAAGTACAGGTGGTCGCTGTTGAAGATGCGCGCCGCGTTGCGTTCGGAGGCCGCCACCGGGCCGGTGTGGTCGAGCAGTTGCCCCAGCTCTTCCACGGCGTTGCAGACGTCGGCCCGCAGCATGTTCTCGCCGAAGAACTGGTGGAACATCTGGCCCACGGGGCTCTTGAGGAAGGCCACGCCGCCGGAGTGGCCGGGGCAGTGCCAGGAATAGGAGCCGTCCGCCGCGTAGTGAGTCAGGGCGCGGAAAAAGGGCGGGGGCAGGGAGTCGAGATAAGCCCGGGCTTCGCGCTTGACGTTGCGGGCGATGAACTCCGGCGTGTCCTCGTGCATGTGGATGAAACCGTGCAGTTCGCGCAGCACGTCGTTGGGAATGTGGCGCGAGGTGCGGGTTTCGCCGTGGAGGAAGAGGGGGATGTCGCTGTTGCGGTTGCGAATCTCGCTGACGAAGGCGCGCAGCTCGGCCAGGGTTTCCTCTTCCTCGTTGGCCAGTTCCTCGTCGTCCACCGACAGGATGAAGGCCGAGGCCCGGCTTTGCTGCTGGGCGAAGGAGGTCAGGTCGCCATAGCTGGTCACCCCCAGCACTTCCATGCCCTCCTGTTCCAGGGCGTCCGCCAGGGCGCGAATGCCGAGGCCCGAGGCGTTCTCGGAACGGAAGTCCTCGTCGATGATGATGACCGGAAAATGAAAGCGCATGGCTGTTCCTCAAAAAGCAAAGACCCGCCCCGACAATCGGGAACGGGCCTCAGAATATGAAAGTTTTTTTACGCGATAGCGTCAGATCTTGGGGAGCGTCACGCCCACCTGTCCCTGATACTTGCCGCCGCGATCCTTGTAGGAGGTTTCACAGACCTCGTCGGACTCGAAGAACAGCACCTGGGCGCAACCCTCGCCGGCGTAGATGCGGGCCGGCAGGGGCGTGGTGTTGGAGAACTCCAGGGTCACGTAGCCTTCCCACTCGGGCTCGAAGGGAGTCACGTTCACGATGATGCCGCAGCGGGCGTAGGTGCTCTTGCCCAGGCAGACGGTCAGCACGTTGCGGGGAATACGGAAATATTCGACGGTGCGGGCCAGGGCGAAGGAGTTGGGCGGAATGATGCAGGAGTCGCCTTCCATCTCGACGAAGGAATTCGGGTCGAAGTGCTTGGGATCGACGATGGTGGAATTGATGTTGGTGAACACCTTGAATTCGCGGGCGCAACGGATGTCGTAGCCATAGCTGGAGGTGCCGTAGGAGACGATCTTCTGGCCGTTCACCTCGCGCACGAGGCCGGGCTCGAAGGGCTCGATCATGCCGTGCTGCTCCGCCATGCGGCGTATCCATTTGTCTGATTTGATGGCCATATTTACGGGTAACCCTGAACGCGAGGAGGATGTTCGAGAAAAGCGCGTGATTTTTCCACTGATGGGCCGCCCTGTCACGAAAATCCTTCATTTTCCAGGCCGTCCCGGCTGCTGCGGCGCGATTATGCAACAGGAAGCCGCCCCTTGGGGCGGTTTCCCGGTGCCCGTGCGGCGGTCCGGCGGGGGCCATGGCCGGGGGTAAAATCCCGCCCCATGTCCGCCCCCGCCTTTGTTCACCTCCGCCTCCACTCCGAATACTCCATCAGCGACGGCATCGTCCGCATCGATGACGCCTTGGCGCGGGCGGCCAAGGACAACATGGGCGCCCTGGCCCTGACCGATCTGGCCAACCTGTTCGGCATGGTCAAGTTCTACACCGGCGCCCGGGGCAAGGGCATCAAGCCCGTGATCGGCTGCGACGTGTGGATCCGCGACGAGGACGTGCGCGACCCGGGCCGCGACACCTTCGCCCGCATCCTGCTGCTGGTCAAGAACAAGGGCGGCTATTTGCGCCTGTGCGAGCTGCTTTCCGCCGCCTATCTGCAACCCCGGCGCCAGGGCAAGGCCGAAATTTCCCTCCAGGCCCTGGAAAACGGCGACAACAGCGGCCTCATCGCCCTTTCCGGCGGCCCCCTGGGCGACTTGGCGCCCCTGCTGCTGGCGGGCAAGCGCGACGTGGCCGAAACCCGGGCCAGGCGCTGGGCGGCCCTGTTCCCCGATAGCTACTATCTGGAAATCCAGCGCCCCCACGGCAATCGCGACCACCACCAACAGGAAAGCCTGGTGGCCCTCACCACCGAGTTGGCGGGCCGCCTGGACCTGCCCGTGGTGGCCACCCACCCGATCCAGTTCCTCGACAGCGACGACTTCATGGCCCACGAGGCCCGGGTCTGCATCGCCGAGGGCTACGTCCTGGCCGACAGCCGGCGGCCCAAGCCCTACACCGAGCAGCAGTACTTCAAGACCCAGGCCGAGATGGTCGAACTGTTCGCCGACCTGCCGGAAGCCGTCGAAAACACGGTGGAAATCGCCAAGCGCTGCAACCTCAGCGTCACCCTGGGCAAGAACTTCCTGCCCGACTTCCCGACCCCGGACGGCATCAGCCTCGACGACCACCTGGCCAACGAATCCCGGGCCGGGCTGAAAAAGCGACTGGAGCACCTCTATCCCGACGAAGCCGAGCGGGAGGCCCAGCGCCCCCGTTACGAGGAACGGCTGGAGTTCGAGATCAAGACCATCCAGCAGATGGGCTTTCCCGGCTACTTCCTTATCGTGGCCGACTTCATCCAGTGGTCCAAGAACAACGGCGTGCCCGTGGGCCCAGGCCGGGGCTCCGGCGCGGGCTCCCTGGTGGCCTACGCCCTGCTGATCACCGACCTGGACCCCCTCTACTACGAGCTGCTATTCGAACGCTTCCTCAACCCGGAACGGGTCTCCATGCCCGACTTCGACGTGGACTTCTGCCAGGAAGGCCGCGACCGGGTGATCCAGTACGTGAAGGACAAGTACGGCAGCCACTGCGTCTCCCAGATCGCCACCTTCGGCACCATGGCGGCCAAAGCCGTGATCCGCGACGTGGGCCGGGTGCTCGACCTACCCTTCAACTTCGTGGACCAGTTCGCCAAGCTGATCCCCAACGAGTTGGGCATCACCCTGACCGATGCCCTGGAAAAAGAACCCCAGATGCGGGAGCGGGTGCAGAACGAGGAGGAGATCGGCCAGCTCTGGGACCTGGCCATCCGCCTCGAGGGCATGACCCGCAACGTGGGCATGCACGCCGGCGGCGTGCTGATCGCGCCGGGCAAGCTGACCGACTTCTGCCCGCTCTATTCCGCCGACGGCAGCAACTCGGTGGTGAGCCAGTTCGACAAGGACGACGTGGAAAAAGCCGGCCTGGTGAAGTTCGACTTCCTCGGCCTGCGCACCCTCACCATCCTCAACGAGGCGGTGGATTTCGCCAACAACATCGAGGGCGCGAACGACGGCAAGAAGGTCGTCCTGGAAAAACTGCCCCTGGACGACCAGGAGGTCTACGGCAACATCTTCCGCAACGGCAACACCACGGCGGTGTTCCAGTTCGAATCCCGCGGCATGAAGGACATGCTGGTCCAGGCCAAGCCCGACCGGCTGGAAGACCTGATCGCCCTCAACGCCCTCTACCGTCCCGGTCCCATGGACCTGATCCCCAGCTTCATCAACCGCAAACACGGCCGGGAACAGGTCACCTACCTCACCCCCAGTCTGGAAAAGGTGCTGGCCACCACCTACGGCATCATGGTGTACCAGGAACAGGTGATGCAGACGGCTCAGGTGGTGGCGGGTTACAGCCTCGGCGGCGCCGACATGCTGCGCCGGGCCATGGGCAAGAAGAAACCCGAGGAAATGGCCAAGCAGCGGGCCGTGTTCATCGAAGGCGCGGGCAAGCAGGGCATCAGCGAAGACACCGCCAACGAGATCTTCGACTACATCGACAAGTTCGCCGGCTACGGTTTCAACAAGTCCCACGCCGCCGCCTATTCCCTGGTGGCATACCACACGGCCTGGCTCAAGTGCCACTACCCGGCCAGCTTCCTCGCCGCCACCCTGTCCTCGGAAATGGCCGACACGGACAAGGTGCAATTCTTCTTCGCCGACGGCAAGGCCAGCGGCCTCACCTTCCTGCCGCCGGACATCAACACCGGCGGCGTGCGCTTCCAGCCCACCGACAAGACCACCATCCGCTACGGCCTGGGCGCCATCAAGGGCACCGGCGAGGCGGCGTTGACCGCCATCCTCAAGGCCCGGGAGGAAGGCGGCCCGTTCAAGGACCTGTTCGACTTCTGCAAGCGGGTGGACAAACGTGCGGTGAACCGCCGAGTGATCGAGGCCCTGATCAAGGCCGGCGCCTTCGACAGCATCGACGACCACCGCCACAAGCTCATGGCCTCCATCAGCGTGGCCATGGAAGCGGCGGAACAGGCCGAGCGCAACGCCCTCCAGGGCGGGCTATTCGACATGATGGGCGGCGCCGCCAACGACGACACCGCCCACTACGTGGACGTGCCGCGCTGGAGCGAGCGGGACCAGTTGCTCAACGAAAAGCAGGCCTTGGGCTTCTTCCTCTCCGGCCACCCCTTCAATGCCTACCGCAAGGAGTTGTCCACCTTCGTCAAGCGCCCCCTGGGCCAATTGACGGCCCAGAAGGACCTGGTGCTGATGGCCGGCGTGGTGCTGTCCACCCGCACCCAGATGGGCCGCCGCGGCAAGATGTGCATCATGACCCTGGACGACGCCAGCAAGCAACTGGAAGTGGTGGTGTACAACGAGCTGTGGGAAGCCGAGCGGGCCAAGATCAAGGAAGACGAACTGCTGCTGGTGGAAGGCAAGGTCCAGGACGACGCCTTCAGCGGCGGCCTGCGGGTCACCGCCGAGAAGTTGTACACCCTGGGCGAGGCCCGGGGCCGCTTCGCCCGCCGCCTGCAACTGTCCATGAACGGCCAGGCCGACGCGCGCAAACTGCATACCCTGCTCAGTCCCTACCGGGATGGTCCCTGCCTGGTCCGTCTCAGTTATCACAACCAAACCGCCCAGGCCGAGATGAACCTGTCCGACGCCTGGCGCGTCCGCCTCGACGACGCCCTGCTGGGCAGCCTGGCGGAATGGCTCAGCCCCGACAACGTGAAGGTCGTTTACGCATGATCACCCTGATCGACATCCCCCTGCTCGACGCCGTCAGCGCCGAGGCCAAAGCCGCCCCCCGGGGGCGCAAGAACCGCAATTTCCACCCCGACAACGTCTATCCGGCCCACCGTCTGCTCAACGCCATCGAGCCCGGCAGTTATATCGCCCCCCATCGCCATGCCTCGGCCAGCAAGGATGAGACCATGGTGGTATTGCGCGGCAGCCTGGGCTTGGTGGAATTCGACGATGCCGGCCAGGTGACCCGCTGCATCCGCCTCGCGGCCGGCGGCGACGCCCTGGGATGCGACATTCCCCACGGGGTGTTCCACACGGTGATCGCCCTGGCAGCGGACACGGTGTTTCTCGAAGCCAAGTCCGGCCCCTGGGCCCCCCTGGGCGACGACGAAAAAGCGCCCTGGGCGCCCCAGGAAGGCGACCCGGACGCGGCTGCCTATCTGCAAACCCTCACCGCCCGCTTCTCTTGAACGCCATGGCCAGCCAAGGACACTTTCTCGAGGACTTCACCGTCGGCCAAACCCTGACCTCGGGCACGATCAGCCTTAGCAGACAGGACATCCAGGACTTTGCCCGCCAGTTCGATCCCCAGGTGTTTCACCTCGACCCCGTCGCCGCCGAGCAAACCCTGTTCGGCGGCCTGGCCGCCAGCGGTTGGCACACCGCCGCCCTGACCATGCGCCTGCTGGTGGGATGTGAGCTGCAACCCGTGGGCGGCCTGATCGGTGCCGGCGTGGACGAATTGCGCTGGCCCCTGCCCGTGCGCCCCGGCGACACCCTGCATTTGGAATTGGAGGTGCTCGAAGTACGCGCCTCCCGCAGCCGGCCTGAGCGGGGCATCGTCCGGGTCAGGATGCAGACCTTCAACCAGCACGGCCAAGTGGTGCAATCCTGTATCGCCAACGTCGTGGCGCCCAGCCGCAAGGGCCAGGCCTGACCTTACCCAGGCAGCGAAATCCCATGCCCCAAAAACAAAGGCCGCCCGAAGGCGGCCTTTGCTCTCTGTGGGATTGCTTTTTTGGTGTTGCTTACAGCTTGCTGGCGTTTTCGGCCAGGTACTTGGCGACGCCCTCGGGGGAGGCGTTCATGCCCTTGTCGCCCTTTTTCCAGCCGGCGGGACAGACTTCGCCATGTTCTTCGGTGAATTGCAGAGCGTCCACCAGGCGGATGAACTCATCCACGTTGCGGCCCAGGGGCAGGTCGTTCACGTACTGGTGACGCACCACGCCGGCCTTGTCGATCAGGAAGGCGCCACGGAAGGCCACGCCACCGGCGGCTTCCACGTCGTAGGCTTGGCAGATCTCGTGCTTCACGTCGGCCACCAGGGTGTAACCGACCTTGCCGATGCCACCCTTGTCCACGGGGGTGTTCTTCCAGGCCAGGTGGGTGAATTGGGAGTCGATGGAAACGCCGATCACTTCCACGTTGCGCTTCTTGAACTCTTCCAGACGATGGTCGAAGGCGATCAGCTCGGAGGGGCAGACGAAGGTGAAGTCCAGGGGGTAGAAGAACAACAGGGTGTACTTGCCCTTGGTGAAGGAGGACAGGGTGATGTCCTTGATCTCGTTGTTGCCCAGGACGGCGGTTGCGGTGAAATCGGGGGCGGCCTTGCCGACGAGAACTGCCATGTTTTTCTCCTTGCGGGATAAGGTGGGTGAATCAGGGAAGCCGCATCTTCCGCGCCGACCGAGTCGAAGTCAATTGGCACAGGCTATGGCCCACATAGGCGACGGCAATCCGGGGCCGATGCCCATGGCCAGCGGGTCCTAGCCTCGCTTCATCCGCCACTCGGGCTGCGCGCGATACGAACGGGGCGCGTTGGCGCGTGAAGGGGAAATCCCCAAGGAAAGGAAAGCGCCTCGACGGCTTAGAGGGTCGCGACCTGGACGAAGTCGGTGAAGCTGCCGTCGGCTTCTTCCACCAGCACTTCCTCCACCACCGCGGCGGCGGGACCGATCCGGGCCCAGGCGATCATGCGCGCCACCACTTCGGGATGGCCGTGCACCACGGCCTCCACCCGGCCGTCGCTGAGATTGCGCACCCAGCCGGTGGCGCCGTGCTTGCGTGCCTCCTGCACCATGGAGGCGCGGTAGTACACCCCTTGCACTCGGCCGCGAATCAACAGGCGGCGAACTTCCATCACGCACTCCTTGCGGCAACCCGCACCACTCCCTCGTTCCCGGCCTTGGGCGGGGGTGGATGACGGCTGCCCGTTACTTGACCTTCATGCCCGGCGTGGCGCCGGCATCGGGGGAAAGGATAAACAGGCCGGGCACCTCGCCCTGGTCGTCGGAAGCGGCCAGCACCATGCCCTCGCTCATGCCGAACTTCATCTTGCGCGGCGCCAGGTTGGCCACCATCACGGTGAGGCGCCCCACCAGGGTGGCGGGATCGTAGGCGGCCTTGATACCGGCGAACACCTGGCGGGTGCCGAGGGCGCCCACGTCCAGGGTCAGACGGATCAGCTTGTCGGCGCCTTCCACGTGTTCGGCATTGGCGATGCGGGCGATGCGCAGGTCCACCTTCATGAAGTCGTCGATGCCGATCACGCCCTCGACGGCGGGCGCCGCCGTCTTCTTGTCGGTCTTCTTTTCCTCTTTCTTGACCTCGGCGGTCGGCGCCGGCGTGGCCAGGCTGTCCTTGTTGGCTTCTACCAGGGCGTCGATCTGCTTGGGATCGATGCGGCCCATCAAGTGCTCGTAGGCGTTGATGGGGTGGTCGGGCGGCAGCAGGTGGCCGGCATCGCTCCAGCGCAGGGGCGGGATATTGAGGAACTCCTCGGCGCGCTTGGCCAGGTGCGGCAGCACCGGCTTGAGGTACAGAGTCAGCAGGCGGAAGGCGTTGATCAGCACGGTACACACGTAGTGCAGGGTTTCCTCGTGCTCGCTGCTCTTGGCCATCTGCCAGGGCTGGTGCTTGTCCACGAACTGGTTCACCTGGTCGGCCAGGGCCATGGCCTTGCGCAGGGCGCGGCTGTAGTCGCGGCCTTCGTAGTAGCCGGCGATTTCCTCGGCCGCCGCCCGCAGCTCGGGCAGGTCGTTGTCGAAGCGCTCGCGCATGTGGTCCACGTGGGCGTGGAACAGCTTGCCGCCGAAACGCTTGGCGACGAAGCCGGCGGCGCGGCTGGCGATGTTCACGTACTTGCCCACCAGGTCGGCGTTCACCTTGGCCACCAGGTCTTCCAGGTTCAGGTCCACGTCTTCCATGGTGGCGTTGGACTTGGTGGCGAAGTAGTAGCGCAGCCACTCGGGGTTGAGGCCCTGGGTGATGTAGGAATGGGCGGTGATGAAGGTGCCCCGGCTCTTGCTCATCTTGGCGCCGTCTACGGTGAGGAAGCCGTTCACGCACAGCTGGCTGGGGGTGCGGTAGCCGGCGAACTTGAGCATGGCGGGCCAGAACAGGGCGTGGAAATAGAGAATGTCCTTGCCGATAAAATGGACCAGTTCGGTGCCGGCCTTTTCCGCCGCCGCCGCATCGGTGTAAGCGGCCACGTCGATGTCGCCGGTGCGCTCGGCGTAGTTGCGGAAGCTGGCGAAATAGCCGATGGGGGCATCGAGCCAGACGTAGAAGTACTTGCCCGGCGCGCCGGGAATCTCGAAACCGAAATAGGGCGCGTCGCGGGAGATGTCCCAGTCAGAGAGTTTGTTCTCCCCTTCCTCCCCCAGCCATTCCTTCATCTTGTTGGCGGCCTCCTGGGGCAGGTGGGCGCTGCCGTCGGCGTTGGCGCCCCGGGTCCATTCCCGCAGCAGGGCCACGGCGCGGGGATCGGAGAGACGGAAGAAGTAGTGCTCCGACTGCTTGAGCACGGGCTTGGCGCCGGATACGGCGGAATAGGGGTTCTTCAGTTCCGTCGGCGCATAGGCGGCGCCGCAGACCTCGCAGTTGTCACCGTACTGGTCCGCCGCGCCGCACTTGGGGCACTCGCCCTTGATGAAGCGGTCGGGCAGGAACATTTCCTTCACCGGGTCGTAGAACTGCTCGATGGAACGGGCATCGATGAAGCCGGCCTGCTGGAGCTTGGTGTAGAAGTCCTCGGCGTAGGCCTTGTTCTCGGGGCTGTGGGTCGAGTAATAGTTGTCGAAGGCGACGCCGAAGTCGGTGAAGTCGCGCAGGTGCTCGCCCCGCACCCGGGCGATGAGCTGCTCGGGGGTCACCCCTTCCTTTTCGGCCCGCAGCATGACCGGCGTGCCGTGGGTGTCGTCGGCGCAGACGTAGTGCACCTTGTTGTCCCGCATGCGCTGGAAGCGCACCCAGACGTCGCCCTGGATGTAACCCACCAGGTGGCCGAGATGGATGTCGCCGTTGGCGTAGGGCAGGGCGTTGGTGACGAGGATTTTGCGCTGGGACATGATGGGATGGACCGCTGAGGAATAGGCAAGGATTTTGCAGGCCGGGAATTCTAACAAAGCCCCCCTGCTCCGCTTTCCCGTCGCGGCGGGTCTATACTGCCGACCCAGCCCGATTTCCAAAAACCCCTGAATTACCAAGGATTTTCGCGTCATGAGCCTCACCGACAGCCAAGTACAAAGCGCCCTCAAGGAAGTGATCGACCCCAACACCGGCAAGGACCTGGTGAGTGCCCGTTGCGTTCGCAACATCAAGGTGTCGGGAAGCGACGTTTCCCTGGATGTGGAATTGGGCTACCCCGCCAAGAGCCAGATCGGCCTGATCCGCGGCCTGGTGGAGCAAAAACTCCAGTCCATCGGCGCCACCAAGGTGACCGCCAACGTGAGCCAGAAGATCGTCTCCCACGCCGTGCAGCGGGGCGTGAAGCTCATGGACGGCGTCAAGAACATCATTGCCGTGGCCTCGGGCAAGGGCGGTGTGGGCAAGAGCACCACCTCCGTGAATCTGGCCCTGGCCCTGGCCGCCGAGGGCGCCAGGGTAGGTATCCTCGACGCGGACATCTACGGCCCCTCCCTGCCCCAGATGCTGGGCATCCACGACCAGAAGCCCGAATCCAAGGACGGCAAGAGCATGGAGCCCCTGGAAGCCCATGGCGTGCAAGCCATGTCCATCGGCTTCCTCGTGGACGTGGAAACCCCCATGGTCTGGCGCGGCCCCATGGTCACCGGCGCCATGCAGCAACTGCTGAAGGACACCAACTGGCAGGACCTGGACTATCTGGTGATCGACATGCCCCCCGGCACCGGCGATGTGCAACTCACCCTGGCTCAGCAAGTGCCTGTCACCGGCGCGGTGATCGTCACCACGCCCCAGGACATCGCCCTGCTGGACGCCCGCAAGGGTCTCAAGATGTTTGAGAAGGTGGGCATTCCCATCATCGGTCTGGTGGAAAACATGAGCATCCACATCTGCACCAACTGCGGCCACGCCGAGCACATCTTCGGCCAGGGCGGCGCCCAGCGCATGAGCGAGGACTACGACGTGGCCGTGCTCGGTTCCCTGCCCCTGGACATCCACATCCGCCAGCAGGCCGACGGCGGCAAGCCCACCGTGGCGGCTGAGCCCAATGGCCAGGTGGCGGCCATGTACAAGGAAATCGCGCGCAAGGTGGCGGTCAAGATCGCCGAGCAAGCCAAGGACATGAGCAGCAAGTTCCCCAGCATCGTGGTGCAGAACACCTGAGGACCGGGGACCGGTCCGTCCTTCGCTCCGCCCCGCGGCGCATCATCGGCCTCAGCCCGCGCAACCCGTCCCCCCGGCCTCCGGCGGGACGGGTTGATCGTTTGTGGACTGCCCCATAATTCGCCCTCACGCTCCAACTCGCTTACCGTCCCATTCCGCCCCTTCCGCATGAACAGCCTGCGCCACGAACTGCAACGCCTCTACTGCCTGCCCGGGCAAACCTGCCTGGATACCTGCCATGACGCCGGACCCCAGGCCTTGAGCGACGACTTGCTCGACCAGGCCCTGACCGGCCAGCGCAGCCTCCTCCTGGCCCTGGTCAATGCCCAGGGCCAGGTCCGCACCCTGGTCATGACCCTGCACCGCAACCAGGACTGGCCCGCGATCGCCGCCCTGTATGCCGGACTGGAACAAGACCTGGACCTGCCGCTACCAGCCTTGGCCGTCCTCGCCGACGGCGGCTTCCAACTCTGGTTCTCCCTCGCCGAGCCGGTGCCCGTTGCCAGCGGCCACGCCCTGCTGGCGGGCCTGCAACGCCGCTATCTGGCCCACATCCCCGCCGAGCGCCTGGACTGGCAACCGACGGCGGCGGACCCGACCCCGACACTCCGCCTGGTACCCCACCGGCTGGGCACGGAGGAACGCTGGTCGGCCTTCATCGACCCCAGCCTGGGCGCCATGTTCGCCACGGAAGCAGGACTGGACGTGCCGCCCAATCTTGAAGGCCAGGCCAACATCCTGGCCCGCTGCCAAGCCATCAAGCTTGCCGATCTGGCCCGGGCCCTCGGCCAACTGGCCCCGCCAGACGAGTCGCCGTCAAGCGCACCGACAGCAGCGCCCATGCCCAACCCAGCGGCGAGCCAGCGCCTGCCCGACCTGGGCGGCCCCTTCACCGATCCCAAGTCCTTCCTTCTGGCGCTGATGAACTGTCCCGACGCCAGCGCCGAATTGCGGGTCCAGGCCGCCACCGCCCTGCTGCCCTATTGCGAGAAAGCTCCCACGCCATGAGAACCGACCTCAAAGTTCCCTTTGCCGAAAAAGACGACGCCAAGAAGCTCGGTGCCCGCTGGGACCCGGCGCGCAAGGTCTGGTACGTGCAGGACAAGGACGACCTCGCCCCCTTCGCCCGCTGGTCGCCCACGCCCCACGCCGGCGGCGGCAACAGCGCCCCCGCCGCCAAGACGACGGACAAGGTGAACCAGTCAGAGGGGATAGTGATCGTGGGCATGCACTACAAACCCCTGCCCCGGGTGTGCGAGTGTCTGCCCTGGGAGGACTGCGACAAGTGCCGGACCTCCGTCGCGGCAAATTGAACGCGGCTGCCGCGCGGCCTTATTTTTCCGCCGTGGGCACCACCGACAAATGACCAGGCCGGGGTGGCGTCAGCTTGACCTTGTCGGCCCGGCGGAGCAGTTGCCGGGCCAGAGAACTGGGCGCGGCCTTCTTGTCCTTGCGGGAGGACTTTTCCTGCTTAGGCGCCGGTTTGGCGGGGGATTTTTTGGCTAATGCAGGCATAAAAGGTGTGCTGTTAAAGGAAGGCTCTCATCCACCTAGTTACTTCATGCTTTTTTCGGTGCGTATTGCTCAACCACTTTCGCATAATAAGAAGTAAGGCTCTTAACCAACTGCTCATACTTCCTTGCTATTGCTGCAATCTCAGCTGCTCTTGCAGGCTCAGCATTAATAATTTGCTGTTTTAATCCATTACCTGCAAGTTGCTTAGCCCAAGGAGCCACGGTGGGAAGCTGCTCCAGTTCTTCAAGTAATCCCGCAGCAACACATGCCTTTGTTTCCTCATGATCTAACTTCTCAAGAAGCTTGTTTGTCTTGATATCCCACCTCACTAACCGGTCGACGTATCGAGAAAACTCAGTTAACTGAGCGTCTCTGGTCGGAAGCTCGGAGTGCAGAATCCCATTCTTAATCCCATCGAGTTCGCCTACTGCATCGTTTAGCCTTCCAAAAACTCCTCTTCGCTTTTCGACAGTCACGCGGTCACAATACGCTGCCTTTGTACGAAAAATCATTTCCAAATTAGTACTCTGGGCTAACGCAATTGCATCATGGGATAAATAGTCGACTGCCTGCCTAAAACTCCCATAATTGACAATTGCGGTCGTTAAAACAGTTGCGGCAGTACCAATCACGGCAATCTTGGTTCGAAGACTACCTTCCTCAAAACTAACTGAAACCTCTACATCATCACCGAAAAGAAATTTAGCTCGCTCGCTAACAAATAATGTCATATCGCTTTTCAATTTAGCGAGTACTTCTTTTTCTGCAAACAAAGGGACTTCCAAATGCGAGTAGGCCTCTGACAAAATTTCTTTGTTGATGTAGTTTGCCATTCACAAAACTCCAGCTATTAACAGTAGATATCTTAAGTTCCGGCCATATAGTAGCAATCACTACCTTACTCACGCCCCACCTCAAACCCAACAAACAAAACGGCCCAGGATTGCTCCTGGGCCGTTTTGTTTGTTGGTGGGCCCCCTGGGAGTCGAACCCAGCACCAACGGATTATGAGTCCGCTGCTCTAACCAGGCATGAGCTAGAGGCCCTGGGAGTCATTCCCCGGCCGCCCCGGAGGGGGCGGCGGGCGTGATCAGGTTTCGGAATCGAGGAAGCTGCGCAGCTTTTCGGAACGGCTGGGGTGGCGCAGCTTGCGCAGAGCCTTGGCTTCGATCTGACGGATGCGTTCGCGGGTCACGTCGAACTGCTTGCCCACTTCTTCCAGGGTGTGGTCGGTGTTCATTTCGATACCGAAGCGCATGCGCAGCACCTTGGCCTCGCGGGGGGTCAGGCTGTCGAGGATTTCCTTGGTCACTTCGCGCAGGCTGGCGAACAGCGCGGCGTCGGCCGGGGCCAGGGTGGAGGTGTCCTCGATGAAGTCGCCCAGGTGGCTGTCGTCGTCGTCGCCGATGGGGGTTTCCATGGAGATGGGCTCCTTGGAAATCTTGAGGATTTTGCGGATCTTGTCCTCGGGCATCTCCATCTTGATCGCCAGGGTGGCGGGATCGGGCTCGGCGCCGGTCTCTTGCAGGATCTGGCGGCTGATGCGATTCATCTTGTTGATGGTCTCGATCATGTGCACCGGGATGCGGATGGTGCGCGCCTGGTCGGCAATGGAACGGGTGATGGCCTGACGGATCCACCAGGTGGCGTAGGTGGAGAATTTGTAGCCGCGACGGTATTCGAACTTGTCCACCGCCTTCATCAGACCGATGTTGCCTTCCTGGATCAGGTCGAGGAATTGCAGGCCCCGGTTGGTGTACTTCTTGGCGATGGAGATCACCAGGCGCAGGTTGGCCTCGGTCATTTCGCGCTTGGCGCGACGGGCCTTGGCTTCGCCGGTGGACATCTGCTTGTTGATGTCCTTGAGTTCCTTGAGGGGCAGGCCGATACGGTTTTGCAGGTCGATCAGTTTCTGCTGCTCTTCGAGAATGGCAGGAGCAGCCCGCATCAGGGCGGGGCCGTAGGGCTTGTTGGACTGCACTTCGCCCTTGAGCCATTCCATGTTGGTTTCATTGCCGGGGAACACCTTGATGAAGTGCTGACGCGGCATGTGGGCCTTGTCCACGCAGAGGTGCAGGATCTTGCGCTCGTGGTTGCGGGCGGCTTCGACCATGCCGCGCACGGAGTCGCACAGGCGCTCAATGATCTTGGCGGTGAAACGGATATTCATCAGCTCGTCGCTGATGGCCTTTTGTTCCTTGAGGTAGGCCTTGTCCTGGCTGCCCTTCTTGGTCAGGGCGGCCATGAGCTTGCCGTAGTGGCCATGGATGATGGTGAAGCGTTCCAGGGCCTCGGCCTTGAGCTTGGCCAAGGCGGCGGCGCTGGCGGCATTGCTGGCAGCCTCGGCGTCTTCTTCGTCCATGTCCTCGTCGCCCAGGTCGTCCTCGGGCATGGCCTCCAGTTCTTCCTCGGGCGGGGCGTTGGGGTCGATCAGGCCGTCCACCACTTCGTCCACGCGCATTTCGTCCTTGGAAACCTTGTCGGCCAGTTCCAGGATTTCAGCGATGGTGGTGGGGCAGGCGGAGATGGCGATCACCATGTGCTTGAGGCCGTCCTCAATGCGCTTGGCGATTTCGATTTCGCCTTCCCGGGTCAGCAGTTCCACGGTGCCCATTTCGCGCATGTACATACGCACGGGGTCGGTGGTGCGGCCAAACTCGGAATCGACGGTGGCGAGGGCCTGTTCGGCTTCCTCTTCCACTTCCTCCGCGTCCACCGGGGCGGGAGCGGCGTCGTTCAGCATCAGGTCCTCGCCGGCCGGAGCCTCGTCGAAGACCTGGATGTTCATGTCGTTGAAGGTGGAGATGATCGATTCGATCTGCTCCGCGTCCACCATGTCGTCGGGCAGGTGGTCGTTGATTTCGGCGTACGTCAGGTAGCCGCGTTCCTTGCCCAGGGCGATCAGGCTCTTGAGGCGGGTACGCTTGGCTTCTACATCGAGGGGTTGGGGCGCAGCGGGCGCAACCATCGGTTCAGATTTCCCTTTCTTGGTCTTGCTGCCTTCCTTGCCCTTGGCGACGGAAGCAGCCTTGGCCGGCGCGGCAACGGGCGCTTCCGCCTTGGCGGCGGCCTTCACGGGCACGGCCTTGGCCGGCGCGGCGGCCTTGGCGGCGGGCTTTTCCACCGGCTTGGCGGCAGGCTTGGCAGGGGTTTTTACGGGGGCTTTTGCCACGACCTTGGCGGCTGTCTTGGGCGCCGGCTTGGCGGGCGCCTTGGCGGCAACCTTCGGTGCAGCCTTCGCCACGGCCTTGGCCGGCTTGGCGGCGGCCTTGGGCGCGGCCTTGGCGGGTGCCTTCGTCGCCTTGGCTGCGGCCTTCGGAGTCACCTTGGGCGCCGGCTTGGCGGCAGCCTTGGCCGTTACGGCCTTGGGCGCGGCCTTGGCAGGCGTCACTTTCTTGGCAGGAGCCGCCTTGGTCGCCGCCTTGGCGGCAGCCGGCTTGGCTACCTTCTTGGCAGTGGTCTTGGGGGCTTGCTTCGCGGTTTCCTTGGGCATGGCGTTCCTCGGTTCAATAACCCTGGAATATCCTTGCCTTGGGCAAGGTCTCCGCGGGTCGGGCAAAGCGCAGAAAAAGGGCGCGATTATACACGAGTCAATTAAGCGGCTTTTCCCCGCCTTTTCTCATCAACAGGCTCGTCAAACGCTGTTTGTCCTCGCTGCTGAGTCCACCTTGGCGGGCCTTGGCGTTGAGGGCGTCGATTTCCTGCTTCAGGGCGGTCTGGTGCAGGCGGTCCACGGCGTCGTTGAGCACGGCTTCGAGATCTTCGTCCATGGCCTCTTCACTGGACAGGGCGCCGATCACGGCGGCCAGCAGGTTTTCATGCTCATGGCCGCGAAAGAACTCCAATAGCAGACCCATGCCGCCCCGGGACAGTTCCCCATGTTCGATGGCGTCCGCCACGGCGTGGATCAGCATGCCCTCGGGCTGGTCCCGGTCGATGTAGGCCAGGGGCAGGCGGGGCGCCCATTCGGGCTTTTGCACGATGATTTCGAGCAGGGCGTGCTCAATGGAGCGGGTACCGGGCCGGCTGCGGCTGGGCGTGGCGTAGCGGGCCCGGGTCAGGGGCTTGAGGCCGCACTGGGCCTCCACCTCGGCCTGGGACAGCTCCGCCAGATCGGCCAGGGCCTTGGTCAGTTGCACCCGCAGGATGGGGGCAGAGACCTTTTGCAACAAGGGCTTGGCCTCGTGGATCAACTGGGCGCGGCCCTCGGCGGTGTAGGGCTGGGTGCGCTTCTTCAACTCGCGGATGAGGAACTCGCTGAGCTTGGTGGCCTGGTTGAGCTGCTGGACGAAGGCGTCCCGGCCGTGTTCCCGGACGAATTCGTCCGGGTCCTGGTCGCCGGACATTTGCAGGATTTCCACGCTCTTGTTGTCGGCGAGGAATTCCAGGCTGTTTTCCATGGCGCGCCAGGCGGCGCGGTCGCCGGCGGCATCCCGGTCGAAGCAGAACACCACCCGGTTGGCCTGCTTGAGCAGCTTTTGCACATTGGTGCCGGTGGCGGCAGTGCCCAGGGTGGCGACCACGTTCTCGACGCCGGCCTGGGCCAGGCCCACCACGTCCATATAGCCTTCCACCACGATCACCCGGTCCTCGCCGTGGATGGCCTTGCGCGCCTGGGGCAGGCCGTAGACCTCGTGGCCCTTCTGAAACAAGGGGGTTTCCGGCGAATTGAGGTACTTGGGCTCGCCGGCGCCGAGGACCCGGCCGCCGAAGCCGATCACGTTACCCTTCTGGTCGATGATGGGAAACATGATGCGATCACGGAAGCGGTCGTAGCGCCGGCCCTGTTCGTTGACGATGACCAGGCCGCATTCCACCAGGCCGTCATCGTCGTAGTCGGGGCAGACCTGTTGCAGGCCCTGCCAATCGTCCGGCGCGTAGCCGAGGCCGAAACGGGCGGCGATCTCGCCGGTGAGGCCCCGGCCCTTGAGGTAGTCGATGGCCTTGGGCGAGGCCTTGAGCTGGTCCCGGTAGAACTTCATGGCGCGGGCCATGAGCTCGGTCAGGGGCGCCCGGCGCGCCGCCTCGGCGGCATGGCGCTCGGCGTTGGGGCGGGTTTCCTTGGGCACTTGCAGGCCGATGCTGGCGGCCAATTCCTCCACCGCATCGACGAAGCCGAGGCCCGTGTACTGCATGATGAAACCGATGGCGCTGCCGTGGGCGCCGCAGCCGAAGCAGTGGTAGAACTGCTTGCTCGGGCTGACGGTGAAGGAGGGGGATTTTTCCGAGTGAAAGGGGCAGCAGGCGCTGTAGTTGGCCCCACCCCGCTTGAGGGGAACGTAACGTTCCACCACGTCGACGATGTCGACGCGGGACAGCAGTTCCTGGATGAAGGACTCGGGAATCATCGGTGCGCCGGATTATGGCAGCGGGCAGGCGGCCTGCCCAGCCCGCCGCAGGGTGGTCAGGCGCTGAGCTTGGCCTTCACCAGCTTGGAGACTTCGCTCATGTCGGCCCGGCCCAGCACCTGGGGCTTGACCAGGGCGACAACCTTGCCCATCTCCTGGACGCCGGTGGCGCCGGACTCGACCACGGCGGCGGCGACGATGGCCTCAATCTCGGCGGTGGTCAGGGCGGCAGGCATGTAGGCGGACAACACCTCCGCCTCGAAACGCTCGGCATCGGCCAGGTCCTGGCGGCCGGCGGCCTGGTACTGACCGATGGAGTCCTTGCGCTGCTTGAGCATTCTTTCGATGATGGCCAGTACATCGGCATCCTCCAGCACCACCCGCTCATCCACTTCCTTTTGTTTCATCGCGGCCAGCAACAGGCGGATGGCCCCAAGACGGGTGCTGTCCTTGGCCTTCATGGCGGCCTTCATGTCGTCGTTGATGCGGGTCTTGAGACTGGACATAGGAAACTCCTGGAATTGAAAACGCCGAAACCGCCAGCCCGCCCGGATGGCGGCTGGCGGTTTCGGCTGGATGCTGGATGCGACCGCCCCACGGGCGACCGCAGCAGGAATCAGTACAGCTTGGGAGGCAGAGTCTGGCTGCGGATGCGCTTGTGGTGGCGCTTCACGGCAGCGGCGAGCTTGCGCTTGCGCTCGGTGGTGGGCTTTTCGTAAAACTCACGGGCGCGCAGCTCGGTCAGCAGACCGGTCTTTTCAATGGCGCGCTTGAAGCGACGGATGGCAACCTCGAAGGGCTCGTTTTCCTTAACGCGAATTCCGGGCATTTCAAATAAACCTTGGTGGGCAAAGAGGGCGGGATTGTAGCGGCTGTGCACGGCTTGTCAATGATTCTGTGGACTTTTCCGCCATCGGGCGGGGTCCGGTCGGCCCGGTACAATGCCGCCCCATGTTGATCCTAGGCATCGAATCCTCCTGCGACGAGACCGGCGTCGCCCTTTACGACACCGATCGCGGCCTGCTCGGCCACGCCGTGCACACCCAGGTGACCATGCACGAGGCCTACGGCGGCGTGGTGCCGGAACTGGCCTCCCGCGACCACATCCGGCGCCTGATCCCCCTGCTCGACACCGTCCTGGCGGAAGCCCGGGCCAAGCGGGAAGACATCGACGCCATCGCCTACACCGCCGGCCCCGGCCTGGCCGGGGCCCTGCTGGTGGGCGCCAGCTTCGCCGAATCCCTGGCCTTCGCCCTGGACGTGCCCGCCCTGCCGGTGCACCACCTGGAAGGTCACCTGCTCTCCCCCCTATTGGCCCAGGACCGGCCCGACTATCCCTTCGTCGCCCTGCTGGTTTCCGGCGGCCACACCCAGTTGATGCGGGTGGCAAAGGTGGGCAGCTACGAATTGCTCGGCGAATCGGTGGACGACGCCGCCGGCGAAGCCTTCGACAAGACCGCCAAGCTGCTGGGCCTGGGCTACCCCGGCGGCCCGGCCCTGGCCAAGCTGGCCGCCGACGGCACGCCGGGCCGCTTCAAGCTGCCCCGGCCCATGCTGCATTCCGGCGATTTCGATTTCAGTTTTTCCGGCCTCAAGACCGCCGTGCTCACCCAGGCCAAGGCCCGGGAGCTGTCAGACCTGGACAAGGCGGACCTGGCGGCGGAGTTTCAGGAAGCCGTGACGGAAGTGCTGGCCGCCAAGGCCCTGGGCGCCGTCAAACGCTGCGGCCTCAAGGCCCTGGTGGTGGCGGGCGGCGTCGGCGCCAACCGCCGCCTGCGGGAACGCCTGGATGCCGGCGCGGCCAAGGCCGGGATGCGGGTCTATTACCCGGAAGTGGCGCTGTGCACCGACAACGGCGCCATGATCGCCTTCTGCGGCGCCCAGCGCCTGCTGGCCGGGGCCCAGACCAAGGCAGCCGGCGAAGGCGGCGCCTTCACCATCCGCCCGCGCTGGCCCCTGGACGAACTGCTGGTCTAAGGTGCAAAGCCGGCCGATGGCCGGCCGGTCTTCTTAGCCTTCCTTCTTGTCCTGCTGGAAACTATCGTCGTTGGCGGCATCCTTCTTCTTGCCGCCGATGCGGCTTTCGGTGCCGGCCAGGAGTTTCTGGATGTTGCCGCGATGGCGCTGGATCAGCAGCACGGTCATCACCGCCACCACCATCACCGCCTCCATGGGCAGTTGCAGCCACAGGCTCAGGGCCGGGGCGCTGGCCGCCGCGGCCAGGGCGGCGAGGGAGGAATAACGGGTAGTAACGGCCACCAGCAGCCAGATACCGGCGCAGGCCAGGGCCAGCCAGCCGGAAAAGCCCGCCAGCACGCCCAGGGCCGTGGCCACGCCCTTGCCGCCCTTGAACTTGAGGAAAACCGGATAGACGTGGCCGGCGAAGGCGGCAACGCCCGCCACCGCCACGCCCTGGCCGTCGGCGCCAAGGGCGGCGGCGATCTGCATGGCGATCCAGCCCTTGAGGGCATCCCCCACCAGGGTCAGCAGGGCGGCCAGCTTGTTGCCGCTGCGCAGCACGTTGGTGGCGCCGGGGTTGCCGGAGCCGAAGCTGCGGGGATCGGCCAGGCCGAAGGCCTTGGAAACGATGACGGCGAAGGGCAGGGAGCCCAGCAGGTAGCCCAGCAGGGCGATCAGGGGAAGGTTCATCGGGGGATGTCTCGGGGATGGCCTAAAATTCCGCGCATTCTAGCGGGCTTGCCTGCTTCCCTCACCCCCACCCCCTCTCCCGCCGCTGCGGGCGAGGAGGCTTCCAGAGTCGCCATGCGGCTCTCACGTCAAGGAGCGTGCGTTTTGGATTTCATCTTCATCGAGGACATGCGGGTCGAAGCCCACGTCGGCATCTTCCCCCGGGAGCGGGTGGCGCCCCAGACCCTGGAAATCAGCCTCACCTTCGGCGTACCCGACGCCGCCGCCCGCAACGACGACATCAACGACACCATCCGCTACGACACGGTGATCGAACGCATCCGCAAGGAGTTGGACGAACGCCACTTCAACCTGCTGGAAACCCTGGGCGAATACGTCATCGGCCTGATGCTGGAGGAATTCGGCGCACCCTGGGTCAAGATTTCCATCGCCAAGATCGGCATCATGAAGGGCGTGCGCAGGGTAGGCGTGCAGATCGAGCGGGCCAAGACAACGGCCGCCTGAGCCGCCGCCCCGGCAGCGGGGTTGACAGTTGATCGAACGATCACCATCATAGGTGAACCTTCGTTCATTCTTGGGCTTACACCATGGCGTCTCCCAATCGTGATCCCGACCACCTGGCCCGGCTTCAGGACTACTACGCCCAGAACCGCCGCATCCCCTCCCTCAAGCGCATCGCCGAACTGATGGGCTTCGCCTCCAAGGCGGCCTCCAGCGGCCTGATGAATCGCCTGGCGGAAGCCGGTTTCGTCGAACGCACGCCGGACGACGACGCCTGGATTCCCAGCAGCGCCTTCTTCGCCCGGCCGGTCATCGACAGCGTGCGGGCCGGCCTGCCCCAGGCCGCCAACGATCCGCGCCAGGAAGCCATCGGCATCGACAACTACCTGATCGCCAAGCCCAGCCGCACCGTGCTGCTGGTGGTCAAGGGCGATTCCATGATCGAGGCGGGGCTGTTCGAGGGCGACCACATCGTGGTGGACCGGGGCGCCGCCGCCCGCAACAACGACATCGTGGTGGCCATCGTGGACAACGAGTTCACCGTCAAATACCTGGCCCAGGACAAGCGCGGCTTCTACCTCAAGCCCGGCAACCCGGCCTATCCAGTGATCCGCCCCCAGGGCCAGTTGGAAATCTATGGCGTGGTGGTGGGCAGCTTCCGCAAATACGCCTGACCCATACGCCGGGGCCGCGCCTGGGCCGTCCCGGCGGGCACCGGCTCAGCGGTGTTCCCGGTCGAAGCGCTTTTCCGCCTCGGCGAGGTGGCTGATCAGGATGTGGGAAATCATGTTCACGCCGATGCCGGCAAACAGGGCCGGCAACAGGTAAAGGGCCACCGAGACCTCCGACTTGAACAACAGGTCGTCCACCGCCGAGGTGGATCCCTCGGCCATGTGGGACAAGCGTCCCAGCAGGAACAGATCGACCCCCGATATCAGCAGCAAGGCGACGCCGAACAGCAACACCGTGGCGCGGGAAATGCTGCGCTTCCACATCATCAGCCCGTACAGCGCCAGGGGCAGCACCAGGGAAAAGAAGATGAGCAGGAAGAACTCCAGTTCGAGGAAGGCGGAATCGATCATGGTGCGACGCTCATGAAGAAACGGTGAGGGACGGGGCGGCAAGCCGCTGAAGGGTGCGGCGACTTCATTCGCGGTACTCGTTGCCGCCGTAATGGCTCATGCCTACGGCCAGGCGCACCAGGAAATACGCCAGCCGGCTCGCCAGTTTTTCCCAGCGGGATTGACGGCGCAGGGTGTCCATCCGCACCGGCACCGCCCCTTCCACCATGGCCCGTAGCAGGCTGTCCCGCAGCAGGGCGGCGAAGGCGCTGTCCTCCGCCACCAGGTTCGCCTCCCGCGCCAGCAGCAAGCTGAAGGGATCGATGTTGGAGGAACCCACCGTGGCCCAATGGCCGTCGATGACCGCCACCTTGGCATGGAGGAAGCTGCGCTGGTATTCGTGGATGCGCACCCCCGCCGCCAACAGCTGGCGATAGAGGGCGCGGGTGGCATAGTGCTGGAGCAGGTACTCGACCCGGCCCTGGGCCAGCACCGTCACCCTCACGCCGCGCCGGGCGGCGGCCATCAGGGCCTCGCGGAAACGGCGGCCGGGCAGGAAATAGGCATTGGCCAACAGGATTTCCCGGCGGGCGGCGGCGATGGCGGCGAGATAGGCATCCTCGATGTCGTGGCGATGGCGCAGGTTGTCGCGGATCAGGAAGCGGGCCCTCACCGACCCCGTCCTGGCCGGGGTCGGGCAGGCGCTGCCCGTGGACTCGGCCCGGTAGCCGAGCTGGGACCAGCGCACCAAGCGCCACAGGTGGTGCATGGCGTGGTGGATGCGGCCCACCAGGGGACCCGCCACTTCCACCGCGTAGTCGAAACGGGGGGGCACCTGGGCGTCGTGGTTCAGGTTGTCCCAATCGTCCACGATGTTGATGCCGCCGACGAAGGCCAGGCTGCCATCCACCACGCACAGCTTGCGATGCAAGCGCCGCAGGCGATGGCGGCGAAAGCGCAAGCGCCCCAGCCACCCGGCCAGTTCCTGCCGATAGACCAGCAGATGGACGCCCGCCTCGGTCAAGCGTTGGCCCAGGGGACTGGCGCGGAAACCGATGGCGCCGAAGCCGTCCACCATCAAGCGCACTGTCACCCCGCGCCGCGCCGCCCGGGCCAGGGCGTCGGCCACGGCCCGTCCGGTCTCGTCGTCGGCAAAGATGTAGGTTTCCAGGCGCACCTCCTCGCGGGCGCCGTCGATGGCGGCCAGCAGGGCCGGGAAGAAATCGCCGCCGTTCTCCAGCAGCCGCAGCCGGTTGCCCCCCGTCAGGTGGGTCATGGCGCCGCCAACACCACGGAAAGGGGAGCATGGTCCGAGAGTTGGGACCAGGGCGGCCGCCGCAACACCTGCCGCTCCAGCACCCGCAGGCCGCGCAGGTAAACCCGGTCCAGGCGCATCATGGGCAGCAGGGCGGGAAAGCTGCGGGCCGGCTTGCCGGCGTCGCTGAAGGCCTCCACCAGGCCCAGACGTCGGGCCAGCAGGCTGTCGGCATGGTTGCGCCAATCGTTGAAGTCGCCGGCGATGATCAGCGGCGCGTCGGCGGGCACTAGGGCGTCCAGGCGCCGCACCAGGGCGTCGAGCTGGAAGCGACGGGAGCCGGAAAACAGCGACAGGTGGGCACAGACACAGTGCAGGGGCTGGGCCAGACCGGGCACGTCCACGGTGCTGTGGAGCAGACCGCGCCGTTCGAAACTGAGATGGGTCACGTCCTGGTTGTGACTGTCCAGCACCGGATGGCGGCTGAGGATGGCGTTGCCGTGGTGGCCCTGGTCGTAGCTGACGTTGTGGCCGTACACCGCGTGCCAATGGTCCTCTGCCAGGAATTCGTGCTGGGGCTGTTCCGGCCAGTCGCCGTGGCGCTTGCCGTGGCCCAGGTGGAGGCCCTGCACCTCCTGGAGGAAGACCAGGTCCGGCGCCAGGGAGCGCAAGGCGTCGCGCAGGGCATGGACCGTCAGGCGCCGGTTGAGGGGAGAGAACCCCTTGTGGATGTTCCAGGTGGTCAGGCGGAAGGTCATGGATTCATTCTACGGCGGGAAATCGGGGCCCAGAAAAGCAACGGCCCGGACAAACCGGGCCGCAGTCAGCCTAGGTGGCACCGCTTCAGCGGGCCGTTCAGCGGGCCATTTGGCGCAGCCGTGCGACCCGCTCCTCCGTGGCCGGATGGGTGCGGAACAGGCCGGCCATGCCGCCGCCGGAAAGGGGATTCATGATCATCATCTGCGCCGTTTCCGGGTGGGCCTCGGCGCTGGCCATGGGAATGCCGCTGGCGTAGGCGTGGATTTTCTCCAGGGCATCGGCCAGGGCGTGGGGATCGCGGCTGATCTCGGCGCCGCCCCGGTCGGCCTCGAATTCCCGGGCGCGGGAAATGGCCATCTGGATCAGGGTGGCGGCCAGGGGCGCCAGGATGGCCACCAGGATGCCGGCCAGGGGATTGCTCGGACGGCCCTCGCTGTCGCGGCCGCCGAAGAACATGGCGAAGTTGGCCAGGGCGGAAATGGCGCCGGCCATGGTGGCCGCGACGGTGGAAATCAGGATGTCCCGGTGCTGGACGTGGGCCAGCTCGTGGGCCATGACGCCGCGCAGTTCCCGCGCCGAGAGCATGCGCAGGATGCCGCTGGTGGCGGCCACGGCGGCATGCTCGGGATTGCGCCCGGTGGCGAAGGCGTTGGGTTGGTCCTCGTCGATGATGTACACCCGGGGCATGGGCAGGCCGGCGTTGGCGGCCAGTTCCTTGACCATGTTGTAGAGGTAGGGGCTGGACGCCTCGTCCACCTCCTGGGCGTTGTACATGGACAAGACCATCTTGTCCGAGAACCAGTAGGAAAAGAAGTTCATGCCGCCGCCGAGCACCAGGGCCAGCAGCATGCCGCTTTGGCCGCCGATGGCGGCGCCGATGACACCAAACAGGGCGGTGATGGCCGCCATCAGCAGGGCCGTCTTGAACCAATTGAACATAGATGGACTCTCCGTGTGGGGGAACGGCTCTTTAGATGGGGCCGCCCGGGAAAAATTCAATCCAGGCGGTCGCCGGCCTGCATGGGGTGTCCGCGCAAGAAGTCCGCCGCTGCCAGGCGCTTGCCGCCGGGCTTTTGCAACTCGGTCAGACACAGGGCGCCGCTGCCGCAAGCCACCACCACGCCATGGCCGTCGGCGGCCAGCACCCGACCGGGCTCGCCCTGGCCGGCCAGGGGCTTGGCCTGCCAGCACTTGAGCAACAGCTCGCCGTGCTTGGCCGTGGCACCGGGGAAGGGATTGAAGGCGCGGATGCGGCGGGCCAGTTGTTCGGCGGGCAGGGTCCAGTCGATGGCGGCCTCGGCCTTTTCGATCTTGTGGGCGTAGGTAACGCCCTCTGTCGGCTGGGGCACGGCCTCAAGGTCCGGCAGGCGGGCCAGGGCGGCCACGATCAGGCGGGCGCCCAATGCGGCCAGCTTGTCGTGGAGGGTGGCGGCGGTGTCGTCGTCGCTGATGGGCAGGCTTTCCGTCAGCAGCATGGGGCCGGTATCCAGGCCGGCCTCCATCTGCATGATGACCACGCCGCTTTCCTTGTCGCCGGCCTCGATGGCCCGCTGGATGGGCGCCGCACCGCGCCAGCGGGGCAGCAGGGAACCATGGATGTTGAGACAGCCCAGGCGGGGAATGTCCAGCACCGCCTGGGGCAGGATCAGGCCGTAGGCAGCCACCACCATCACGTCGGCGGCGGCATCAATGATGGGCTGGTGGGTGGCCGGGTCCTTCAAGCGCTCGGGCTGATGGACGGGAATACCGTGTTCCAGGGCCACCTGCTTGACCGGACTGGGTTGCAGCTTCTGCCCCCGCCCGGCGGGGCGGTCGGGCTGGGTCAGCACCAGGGGCACCTCATGGCCGGCGGCGAGGATGGCGCGCAGGGCCTGGGCAGCGAATTCCGGCGTACCGGCGAAGATGACTTTCATGGGATCCCTTGGGTTCGGGGGCTAGGGGCTAGGGGCTAGGGACTAGAGACTAGAGACTAGGGTTGAGTTCGTGCGCCTTAAGGCGCACCGTTTTCCCCTAGCCCCTAGCCCCTGCCTTCAAGCAGTGATCCGGGCCTTCTTGGCGAGCTTGCCTTTGATGCGCGATTGCTTCAGCGATGACAGGTATTGGACGAACACCTTGCCGATCAGGTGATCCATTTCGTGCTGGATGCACACCGCCAGCAGGCCATCGGCCTCCAGTTCGAACGGTTTGCCGTCGAGGCCCAGGGCACGCACCTTCACCCGTTCCGCCCGTTGCACCGTTTCATAAATGCCGGGGACGGACAGGCAGCCCTCCTCCCCCTCCTCGGTGCCGGAGGCGGACAGCAGTTCGGGGTTGATCAGGGTCAGCAACTGGCTGCGGTCCTCGGACACGTCGATCACGATCACCCGTTTGTGGACATTCACCTGAGTGGCGGCCAGACCGATGCCCGGCGCCTCGTACATGGTTTCGGCCATGTCGGCGGCCAGGCGGCGAATCTCCTCATCCACCTCCGTCACCGGAGCGGCCACGGTGTGCAGACGAGGGTCGGGATAGCGAAGAATGGGAAGCAGGGCCATGTGCCTTATTACCGGGACTAATGTTGATGGCAGAAGGATTTGCGGGCAGAATCGAAAGCATTGCCTGAGGAGAACCCTCCATGTCGCCAAGAATTATAGCCGCCCTGCTCATCGCCCTTTCAAGCGGCTGGGCCGGCGCCCAGACCGTCGCCCCGCAGACGGTGGAACCCCGGGCCGTGCCCGAGTTGCGCGAAACCGCCCCGGAGCGGCACGTGGTGGTGCCCGGCGACACCCTGTGGGGCATCGCCGCCAAGTTCCTCAAGGATCCCGCCCGTTGGAGCGAGGTGTGGCGGCTCAACGCCAGCCAGGTCAAGAACCCCCACCGCATCTATCCAGGCCAGGTGATCGTCCTCAACCGCAACGGCAGCGGCGGCCCCCAGTTGAGCCTGCTGCCCACCGAGAAGCTGTTGCCCCGCATCCGCGAGGAAGGCGGTGACCAGGCCATTCCCACCATTCCCCAGCAGGCGGTGGAGCCTTTCCTCACCCGCCCCCTGGTGCTGGATGCCGAAACCCTGGAAAACACCCTGCGGGTCGTGGCCGTTCAGGACAACCGGGGTAGCGCCACCGCCGGCGACAACGTCTACGCCACCGGCCCGCTGGGAGACACGACCGAATGGGTGGTCTACCGCCCCGGCGCGGTGCTGACCGACCCGGACAGCAAGGAAATCCTGGGCCGCGAAGTGGTCCTGCTGGGCAACGCCCGGCTGATCCGCAAGGGTGATCCGGCCACCCTGCGCCTGCTCTCCAGCCAGAGCGAGGTCAGCGCCGGCGACCGCTTGCTGCCCCGGCCCAAGCCCGAGATCATCAGCTATCCCCAGCACCGCCCCGGCTTCGCCGTCAGCGGCCGCGTTCTCACCATTGCCGGCGACGCCCCGGACGGCGGCCGCCTCAACGTGGTCTCCATTTCCAAGGGCAAGAAGGACGGCCTCGAAATCGGCCACGTGCTGACCCTGTACCGCCCCGGCGACCGCTTCAAGGACCGCTACAAGGGCGAAACGCGGGACGTGTCCATGCCCGACGAGGCCTTTGGCCAGGTCTATCTGTTCCGCGTCTTCGACCGGGTGTCCTACGCCCTGATCATGGAGGCCAACCGCCCCGTCACCAGCGGCGACGTGGTGCGGGCGCCCTGAGCGGTTTCCGCGGTTTCCGCTGCGTCCGCCCCGTCCCGCGCCGGCCATGAGCCCCGACGACGACCTGGCCTCCTGGCTGCGGCTGGCGGCGGTGCCCGGCATCGGCGGCCAGACCCAGCGGCAACTGCTGAAAGCCTTCGGCCTGCCCGGCGCGGTGTTCGCCGCCAGCGGCAGCGCCCTGCGCAGCGTCGTCGGCCCCGATTTGGCCACCCTGCTCCATGGCCACGACGCCACGGCGGAAATCGACGCCGCCCTGGCCTGGGCCGCGGAGCCGGGCAACCGCCTGCTGACCCTGGCCGACCGGGACTACCCCCAGCGCCTGCTGGACACGATTGATCCGCCCATCCTGCTCTACGCCAAGGGCAGCGTCGACTACCTGAACCGGCCCGCCATCGCCCTGGTGGGCAGCCGCAACGCCAGCCAGCAGGGGGAGGAAAACGCCGAGGCCTTCGCCACCGTCCTCTCCCGGGCCGGTCTCGGGGTGGTCAGCGGCCTGGCCCTGGGCATCGACGCCGCCGCCCACCGGGGCGGCCTGAAAGGGACGGGCGGCACCATCGCCGTGGTGGGCACCGGTATCGACCGCATCTATCCGGCCCGCAACGCCGACCTGGCGCGGCAAATCGCCGCCGAGGGGGTGATCGTCAGCGAGTTTTCCCTGGGCACCCCGCCCTTGCAGGGCAACTTTCCCCGCCGCAACCGCCTCATCGCCGGCCTGGCCCAGGGCTGCCTGGTGGTGGAGGCGGCGGAGCGCAGCGGCTCCCTGATCACCGCCCGTCTGGCCGCCGAGGCCGGCCGGGAGGTGTTCGCCATCCCCGGTTCCATCCATTCCCCCCTGGCCAAGGGCTGCCACAAGCTGATCAAACAGGGCGCCAAGCTGGTGGAGTCGGCCCAGGACATATTGGAGGAGTTGGGCTGGGAAAAACGGGTGCAAATCCCCGCCGAAACCCGCCTCCAGGTCGTCGCCGGGGATGATGTCCTGCTCGATGCCCTGGGCCACGATCCCGTGTCGGTGGACACCCTGGCCCAGCGAACCGGCTTGACGGCGGAGACCCTTCTTGCGATGCTGTTAGCGCATGAGCTGGAAGGACGGGTCGCCCAACTACCGGGCGGCCTCTATCAGCAAACCGTGAAAGGGGCAGACAAATGATTGATATTCTTGTGTATTTGTTCGAGAACTACCTGCCCGACGCCTGCCCGGAACCCGATTTGCTGGCGCGCAAGCTTTCCGCCGCCGGGTTCGAACAGGAAGAAATCTCCGAAGCCCTCAACTGGCTGGACGGCCTGGACCGCTCCGAAGCGGTGATGGTGCGCCTGCGTCCCCAGGGCGCCGCCGCCATCCGCCTCTACGACGAAGAGGAGCAGGGTCGTCTGTCGGTGGAATGCCGCAGCTTCCTGGCCTTCCTCGAACAAGCCGGCACCCTCGACCCGGAACTGCGGGAGCTGGTGGTGGAACGGGCCCTGGCCCTGGCCGACCGGCAGATCCCCTTGGCCAAGCTGAAGGTCATCGTGGTCACGGTGATGTGGAAGCGCCAATGCGAATTCGATGCCCTGGTGCTGGAGGAACTGCTGACCGGCAGCGACGAGGACGACGAAAGCGAACGTTGGCTGCACTGAGCTCCGGCTCCACTTAACCCCCTGGCGGCGCACCTTGCGCCGCCTGTTTTTTGTCTGTCTATTACATGAGCAAGCAACTGATCATCGCCGAAAAACCCTCCGTCGCCCAGGACATCGCCAAGGCGCTGGGGGGCTTTACCCGTACCGGGGACTTTTTCGAGAGCGACAACTACGTCCTGTCCTCCGCCGTGGGCCACCTGCTGGAGCTCACCGTGCCCGAGGAATACGACGTCAAGCGGGGCAAGTGGAGCTTCACCCACCTGCCGATGATTCCGCCCCATTTCGCCCTCAATCCCATAGAAAAGACGGCTGATCGGCTCAAGTTGCTGACAAAACTGATCAAGCGCAAGGACGTGACCGGCCTGGTGAACGCCTGTGACGCGGGGCGCGAAGGGGAACTGATCTTCCGCTACGTGGCCCAGCACGCCATGGGCGAAAAACACGTCAAACCCATCCGTCGCCTCTGGTTGCAGTCCATGACGGCCAACGCCATCCGCGAAGGCTTCGCCCACCTGCGTTCCGACGAGGAAATGCTGCCCCTGGCCGATGCCGCCCGCTGCCGCTCCGAAGCCGACTGGCTGATCGGCATCAACGGCACCCGCGCCATGACCGCCTTCAACTCGGCGGAAGGCGGTTTCTACAAGACCCCCGTGGGCCGCGTGCAAACCCCCACCCTGGCCATCCTGGTGGAGCGGGAAAACCGTATCAAACAGTTTATTTCCCGTGATTACTGGGAAGTTGAGGCCGAATTCCAGGCAGTTGCCGGAACTTATCGCGGTCGCTGGTTCGACGAGAAATTCAAGAAGGCCGATGACGAACACGCCAAGGCCGAACGCCTGTGGGAAAAGGACAAGGCCGAGGCCATCCGCAAGGCCTGCCTCGGCAAGCACGGCGAGGTGGAAGAGGAGAGCAAGCCCAAGAGCGAAGCCTGCCCCATGCTCTACGACCTCACGTCATTGCAGCGGGAGGCCAACGGCCGTTTCGGTTTCTCAGCCAAGAACACCCTGGGCCTGGCCCAGGCCCTCTATGAAAAGCACAAGGTGCTGACCTACCCCCGGACCGACAGCCGCCACCTGCCCGAGGACTACATCGGCGCGGTCAAGGACACCCTCTCCAATCTGGCGGAAACCCAATACGCCGGCCACGCCGCCAACATCCTGAAGAGCGGCTGGGTACATCCCAACAAACGCATCTTCAACAACGCCAAGATCTCGGACCACTTCGCCATCATCCCCACCGGCGTGATCCCCAAGAATCTGTCCGAACCGGAACAGAAACTCTACGACCTGGTGATGAAGCGCTTCCTCGGCATCTTCTTCCCGCCGGCGGAATACAACATCACCACCCGCATCACCCGGGTCGAGGGCAACGCCTTCAAGACCGAGGGCAAGGTGCTGGTGAACCCGGGCTGGCTGGCGGTCTATGGCCGCGAAGCCCAGGGCGACGAGGAAACCCCGAGCCTGGTGCCCCTGGAACCCAAGGAACGGGTCTGGGCCAACGACGTGGAAGTGAAGGGCAAGGCCACCCAGCCGCCACCGCGCTTCTCGGAAGCCACCCTGCTCTCCGCCATGGAAGGCGCCGGCAAGCTGGTGGAGGACGAGGAACTGCGCGAGGCCATGTCCGAGCGGGGCCTGGGCACGCCGGCCACCCGCGCCGCCACCATCGAAGGTTTGATCGCCGAGGAATACGTGCACCGTAACGGCCGCGAACTGCAACCGACGCCCAAGGCCTTCTCCCTGCTGTTTGCCCTGGAAAAACTCGGCGTGGATGAAATCCGCTCGCCGGAACTCACCGGCGAATGGGAACACAAGCTCAAGCTCATGGAACAGGGCAAGATGAGCCGGGCCGAGTTCATGAGCCATATCACTGGCAAGACCCGGGAGATGGTGGAACGGATCAAGACTGGCGAGCTGCCCGACGAAGCCTTCGGCACCCTCAAGACTCCCTGTCCCCGCTGCGGCAGCCAGATCAAGGAGGGTTACAAGAAGTTCGAATGCCAGGGCTGCGACTACAAGCTATGGAAGGTGGTGGCTAGCCGCGAATGGTCCCGGGAGGAAATGGACGAGCTATTGAGCAAGGGTGTCATCGGACCCCTGCAAGGCTTCCGCTCCAAGATGGGCCGCGCCTTCGCCGCCATCATCAAGCTCAACGCCGACAAGATGCCCGAGTTCGACTTCGGCAACAGCGACGACGCCAACGCCGAGGCCGTGGACTTCTCCGGCCAGGAAGCCCTGGGCAAGTGTCCCAAGTGCGGCGGCAGCGTGTTCGAGCACGGCATGAGCTACGTCTGCGAAAAAGCCACCGGCCCCGCCAAGACCTGCGACTTCCGTTCCGGCAAGGTCATCCTGCAACAGGAAATCGGCCGCGGCGAAATGGAAAAGCTGTTGAACGAAGGCAAGACCAGCCTGCTCAAGGGCTTCGTCTCCGCCCGCACCAAGCGCAAGTTCTCCGCCTTCCTGGTACGTGGCGCCGACGGCAAGGTCGGCTTCGAATTCGAGGCCCGCGCGCCCAAGGCCGGCGCCAAGCCCAAGGCGGCCAAGGCCGAACCGGCGGCGGAAGAGAAAGCTGCTGCTGCCCCGGCGAAAAAGACGACCAAGGCCACTGCCAAGAAAACAGCGGCCAAAAAATAATTGGCCGGCATCGGGGGCGCTGGGCAAGTCTCGCCGCCTCCGATCAACCCATCCGCGATGGATATTTAATTCGGATGAAATGGTGGGCAGGTCACCCCTATGGGAGATGCCATTGTGTCCCCACCACCCGCAGCTAGCGTTGCCCGCCTGCCGCAGCGGGCGGCGTAACCCTTTTGCCCAGTTGGGCAAGCGTCGCCTGCAAGCGACCAACATGCACGGGCTTATGGAGCAGGACGAGGCCGCCCGCGTCGGCTTCGCGTAAGCGTTCCGGGGAAGTGTCTCCGGTGAGGATCGCGGCCGGGATGTCGCGGCCGATGGCTTGCCGAATGGCCCGAATCGCCTCGCTTCCCGTCTGCTCTCCCCGCAGTCGATAGTCGGCAAAAATGATGTCGGGGATGAAGGACTGCGTGGCCATTGCCGCCAGGGCTTCATCCACGCTTTCCGCCGCCAGCCCTTGGCATCCCCAACGCCGCAACACTTGCACCATGCCCTCGCGAATCAAGGGTTCGTCGTCAACGACCAGTACGGCCAAGCCCTTGAAGTCCAGCGTCGGCCATGGCTCCGCCCCGGTGGTGGCCGGGATGACGAAATCCACGGTGGGAACGGACACCGAAAACACCGTGCCGGCCCCCATGCGGGACTTGAGACCAACCGGGTGGTCCAACACGCGGCAAAGACCATCGACGATGGAGAGGCCCAGCCCCAGGCCCTTGCGCCTGTCCCGTTCGGGATTGTCCAACTGATAGAACTCGCGAAAGATGGCCTCGTGGTACTCGGCAGGAATGCCGGGGCCCGTGTCGTAAACGGCCACGGCCACGCGGCCCTGCTGATGTCGACACCCCACCAGCACGCCGCCCTGGGCGGTGTAGTTGATGGCATTGGTGATGATGTTGCGCAAGACGCGCGCCAACATATTGGGATCGCTCCGCACCGTCCGCCAGGTAGGAGCGAAACGTAGGACCAACCCCTTTTCCTCCGCCAGGGGCCACATCTCCCGGTCCAGGGAGTCGAACAGTTGCTGAAGGGGAAAGGCTTGCAGTTGGGGTTTGAAGAGGCCCGCCTCCAGCTTGGAGATGTCCAGCAACTCATTGAGCAGCCCCTCCAGGGATTGGTAGGCTCCGTCCAAATAGGAAAAAATCTGGGCAGCCCGCACCGGGTCGGGCTCATGGCGCAGGGACTCGAGGAACAAGCCGATCGCATGGAGGGGTTGGCGCAGATCGTGACTGGCGGCGGCAAGAAATTTCGACTTGGCCTGGTTGGCGTTCTCGGCTTGTACCTTGGCCGTTTCGGCCACGCGCATCTCGGCTTGCAGTTGCTCCACCAGCCCCTGGTTTTCCAGGCGCAACTGGATGGAATTGGTCAACGTCCGCGACAGATCGCGGGAGAAGACGAGGACGTTGATCAGATAAATCAACACCAGGAAGCCCAGGGCGCGCCATTGTCCCGGCTCGTACAAATAACGCAGGGTCAGCGGCAGCAGGGCCGGAATGATGTAGCCATAGGCAGCCGGCAGCCAGGACGAATGGGAAGCAACGGTTCCGGCGGCCATGCCCCCCAGCACGGCCGTCATCACCAACAAGGGGATCGGCGCAGCGGGAATGAAACACAGACAACCGATCGTCCCCCAGGCCAGGCCCGAACAGATGGCCGTTCCCGTCATGAGCCCAGGCCAAGGCACCGGGGCGTCGGGGAAGCGCCGATAGTAGAAGGACATCACCCAGCGCGCCGTCACGAGTACCAGAATCGTGCTCCACCAGGCCAGCAAAACGCCGTGGTCGAGAATGTCCCAAAGGAAAAAAAGACAGACCGACGCGACCATCAGGTTGGTCGCCTGGGCCTGCTTGGTATGGCGGAAAAGCAGATGGACCTGCTCGGACGCGATCTGCCGTTGCAGGTCGGGCTTCAAGGGTGCCGGGGAATCCATGGTGGCCGAGGATACGAGGGTGGCGGCGGCGCTTAAACGATAATCCCGCGCCGCCGGGCGGCAAACACCGCCTCCGCGCGATTGGCGACCCCCAGGTAGTCCAGGATGTCCTGCACGTGCCGACGCACCGTGTTCTCCGACAACTCCAGGTGCTTGGCGATCACCTTGTTGGAAAACCCCTGGGCGAGGAATTGCAGCACCTCGCCCTGACGCGGGGTCAGCGAAGACGCCGGTGGTTCGCTGGCGCCTTCCTTGGTCACGCCACCGGACAAGATCTGGGAAGCGACCGCGATGATTCTTTCCGCGCTCATGGACTTGGTGACGTAACCGACGGCACCTTGCGCCACCGCCGTGCGCATGAGGCCGGGATCGTCGTCGCCGGACAACATCAAGATCGGCACGTCCGGCCAGCGCGCCCTGAGCAAATCGATGCTGTCCAGACCATTGAGGCCTTGCAGATGCATGTCCAGCAGGATCAGATCGACCTTGTCCGGCCCCTGCTTCAGGGCGACATAGGGGGCCGCGACATCGAAAATTTCAGCGTCGGGTATGCCCCGTGCCAGCACCATGCGCAGGCCGGAGCGGAACAGGGCATGGTCGTCAATCAGCAGAATCTGTTGGGGCATGGGGAACAAGCGCCTGGTTCGAAATCAGCACCGTGGTCGTTTTGACCGTCTATCTTTTTATGTCAGCACTATAACCTCCCGCCTCGGTCCTGGTGCTCGAAAGCACTGGTCCATTTGGACCAATACCCCCGCCTCATAATAGGGCACGCCAAATGGATATTTCGCCGCCGACCAACACACTTGGCGCGGCAAGGTGGTGATCGCCGGCAGTTGGGTCTCCCCCGGCTGGCGCTACCTGCGCAACGCCCTCGCCGTGTTCTGGCGGGAAGCAGGTTTCTGAAGCCACCAAAGCGACGAGCCCGGCCCATGCCTGGGCCCTCGCCATCGCCGGGATACCAGTCCCTGGATTCCCGCCTGCGCGGGAATGACGAAAAAAAACGGGAAGCCTTGGCTTCCCGTTTTGCTGGATGCGATGCCGCGGATCAGCGGTGGCGTTGCCCGTTGTGATGGGCGCCGCCGCTGCGATGGGCCTGCTGGCCGGTGCTGCCCTTGCGCGGACCGCCACCAGTACCGCCACCAGTACCGCCCCCATTGCCTGCGTTACCACCGCCGCCACTACGGCGGGGGGCGCCACTGCGGCTGGCCTCGCTCCGATTACCGCCATTGCCGCTGCCGGAACGACGGGCCTGGGGCTGCTTGGCCGGCTCCCGGGGCGGGTTGGCGCTGGGCTCGAAGCCTTCCTTCACCTGTTTGTCGAAGGTGCGCTTGAGCAGCTTTTCGATGTCGCGCAATTGGATGCGTTCGTCGTGGGACACCAGGGACAGGGCCTCGCCTTCGGCGCCGGCACGACCGGTACGGCCGATGCGATGCACGTAGTCTTCGGGCACGTTGGGCAGCTCGAAGTTCACCACGCGGGGCAGTTGATCGATGTCGATGCCCCGGGCGGCGATGTCGGTGGCCACCAGGGCGGCCAGACGACCGCTCTTGAAGTCGGCCAGGGCCCGGGTGCGGGCACCCTGGGTCTTGTCGCCGTGGATGGCGGCGGAGCGGATGCCGGCCTGGTCCAGCTTGCGGGCCAGGGCGTCGGCACCATGCTTGGTACGGGTGAACACCAGGGTCTGGTGCCAACCGTGGTTCTCGAACAGGTGCAGCAGCAGTTCGCGCTTCTTTTCCTTATCCACGGCGATCACGCTCTGGGTCACGGTCTCGGCGGCGGTGTTGCGCCGGGCCACTTCCACCAGGGCGGGATTGCGCAACACGCCGTGGGCCAGTTCGCGCACGTCGGGGGCAAAGGTGGCGGAAAACATCAGGTTCTGCCGTTCCTTGGGCAGGCGCTCGATGATCTTGCGGATGTCGCGGATGAAGCCCATGTCGAGCATGCGGTCGGCTTCGTCCAGGACCAGGGTCTGCACCGCGCCCAGGTCGATAGTGCGCTGGCTGATGTGGTCCAGCAGCCGGCCGGGGGTGGCGACGACGATGTCCACGCCCCGGCGCAGCACGGTGACCTGGGGTTGCATGCCGACGCCGCCAAAGACGGCCAGGCTGCGCACCGACAGGTGCTTGCCGTAGTTGCGGATGCTCTCCTGCACCTGGGCGGCGAGTTCGCGGGTGGGCACCAGGATCAGGGCGCGGGGACGATTGCGGGCCACCCGTTCCAGGGGGCTGTCGCCCTGGGCGGTGAGTTTTTGCAGAATGGGCAGCACAAAGGCCGCGGTCTTGCCGGTGCCGGTCTGGGCCAAGGCCTCGAGATCGTTGCCGGCGAGGACGTGGGGAATGGCCTGGGCCTGAATGGGCGTGGGCGTGTCGTAACCCTGCTCGCCAATGGCGCGCAGAATCCCGGCGGAAAGGCCGAGGTCAGTAAAAAGCATGTGAAAAACTCCTGGAGCCGACCACCTGCTGTGTGCAGGTCAGTCCGGGCGGTGAATCCGTTTGAGGTACTACCGGAGAAGCGGGAATTCGCTTTCAGGGACGGCGGGCTGACTGAAGACCCGTCGGAAGGTGGCGGACTGTAGCACGGCCACGCGCAAAGACAAAGGGAATCTTCAGTCCGCGCCGCCCCACATGCCACGAATCCCCGCCACACCTTGCGCGCCCTGGGCCTGGGCCTGCGCCTGGTCCGCCGAGGTCATTCCGCCCAGGGCGTAAACCGGCAGGCCCGCCGGCACCAGGGCGCCAAAGCCGTCCCAGCCCAGGGGCGCTTGTTGCGGATGACTGGGGGTGGCCTGGACCGGGCCGAGCACGGCGAAGTCCAGGCCCAGGTCAACGGCCCGCGCCAGTTCGTCGGCGTTGTGGCAGGAAGCGGCCACCCAGGGCAGGTCGGGCCGCTGGGTCAGGGTCGCCAGGCGACGACTAGGCAAGTGCACGCCATCGGCGCCCACGGCCCGGGCCAGGGCCTCGTCGTCGTTGATCAGGATGCGGGCGCCATGTTGACGGCAAAGGGCCACCGCTTCCCGGGCGAAGGCAGCCCGCCGCTCGGGGCTGAGGGCCGGTTCCCGCACTTGCACCAGCCGCAGGCCCGCAGCCAGGGCCCGCGCCAGGGCCGCCAATTGGGCCGCCTCGCCGATGGCGCCGGCCTGGGTGATGGCGTAGCGGTCGGGCAGGGACAGGCTTTTCAGGATGTGACCGTTGGCCGGCAACATGGGGCTGACGCTGAAGGCGCCGGGCTTTTGCCAGGATAGGGCAGCGTGCACGTGGTCGCGGGGTTCGCCGCGCCATTGACTCACCTTGAAGAAATGCAGGCAGACGTGGGCGTGTTCATAAACATGTTCCACCCGCAGCCAGGGCCGGGCCGTCAGCACCTCGATGGACAGTTCTTCTTGCAGCTCGCGCACCAGGGCGTCGCGGGGCGTTTCCCCCGTTTCCACCTTGCCGCCGGGGAATTCCCAATAGCCGGGGTAGAAAGTGCCCTCGGCGCGCTGGCCCAACAGGACCGCGCCGTCCTCGCCGTAAATGACGGCGGCGGCGACGTGGGTGATCTTCATTGCATTGCTCCGTGATTTTTTCCGAACCTCGCGCCGCGCGGCGGGCAAGCGCCCGACGCACGGCCGGGGAAATTAGCGACCGGCGTAGTCCCGAGCGAACTGCCAAGCCACGCGGCCGCTGCGTGAGCCCCGGCCCTGGGCCCATTGCAGGGCCTCCTGGCGGGCGGCGGCGATGCCGGCGGCGTCTACGCCAAAAGAACGCAGCCAATGGTTGCAGGCGGCCAGGTAATCGTCCTGGCTGAAGGGATAGAAGGACAGCCAGAGGCCGAAGCGCTCGGACAGGGACACTTTTTCCTCGGTGGTTTCGCCGGGGTGGATTTCGCCCTCCTCGTCGTGGCGGGCCTCCAGGTTTTCGCGCATGGTTTCCGGCATCAGGTGGCGCCGGTTGGAGGTGGCATACACCAGCAAGTTCTGCGGCATACCGGCGACGGAACCGTCGAGCACGCTCTTCATGGCCTTGTAGCCGGGTTCGCCGCTTTCAAAGGACAGGTCGTCGCAGAACAGGATGAACTTCTCCGGCCGCCCCGCCACCAGTTCGACGATGCGCGGCAGGTCCACCAGGTCTTCCTTTTCCACTTCGATCAGGCGCAGGCCCTGGTCCATGAATTCCAGCAGCACGCCCTTCACCAGGGAGGACTTGCCGGTGCCCCGGGCGCCGGTGAGCAGCACGTTGTTGGCGCTCTTGCCGGCGACGAACTGGCGGGTGTTCTGTTCGATGCGGGACTTTTGCAGGTCCACGTTCTGCAAGTCGTCGAGACGGATGCGGTGGGGCCGGTGCACCGCTTCCAGCCAGCCATGGCCCTGGCGCTTGCGCCACAGATAGGCCGGCGCCGACCAGTCGGTGGCGGCGGGGGCGGGGGGCAACAGCAGTTCGAGCCGGTCCAGCAGGGGCATGGCCCGGGCAAGGAAGTGGTCAAGATTGGCGGTCATGGTCTTGCGTGCTTTCGTCGGGGGTTGGGGTGGACGCTTCGTCGGCGTCGGCTTCCTTGGGCCAGACCCGCCACAGGATGAACAGCAACAGGACAGGCACGCCCAATTCGAGGAGGATGGCCCACATGGGATAATTCCTTTTTGTCAGCCGACGACTCTAGCAGATCATGTCCCGTTCCTCCGCCCTTCTCCCCGTGTTGTTGTCCACCCTGCTGCTGGCCGCCTGTTCCGGCCTGGCGCCCAAGGTCGCGCCCAGCCCGACCGAAGCGGCCCCGCCGGCGGCGGAAAAGCCCTTGCAGGAAGCCCAATGGCGCGACCTGCCGGGCTGGGAAGACGCCAGCCAGGACGACCTGCTGCCGGTGTTCGAGGGCTTTCTTTCCGCCTGCGGCAGCCTCGCGCGCCAGGACACTTGGCGCGCCGCCTGCGCCGCCGCCCGCGTCGCCGACCGGGGCAGCCTCAAGCCCTGGTTCGAAGCCGCCTTCCAGCCCTGGCAACTGGTCAATCCTGACGGCAGCCGTACGGGCCTGGTCACCGGCTATTACGAACCCGTGGTGAAGGGCAGCCGGCACAAGACCAAGGTGGCCGAGGTGCCGGTGTTCGGCGCCCCCGCCGACCTGATCGTGGTGGACCTGGCCAGCCTTTATCCCGAACTCAAGTCCATGCGCCTGCGGGGCCGCATCGAGGGGCGCAAGCTGGTGCCCTACTATTCCCGTGCCGAATGGGCGCAACAGGAAGCCAAGCGGGAAAAGGACGCCCTGCTCTGGGTGGAGGACCCCATCGACTTCTTCTTCCTGCAAATCCAGGGTTCGGGCCAGGTGCAACTGGACGACGGCAGCCGCACCCGCATCGGCTACGCCGACCAGAACGGCCACCCCTATCGTTCCATCGGCAAGTGGCTGATCGACCAGGGCGAACTCAAGCCCGAGCAGGCCTCGATGCAGGGCATCCGCAACTGGGTGAAGACCCATCCCCTGCGCATGCAGGAACTGCTCAACGCCAACCCCAGCGTGGTCTTCTTCCGCGAACTGCCGGTGGAAGGCAGCGGCCCCCCGGGTGCCATGGGCCTGCCCATGATTCCCGAACGCAGTATCGCCGTGGACCCCAAGACCACGCCCCTGGGCGCCCCGGTCTGGCTCGCCACCACCCGCCCCCTGTCGGACACCCCCATGAACCGGCTGGTACTGGCCATGGATACCGGCGGCGCCATTCGCGGCCCGGTGCGGGCGGACTTTTACTGGGGCAGCGGCAACGAGGCCGGGGACAACGCCGGCCGCACCCGGCAGCGGGGCCAGATGTGGATTTTGATGCCCCGGAGCTACGCACCAAAATAAACAATCGACATGACAAGGCACCCTAAAGGTGCCTTTATTTTTCATGTTCGCACTTTATTTGTGCCAACCACCCACAACAAGGCTAACTAAGTTATTGATTTACATAGGACATAAAAATGGCCCATTTGTTGCTCCTATGCGCACTCTCTTTGTGCACGGAGCCCCAAATTGGAGAATCTAAAGACCCCATCCGACGTTTTGTTCATTCTGCTCGGCGCCATCATGATCCTGGCTATGCATGCCGGGTTCGCCTTTCTGGAACTGGGCACCGTCCGCAAGAAGAACCAGGTGAACGCCTTGGTCAAGATCCTCAGCGACTTCGCCGTGTCCACCCTGGCCTATTTCTTCATCGGCTACGGCGTGGCCTACGGCACCCACTTTTTTGTCGGCGCCGACGTCCTCACCCAGGGCAACGGCTTTGAGCTGACCAAGTTCTTCTTCCTGCTCACCTTCGCCGCCGCCATTCCCGCCATCGTCTCCGGCGGCATCGCCGAGCGGGCCAAGTTCAATCCGCAAATGGCCGCCACCTTCCTGCTGGTGGGCTTCGTCTATCCCTTCTTCGAGGGCATTGCCTGGAACAACGCCTACGGCATCCAGGACTGGCTGCTGGCCACCTTCGGCGCCAACTTCCACGACTTTGCCGGTTCCGTGGTGGTCCATGCCGTGGGCGGCTGGATCGGCCTCGCCGCCGTGCTGCACCTGGGCGCCCGTCAGGGCCGCTACCACAAGGATGGCGGCATCGCCGGCGCCCATCCGCCCTCCAGCATTCCCTTCCTCGCCCTGGGCGCCTGGATACTCATCGTCGGCTGGTTCGGCTTCAACGTCATGAGCGCCCAGACCCTGGACAAGATTTCCGGCCTGGTAGCCATGAACTCCCTGATGGCCATGGTCGGCGGCACCCTGGTGGCCCTGGCCGCCGGCAAGAACGACCCCGGCTTCGTCCATAACGGCCCCCTGGCCGGCCTGGTGGCCGTCTGCGCCGGCTCGGACATCATGCATCCGCTGGGTGCCCTGGTGGTGGGCGCCGCGGCCGGCGGCCTCTTCGTCTGGATGTTCACCCTGACCCAGAACCGCTGGAAGATCGACGACGTGCTCGGCGTCTGGCCCCTGCACGGCCTCTGCGGCGCCTGGGGCGGCATCGCCGCCGGCCTCTTCGGCCAACACGCCCTGGGCGGCCTCGGCGGCGTCAGCTTCATGGCCCAACTGGTCGGCACCCTGCTCGGCATCACCACCGCCTTCGTCGGCGGCTACCTCGTCTACGGCCTGCTGAAGAAAACCGTCGGCATCCGCCTCGACCAGGAAGAGGAATACGAAGGCGCCGACCTGAGCATCCACAAGATCAGCGCCACGCCGGAACGGGAGAGTCTCTGGTAATACGGTGGACGCACATCTACCCATAAAAAAGCCCGGCAGTGCCGGGCTTTTTTATGGGTAGAGCACCGTTCGGCCTCGTTTCTTTGACAGGCTGACGATAGCTATCAGGGGGTACTCTTTATCCATCGATACAGACTAATCGGGACTTTTGCATGGACATTGTGCGCAACATCCAGGAATTCAATACTGGCCGCGACCCGGAGCGGCTGGCCATGAAATACCGCAACATGCGTAGCAACCCCTTCGTTTTCCTCCGGGCTACCTGTCATCTCTTCTATGGCCGACTACCCAGTAGCCGTCTGTTCGAGCGGGCCCCAAGCGCCTGGGTCTGCGGCGACCTGCACTTGGAAAATTTCGGTAGCTACAAAGGCGATAACCGCCTGGTCTATTTCGACGTGAACGACTTCGACGAAGCAGCGCTGGCCCCGGTGACGTGGGAACTGGTGCGCTTCCTCAGCAGCATCCTGGTGGGCGCGAAGAGCCTCAAGGTGGCACCGCCGGAAGCCTTGGCCCTGTGCCACACGTTTGTGGACCACTACGCGGCTGCCCTGGCTCTGGGCAAGGCCCGTTGGGTGGAAAAGGAAACCGCGGAAGGCATGATCGGGCAACTACTCGACAGCGTACAGCGACGCCCCCGCCCCCTCTTCCTCGATAGTCGCACTGAGAAAATCGGCAAGAAGCGCCGCATTCGCATCGATGGCCGCAAGGCCCTGGCCGTGACTGACAAGCAACGCAAAAAGGTAGCGGACCTGATCAGCGAGTTCGCCGCCACGCAGGACAATCCTCGCTTCTACAAAGTGCTGGACGTGGCCCGCCGCATTGCCGGCACCGGTAGCTTGGGGGTGGACCGCTACATTGTGTTGGTGGAAGGCAAGGGCTCTCCCGACAGGAACTATCTGCTGGACCTCAAGGCTGCCTCGCCTTCGTCCCTTTCGCCTCACTTAAAAATCAAACAGCCTTTTTGGCAGGATGAGGCCCACCGGGTGGCAGCTATCCAGCGTCGCTTTCAGGCCGTGTCCATGGCCTTCCTACAACCAGTCACCCTAGCCCGCAAATCCTACGTGTTGCGGGGACTGCTGCCCTCGGAAGACCGGGTCGCCCTGAATGCATGGAAGAAGCGACTGCGCCGCCTGGAGAATGTCATGGCCACCATGGGCGAGATCGTCGCCTGGGACCAACTGCGCAGTAGCGGTCGAGATGGTTCAGCCATCGCCGACGAACTGATCGACTTCGGCGAGCAAAACAAATGGCGAAGCAGCTTGATTGACGCAGCACGCCATTGCGCCGATCAAGTCGAAAAGGATTGGGCGGCCTACAGCAGCGCTTACGACGATGGTTTTTTTAAGCTCTGAAACAAGCATTCAACCTGTCCAATAAACATCCCGGCCAAGGCCGGGATTTTTATTTCCGCAATCACATCACCTCAGTGCGCGCCGCCCGCGTCCACCGGGCCGCTGCCGTGGGCGGGCTTGGCCAGCCAGATGACGGCGATCAGGATGAGGAAGATCGCGGCCGAGGCGGCGAAGATGTCGTCGGCGCTGAGCATGAAGGCTTGCTGGTCGGCCAGGCGATTGATGTAGGCCAGGGCCTGGTCGCGGCTCAGGCCCTGGGCGGCGAGGCCGGACAAGGTCTGGGTGGTGGCGACGCTGGCGTTGTTCACCGACTCCACCAGTTGGGCGTGGTGCAGGGTGGCCCGGTTTTCCCAGAGGGTGGTGGCGATGGAGGTGCCGAAGGCGCCGGCGGTGATACGGGCGAAGTTGGACAGGCCCGAGGCCGCCGGTATCCGATCAGGGCTGAGGCCGGATAGGGTGAGGGTCACCAGGGGGATGAAGAAGAACGCCATGGAGATGCCCTGGACGATGGTGGGAATCATCAGGGTCGTCATGTCGGCCTCGGTATTGAAGCGGGAGCGCAGCCACAGCACCAGGGCAAAGGTGACGAAGGCCACGGTGGCGAAGATGCGCGGGTCCACCTTCTGGCTGTTCTTGCCCACGTAGGGCGAGAGCAGGATGGCGAGCAGGCCCACGGGGGCCATGATGAAGCCGGCCCAGGTGGCGGTGTAGCCCATGTATTGCTGCAACCACAGGGGCAGTAGCACCACGTTACCGAAGAAGGTGCCGTAGCCCAGGGATAGGGCCAGGGTGCCCACCCAGAAGTTGCGCCGGGTGAACAGGGACAGGTCCACCACCGGGTGCTTTTCCCCCAGCTCCCAGATGACGAAGAAGCAAAAGCCCACCAGCGCCACCAGGCCCAGGACGACGATCTGGGACGAGGCGAACCAGTCCAGCTCCTTGCCCTTGTCGAGCATGATTTGCAGGGCGCCCACCCAGATCACCAGGGCGGCGAGGCCGATGCTGTCGATGGGCAGCTTGCGGGTGGGCGTCTCCCGGGTCTTGTAGATGCCCCAGGTGATGAAGAAGGCGAACAAGCCCACCGGCACGTTGATGTAGAAAATCCAGGGCCAGCTCATGTTGTCGGTGATCCAGCCGCCCAGCAGCGGCCCCATCACCGGCGCCACCAGGGTGGTCATGGACCACATGGCCAAGGCCATGCCCGCCTTGTGCTTGGGATAGCTTTGCAGCAGCAGGGTTTGCGACAGGGGAATCATGGGTCCGGCCACCAGGCCCTGCACCACGCGAAAGAAAATCAACATGCCCAGGTTGGGCGCCAGGCCGCAGAGCAGGGACGAGAGGACGAAGAGCAGGATGCTCAGGCTGAACAGCCGCACCATGCCGAAGCGCTGGGTGAGCCAGCCGGTGAGGGGTACCGAGATGGCGTTGGACACGGCGAAGCTGGTGATGACCCAGGTGCCCTGGTTGGGGCTGACGCCGAAGTCACCGGCGATGGCCGGAATGGACACGTTGGCGATGGAAGAGTCCAGCACGTTCATGAAGGTGGCCAGGGACAGGGCCAGGGTGCCCATGATCAACTGGCCGCCCTCCAAGGGCGGCGGCGGCACGTAGGGCTTGGGCGTATCGCTCATGGCGTTGGCATCCGCTGGCGACTCAACCGGCGCGGTGCAGGTTGACCCGGCGCCCCAGGTTGGCGGAAACGATGGCGTTCACCTTTTCGTCGGCGGCCTTGGATAGATCGTCGTAAACGCTGGTGCTGGCGACGGGTCCGCTACGACCGGCTTCCGTCACCGGCTTGCCGCTCTGGTCGTGGATGTCCACCGTGGCTTCCATGGACAGCCCGACCCGCAGGGGATGGGCCGCCAGTTCCTGGGGATCGAGGGCGATACGCACGGGCACCCGCTGCACCACCTTGATCCAGTTGCCCGTGGCGTTCTGCGCCGGCAGCAGGGAGAAGGCCGCGCCGGTACCGGCACCCAGGCCCACCACGGTGCCCTTGTATTCGGTGTGGTGGCCGTACACGTCGGCGGTGAGGGTCACCGGCTGGCCCACCCGCAGGCTTTCCAGTTGGGACTCCTTGAAGTTGGCGTCCACCCACAGTTGGTCCAGGGGCACGATGGCCATGATGGGCACGCCGCTGGCTACCCGCTGCCCCACTTGCACGCTGCGCCGGGCCACGGTGCCGGCCACCGGCGCGGCGATGCCGGCGCGCTTGTAGGCCAGCCAGGCTTCCCGGTACTTGCCGGCGGCGGCCAGGACGCGGGGATGGGTATCAACACTGGCGCCCTCGGTCAGGGCGTTGTTGCGGGCCAGTTGTTCCTTGGCCTCGGTCAGGGCGGACTTGGCGTTGGCGATGGCGGTCTGCAAATGCTGCAATTCCTCCACCGACACCGCGCCACCGTCCACCAGGCCCTGACGCCGCGCCAGGTCGGCGTTCAGCCGTTCCAGTTCGGCCTGACGCACGCTGACCGTGGCGGCCAGGGCGCTATCGTTGGCGAAAACGCCGCGCACTTCGCGCACGGTTTCCGCCAGCTGGGCCTCGGCCTGGTCGAGGGCGACACGGGCGTCCACGGGATCGAGGCGCACCAGCATCTGGCCGGCGCTGACGTGGTCGGTGTCGTCGGCCTCGATGGCCACCACGGTGCCGCCCACCTGGGGCGTGATCTGCACGACGTTGCCTTGTACGTAGGCGTTGTCGGTGTCCACCTGGTAGCGGGCGAGGAGGAACCAGTAGAGGCCGTAGGCCACGGCGGCGGCCAGGCTGGCCAGGACGAGCAGCACCAGGCGGCGCTTGCGGCTTTCCTCCTGGGCGGAGGGGAGGCTGAGGGTGTTGTTGTCAGTGGTCATGATGATTGTCCGTTGGGGTTGGGGGGACAGGCATTCAGTGTTGGTGGACGTTGGGTTCGGCCGCGGCGAGGGCCGGCGCGGTGGCGTCGAAACCGCCGCCCAGGGCGCGGATCAGGCGGATGCGGCCGTCGATCCAGCGGGCTTGCAGATCCACGGTGGTGCGGCGCTGGAGGATCAGATTGGTTTCGGCATTGAGCTCGGTGAGGCGGTCGCTGATGCCGGCGCGATAGCGTTGCAGGGCCAGGTCGTGGCTGCGCTGGGCGCTGGCCAGGGCCGCCTGCTGCCGGGTCAGTTGGGCTTCCACCGCTTGCAGGGAAGTGAGCTGGTCGGCCACGTCGCGCAGGGCGTCGAGCAGGGTGGCGTTGTAGGACGCCACGGCGCTGTCCACCTGGGCGGCGGTGGCGCGGTACATGCCCCGCAGCCGCCCGGCGTCGAACAAAGGCAGGCTGAAAGCCAGGCCCAGTCCCGATTGGCGGCTGCCCGCCTCCAGCCAGTGGTCGGCGCCGACGGCGGCGAAACCGGTGAAGGCGCGCAGGTTGATGTTGGGGTAGAACTGGGCGCGGGAGGCCTCCAGTCCATGCAGGTTGGACTCGACCCGCCACTTGGCGGCGGTCACGTCGGCGCGGTGGCCCAGCAGGTCCGCCGGCAAGGTGGCGGGCAGGGCCAGGGGCGCCACGGCGGGCAGGCTGGGAGCCAGCTTGTCGAGGGCCTCGGGACCGAGACCCACCAGGGCCGCCAGGGCGTGGCGGGCAAGGCCGATCTGTTCGTCGATGGACACCAGGTCGCGGGCGTTTTCCGGCAGGGCGCCCTGGGCCGATTCCAGTTCGACCCGGGTGTCCAGGCCGGCCTTGAAGCGGCGTTCCACCAGGGTCGCCATGTCGGCCCGCTGACGGCCGCGCTGTTCGGTGACTTCCCGTTGCGCCAGCAGCCGGGCCAGGCCGTAGTAGGACCGGGCCACGTCGGCGGCCAGCATCATGCGGGCGGCCTGGTGCTCGGCTTCGGTGGCGCGCAGTTCGCCCAGGGCGGCCTTGAGGCCTTCCCGGTTCTTGCCGAAGAAATCCAGTTCCCATTGGCCGCCGGCCTGGACTTCGTTGATGGTCTGGGTCGTGCCGGCGTAGGGCGGCGGCGTGGTGCCCCGCTCGCTGAAACGCTCCCGGGTGCTGTCCAGGGTCAGCTTGAGCTGGGGGCTGAGGGTGCTTTCCGCCACGTCGCTGACGGCCCGGGCCCGGGCCAGCTTGGCACTGGCGGCCTGGAGGCTGGGACTGTCGGTCAGGGCCTGGGCGATCAGGTCGTTCAGCACCGGATCTTGCAGTTCCCGCCACCAGTCCTCCTTGGGCCAGGCGGCGTAGGCTGCCCCGGCAGGATTGCCGGCCAGGGTGGCGGGATCCAGGGTCTTGGCCTCGGGGGCGATGCCCGAATAGCTGGCGCAGCCGGCCAGGGTCAGGGCGGCCAGGGCCGCCAGCACCAAGGGGCGGCCGGCAAAGACGGTCGGTTTGTTCACAGGGTGTCTCCTTCTTCCAGCGCCTGGGCGTTGTCCAGGGCGCGCTTCAGCAAGGTCTTGAACTGTTGGAATTCCTCGTCCGAGAAACCCGTCAGCACCTGGTTGGCGAGATGGGCGATGACCTTGGGCACCTCCTCCGCCACCTGGCGGCCGGCGTCCGTCAGTTCCAGGTTCACCACCCGGCGGTCTTCCTCGGAACGGACGCGGCTGATGAGTTCCTTGCTCTCCAGCCGGTCCAGCAGGCGGGTCACCGCGCCGGTGTCGTGGCAGGCGGCCCGGGCCAGGTCGGCGGCCGTCTTGCCGACCCCTTGCTGCAAGCCCAGCAGGGGCTTCCACTGGGCGTCGGTCAGGCCCAGCCCCTCCATGCGCCGGTCCAGTTCCCGGGTGATCACCAGGGACAGGCGCTTGATCAGATAGCCGATGCTTTCCTCCATGCGCCAGTTCTCGGGACGGTAAAACGCCTGCACGTCGCTCATGTTCACTGCCTCATCAATCACTGTCATGGCAGTAATATCGCTGTCACGGCAGTGATTGTCAAGACAGATTCGTAACGCTACGTAGTTTTCCTGAGTCGAACCGGATTTCCGCCGGGCGTTTCCGGCAGATGTCGGCCCCGTTGACAACTGAACGAACGATCACTAAATTGAGTGAACGATTGTTCAGTTGACTGCCATGCCCAACCACCGCTCAACCCTCCGCCCCGGCCCGGCCTTTCCCGCCCATGTGGACGACCATTGCATTCCCCTGCCCGGCTATCCCTTGCTGGAAAGGGTGCCGGCCGGCTTTCCCTCGCCGGCGGCGGATTTCGCCGAAACCCGCCTGGACCTGGAAGCCCACCTGATCCGGCAAAAGGACGCCACTTTCTTCGTCCGCGTCCAGGGCCATTCCATGGTGGATTTCGGCATCCACGACGGCGACCTGCTGGTGGTGGACCGGGCCCAGCAGGCCGAGGACCAGAGCATCGTCATCGCCGTGGTGGACGGTGCCTTCACCGTCAAGCAGCTCTGCCGCCTGCCCGGGGGCGTGCTGCTGCGTTCGGGCGGCAGCGGCCATCGCGACATCCTGGTCAGCGGCGAGCAGAGCCTCAGCGTCTGGGGCGTGGTGCGCTGGTCCATCCACGCCACCCAGGGCCGGCGGCAGCGCGCGCCATGAGCTTCGCCCTGGTGGACGGCAACAACTTCTACGTCAGTTGCGAGCGGGTGTTCGACCCGCGCCTGGAAGGCCGGCCCCTGGTGGTGCTGTCCAACAACGACGGCTGTGTGGTGTCCCGCAGCGCCGAAGCCAAGGCCCTGGGCATCAAGATGGCCGCGCCCTGGTTCAAGATCCGCGACCAGGCAGAAAAGCTTGGCGTGCTGGCCCACTCTTCCAACTACGCCCTCTACGCCGACATGTCCAACCGCATGATGGCCATTCTCGGCCGCCAGGCGCCGGACCAGGAGGTCTATTCCATCGACGAATGCTTCCTCGGCCTGACGGGTTTCCGCAACGGGGAGTTGCCCGCCTGGGGCCAGGCGGTGCGGCGCCAGGTGCGGCAATGGACCGGGCTGCCGGTGGGCATCGGCATGGGCGCCACCCGCACCCTGGCCAAACTGGCCAACCATTGCGCCAAGCAGGGCCTGGCCGGTAGGGACCAGGTCTGCAACCTGGACGCGCTGATGCCGAGTGCGCGGGACGTCCTGCTCGCCACCCTGCCCGTGGGCGAAGTGTGGGGCGTGGGCTGGCGCCTGGGGCGCAAGCTGCGGGACCTGGGCATCGCCAGCGTGCTCGACCTGAAACGGGCCGACGCCAAGACCCTGCGCCGCAAGTTTTCCGTGACCATGGAAAAGACCGTGGCCGAACTCAACGGCGAGCCCTGCATCGACATTCACGACCTGGCCGATCTCAAGCGACAGATCCTCTGCTCCCGCTCCTTCGGCCAACTGGTACGCAACCCGGAATCCCTGGCCGAGGCGGTGGCCCACTACACCGCCCAGGCGGCGGAAAAACTGCGCGGTCAGGGCAGCCGGGCCGGAGCGCTGCACCTGTTCATCCGCACCCCGTCCCACCGCGACGACTTGCCCCAGTACGCCGGCAGCCTGACCATTCCGCTGCCGGAACCCACGGACGACACCCTGGCCCTGACCCGGCTCGCCCTCTGGGCTCTGAAAAAAATCTACCGGGACGGCTACGCCTACCTCAAGGCGGGCGTGGTGCTGATGGAACTGAGCCCGGCAACCGGCGGCCAGGCCAGCCTGTTGCCGGGGCTGTCGCGGCAGCGGCCGGGGCTGATGACGGTGCTGGACGAAATCAACGACCGCTGGGGCCGGGGCACCCTGGCCTCCGCCGCCGAAGGTGTGCGCGCCCTGCGCCGAGGCGACTGGCCCATGCGCCGCAACCGCATGTCGCCGGGCTACACCACGCGCTGGGATGAGCTGCCCACGGCGCGGGCGGACTAAAAAATAGGCAAGCACCTCGTCAGGCAGCTCCTCCGCCCCCTCACCCTATCCCTCTCCCACAAGGGGAGAGGGGACCTGCTAGGTCGGTTGTTGCAAAAGATCTCCCTCTCCCCTTGCGGGAGAGGGCCGGGGTGAGGGGTGTGCGCATCAAGGAAAGACGCCCTTACCCCTACATTGCGCAAGAGCGCAACCGTCTTCGCTTTGCTGGCTCAGTTCGGCTCGAACAGGGCGGCGACGAATTCCTTCACCTTGAAGGGTTGCAAGTCGTCGATGCCCTCGCCGACGCCGATGAAGCGCACCGGCTTCGGGCACTGGCGGGCGATGGCGGCGAGGACGCCGCCCTTGGCCGTGCCGTCGAGCTTGGTCAGGATCAGGCCGGTGACACCCACAGCCTTGTCGAAGGCCTGCACCTGGGCGATGGCGTTCTGGCCGATGTTGGCGTCCAGCACCAGGATCACCTCGTGGGGGCCGCTGGGATCGGCCTTCTGGATCACCCGGCGCACCTTGGCGATTTCCTCCATCAGGTGCAACTGGGTCGGCAGGCGGCCCGCCGTGTCGGCCAGCACCACGCCGATGCCGCGCGCCTTGGCGGCGGAAATCGCATCGAACACCACGGCGGCGGGATCGCCGCTTTCCTGGGCGATCACCGTCACGTCGTTGCGCTCGCCCCAGGTCATCAATTGCTCCCGGGCAGCGGCGCGGAAGGTGTCGCCGGCAGCCAGCAGGACCTTGTGGCCCTGGGCCTGGAAATGCTTGGCCAGCTTGCCGATGGAGGTGGTCTTGCCCGCCCCGTTCACCCCCGCGATCATGATCACGAAGGGATGGTGGCCGCTCACGTCCAGGGGCTGCTCCAGGGGCGCCAGCAACTGGGTCAGCAGATCGGTCAGGGCCTGCTGCAACTGGGCCGGGGTCTCCAGTTTTTCCTTGCGCACCTTGGCCTGGAGCTCCGCCAGCAACCACTGGGTGGCGGCCACGCCGCAGTCGGCCATGAGCAGGGTGGCTTCCAGTTCTTCCAGCAGTTCGTCGTCGATCTTGCCGCGGCTGAACAGGCCCGCCAGGCCGCCGCCCAATTGGGCGCGGGTGCGCGACAGGCCGGCCTTGAGTCGCTCGGTCCAGGAAAGCTTAGGAGCTTCCGCCGTGGCTTGTGAATTTTCCTGGGAAGCTTCGGCGTCTTTCTTCTTGAAGAAACTCAGCATGAAGAGATTGGTCTCAGTGACGCCGGACACTTGTGCACTATCATGCCCGGCTGAGTTTTGAAGGCGACAAGTCTAACAAACACGGATATCCCCATGAGAACGACGCTGCTTTGTTTTTCCCTGCTGGCCGCCAGTGCCAGCCTTTCGGCCCAGGCCAATCCCTTCGAGAAAATCCTGCCCAACGGGCTCAAGGTGGTGGTCAAGGAAGACCACCGGGCACCGACGGTGGTGAACATGGTCTGGTACCGGGCCGGCAGCATCGACGAACAGGACGGCACCTCGGGCGTGGCCCACGTGCTGGAACACATGATGTTCAAGGGCACCCGGAAGGTGGGCCCCGGCGAATTCTCCAAGCGGGTGGCCGCCGCCGGCGGCAAGGACAACGCCTTCACCAGCCGCGACTACACCGCCTACTTCCAGCAGGTGCCCAAGGAAAAACTGGGCGAGGTAATGGCCCTGGAAGCGGACCGCATGGGCAACCTGCAATTGACCGACAAGGAGTTCGCCCCGGAGATCAAGGTCATCATGGAAGAGCGCCGCATGCGCACCGACGACCAGCCCGAGGCCCTGGTGTCCGAGGTGCTCAACGCCGTGGCCTTCCAGGCCCATCCCTACCGCCGTCCGGTGATCGGCTGGATGGACGACCTGGAACAGATGAAGGGCGAGGACGCCCGACGCTGGTACCGTACCTGGTACGCCCCCAACAACGCCACGGTGGTGGTGGTGGGCGACGTGGACCACGAGGCCGTGTTCCGCCTCGCCGAGAAAACCTACGGCGGCTACCGCCCCCATGCCCTGCCCGAGCGCAAGCCCCAGCACGAGCCCGCCCAGGTGGGCATCAAGCGGGTGGTGGTGAAGGCCCCGGCCAAGCTGCCCTATCTGTTGATGGCCTGGAAGGCGCCCAAGCTCACGAACGTGGACCAGGACAGCGAGCCCTACGCCCTGGAAATGCTGGCCGCCGTGCTCGACGGCCACGGCGCCGCGCGCTTCGCCAAGCGCCTGGTGCGGGAGACCCGCGTCGCCCAGTCCGCCGGCGCCGGCTACGACAGCACCCTGCGCGGCGAAGCCCTGTTCATGCTCGACGGCCAACCGGCCCAGGGCCACACCGTGGCCGAACTGGAGGCCGCCCTGCGCGGCGAGATCAAGCGCATCCAGGATGAAGGCGTGGGTACCGAGGAACTGGAGCGGGTCAAGACCCAGATCATCGCCAGCCAGGTGTACAAGCGCGATTCCATGATGGCCCAGGCCATGGAAATCGGCCAGGCGGAGGCCATCGGCCTCGGCTGGCGCAGCGTGGACAAGACCTTGGCCAAGCTGCGGGCGGTGACGCCGGAACAGGTGCAGGCCGTGGCGAAGAAATACTTCGGCGACGACACCCTCACCGTGGCGGTGCTCGATCCCCAGCCGGTGGACGAAAGCCAACCCAAGCGCCAGGGCGGTGCCGCCGCCGGCCATTTGCGTTGAACGAAGGAATCCCCATGCGACGCCTCACTCGACTGTTTGCCCCCCTCGCCCTGCTGGCCGGTCTGGCCTGCGCCCTCGCCGCGACCCCGGCCCTGGCCGGACCGAAGATCCAGCACTGGACCGCCCCCTCCGGCGCCCGGGTGTATTTCATCGAAAACCACGACCTGCCCCTGCTGGACGTGTCGGTGGATTTCGCCGCCGGCACCCGTTACGCCCCGGCCGACAAGACCGGCCTGGCCGGCCTCGCCAACGGCCTGCTGGACAACGGTGCCGGTTCCCTCAACGAGGACCAGATCGCCGAGAAGCTGGTGGACCTGGGCGCCTCCCTGGGCGGTTCCGCCGACGCGGACCGGGCCGGCATGACCCTGCGCACCCTGTCCTCGGCCAAGGAAAAACAGGGGGCCCTGGACCTGCTGCGCCTGGTGCTGTCCCAACCCAACTACCCGGCGGAGGTACTGGCCCGGGAGAAGGCCCGCGCCATCGCCGCCCTTCAGGAAGCCGATACCCGGCCCGACGCCGTGGCCGCCAAACGCTTCGCCGCCGCCCTCTACGGCGACCATCCCTACGGCCGCAGCGCCACGGTGGACAGCATCGGCCGCATCGACCGGGACGACCTGGTGAACTTCCACCGCCGCAACTACACCGCCCGCCGCGCCGTGGTGGCCCTGATCGGCGACATCGACCGGGCCGAAGCGGAAGCCATCGCCCAACGCCTGACGGAAGCCCTGCCCCAGCGCGACGCCGCCGACGCCACGCCGACGCCGGTGGTCCTGCCCACGGCCACCACCCTGCGCATCGCCCATCCGGCGGCCCAGAGCCACATCCTGGTGGGCCTGCCCGCCAACCGCCGCGACGATCCGGATTTCTTCCCCCTCCAGGTAGGCAACTACGTGCTGGGCGGCGGCGGCTTCGTCTCGCGCTTGATGAACGAAGTGCGGGAAAAGCGCGGCTATGCCTACGACGTGCATTCCTACTTCGCCCCGCGCAAGCAGGAAGGACCCTTCACCATCGGCCTGCAAACCCGGCGCGATCAGGCCGACGCCGCGCTCAAGGTGGTGAACGAAGTGCTGGCGAAATTCCTCAAGGAAGGCCCGACGGCGGCGGAACTCAAGGCCGCCAAGCAGAACATCGCCGACGGCTTCGCCCTGCGCACCGACAGCAACGCCAAGCTGCTGGGCTTCCTCTCCGCCATCGGTTTCTACGACCTGCCCCTCAGCTACCTGGACGACTACCCGGCCAAGGTCAAGGCAGTGACCGCCCAGCAGGTGCGGGACGCCTTCCAGCGCAAGGTGAAGCCGGAACACCTGGTGACGGTGATCGTGGCTGCCGACGAGCCCAGCGCAACCCAGGCCGACGGCGCCCGCTGAAACCAGCGGGGGCGGAGCATGGGCGCGGCGCGGATGGATGGCGCCCGTCTCGATGTCACTAGGCGGAGTGCCGCCTAGTCGGCAACACCTCAACACTTGCGCCCCTTACGTGGTAAAGCGACGCGGCGCATTCCTGAGGGCAATTGGGGACAATTGGCGGTACTTGCGGCACGTGCTGCATCGGCCGCACCAGGTCACACTTGGCCGCACCCGACACCCACCACCGTCATTCCCGCGCAGGCGGGAATCCAGCGACGCTGGAACGCAAAAACCACGGGCTCCCCGCCTGCGCGGGGACGACGCTAGCCGGGACGCGCACGTCGCCTCCTGTCTTTAAGCAACGAAGGGCTCGGCGCGCGCGGACTCGTTCGGTATTTCCCAGGCTTGCTAAGCCTCCGCCTGGACCTGCAAACGCTCCAGCAGCACTTCCGCCGCCTCGGCGATGCCCGTGGGCACGGGGCATGGGCGTGGCGGCTGGGCCAGCAGTTGCGCCAGGTCCGCCAGCCAGTCCGCGCCGTCCAGGGCGGCGCGGTCCACTTCCCGGCAGCGCCCCGCGACCTGGAGCCAGGCGATCAGGGCCTCCTGCTCGGGCCAGTCCTCCCGCCGCACGTAGAGCAGGGGCGTGCCGTTGCAGGCCGCTTCGGTGAAGGTGCCGTAGCCGGGCTTGGTCAGCACCGCGTCGGCGGCTTGCAGCAATTCGGCGAAATCCTGTTCGGTCTGGCTGTAGTGCAGGGCCGAGGCGTGGCTGCAATCCCAGCTTTCCGGCAGCAGGTAGCGCAGCCCGGGGCGCTCGGGCCAACGCTCCAGGGGCAGATCCAGGGCGAAACCACCCATGGCCACCAAGACCACCCGGTCCTCCGCCGCCACGCCCCATTCCCGGCGCAGTCGAGCCCGCGCGGCAGGGTCGCCGAGACGGGCCACGGGACCGACCTGGCGACCGGCGGGCAGGCCGTCCATGGCCGGAGTCAGGGCGATGAAGGGGGCGGCGGCGTAGGCGGCGGCCATCTGCGCCAGCACCGGCGCAGCCCACGCCTCGCCGCCGTAAAAATGCCGGGCCAGGGCCTGCCAGGTGAGGGAACTCATGCCTAGGGCCGGCAAACCCGCCGCTGCCGCGCCGGCCAAGGGCAGATAGGCGGCGTTGGCCAGCACCAGGTCGGGCCGCAGCCGGCGCAGGAAATCCGCTTCCCGCACCACCGCGCCGGCCCAGTCGGCATGGGCCTCGGCGTAGGCCCGGCGCGAGGCGTCATGGTCGATGCTGACCGCGTCGCGCTGGACGTAGCCGAAATCGCTGCATTCCCGGATGTGGATGAAGGGCTCGGCGATGCGGGTCAACAACATGCGCTTGGCCAGGCCGCAGCGCACCGTGAGCCGCAGATTGGGCAGGCGGCGGCGCAGTTCAGCGAGGACGGGGGCGGTCTGGGCCAGGTGGCCGAAGCCGTGGGAGGAAATATCCACGAAGAGATGAGGGTTCATGGTGACTATTCTCACATGGGGGGACGGGTATCATTCGCCCCCTATGTCCGCGCCACTCCGCCCTTTTCTGCTGTCATGAGCCGCATCCGCATTACCGGCGGCCAGTGGCGCAGCCGCATGATCCAGGTGGCGGACGGCCCCGGCCTGCGGCCGACGCCGGACCGGGTGCGGGAAACCCTGTTCAACTGGCTGGGCCAGGATTTGTCCGGCCTCACCTGCCTCGACGCCTTCGCCGGCAGCGGCATCCTCGGCTTCGAAGCGGCCTCCCGGGGCGCGGCCAAGGTGGTGATGATCGAGCAGGAGCGGCGCGCCTTCCTCCAGTTGCAGAAGAACGCCGCCCTGTTCAATAGCCCCAATCTCCAGATGGTTTGCGGCGATGCGCTAAAATGCGCGCCCACTGTGGCATCCCATTGCGATCTGATCTTTCTCGATCCGCCCTACCGTCAGGGCTGGCTGGAAAAATTCGAAGCCCTGCTGCCCCGGTTGGCGACACCGGAAACCCGCCTCTACGCCGAAGCCGAACACGCCCTGGAATCCCTCGGCGACTGGCGCGTGGTGAAGCGCGGCACGGCCGGACAAGTCCACTACCACCTGCTGGAGCGACCATGAGCATAGCCGTCTACCCCGGTACCTTCGACCCCCTGACCCGGGGCCACGAAGATCTCGTCCGTCGCGCCTGCACCCTGTGCAGCAAGGTGATCGTCGCGGTGGCCGCCAGCGAACGCAAGGGCCCCCTGTTCTCCCTCGAGGAGCGTATCGAGATCGCCCGGGAAGCCCTGGCCGACCTACCCCAGGTGGAAGTGGTGGGCTTCGACTGCCTGTTGATGAAGTTCGTCCGCGACCAGGGCGCCAGCGTCATCCTGCGCGGCTTGCGGGCCGCCTCCGACTTCGAGTATGAGTTCCAGATGGCGGGCATGAACCGCAAGCTCCATCCCGACGTCGAAACCGTGTTCCTCACCCCCGGTGAGCAGTACATGTTCGTCTCCGCCACCATCGTGCGCGAAATCGCCCGTTTCGGCGGGGACGTCACCCCCTTCGTGCCCACCTCCGTCGCCCGACGGCTGGCGGCCAAGATTCAGCAAAAACCTTAAAAGTAGAGAGAGGAAGCCTCACCATGGCCCTGATGATTACCGACGAGTGCATCAACTGCGACGTGTGCGAACCCGAGTGCCCCAACGGCGCCATTTCCCAGGGGGACGAGATCTATGTGATCGACCCCAACAAGTGCACCGAATGCGTCGGCCACTTCGACACCCCCCAATGCCGGGAGGTCTGCCCCGTGGATTGCATCCCTGACAATCCCGACCACGTGGAAAACCACGACCAACTGATGGCCAAGTTCCTCAAGCTGTCCGGCAAGTAAGACCGTCCATCCCCGATCCCGCCCCACGGGATCGGGCCGCCTCAGCCCAGCAGGCTTTTCGCCACCAGGGCGAGGCCGGCCGTCAGGCACATGAGGGCGAAAGCCCGCTGCAAGGTCGTTTCCGCCAATCGGGGCGACGCCTTTCTGCCGAGGAAAATTCCCGCCAGGGTACCGCCGGCGAAGGGCAGGGCTCGTGGCCAATCCATGGCGCCGTGGGCCGTCCACACCGCAATGCCGCCCCAGGACACCAGGGTCAGCACCATCAACGACGTGGCGGTGACGGCGTGCATCGCCAGGGGCGTGTGTCGCCGCAGGGCGGGCACCAGCACGAAACCACCGCCGACCCCCAGCAGCCCCGAGAGGAAACCCGCCACCAGTCCGGCCCGGGCCAGGGCCCAGGCGCAGGGCCGGTTCCAGGCGAAGCGGCCGCTGTCCTGGTTGATCCGGCAAGGGGGCTCGGTATCCGCCGCGACGCCCTGGCCGTACCAGTGGCGCCAGGCCTGGTAAACCAGCAAGGCGGCAAAGGCGAGCACCAGGGGCGTATTGGGCAGGGCCAGGGAAAGGCGGATGCCCAGGGGCGAGGCCAGCAGGCCCAGGGCCGCCATCAACAGGGCGGCCCGGTAGCGCACCACCCCTTGGCGCAGCCCCATCGTCATGGCCAGGCCCGCCCCCAGGGCCACCGCCAGCAAGGAAATGGGCGCCGCCTCGGTCAGGGGCAGGTGCAACACCAACATCAACAGAGGCGCGGCGACCACGCCGCCGCCGGCGCCGGTGAGGCCCAGCAGCAAGCCGGTGACAAGGCCGAGGGCAGCGACAATCAATGGGTCCATGGCATATTTTCCTGACGAGGCCGGCAGTCTAGCGCCTTGCGGCGCCCCGCCGTTCAGGCCAGCCAGCTATTGACCAGGGCGCCGGTCAACAACAGGTGGCCGAACAGCAGCGCCGCCAGCAACAGGGGCGCGGCACCGGCGCCCCGTATCCGCGCCAGAGTCGTGCCCAGCCCAAGGGCGGTCATGGCCGCCGCCAACAACAGCCCACCCAGGTCGCGACAGGCCTGGGCCAGTGCCGCCGGCACCCAGCCGCTGGAATTGAGGGCCGCCGTCGCGATGAAGCCGAGGGCGAACCAGGGCATGGTCGACCAGCGCCCCTTGCCCGTGGTGGCGGCGGCCGCCGCCGGTCGCATCCAGCCCAGCAGTAGCAGGAAGGGCATCAGCATCAGCACCCGCAGCATCTTGACCACCACGGCGCTGCCGGCGGCCGCATCGTCCAGGCCGCTGCCGATGGCGACCACCTGGGCCACCTCGTGCACTGTCGAGCCGACGTAGATACCGAACACGCCTTGCAACGAGGCCGGCGCCCATTGGTGGATCCAGGGATAGATCACCATGCCCAGGGTGCCGAACAGCACCACGGTGCCCACCGCCGCCGTGGCCTGCTCGGTCCTGGCCTTGAGCAGGGGTGCCGTCGCGGCGATGGCGGCCGCGCCGCAGATGGCGCTGCCGACGGCGGTGAGCAAGGCGGTCTCGGCGTCCAGGCGGAACAGGCGGCGGCCCAGCCAGAGGCCCAGCAGCAGGGTGGAGGCCACCATCACCAGATCCGCCACCAGACCGCTGCGGCCCAGGGCCATGAGTTGTTGCAGGCTCAGGTGAAAACCGAAACAGACAATGCCCCAGCGCAGCAGCCGGGTCTGGGCGAAGGCGACGCCCTGCGCGAAACGGCCCCGCCCCAGGGCCGGCAGCAGATTGCCCGCCACGGCGCCGAGCAGGATGCCCAGGGCGGCGGCGCTGATGCCCAAGCGATCCAGGTGCGCCGCCCGCGCCGCGAATCCCGCCAATCCGCACAAACCCGCCACCAAGCCCAAACCGGGCAGAAAACGTCCCACGTTAGCCATGACCTTGCTCCGATGTAATCGACACCGGCGGCATATTAGGCAGTCATGATGGACTGGAAAATCAGATTTTCCAGCTGACGATCATCTATGTCCTGAATAAGGAAAGGGTCTTGGCGTTGACCGGCGCCGGTGCCTCGCCCGACGCCCTAGCGCTGGCAGCGGGGACAGAAGAAGGTGGCGCGCTGGCCCTGGCGGATCATCTTCACCGGCCCGCCACAGCGGCGGCAGGGCTCCCCTTCCCGGCCATAGACGGCGGTCTGCAACTGAAAGTAGCCGCTGGAGCCGTCGGAATGGATGAAGTCCCGCAGGCTGCTGCCGCCGGCGGCGATAGCCTCGGCCAGGGTGGCGCGCACCGCCGGCACCAGCCGGGCGTAGCGTTGCAGGGAAATCTTTCCCGCCGCCGTGCGCGGGTCGATGCCGGCGCGGAACAGGCTTTCCGAGGCGTAGATGTTGCCCACCCCGACCAGGCGGTGGCCGTCCATCAGGGTGGTCTTGATGGCCGCGCTCAGGCCCCGGGTCTGGTCGAACAGCCAGCGCGGCGTGAATTCGTCGGACAAAGGCTCGATGCCCAGTACCGCCAGCAGCGGATGGGCCATGGCCGCCTCGGGCGAGCCCGGCAGCCAGAGCAGGGCGCCGAAGCGGCGCGGATCGCGCAGGCGCAGGGCGGTTTCCTCCCGTTCCCCAGCCACCGGGGCGAACACCAAATCCACGTGGTCGTGCTTTTCCGCCGCCTGGCGGGCCGGCACCAGGCGCAGGCTACCGGACATGCCCAGGTGCAGCAGTACCTGGCCCACGCCGAAATCCAGCAGCAGGTACTTGCCCCGCCGCCGCACCGCCCGCAACACTTGGCCGCCAATACGGCGCTCCAGGTCGGCGGGCAGGGGATAGCGCAAGGCCGGGGTGCGCAGCACCGTCCGGCGCAGGATGCGGCCTTCCAGGTTCGGGGCGATACCCAGGCGGGTCACTTCGACTTCGGGTAATTCGGGCATGGCGACAGGGTCTACTGGCTAACGCCCGGTAACACCCCGCACGGCGGCGGCCGGGCCGAAACTGCTAACATCGCCGCATTCTAATTGTCCGGCCCCTCACCATGCGCCCCTTGTCCCGCCGCACCCCCGCCCTGTTGCTGGTCGCCCTGCTGGCAGGGTGGTGCGCGGCGCCGGCCATGGCGGACGACAAGGCCGGCGCCGCGCCAGCGGCTGATGCGCCGGCAACCAAGGCCGAGACCCCGACGGAAACCAGCAGCCTGACCGGACAGGTGCTCTACCAATACCTGTTGGCGGAAATCGCCGCCAACCGCGGCCAGCTCCCCCTGTCGGCCAATATCTATGCCGATCTCGCCCGCAACACCCGCGACCCGCGCATCGCCAAGCGGGCCACCGAGATCGCCTATTTCGGCCAACAACCCGCCCTGGCCCTGGAATCGGCCCGCATCTGGGTGGAACTGGAGCCGGAATCGGCCCAGGCCCGGCAAACCTTCTGGACCCTGTTGGCCAACAGCGGCAAGGTGGATGAACTTTCCACCGCCCTCTCCGCCGCCCTCAAGGCGGAAGGCCCCAATGCCGGCGGCGCCCTGCTTTTGCTCAACCGCATCTTCCTCCGGGTCCAGGACCGGGCCGCCGTCCAGCACCTGATCCAACAGGTCAGCGAACCCTACATCGCCCTGCCCGAGGCCCATTACGCCCGGGCCCAGGCCGCCGTGGCCGCCGGCGACGAAGCCGCCGCCCTGGCCAGCATCGACGAGGCCGTCCGCCTCAAGCCCGACTGGGAAGCCGCCAGCCTGTTCAAGGCCCAGCTCCAGGCGGCCACGCCCGAGCAAGCCCTGGCCACCCTGGACCGGCTGCTGGCCCAGGGCGGCGAGCGGGACTACAGCGAAACCCGGCTGACCCGGGCGCGCCTGCTGGTGGAAATGAAGCGTTACGCCGAGGCCCGTCAGGCCTTCGCCCAATTGCTGGCCCAACAGCCGGACAACCCCGAACTGCTCTACGCCACGGGCCTGCTGGCCTTGCAGGTGGGCGAAGGCGCCCAGGGCGAAAAGCTGCTGCGCCGCCTGCTCGACATGAATTTCGCCGACAAGGACAGCGTGCGCCTGTACCTGGGCCAATACGCCGAGGAGCATGGCCATGTCGAGGAAGCCCTGGGCTACTACGACGGCATCAGCCCCGGCCACAACCGCTTCGTCTCGGCCCAGAGTCGGGCCGCGGCCCTGCTCTACGGCTTGGGTCGTGGCGACGACGCCATGGATCACCTGAACAAGGCCCTGGCCGCAAACCCCAAGGAAAAGCTGCAATTGCTGCTGGCCCAGACCCAGTTGCTGTCGGAAAAGGGCAAGGATGCCGAGGCCTACTCCGTGCTGGACAAAGCCCTGACGGAACAGCCGGAAGAGCCGGTGCTGCTCTATGAATCCGCCCTGGTGGCGGAAAAGCTCGGCAAGTACGACGCCCTGGAGCGCAACCTGCGCAAGCTGATCAAGCTCAAGCCCGACCATGCCCAGGCCTACAACGCCCTCGGCTATTCCTACGCCGACCGCAACGTCCATCTGGAGGAAGCGCAGCAGTTGCTGGACAAGGCCCTGGCCCTGGCCCCCAACGACCCTTTCATCCTCGACAGCCGGGGCTGGCTGGATTTCCGCCTGGGCAAGCTGAGCGAGGCCGAGGCCTGGTTGCGCAAGGCCACCGCCCTGCGCAGCGACGCCGAATTCGCCGCCCACCTGGGCGAGGTGCTGTGGCGCCAGGGCCGGCAGGACGAAGCCCGCGGCGTCTGGGACGCCGCCTACAAGCTCGATCCCCGCAACGAATTGCTCAACAGCACCCGCAAACGCCTGCTGCCTTGAATCGTCGTGTCCGCTCCTGGCCGCTCCTGACGGCGGCCTGCCTGTTCCTCGCCGCCTGCATCACCCTGGAGCCCCGGGAACTGCCGCCCCGGCCGGAACGGGCCGCCATCGTCGCCTTCACCCTAGAGGGTCGGATTTCGGTGCGCCAGGGCGACAAGTCCTACCAGGCCGGCATCCAATGGCAGCACAGCCCGGCACGGGACCAACTGCTGCTCACTGGCCCCCTCGGCCAGGGCCTGGCCGAACTGGCCCGGGATGAAACGGGTGCCCGCCTGACCGGCGCCGACCACAAAGTGGTCGAGGCCGCCGATGCCGACAGCCTGGCGCGGCAACTGCTCGGCGTGGATCTGCCCCTGGCCGCCCTGCCCGACTGGGTGCTGGGCCGCGTCGCGTCCACCGGCGATTGGCAGGTGGACGTGCTGCGCTATGAATCCGACGCCGCCAACGCCCTGCCCCAGTTGCTGGAACTGCGGCGGGACGAGCTGACGGTCCGCATCAAAATCGACGACTGGCAACTGCCGTGACTCCCGCTCCTGACTGGCACCGCACCTGGCCCGCGCCGGCCAAGATCAACCTGTTCCTCCACGTGGTGGGGCGCCGGGACGACGGCTACCACCTGCTGCAAACCGTGTTCCGCTTCGTGGACCGCTGCGACCTGCTGCGCTTTTCCCCCCGCAGCGACGGCCGGATCGTCCTGACCACCCCCCTCCCCGGCGTTCCCGCCGAGCAGGATCTGACGGTGCGCGCCGCCCTGGCCTTGCAAGCCGCCAGCGGCTGCCGCCAGGGCGCGGACATCACCCTGGAAAAACACCTGCCCATGGGCGGCGGCCTCGGCGGCGGCAGCTCCGACGCCGCCACGACCCTGGTGGCCCTCAACAGTCTGTGGGGCTGCGGGCTGTCCCGCCCCCAGTTGGAGGCCATCGGCCTCGGCCTCGGCGCCGACGTGCCGGTTTTCGTCCACGGTTGCAGCACCTTTGCCGAGGGCGTCGGCGAACGCTTCACCGACGTTACGGTGGCCGAGGCCTGGTACTTGATCCTGGTACCGCCGGTGGCGGTGCCGACCCCCACTATCTTCCGCGACCCGGAGCTGCGGCGGAACACCCCGCCCATCGTCCCGGCGGACTGGCAGCCGGACTTCGGCGGCAACGACCTAGAGCCCGTGGCCTGTCGCCTGTATCCCGAAGTCGCCCGCCACCTGGCCTGGCTGCGCACCCTGGGCCAGGCCCGCCGCGCCGCCATGAGCGGTTCCGGCGCCTGTTGCTTCGCCGAATTCGCCACGGCGGCGGATGCCGAGGCGGCCCTGGCCGCCCTGCCCACCGACATGGCGGGTTTCGTCGCCCGCGGATTGCACAAACATCCACTTTTGGGTTGACGGCGAAAAGAAAACCGCCGAAAATGCGCGTCCTTTCGGCGCTGGGTATTCGCCCTTTGCCGAGTAGGGGAGTCGCCAAGCTGGTTAAGGCACCGGATTTTGATTCCGGCATGCGAAGGTTCGAATCCTTCCTCCCCTGCCAAATTTCGCCGGGCAGACCCACCACGGTCTGCCCGCTTCGTTTGCAGAGGCAGCCATGTCATTTGACAGCTTGATGGTCTTCACCGGCAACGCCAACCCGAAACTCGCGGCTGACGTCGTCAAGCAACTCGGGATTTCCCTCGGTCGCGCCAACGTCTCCCGTTTTTCCGACGGCGAGATCAACGTGGAGATCCTGGAACACGTGCGCGGTCGCGACGTGTTCATCCTCCAGCCCACCTGTGTGCCGACCAACGACAACCTGATGGAAGTCGTCATCCTGGCCGACGCCCTCAAGCGCGCCTCCGCCGGCCGGATCACCGCCGCGATACCCTACTTCGGCTACGCCCGCCAGGACCGCCGCCCCCGCTCCGCCCGGGTGCCCATCACGGCCAAGGTCGTCGCCAACATGCTGCAAACCGCCGGCGTTGACCGGGTGCTGACCGTCGACCTGCACGCCGACCAGATCCAGGGCTTCTTCGACATCGCGGTGGACAACGTCTACGCCTCCCCCGCCCTGCTCGGCCACCTGCGCGCCCAGCACTACGGCGACCTGATGGTGGTGTCCCCCGACGTGGGCGGCGTGGTCCGCGCCCGCGCCTTCGCCAAGCAGCTGGAAACCGACCTGGCCATCATCGACAAGCGCCGGCCCAAGGCCAACGTGTCCGAGGTGATGAACATCATCGGCGACGTCAAGGGCCGCACCTGCGTCATCATGGACGACATCGTGGACACCGCCGGCACCCTGTGCAAGGCCGCCCAGGCCCTCAAGCAGAACGGCGCCAAGCGCGTGCTGGCCTACGCCACCCACCCGGTGCTGTCCGGCACCGCCGTGGCCCGCATTAACGAATCCGACCTGGACGAACTGGTGGTCACCGACACCATCCCCCTCTCCGAAGAGGCCCAGAAGTCGCCCCGCATCAAGGTGGCCAGCATTGCCGGGCTGATGGCCGACACCATCCGCCGCATCAGCAACGACGAGTCCGTGTCCTCCATGTTCATGGATTGAGTTTCGCCCGGCGGCCATCCGGCCGCCGGGTTTTTCAACAACCTGTCTGGTCGCGGACGGGTTTAATTTTTGGAGTTGTCATGACTATTGAATTTAACGCTACCAAGCGCGAACTGCAGGGATCGAGTGCGAGCCGCCGCCTGCGTCGTGCTGGCCGGGTCCCCGGCATCATCTACGGCGGCACCGCCGCCCCCCTGGCGGTGGAGTTCGACCACAACGAGATCTATCAGCTGCTGCGCAAGGAGGCCTTCTATTCCTCCGTGCTCAACCTGAACGTGGCCGGCGCCAAGGAAACCGTCCTGCTGCGCGACGTGCAGCGCCACCCCTACCGTCAGCTGATCCTGCACGTGGATCTGCAACGGGTTGACGCCACCCACGCCATCCACCAGAAGGTGCCCCTGCACTTCATCAACGCCGACATCGCTCCCGGCGTGAAGACCCAGGGCGGCCAAGTCTCCCACGTCATCACCGAAATCGACGTGAAGTGCCTGCCCGGCGACCTGCCCGCCTTCATCGAAGTGGACCTGAAGGATCTGGCCGCCGGCCATTCCATCCACGTTTCCCAACTGGCTCTGCCCAAGGGCGTGGAAGTGGTCCATCACGGCGAAGGCGACCCCGTGGTTGCCGCCATCGTGATCAAGGGTGGCAAGGACGAAGAACCTGCCGCTCCGGCCGCGCCCGCTGCCTAAGCAGTGACGTGACCCAGGCGAACATTCGTCTGATCGTCGGTCTCGGCAACCCCGGGACCGAATACACCGAAACCCGGCACAACGCCGGGTTTTGGTTTTGTGAGCGTCTGGCACGGGAACTGGGGACGAGCTTCAGCAGCGAATCCCGTTTCCACGGCTGGGTCGCCAATGCGCGCAGCGCGGGGGTCTGGCTATTGATGCCGGCCACCTTTATGAACCGCTCGGGCCAAGCTGTCCAAGCCCTGACCCACTTCTACCGCATACAGCCCAACGAAATGCTGGTGGTCCACGACGAACTGGATCTCCCGCCGGGGCAGATGCGTCTCAAGTTCGGTGGCGGCCTCGGTGGTCATAACGGCCTCAAGGACATCACCGCCAAGCTGGGCACCCAGGATTACTGGCGCCTGCGGCTGGGCATCGGCCACCCCGGCGACAAGGCCGAAGTGGCCAACTACGTGCTCAAGGCCGCCCGCAAGGAAGAGCAGGCGGACATCGACACCGCCATCGACCGGGCCCTGCTGGCCTGGAGCGATATCGCCCGGGGCGACATGGAAGCCGCCACCCGCAAAATCAACACGAAACCTCCTTCACAGAAGCTTTCTATTGAATGAGGATCCCTTTCTAAAGGCAGCGGGTGACATGTTGTTCCTATTCCCCAATAATTAAGAAATCAACCTCCTGCGACGATGAAACAAAAGCATCGCAATACTTACAACCCAAAAATCTTCGCACAAACTTCAGGAAACTACTGAACTGACCTACTTGCCTCAGCACTCAGCTCGACAGGCATTATTACCACGACATTCACAATAAACATCGCTTAACTGATGTACCGCTTAATTCACTTAATATTGCAGGCTGCTATATGAATGGCAGCCTAATATTATAAATAAACGACCCATACCACAGCGCAAGCCTACCAACCAAGGATTTATTTTATGTCTAATCGCATTACCTATAGAGCAGACATTGATGGGTTACGTGCGCTAGCGGTTGTTCTGGTTGTTTTATTTCATTACTTCCCCAACGCACTTAGCGGCGGTTTCGTGGGGGTTGATGTTTTCTTTGTAATCTCGGGCTACTTAATTTCAAGAATCATCTACACCGAATTAACGGATGGATCGATTGATCTGCTCGGATTTTATGTAAACCGAGTACTAAGAATATTTCCAGCATTATTGTTAGTTGCGATTACGCTTGTTATTACCGGGTGGTTTCTCTTTCTGCCGGCCGAATATAAGGAACTAGGCAAGCACGTTTCAGCCGGATTACTTTTTGTAGAGAACTTCCTACTATGGAATGAAACTGGATATTTCGATGTAGAAGCATTGCAGAAACCACTTATGCACTTGTGGTCGCTGGCAGTTGAGGAACAGTTTTATATTGTTTTCCCTCCGCTTATTTATTGGGTTTTTCGAAAAAAATTATCATTAAATTTCTTCCTTATTTTCGCTCTACTTTCCTCACTACTTGCAAATCTAGTTTTTACCTATCTAATCGACCCCAAACTGGCCTTTCTTTCTCCAGTTTCTCGATACTGGGAACTGATGATTGGAGGGTTACTTGCTTTGCATATTGAAAATGCGAGGACGACGTTAGATATACGCTTCGGAAAAGCATTTCCTCCAGAGCTTATTTCAGCGCTAGGTTTATCTCTAACCCTACTAAGCGCATATATATTCGAAGATAATTCCCCATACCCTGGCGTGAGAGCAATAATGCCAACAATAGGGGCAGCCATGATTATCTTGGCGAATGAAACCAACCGGGTTAGCACATTCGCACTATCGAATAAATTCACTGTTTTTATCGGTGGTATAAGTTACTCTCTGTATCTATGGCACTGGACTATTTTGTCCGCTGCGGTAATACTCATCGGGGAACGGCCATCAGCATTGATTAGCTGTTCCTTGATAATGCTCAGTGTTGCATTAGCAGTTATCTCTACGTATCTGATAGAGAGACCATTGCGGTACAAGAAGGGCGGAAGAAGAAAGATTTCCATAGTGTTGATCGTGCTTTCAATTTTTTTAGCCTACATTGGATACAACACATATGACAGAGATGGCCTATCGTTCCGCATGCTGTCTCTTTATAGGTTGAACAATAAAATCGGACTCAGATCGGTGAGTTTCGATGACACCATTATTTATTCCGCCAATTGCAAGGACCGCTACCCTGACTTCGAGGGCGGTTGCTTTTTACAGCATAAAGCAGCTCCTACAGTCGCCATTTTAGGAAACTCTCATTCCGGCAATATATTTGAAGGCCTAGCCAAGATAACTAACGACCAAAAGGATATCAATTTTATAAATTTACGAAGAAATGGAGCTCTGGTGCTATTAGGGGTTGGCACTTATGAGCCCAAGTCGTATTTGATAGACCAGCGGGAGATCCGAAAAACAGCGCTAATTAACAAACAGGCTTTCGACATACTCGCAAATACTAAATCGATCGAGACAGTTGTACTTCTGTTGTCTGGCAATAGTTATTTCGAGCACGGTAAAAAAATCACAACGCTAGTCGATCATCCAGACTTGGAGGATGGGCGCGTAATCTGGAAAACTGCACTCGAAGACTCTTTGGTTTTTTTACGAAACCATGGCAAAAAAGTCATCGTTTTTTTGGATTGGCCGAAAATGACCATTCCATCGAAGTCATGTTTCTCGACACCTGAGCCTGCTGCAAATGAGACAGAGAAACTACACAGCTTATGCAAAATGACCAGGGAAGAGTCTGTTGCAAAAGATAAAGAGTTTCATGAAATGGCGCTTTCCATCACCAAAAAATTCAACGATGTTAAAGTTTTTACATCATCTGATTATTTGTGCGACACGAAATCATGCTCAGCTTCCATCAATAATGAACTTATATATAGCGACCAGGAGCACTTAACAATGACGGGCTCGGCATTTCTAGGTGAAAAACTATTGAGACTTTTAGATAAACAATAAAATCTGTACATAGTATTGCGCTCATATCTGCCACACCAGTATAGAATGTTGAATATAGAAAGATTTTTTATCCATTACCCCGGGACATCCCCCAATAAATCATTTAGAGATACTTTGTTATTTCTATCTATTCATTAACCACACATACCATTAGCTTCGCATCGTTGGTTACTTAATTCGTATGCGTTGGGGCTTGATGGTGCATTGATCAATGAAAGAAATTTAGTTATGGCTTTGCAATGCGGCATCGTCGGCCTGCCCAATGTCGGCAAGTCCACCCTCTTCAACGCCCTGACCAAGGCGGGCATTGAAGCGGCCAACTATCCCTTCTGCACCATCGAGCCCAATGTGGGCATCGTGGAAGTGCCCGATCCGCGCCTGGACGAACTGGCCAAGATCGTCAATCCCCAGAAGATCCAGCACGCCATCGTCGAATTCGTGGACATCGCCGGCCTGGTGGCGGGTGCCTCCAAGGGCGAAGGCCTGGGCAACCAGTTCCTCGCCAACATCCGCGAAACCGACGCCATCGTCCATGTGGTGCGCTGCTTCGCCGACGACAACGTGGTGCACGTTTCCGGCTCCGTCGATCCCATCCGTGACATCGAAGTGATCGACACCGAACTGGCGCTGGCTGACATGGCCACCGTTGAAAAGGCCATCACCCGCTACAAGAAGCCCGCCTCCGCCGGCGACAAGGACGCCAAGATCCTCGTGGCTGTGCTCGAAAAGTGTGCGGCCCAATTGAATGAAGCCAAGCCCGTGCGCGGCCTCGATCTGTCCAAGGAAGAAAAAGCCGCCATCAAGCAGTTCTGCCTCATCACCGCCAAGCCCGTGCTCTACGTGGCCAACGTGAAGGAAGACGGCTTCAGCAACAACCCCCACCTGGACGCAGTCACGGCCCATGCCGCCAAGGAAGGCGCCCAAGTGGTGGCCCTCTGCGCCGCCATCGAAGCCGAGATCGCCGACCTGGACGCCGAGGAAAAGCAGATGTTCCTGGCCGACATGGGATTGGAAGAACCCGGCCTGGACCGCCTGATCCGCGCCGGCTACAAGCTGTTGGGTTTGCAGACCTACTTCACCGCTGGCGTGAAGGAAGTGCGCGCCTGGACCATCCACGTCGGCGATACCGCCCCCCAGGCGGCCGGCGTCATTCATACCGACTTCGAACGCGGCTTCATCCGTGCCCAGACCATCTCCTTCGCCGACTTCATCGCCTACAAGGGCGAACAGGGTGCCAAGGAAGCCGGCAAGATGCGGGCGGAAGGCAAGGATTACGTGGTCAAGGACGGCGACGTGCTGAACTTCCTGTTCAACGTCTGACCCTGACTACATAGCCAAGAATAAAGCCCCGCAGCGGTCATCGCTGCGGGGCTTTTGTTTGGGGTACAGGGAAAATCCGCTAGCCTGACGGATCACCCGCCGCCGCCCAGCACCTTGTACAGGGTCACCTGATTGGAAAGCTCGGCCAGGCGCACCGTGATCAGGTTTTGCTGGGCCGCATAGTAGGAACGCTGGGAATCCAGCACCACCAGATAGCTATCCACGCCCTTGTTGTAGCGCGCCCGAGACAGGCGATAGCTGACTTCGGTGGCTTCCGTCAGGGACCGCTGGGCATCCAACTGCTCGCCCAGGGTGCCATGCTGGGCCAGGGCGTCAGCCGTTTCGCGGAAGGCGGTCTGCACCGCCTTTTCATACTGGGCCAGACTGATGTCTTTGTCCACCTCGGCCACCTTCAGGTTCGCCTGGTTGCGCCCGGCATTGAAGATGGGCAGATTGAGTTGGGGTGAAAAACTCCAGGCCCCGGAGCCGCTCTTGAATAAATCCGACAACTGGTTGCTTGCCGAACCGCCACTGGCGGTCAGGGTGATGCTGGGGAAAAAGGCAGCCCGGGCCGCGCCGATATTGGCATTGGCGGCCTGCAATTGCCGCTCGGCCTGAAGCACATCGGGACGCCGTTGCAGCCAGGAGGAAGGCAGGCCCTCGGGCAGCTTGGCCAGGACCGACACCCGGTCCAGGGTCGTGATTTGCTCAATATCCTCGGGCAAAGTGCCGCCCACCAACAGGGCGAGCGCGTTGTGGTCCTGGGCCACTTGGCTGGTATAGCGGGCAACGTCGCCCCGGGCGGAATCCACGCTAGTCTGGGCCTGGCGCAAATCCAGTTCGGAAGCGCTGCCCAGCTCAAAGCGCCGCTTGGTCATGTCGTAGGAAGTGCGCTGGCTGTCCAGGGTTTCCTGGGCGATCGACAGTCTTTCGCTGTCGGCGGCCAGGGTCAGATAAGCATTGGCCACTTCCGCCACCAGGCTGATCTGGGCGCTGCGCCGCGCCTCTTCGGTGGCCATGAACTGGTAGAGGGCCTGGTCCTTGAGACTGCGAATCCGGCCGAAGAAATCCAGTTCATAGGACGCAAATCCCAGCCCCGCGTTGTACTGGTGGGACACCAGCTCCTTGCCCGTGGCGGACAAGCTGGCGGGCGTCTTCTGGTTGGTGCCGCCCACCGTGGCATTGATACTGGGAAAGAGGTCCGCCCGCTGGATCTGGTACTGGGCCCTGGCCTTCTCGATGTTGAGGCTGGCCACCCGCAGGTCCCGGTTGTTTTCCAGGGCCAGGGCGATCAGGCGTCGCAATTGCGGGTCGGTGAAGAACACATCCCATGTCAGGTCGGTGACCGGCGAGCCCTCATCGGCCATGGCCTTGCCATAAGCCGCTCCTTGCGGCCACTGGGCGGGGATGGGGGCAGCCGGTGTCGCGTAGTCGGGCGCCAGGGTGCCGCAACCGGCCAGCACCAGGGTCGCCAGGGCGGTGGCAATCAATGTTTTATTCATGTCAGTGCGCCTCCTCGGCAGCGGTCCCTTGGCTGGCCTGGTCATCGGGCGTCTTACCCTTGAAGACCCGCCGCACGACCACAAAGAATACAGGAACGAAAAGCACGGCCAGCACGGTGGCGGTGACCATGCCGCCGATCACCCCGGTACCGATGGCGTTCTGCGCGCCGGAACCGGCTCCGCTGGAAATGGCCAGGGGCAAGACCCCCAGGATGAAGGCCAGGGAAGTCATGACGATGGGACGCAAGCGCAGACGTACCGCCTCGATGGCCGCCTCCACCAGCCCCTTGCCGTGCTCCATCTGCTCCTTGGCGAATTCGACGATCAGGATCGCGTTCTTGGCGGAAAGACCGATGGTCATCAGCAGGCCTACCTGGAAGTACACGTCGTTGGACATGCCTCGCAGCAGAGCAGCCAACAACGCGCCGATGATGCCCAGGGGGACCACCAGCATCACCGAGAAGGGGATCGACCAGCTCTCATACAAAGCGGCCAGGCAGAGGAAGACCACCAACAGGGAGATGGCGTAGAGGGCCGGGGCCTGGGAGCCGGACATGCGCTCCTGGTAGGACAAACCGGTCCATTCGTAGCCTATCCCCGCCGGCAGCTTGGCGGCCATCTCCTCCATGGCGGCCATGGCTTCACCGCTGCTACGCCCGGGTGCTGCCTGCCCCATGATTTCGACGGAAGACTGGCCGTTGTACCGCTCCAGCCGCGGCGAACCGTAGGCCCAGTGGGCGGTGGCGAAGGAGGAGAAGGGCACCATGTCGCCGGCACTGTTCTTCACGTACCACTTGTCGAAGTCCTTCGGGTCCATCCGCGCCGGCGCATCCCCTTGCAGGTAGACGCGCTTGACCCGGCCCTTGTCGATGAAGTCATTGACGTAGGCGCTGCCCCAGGCCGTTTGCAACACGCTGTTGATGTCGGCCTGGGTGAGCCCCATGGCGCCGGCCTTGGCCGTGTCGATGTCCAGCTTGTATTCCGGCGTGTCGTCCTGGCCATTGGGCCGCACCGCCATCAGCAACGGATTTTGCCCGGCCATGCCGAGCAACTGGTTACGGGCGTCCATTAGGGCCTGGTGGCCGAGGCCGGCCCGGTCCTGCAACTGGAAGTCGAAACCGGTGGCATTACCCAGCTCCACCACGGCCGGCGGGGCAAAGGCGAAGGCCAGGGCATCGCGGAATCCCATGAAACGCCCCATGGCCTTGCCAGCGACGGCGGCGACCTTCAGATCGGGACGCTTGCGCACGCTCCAGTCCTTGAGGTTGATGAAGGCCAGCCCCGTGTTCTGGCCGCTACCGCCAAAGCTGAAGCCCGTCACGGTGAACACGGAATCCACGGCTTCCTTCTGCTCTTCCATGAAATGGTGCTCCACCTGCTCGATCACCTTCAGGGTGCGTTCCGTCGTCGCCCCGGAGGGCAGGGTCACCTGTGCCATCAGGAAGCCCTGGTCTTCGTCGGGCAAGAACGCGGTGGGCAGGCGGAGGAAAAGGAAGCCCATGAGGGCCACCACCAGACCGTAGATCACCAGGTAGCGCTTGGGATTCTCCACCATGCGGCCAACGATGGTCCGGCTGCGGCTGTTGGTAAGGTCAAAGCCCCGGTTGAACCAGAGGAAGAAACGGCCCATGCGGCTATCCTCGGCAGCGACGTGGCCCTTGGCCACCGGCTTGAGCAGGGTGGCGCACAGGGCCGGGGTCAGGATCAGCGCCACCACCACCGACAGCACCATGGCCGAGACGATGGTGATGGAGAACTGCCGGTAGATCACACCCGTGGATCCGCCAAAGAAGGCCATAGGGACGAACACGGCGGACAGCACCAGGGCGATGCCGATCAGAGCGCCGGTGATCTGGTTCATGGACTTGCGGGTCGCCTCCTTGGGCGAGAGTCCTTCCTCGCTCATGACCCGCTCGACGTTTTCCACCACGACGATGGCGTCGTCCACCAGCAAGCCGATGGCCAGCACCATGCCGAACATGGTCAGGGTGTTGATGGAAAATCCGGCGGCGGCCAGCACGCCGAAGGTGCCCAGCAAGACCACCGGCACGGCGATGGTGGGGATCAGCGTGGCGCGGAAATTTTGCAGGAACAGGTACATCACCAGGAAGACCAGGGCGATGGCCTCCACCAGGGTCTTGACCACTTCCTCGATGGAAATTTCGACGAAGGGCGTGGTGTCGTAGGGCAACACGGCCTTCATGCCCTGGGGAAAATACTTCTCCAGCTCATGCACCTTGGCCTTGACCGCCTGGGCGGTTTGCAGAGCGTTGGCGCCGGTGGCCAGCTTGACCGCCAGTCCCGTCGCCGGCTTGCCGTTATAGCGCGCCACCACGTCGTACGTTTCACCACCGAGTTCGATCCGCGCTACGTCCCGCAGGCGCACCACGGAACCGGCGCTGGCGGTTTTCAGCAGGATGTCGCCGAACTGTTCCTGCGTCTGCAAGCGGCTCTGGGCCGTCACCGTGGCGTTGAGCTGCTGCCCTTTGATGGCGGGCATTCCGCCCAGCTGGCCGGCGGTGACCTGGGCGTTCTGGGCGACGATGGCGGCGCTGACTTCCGCCGGCGTGAGCTTGTACTTTTGCAGCTTGGCCGGATCCAGCCAGATGCGCATGGCGTACTTGCTGCCGAACAACTGGGTTTCGCCGACGCCGTTGACCCGGGCGATGATGTCCTGGATGTTGGACGCCACATAGTCTCCCAGGTCGATGTCGCTCATGCTGTCGTTTTCAGAGACGAAACCCAACACCATGAGGAAGTTGGTGGACGACTTCGCCACCTGCACCCCCTGCTTTTGTACTTCCTGGGGCAGCAGCGGGGTGGCCAGGGCAAGCTTGTTCTGTACCTGCACCTGGGCGATGTCGGGATCGGTACCGGCATCGAAGGTCAGGTTGATGCTGACGTTGCCCGTGGAATCGCTGCTGGAGGACATGTAGGTGAGGTGATCGATGCCCTTCATTTTCTGTTCGATCACCTGGGTGACGCTGTCCTCCACCGTCTTCGCGGAAGCGCCGGGGTAGCTCGCGCTGATGCTCACCGCCGGTGGCGCGATGGGCGGATATTGGGAAATGGGCAAGGTGCGGATGGCCAGCAACCCCGCCAACATGATGACGATGGCGATGACCCAGGCAAAGATGGGCCGGTCGATAAAAAAGCGTGACATGGCGTTTCCTTAGGGCGTGGGGGTCATCAGGGCTTGGCAGCCGCTGGGGTTTCGCTGCCGCCGGCCTTGGCCTCGGTCGCCGCCGGTGCTGCTGCATTGCCTACCGGCACGGCCTTGGCCATCGCTCCGGGCCGCACCTTCTGCAAGCCTTCCACGATCACCCGGTCACCGCTCTGGATGCCCTCGCCCACCAACCACTTGTCGCCCACGGTGCGCTCGGTCTTCAGCACGCGGGCCTCCACCTTGCCCTCGGCGGTCAACACCAGGGCCGTGGGATTACCCTTGTTGTCGCGGCTGACGCCCTGCTGCGGCACCAGCAATGCCTCGCTGGTGGTGCCTTCCTCCAGCACGGCGCGGACGTACATACCCGGCAGCAGGTCGCCCTTGGGATTGGGGAACACGGCCCGCAGGGTGTATGTGCCCGTGCCCTGGTCCACCGTCACGTCGGAAAACTGCAACTTGCCCGACAAGGGATACTCGCTGCCATCTTCCAGCAGCAGACGCACCGAGGCCTCCTTGTTGTTGACGCGCTTCAACTTGCCGCTGGCCCAGTCGCGCTTCAGGCGCAACAGTTCGGCACTGGACTGGGTCACATCCACGTACATCGGATCCAACTGCTGAATGGTGGTCAGGGCTGTCGCCTGGTTGGCCGTGACCAGGGCGCCTGGCGTCACGCTGGACTTGCCGATGCGGCCGGAGATGGGCGCCGACACCTTGGTATAAGCCAGGTTGATGCGGGCCGTCTCCAGGGCCGACTGGGCTTGCTGGAGGGCCGACTGGGCGTCGTCGTAATCCTGCTGGCTGACGGCCTTGATCGCCACCAGATCGTCGTAGCGGGAGGCCTTGTTTTTGGCCGCTGCCAGGGTGGCCTTGGCACTGTCATAGGTCGCCTGGTAGAGGGCCGGATCGATCTGGTAGAGGGACTGGCCTGCCTTGACGTCTTCCCCTTCCACGAACTGGCGGCGTTGGATGATGCCGTTCACCTGGGGCCGGACCTCGGACACCTGATAGGCAGAGGTGCGTCCGGACAGTTCGGTGGTCAGGGCCAGTTGCTGCGGCTTGACCTCGTAAACCCCGACTTCCACCGGCCCGGCGGCTCCGCCCCCTTGAGGGGACTGGGATTGGCCACAGCCCGCCAGCACCAAGCCACCAAGGGCCAGGACCCAACCAAACTGCGATACGTATTTGATTTTCATGTATTTCTCCCTGGGGGATCGGGACTGGGGCGGGAGCGCTCAGGCCTCGGAATAAACAGCACAATAATTAGTTTGAGCGTTCATTCTAATCTAGAATAGGAAAAATAATACAGAGCTTCGCCATGGTCGATGTGTAACGACGGGTTTCCGGTAGCGGATCCCCATGGCCCGAACCCAGCCGGCCCGCTTGCCGACTGGCTGATAACCACAATGGAAAGATTGCCGTCATGCGTATCGAAAGTCACACCCCTCCCGCTCCCGAGCCCAGCCGCGCCGAGGCGCGCAAGGCGCAAGTGCTGGAAGCGGCGACCGAGTGTTTCCGCAGCCAGGGCTTCCACGGCGCCAGCATGGCCCAGATATCCAAGACCGCCGGCATGAGCGTCGGCCATATCTACCACTACTTCGAGAACAAGGAAGCCATCATCGCCGCCATCGTCGAGCGGGACCTGCTCAACCTGATCACCATCACCGACCGCTTGCGCAGCATTTCCGTCGGCGGCGATCTGCTTCAGGCCCTGGTGGACGACGTGGACAACTGTCTGGAAGAGACGACCAGCGACCAGAACGCCCCGCTGATGTTGGAGATCATCGCCGAGGCGGCGCGCAATGAAAGCGTCGCCGGCATCGTACGCAAGGCCGATCAGGCGGCCATGGTGCACATGCGGGATTTCTTCCGGGAAGGATTGCAGCGCTACGGCATCCATTTCAGCGATGCCGAATTGGATGGCCCCCTGAGCGTGCTTGCGTCCCTGTTCGAAGGATTGACGGTACGGGTCATCCGCAACCCCGACCTATCCGTCGATAGCTACCTGCCGGTCCTCAAGAGCGTCGTGGCCCACGTGGTGCAAACCCATTTGCTCAAGGGCGCATCCCAGACCCAGGGTGTTTGACGGTCCGCCTGTCTGCCGCAACGGAAATCAACGGGTCGAGCACGCTACAGGTCGTGCCGCGCCGTCACCGGCCATTGCCTGACGACACTCGCCTGACTCACTCAGCGGCAAGGGCCCGCGCACTGACCATCAGGCGATCGGTCCACCGCATGTGGGGCTTGAAACGCCGCTCCAACACGCGCCACATGCCCTGCTGTTCGGACCCGGTTTCGATCACCACCAGTGCCTGGTCACCATCCTTTGCCGCAATGCGCCGGGCACCGTCGGCATAGACGCCCAGCAACCAGCCGTAGCCGTCCCAGGGGGGACAGACCCAACCCACGGGGAAATGCCAGCGCTTGAGGGCGGGCTGGTATTCACAAATCACCCATCCCACCAGGCTGCCTGCCGCATCGGCCACCGCCAGGGACATGTCTTGGTCGAGGCGAGCGCTCCAACTCTCGGGACTGGCCCAGGCTGGGGCTTCGCCCCGCTTGATCACGTCCACGGCAAAGGCCTCCACCTCCTCTTTGCGCTCCCGCCAGGGATGGACGCGCAAACCGCCCTGATGGAGCCGCTGCAACAGTTGTTCGACATCGCGGAAGATGGCCTGGGTCGCGCGCACCTCGCCGCAGATGCGGAAGCGCTCGGCCCACGGCGTCTGCCAGGCACGGGATTGCAATAGGGCGGCGAAGGCCGGTGCGCCGGGCAAGGCGTCGGAGTAGCTCGTATCGATGCCCTTTGTGCCCAGGACAGGCAGGGCGGACGTCAAGGCATCCAACAGCGCGCCGCCGATGCCCTGATTGCGCCAGTCCGGCGCCACCATGAGGGAGTAAAGGCCCTGCCAGCCGGATGACCTGGCTTGCCGATCAGAACGGGCGGAAACGATCAGCCCCACCGGCCGCTCCCCGTCCCAGGCAGCAAAACAACAAGGAACCAGCGCTTCGGCTTCGGCGCCGGTCATGTCCAGCAGACAACGATAGCGATCCCAGGTGAGCGGCGCCAATGCCTGCGCCTGATGGGGGAGTACCGGGGAAATGATGGGCGAGTGTGAATTATTCATGCCTGGCAAGGTTGTGACGATTCTGTGATCGCATGCGTGACGACTAGATTGCACCACGTCGCGGACAGCGTATTCCGTACGCAAACGGCGCGAAAGATAACCCAGATGTACTGGCCTGCATTTTTAAATTTGTGAAAGGTGAACCATGACCACTCAAGCCACCCAGCCCTCTTTCCTCGACATTCGTCGTCAAGCCGAAGCCGTCCTGGTGGACCGCGCCCTCAAGGACGCCGACTTCCACGACCTGTTGGTGAAGGACCCCCACGGTGCCCTGCAACAAACCTTCGGCAGCAATCCTGTGGCCACTCTTAAGATCAACGTGCTTGAAGAAAAACCCGGTGAAGTCACCATCGTCCTGCCCGCAGGCAAAGACGAATTGCCGGACGAACTGCTGGACCTGGCCTCTGGCGGCATCAGCTTTTCTGCCTTTGTGGATTGGGAAACGTGGTATGGCACCAAGCAGACGACCCAGTCCAAAAAGAAATAAATGCCTCGGGACGCCCGATCAAAAACTGACCGGGTGTTGTCCGTGACGGCACACGCAGTCTAGGACGCTCGGAAAAATGCAAAGAGGCCACCGACACTCACGTCGGTGGCCTCTTTTCGCAAGCAGCGAATTACTTGGCGGCGTCGGTCTTGGCAGCTTCAGCCTTCTCGGCCTTTTCCACCTTGGCCTTGTGAACCTTCTTGTGCTTCTCGGCAGGGGCGGTTTCGGGCTTGGCGGCTTCCGCCTTGGCTTCGGCCTTGACCGGGGCGGTGGCGGGAGTAGCAGGCGTGGCGGGGGCCTGGGCGTAAGCAGCGACAGCAGACAGACCGATCACGGAAACGAGCAGGGTGCGCAGGGTACGGTTCATTTTGGATCTCGACTTTCTTGGTTGCTGGGCGACGTTGCCCATGAGTCCAATAACGAACCGGCGAGGGTGGTGGGGGACAAACCCAGTGTAAGGGTTTGTGTCTGTCGTTACAGAGGTGCAGTCCCTCAGGCCAGGGCCTTGGTCATGCGAGCCAGGGCTTCGTCGAGCAAAGCACGGGGGCAACCGAAGTTGAGACGGACAAAGCCGGGCAGGCCGAAGTCGCGTCCATCGGACAGGCCGACGCCGGCAGCCTCGAAGAATTTTTGCGAATCGTCGATGCCGCGTTGCTGGCAGAGGGCGCGGCAATCAATCCAGGCCAGGTAGGTCGCTTCCACCGGCGTCATGGACAACCCGTCCATGGTCGCCACGGCGGCTTCCACCCGCCGCGCGTTGCCGCGCAGATAATCGATCAGGGCCTCGCGCCACTCGTCGCCATCGCGGTAGGCGGCTTCCGTCGCCACCAGGCCCAGGGTGTTGATGTGGGGCATGATGCCCTCCATCACCTGGCTGAAGGCGCGCCGTAGGGCGGGATCGGCGATCACGGCGAAGGCGCTGTACAGGGCGGGGATGTTGAAAGTCTTGGAGGGCGCCATCAGGGTGATGGTGCGCCGGGCCAGTTGCGGCGAGAGGGAGGCCAGGGGCCGATGGTGCAGGGCCGGATCGAGCACCAGGCCACAATGGATCTCGTCGGAACACACCACTAGGTCGTGCTTTTCCGCCAAGCGTCCGATCTCCGCCAACTCGTCGTCGCGCCACACCCGCCCCACGGGATTGTGGGGATGGCACAGCAGCCAGAGACGGGCGCGGCTCTCGGCCAGGCTGCGCGCCGTCGCCGCGAAGTCCCACCCCCAGCGGCCATCCGGGTCCGACTGCACCAGGGGCTGGGTCACCAAGTGTCGGCCGGCGTTGGCGGGCGCGGTAAGAAAGGGTGGATACACCGGGGTGGCGGTGAACACGTTGGCGCCGGTGCCGCCCACGGCGCGGCAGGCGGCATTGAAGGCGGCCACCACGCCGGGGATCCAGACGATCCACGCCGCCTCCACCTTCCACGCGTAGTGGCGACGCAAATGGTCGATGACGGCGGCGGTGAGGGAGGGCCAGGGTTTGGCGTAGCCGAACACGCCGTGGTCGACGCGCTTGTGCAGGGCCGCCAGCACCGGCGGCGGCGCGGCAAAGTCCATGTCCGCCACCCAGAGGGGAATCACGTCGCGGCCCCGGTAGCGGGACCACTTCATGGAGTCGCTGTCGCGGCGATCAATGGGGGTGTCGAAATCATAACCAGCCATGATCGCCTCCCCGCTCTGACTCAGCCCAGGAACAGGCGGTAGGCGGGGTTCTTCGTCTCGTCCCACCATTGATAGCCGAGGGCGTCGAGGAAGCCCTTGAAGGCCTTCATCTCGCCCTTGGGCACCTGCATGCCCACCAGCACGCGGCCGTAGTCGGCGCCGTGGTTGCGGTAGTGGAACAGGCTGATGTTCCAGCCCTTGCTCATGTGCTCGAGGAAGTTCATCAGGGCGCCGGGGCGCTCGGGGAATTCGAAGCGGTAGAGCAGTTCGTCCGTGAGCCCTGGCGCGTGGCCGCCGACCAGATGGCGCACGTGGTTCTTCGCCATCTCATCGTCGGTGAGGTCGATGGTGGGCAGGTCGTGGCGCTTCAGGTTGGCCACCAGCTTGTGGGCCTCGTCCCGGTTGGCGACCTGGATGCCGACGAAAACGTGGGCCTGCTTGGGGTCGTTGTAGCGGTAGTTGAACTCGGTGATGTTGCGCTTGCCGATCAGGCTGACGAACTTCTTGTAGGCGCCGGGCTTCTCCGGCAAGGTCACGGCCAGGATGGCTTCCCGCTGTTCGCCCACCTCGGCCCGCTCGGCGACGAAATGCAGGCGGTCGAAGTTGGTGTTGGCGCCGGAGGCCACGCCCACCAGGGTCTTGTCCTTGAGGCGCTTTTTCTTGGCGTATTCCTTGGCGCCGGCGATGGCCAGGGCACCGGAGGGCTCCAGGATGGAACGGGTGTCCTCAAACACGTCCTTGATGGCGGCGCAGATGGCGTCGGTGTCCACCAGCACGATGTCGTCCAACAGTTCGCGGCAGAGACGGAAGGTTTCCTCGCCGACGAACTTCACGGCGGTGCCGTCGGCGAAGAGGCCCACGGTATCGAGCTTGATCCGCTTGCCAGCCTTGATGGAGCGGGCCATGGCGTCGGCGTCGAAGGTTTCCACGCCGATCACCTTGGTGCTGGGCCGCACCCGCTTGATGTAGGCCGCCACGCCGGCCGCCAGGCCGCCGCCGCCGATGGAGACGAACACCGCGTCGATGGGATCGGGATGCTGGCGCAGGATTTCCATGCCGATGGTGCCCTGGCCGGCGATCACGTCGGGATCGTCGTAAGGATGGACAAAGGTCAGACCCTGTTTCTTTTCCAGGGTCTTGGCATGGGCGTAGGCGTCGTCGTAGGAATCGCCCGCCAGCACCACCTCGCCGCCCCGGGCCTTGACCGCGTTCACCTTGATGGCGGGCGTGGTGGTGGGCATCACGATCACGGCGCGGCAGCCCATCTTCTTCGCCGACAGGGCCACGCCCTGGGCGTGGTTGCCGGCGGAGGCGCAGATCACCCCGCGCTTGCGCTGGGCCGGCGTCAGGGACGCCATCTTGTTGTAGGCGCCGCGCAGCTTGAAGGAGAACACCGGCTGCATGTCCTCGCGCTTGAGGAAAATCTTGTTGCCGCTGCGGGCGGAAAGGCCCGGCGCCAGGTCCAGCGGGGTTTCGATGGCGGCATCGTAGACCCGGGCGTTGAGGATCTTTTCCAGGTAGTCGATGGGGCGGGTGGCGGGGGTTTTCGCGGCCGCCTTGGCGGCCGGACGGGAAGCGGCGGAGGATTTCACAGCGGATTTACCGAAAGGAAAACAATGGCGCAAAGGCAAAAGGGTATCAGGCCGCGGCCAAAAAGTCCCACACCGGCACGATCTGGGCATCGCTCATGAGGGTGGGGGCGTGGCCGATGCCGGCGAATTCGATGGTCTTGGCGCGGGGGCCGCGCAAGGCCATGTCCGCCAGGGTGGCGTGGGAAATCAGGTCGGAATCGCCGCCGCGCAGGGCCAGCACCGGGCAGGCGATGCGCTCGTAGATGGGCCACAGGTTCACGTCCATCAACATCGGCGCGGTACGGAAGGCGTCGCCGATGCCCGGATCGTAGTGGAAGACGAACCCGCCCTCCTTCTCCACGTCCGGCTTCACCGACCAGCGGGTCAGATGCTGCCATTGCTCGTCGGTGAGCAGGCCGAAGGGGGCGTGCACCTTGCGGATGTGGGCCTCCGCCGCCGCCAGGCTGGGAAAGTGGTGCTGGCGACCGACGTAGGTGCCGATCCGTTGCAGGGCGCTGGCGGACAGCAGCGGACCCACGTCGTTGAGCACCAGGCGGCGGATCGGCGTGCCCTGCTGGGCGGCCAGGGTCATGCCGATCAGGCCGCCCATGGAAGTGCCGATCCAATCCACCTGCTCCGCCCCGAGGCGGGCGATCAGGGTCACCATGTCCGACACGTATTGGGGAATGGCGTACAGGGCCTTGTCCCGCAGCCAGTCGCTGCGGCCACGACCGACCACGTCGGGGCAGACCACCCGGTAATCCTTGGCCAGGGCGCGGGCAATGAAGTCGAAGTCGCGGGCGTTGCGGGTCAGGCCGTGCACGCACAGCAGCACCCGCGGATTGTCCGCCGCCCCCCACTCGTAATAGTGCATGTGGTGCAGCCCGGCGGGGCTCGCACACTGGACCCGGCCTTCGCGCTGGGGCGTGGGGCCGGTGGGGTCGGCGCCGGGCAGGAAGTCCGTCGGCGGCGGCGACGAGGGCGGGCCGGCCAACTGGGCGGCGGCGCGCAAACCGCGCCGCCGCGCCAGGGCGAAAAGGCGACGCAAGAGGGAAGTCTGGCTCATGTCGATAGTCCGCAAAGATCCCAGAGGGCGATGACCGTAACGCTATCATCCCGCCATGGATTTTTTCGCGTCGTGGATCACCCCGGAAGGGGGCTTGATCAGTCTATTCCTCTCCGCCTTCATTTCCGCCACGGTTTTTCCCGGCGGTTCGGAAGCCCTGCTGTTCGCCGTGGTCAAGTTGCACCCCGAACAGTGGTGGCATGCCCTGGCCCTGGCCAGTCTGGGCAATACCCTGGGCGGCCTCAGCAGCTACGGCCTGGCCCGACTGCTGCCGGAACGCTCCCTACAGCGGGTTTCGCCCCGCAGCCTGGCCTGGTTGCACCATTGGGGTAGCCCCGCCCTGGTGCTGTCCTGGCTGCCCCTGGTGGGCGACGCCTTGTGCCTGGCCGCCGGCTGGCTGCGCCTGCCCTTCTGGCCCTGCCTGGCCTGGATCGCCCTGGGCAAGACGGCCCGCTACGGCGCCGTGCTGTTCGCCACCGGCCTGGGCTGAAGGGCGGCGGCGGACACCCGCCACCAATAGACCGTCACCGCCAGCCCGGCCAGGGTCAGAGCCACGGCGCCCGCCTGCCAGAAGCCCGCCGCGCCCCGGGGCGGCCCCAAGCCGTCATACAAGCCCAGCGCCACGCCGCCGGCGAGGCCGACGCCCCACAGGGCCACGGCGTAGATCACCATGGGTGCGGTGGCCCGCTTGTAGCCCCGCAGCACGTTGACCGCCACCGTCTGCAAGCCGTCCGCCAGGTGATAGCAAGCCACCCAAAGAATCAGGCTGGCGGCCAGCGCCCGCACCGCCGGATCGGCGCTATAGAAACCGGCCAAGGGCTCCCGGCCCAGGGCTAGGGCGGCGGCCAGCGCCATGGTGCAGGCCATACCCAGGCCGTAGCCCCGCAAGCATGCTCGCCGCGCCTGGGCCGGCTGTTGCGCGCCGAGGGACTGACCGGCCAGCACGCCGGCGGCGTGGCCGATGGCGGTGGGCAACATGAAGCACAGCACCGAGAGATTGGCCGCGATCTGGTGGGCCGCCGAGGCGGTGGCCCCCAGGCGGGCGATGAACAGGGCCATGAAGGTGAAGGCGGTGACGTCCACCAGGAAGGTGGCGCCGATGGGCAGGCCCAGCTTGAGCAGGGCCGCCAAATCCGACCCGCGGGGCAGGCTGAAGCGCTGAAAGATGCCGTAGGGCCGGTAGGCTTCCCAGCTGGCCCACCAATAACAAGCGATGCCGGCCACGATCCAGCCGGCCACGGCGCTGGCCACGCCGCAACCCGTGGCACCCAGGGCGGGTAAACCAAAATGGCCATACATGAACACCCAGTTGAGGGGCGCCTTCAGGGCCAGAGTCAGCAGACTCAGGATCATCGCCGGCCGGGGCAGACCGAGGCCGGAGGATGCGGCGTGGAACAGGCGCAGCAACATGCCCGCCGGCACGTACCAGGCCAGGGCCCCCAGGTAGGCGCGCACCCGCGTCTCCATGTCCGGCGTGAGGCGGGACAGGGCCAGCAGGGGATCGGGAAAGAGGAATAGCAGTTCCACCAGCACCGTCAGCCCGCAGGCCAACCAGGCGGCCTGGCGCACTTCCTCGCCGATGGCTTGCCGCTGACCGGCGCCGTACAGATGGGCCACCGCCGGCGTCAGGGCCAGCAGCACGCCGGTGGCGGTGATGAAGACCGAGGCGAAGATGGCCGAGCCGATGCCGATGGCGGCCAGGTCCGCGGAGGACAGGCGGCCGGCCATCACCGTATCCACCATACCGTTGGCGATGATGGCGACCTGGGCGATGAATACCGGCCAGGCCAGGCGGATCAATTCCCTCATGGTGTCGAGGGTGTGGGCAACGAAGGGCTCAGTGCTGGATCAGCTCGATCTTGTAGCCGTCAGGATCCTCGACGAAGGCGATGATGGTGGAGCCGTGCTTCATGGGGCCGGCTTCGCGCACCACCTTGCCGCCGCGCTGGCGGATGGCATCGCAGGCCGCCGCCGCGTCGGGCACGGCCAGGGCGATGTGGCCGAAGGCGTTGCCCTGTTCATACTTGTCCACGCCGTAGTTGTAGGTCAGCTCGATCACGGCGTTGCTGGCCTCGTCGCCGTAGCCGACGAAGGCCAGGGTGAACTTGCCCTCGGGGTAGTCGTGCTGGCGCAGCAACTTCATGCCGAGGACCTCGGTGTAGAAGGCAAGGGATTTTTCCAGGTTGCCGACCCGGATCATGGTGTGGAGGATTCTCATGGTCTTGTACTCACAGGATGGGGAGATGGGCGCCGCGCTGCTTCAGGGCCTGGCGTCTTTCCTGCCAATCGGGGCAGATCGCCGCCACTTCCGACCAGAAACGGGCGCTGTGGTTCATTTGGCGCAAGTGGGCCAGCTCGTGGCAGACCACGTAGTCGATCAGGTCCAAGGGCAGGTGGATCAGCCGCCAGTTGAGGCGGATGCCCGATTCCAGGCTGCAACTGCCCCAACGGGTACGGGCGCTGCTGAGGGCCAGGGTGGGCAGGTCGTAGTCGCCGAGTTCGGCGAAATGCCGCAGGCGCTTGTCGAACACCTCCAGCGCCCGGGTCTGGAAAGCGCGCCGGGTCAGGGCATCCAGGTCGGCCTGGGGCCGGGGCAGCAATTCGAGCAGGGTGTCGAACCAGCGGAAGCGGTTGTTGCCGGCGCCGATGCGCAGCGTCACCTCGCCCCCCAGCAGGGGCAGGCGCTGGCCGTCGTGGAGCATGATCTGGCGGCGCACTTCGCGGCTGCTGTATTCGTCCAGCTTGTCCAGCACCCATTGGCCGTGGAGGCGGATGAAGGCCTCGGCCTCGGCCAGGGGCACGCCCCGGGGCAGGCTGACGCGCAGGCCGCGCTCGTCGATGTTGAGGCTCATGCGGCGCCGGGCCGGATGCAGGGTATAGCCGACGATGCGGTTGCCCAGTTGGACGTGGTGCACCTTGGCCGGCGCATCGGGCGGCGGCAGGCGGAACAGGGGCAGTTGTTCGGCGGCGCTCATGATCAGTCCCGCTTCCCGCGCGGCGCGCAGGCCCCGGTTGGCGAAGTCGCCGAAGAGGCCGGTGCCATGCCGGTGTTCCGGGCCCTGGTCATCGTGTCGACGCCGCCGCTGAAAACGGAATCCCCTCACGCCACCGCGGCGAACAGATCGCCTTCCACCACCGGCAGCGGCAGGCTGGCCACGGCCCGCGCCACCACCTGGTCGATGACGGCCATGGGTTGCTCCACCAGGCGCCAGTTGCAGCGCAGGCAGTCCGCCTCCACATGGACCCAGTGGCTGCGGGCGGCGAAGGACAGGGCCAGCTTGGGCGGGGTGCGGCATTGGCGCGCGGCGTGACGATGGATGGCCTCGCCCAGCAAGTGCTTGGCCTCCTGGCGCAACCAGGCCTCGGCGGCGTCCTGGATCTGGCGCGGTGTGGCCTCGGGGGGCAGCGGCAGGTGCAGCACGGCGCCATCCAGGGCCGCCTGCTTGTGGGTGGTATCCAGGGTCAGGCGCAGCTGTCCGCCGAGATAGGCGAGGCTGGCGCCTTCGCACCAGGGCGCCGTGGTGTCCTCGGCATTGCCCAGGTCCAGACGCAGGGAGAGTTGGGGATTACGGGGCTTCATGGACGACCTCCGAAACCGGGATTGCCGCCCGGGCCGGCGTCCGCCGCTGCCCTGCCCGCGCCGGACGACTGGCGGCGGACGGGATCAGGGTTGGGCGGGCGATGAAAACCATCAGGATTGCTCGCTGGGAGCGGGGTAGCGGTGGGGACTGATGCGGCGCATTTCGCCTTCGATCCATTCCTCGGCCCGGCGCAATACTTCCTCGGAGCGCAGGCCGTTGGGATCGATGGCGGGACCGACGCTGACGGTGATCAGGCCGGGGCGTTTGATGAAGGCATTGCGCGGCCACAGCTCGCCGGCGTTGTGGGCCACGGGCACCACGGGAAAGCCGGAGTGGTGGGCCAGCACGGCGCCGCCGCGCTTGTACTCGCCGTGCACGCCGGGGGCGACCCGGGTGCCCTCGGGATAGATGATGACCCGGTAGCCGGCCTTGAGCCGGGCGGTACCCAGGGTCACCACCTGGCGCAGGGCGTCGCGGCGGGCGCCGCGGTCGATGGCGATCATGGGGTTGAGGGCCAGGGCCCAGCCGAAGAAGGGAATCCAGTGCAACTCCTTCTTCATGACGAAGATGGAGCCGAGGAACACCTGTTGCAGGCCGATGGTCTCCCAGGCCGACTGGTGCTTGGACATGACGATGCAGGCGCCGGCGGGAATGTTCTCCGCTCCCTTCACCTCATAGCGGATGCCCAGCACGTGGCGGATCAGCCAGAGGGCGGTCCACACCCAGCCGCGGCTGTAGAGGTGGCGCTGCCACAGGGGCATCCAGAAGAAACACAAAAAGCTGGTGACGAAGATCGGCGTGAAGATCGTCTGCAACAGCATGTAGAGCAGGGAACGCAGCAGGGCCATGGCGGATGGGGCTCAGTTGCCGGCCTTGGCCAGGGCGTCGGCCACGGCTGCCAGGTCGGCATAAACGGGGGTGATGGCGGGCAGTTGGGGATCGGCCTTGGTCTTCTCGCCCTTGCCGGTGAGGACCAACATGGGCTGGGCGCCCACCGCCACGGCGGCCTGGAGGTCGCGCAGGGCGTCGCCCACCACCGGCACGCCGGCCAGCACGGTGTTGTAACGGGCGCCGATCTCCTCCAGCATGCCCGGCTTGGGCTTGCGGCAGTTGCACTTGTCCTCGTTGGTGTGGGGACAGAAGAAGATGGCGTCGATGCGGCCGCCCACCTGGGCCACGGTGCGCAGCATTTTTTCGTGGATGGCGTTGAGGGTGTCCATCTCGAACAGACCGCGCCCCACGCCGGACTGGTTGGTGGCCACCACCACGCGGTAACCCGCCTGGTTCAGCCGGGCGATGGCCTCCGGGCTGCCGGGAATGGGCTTCCACTCGTCCGGGGACTTGATGTACTGGTCCGAGTCGAAGTTGATGACGCCGTCGCGGTCGAGGATGACGAGTTTCATTGGGCCATTGTGATCAGGATGGTCGCCGCCCGCCCGCAGAACATCCGGCACAAACCGGGCTTTCTCCGGGCGTTCGGCATCAGGTGGACAGCTTGGACAAATCGGCCACCCGGTTCATGGCGCCGTGCAGGGTGGCCAGCAGGCCGAGGCGGTTGAGGCGCAACTGCTCGTCCTCGGCGTTCACCATCACGTCGTCGAAGAAGGCATCCACCGGCCCACGCAGGGCGGCCAGGGCTTGCAGGGAGGCCGTGTAGTCGCCGCTGTCGAAGGCGGCGTTGGCAGCGTAGGCCACCTGTTCCAGGGCTGATGCCAGGGACTTCTCGGCGTCTTCCCGCAGCAGGGCTTCGTTCACCTTGGGCTCCACCGTCCCCTCCACCTTCTTCAGGATGTTGCCGACCCGCTTGTTGGCGGCGGCCAGGGCGGCGGCCTCGGGCAGGGCGGCAAAGGCGCGCACCGCCGCCAGGCGCTTGGGAATGTCGCCCAGGCGCTGGGGCCGCTGGCTCACCACGGCGTCAACTTCTTGCGCGGTGTAGCCCTGATCGCGCAGGGAACCGGCGAGGCGGTCGTAGATGAAGGCGCTGAGGGCACCCAGGGTAGCGTTGCCTTCCTTGACCTGGCCGGACTTCAGCTCGGCCAGGGAAACCAGGGGGGCCTTGTCCTGGTCCAGCCCCAGGTCGGCGAAGACGCCGGCGGCGCTCAACAGCAGCTTGTCCAGGGTGAGGTTGTGGTCGCCTTCCACCAGCATGCGGACCACGCCCAGGGCGTGGCGGCGCAGGGCAAAGGGGTCTTTGTCGCCGCTGGGAATCTGGCCGATGGCGAACAGGCCCACCAGGGTCTCCAGCTTGTCGGCCAGGGCCACCACCGTGCCCACCAGACCCCGGGGCAGGCTGTCGCCGGCGAAACGGGGCTTGTAGTGGTCCTCGATGGCGTCGGCGATCTCGCTGCCCAGGCCGTCGTGCTGGGCGTAGTAGCGGCCCATGATGCCTTGCAGCTCGGGGAACTCGCCCACCATGTCGGTGAGCAGGTCGGCCTTGGCCAATTCGGCGGCCTGCTTGGCCTTGGCGGCCAGGACCTCGTTGCCCAGCAGGCGGGCGATGGCCTCGGCAATGGCGGCCACCCGGTTCACCCGCTGGCCCTGGGTGCCCAGCTTGTTGTGATAGACCACCTTGTCCAGGCCGGGGATACGGTCCGCCAGCTTTTTCTTGCGGTCCTGGTCGAAGAAGAACTTGGCGTCCGCCAGGCGGGGGCGCACCACCCGCTCGTTGCCGCCGATGACGTTGCTGGCGTCGCTGGGGCGGATGTTGCTGACGATGAGGAACTTGTTGGTCAGCTTGCCCTGGCTGTCCAGCAGGGGGAAGTATTTCTGGTTGGCCTTCATGGTCAGGATCAGACATTCCTGGGGCACTTCCAGGAAGGCTTCCTCGAACTGGCCGATCAGCACATTGGGCCGTTCCACCAGGGCGGTGACTTCATCCAGTAGGGCTTCGTCGTGGATGGGCACCAGATTGTGACCGGCCTTGGCGGCGGCCTCGGCCAGTTGCTTGGCGATTTCGGCGCGGCGGGCGGCGAAGCCGGGGATCACGGCGCCGTCTTTTTCCAGGGCGGTGGCGTAGCTGTCGGCATCGGCGATGGTCACGGGGCTGACGGCAGCTTCAAACCGATGGCCCTGGGTATTGCGGCCAGCGGTCAACCCCAGCACGGCAACGGGCACCACGTCGGCACCGTGCAGTGCCACCAGACCGTGGGCGGGACGAACGAAGTTCACCGTGGTCCAGCCGTCGGCCAGTTGGTAGGTCATCACCTTGGGAATGGGCAGAGCAGCCAGGGCAGTTTCAATCGCCTTTTGCAGTCCGTCGGCCAGGGTCGCGCCCTTGGCGACGCTGTCGAAGAACAGCACGTCGGCCTTGCCGTCGTTCTCGCGACGCAGTTGGGGCACCACGGAAGCATCGGCACCCAAGGCCGTCAGTTTCTTCACCAGGGCGGGGGTGGCGTTGCCGCTGGCGTCCAGGCCCACGGCCACAGGCATCAGCTTTTGTGCCACGGGCTTGTCGGCGGCCTGGCCGGCGACAGCGGTGACGTGGGCAGCCAGGCGGCGGGGCGAAGCGTAGGCGGTCACGACAGCCTCGGTCGCCGCCAGACCCTGGCTTTGCAGGGACTTGAGCAGGGCGTCGGCGAAGGTGTTGCCGAGTTTGTTCAGGGCCTTGGGGGGCAGTTCTTCAACGAAGAGTTCGACCAGCAGATTCTTTGTGTTGCTCATTTCTTAAGCAGCCTTCTTTGCGTTGATCTGGGCCAGCACTTCTTCGGCGTGGGCCTTGGGCGCCATGGGGAAGCCGAGGCGGGCGCGGCTGTCCAGGTAGCTCTGGGCCACGGCCCGGGCCAGGTTGCGGATGCGGCCGATGTAGGCGGCCCGCTCGGTGACGGAAATGGCGCCCCGGGCGTCCAGCAGGTTGAAGGTGTGGGCGGCCTTCAGCACTTGCTCATAGGCGGGCAGGGCCAGGGCCACTTCCTCGCTCATCAGGTGCTTGGCGTTGCCTTCGTGGGCATCGAAGGCCTTGAGCAGGAAATCCACATTGCTGTGCTCGAAGTTGTAAGTGGATTGCTCCACTTCGTTCTGGTGATAGACGTCGCCGTAGGACAGGCCTTCGGTCCATACCAGGTCGTAAACGTTTTCGACGCCTTGCAGGTACATGGCCAGGCGTTCCAGGCCGTAGGTGATTTCGCCGGTGATGGGCTTGCAGTCGATGCCGCCCACTTGCTGGAAGTAGGTGAACTGGGTCACTTCCATGCCGTTCATCCAGACTTCCCAACCCAGGCCCCAGGCGCCCAGGGTGGGGTTTTCCCAGTCGTCCTCGACGAAGCGGACGTCGTTCTTCTTCAGGTCGAAGCCCAGGGCCTCGAGGGAGCCCAGGTACAGCTCCAGGATGTTTTCCGGCGCGGGCTTCAACACCACCTGGTATTGGTAGTAGTGCTGCAAGCGGTTGGGGTTCTCACCATAGCGGCCGTCCTTGGGACGACGGCTGGGCTGCACGTAGGCGGCCTTCCAGGGCTCGGGGCCGAGGGCCCGGAGGAAGGTGGCGGTATGGCTGGTGCCCGCGCCCACTTCCATGTCGTAGGGTTGCAGCAGGGCGCAACCCTGGTTGGCCCAATAGGTTTGCAGGCGCAGGATCAGATCCTGGAAGCTGGGTTTGCTCGAACTCATGGGGGAGAGAACCGGAAAATGGCGCAAAGGTGCGATTTTACAGGGGAAGCGTGCCCCCTGGGGCATCTTTGCCCAAGGCCCCTCCTCTCCCGCCGGGGGCCGCCCCGGCGGGAAGTCCGGCTCAGCGCAGCGGCAAGAAAATGTCCGTCACCAGGGCGTGTTCCTCGACCTGGGGAATCAGGTTCAGGTATTCGAAAAACAGGGGGAAGTCGCGCAGATCCTCGCCGCTCTGGGGCAGCCACTCCCGGTAAAGCGGATAGATGCTGTCGCCGATGTGGTCGCGGCTGCCCAGGTGGCGCACCACGGCACAACGCCCGGCGGGAAGGTGCTTGTTGACCACGCCCCAGGGGTTCTCGGGCACCGGCGCGGTGACGGAGCCCCCCAGGTCAAAGCGGAACTGCTCGGGCGGCGTGGTGGCCGGGTCGTCGTAGGCGATGCCGAAATGGCGGCTGCTGTGCACCGGCGACAGGCCGGTGGTCTTGCGCCAGTCGATGAAGCGCTGCACGGTGTCGTGCACCAGGGCCGGGGCGCCCCGGTGTTCCAGCACGGCGATGTCGGTGGCGGGGAAATCGATGATCTTCACTTCCATAGGTTCGGTCCTCTCAATGGCGGGTATCTGGAGCCGCTCGGTCCACGGCTGCCAGGCCGGGCCCTTGCGGAATTGAGAAGGTGTCTGGCCGATGGCGGCCTTGAAGGCCCGGGAAAAGGATTCCGGGTTTTCAAAGCCGGCCTGCAAGGCAATGTCGATCACCCGCGCCTTGGGCTCGAACACCAGGCGATAGGACGCCCGTTTGAGCCGCAGCAACTGGATGTACCGCGCGGCATTGAGACCGACGAACAGGAAGAACTGGCGATGGAAATGGAACTTGGAAAAGTGGGCGACCCGGCTTAGGGTCTCCACCGACAACTCCTCGTCCAGATGGGTGTGGATGTAGTCGAACACCTTCTGGAACCGTCGGGCATAGCGCCCGCCCGGATTTCGCTTTTCGCGTGATTCCGCCGCCGTCATGGCACCTCCTCAATCAGGCGCCACTTTGCCGGGAAGCGCGCCGCCGGTCCTGACCGGGATTGCGCACTTGCCCGGGCCGGCTCAGACCCCCAGGTCCTCGGCGTAGGGCACGGCGTCGGCGTGGAAGGCCACGGGACCGTCGGGTTCGGAATGGACGAACTGGTGCACGAAGGGGTTGTCGGAGACTTCGATTTCCGCCGGCGTGCCTTGCGCCACCACCTTGCCGTGGTGGATGAAGTAGGCGTAGTCCACCACTTTGAGGGATTCGCTCATGTCGTAGGTGACGACGATGGAGGTCACGCCCAGGGCGTCGTTGAGGCTACGGATCAGGCCGGCGATCTGGTTGAGGGAGATCGGGTCGAGGCCGGCGAAGGGCTCGTCGTACATGGCCAGCATGGGATCGAGGGCGATGGCCCGGGCCAGGGCAACGCGGCGGGCCATGCCGCCGGACAGCTCGTTGGGCATCAGCTCCATGGCGCCGCGCAGGCCCACGGCCTGGAGCTTCATCTGCACCAGGTCGCGGATGATTTCCTCCGGCAGATCGGTCAGCTCGCGCATGGGGAAGGCCACGTTCTCGTACACCGAGATGTCGGTGAACAGGCCGCCGGCCTGGAACATCAGCCCCATCTGGCGACGCATGGCGTAAAGGCCGTCGGGGTCCAGCGTGTGCATGACCTTGCCGTTCACCCGCACCTGGCCCTGGTCGGGGTGCAGTTGGCCGCCGATCTGGCGCAGCAGGGTGCTCTTGCCGGAGCCGCTGACGCCGAGGATCGCCACCACCTTGCCGCGGGGAATGGTCAGGTTGATGCCCTGAAGCACCTGGTTCGCGCCGTAGGCGAAGTGCAGGTCTTCGATTTCGATGAGGTTTTCGGTGTTGCCTTTCATGGTGCCGTGGCCTTTCGCAAGGCCGCCATGATAACGGATCGGCGCGCCGGACCGGGGTCAGGCCGCACTCAGGCCGCCGCCAGGCGGCTGGCGACCTGATAGAAAACGAAGCTGGCAGCCCAGGCCAGGGCCAGGGGCCAGACCACCGCCAGCAGGGCGAAACCGATGCTGCGAGCCTCGGCGCGGATGGTGGCGATGGTGGACAGGCAGGGGGTGTAGATCAGGCAGAACAGCATGAAGCTGTAGGCTTGCACCGTGGTCAGGCTGGCGGCGATGTGCTGGCCCAGGGCGTCGCCCTCCATGCCGTAGATCACCGCCAGGGCACCGATCACCACCTCCTTGGCGACGAAGCCGAAGATCAGGGCGATGGTCAGTTTTTCGTCGATGCCCAGGGGGCCGAGGATGGGCTGCATCCAGTGACCCACCATACCGGCGTAGCTGGCGGCGCTGGCGGGCTCCACCCCGGCGGGCAGGTGGGTGAGCAGCCAGACCAGCACCACCCCGGCGACGATGATCTTGGTGGCCCGCACCAGGAAATGCCGCACCTCCAGCCAGCCCCGCATCCACACCTGGCGCAGGGTGGGCAGGCGATAGGGCGGCAGTTCGATGACGAAGGGCTCGCTGGAACGGAAGTGCTTGTCCTTGCGCAGCAGCAGGGCGGTGAGGAAGGCGGTGGCGAAACTCATCAGGTAGAGCGACATCAGCACCCAGGGCGCCGCCGCCGGGGCGAACAAGGCGCCGATGATGAAGAGGAAGACCTGCAAGCGCGCCGAGCAGAGGGAGAAGGGAATCACCAGCATGGACAACAGGCGCAGGGCGCGACTGCGCATGACCCGGGTGCCCATGATGGCCGGCACGTTGCAGCCGAAGCCCATCAGCAACATGACGAAGCTGCGGCCGTCGAGGCCCAGGCGCACCATCAGGGCGTCCATCAGGTAGGCGGCGCGGGACAGATAGCCCGAATCCTCCACCACCGCCATGAAGAAGAAAAACAGCACGATCACCGGCACGAAGGCGGCGACGGTGGACAGGCCGCCGTAGAGCCCCTCGACGATGAAGCCCCGCAACAACTCCGGCGCGCCGGCCAGGGCGGGGCTGAGGACGTGGCCGTTGAACTGGTCGAACAGCCATTCCATGCCATCCTGCAAGGGGCCGCCCAGCCAGAACACGCCGGCGAAAACACAGAACATGGCGACGAAGAACAGGGGCAGGCCGAAGACGTTGTGCATCAGCACCTTGTCCAGCTTGTCGGTGAGGCGCTCGGGCAGGTGCAGCGGCACGTCCACCGCGCTACGGGTCAGGGCGGCCACCTTGTCCTCCAGGCCGTCGTCGGCCGCCAGGCGCTGGCGGGCCGCCTGGGCAGTGGTGGCGGTGGTCGCGGCCCCCGCCGCCATGCCGGCACTGGCATGGAGGGCGGCGCGCAGGGCTTCCAGCATCTCCCCCTGGCCCAGGCCGTACTTGGCGCTGATGGCCACCACCGGCAGGCCCAGGCCAGCGGCCAGGGCCCGGGTGTCGATGCTCACCCCCAGGGTCTTGGCCTCGTCCATCATGTTCACCAGCACCAGCACCGGCAAACCCAGTTCCGCCAATTGCAGGGGCAGCACCAGGTGGCGGTCCAGTTGCAGGGCGTTCACCGGCACGATCAGCAGGTCCAAGGCCTGCTGCTCCAGGAAGTGGCGCACCACCTTCTCGTCGTCGGAATAGCCGTGCAGGTCGTAGATGCCGGGCAGGTCAACAATTTCCACCATGTCGCCGCCCACCAGGATCTTGGCGGACAGCAGGTCCACGGTAACGCCGGGCCAGTTGCCGACCCGGGCGCTGGCGCCGGTAAGACGGTTGAACAGGGTGGATTTGCCCGTGTTGGGCATGCCCAACAGGGCAATGCGCTTGCTCATGGAAAGGCGGCTCAGACCGCCCGCAACTCGATGCAGTCGGCGTCGCTGCGGCGGATGATGATGTCGGTGCTGCCCACCCGTACATGGAGCGGGCCGCGGAAGGCCGCCTGGCGCAATACCTGGATTTGCTTGCCCACACGCAGACCAAGGGAATTGAGCCGGTGGTGCAGCGCCTCGGCGGCATGGATGGCCGCGATGGCGGCGGGTTGGCCAGGCTTCAGGGTGGTCAGGCGGGCGCTCATGATCGAACCTTTTTGAGAACTGATCTCATTATCTGGGGGATCGACAACCTTGGCAAGGGTTTTTGCGAACAATTCTCAACGGGCCGTGGTGCGCAGCAGGCGCAGGCAGTCCATGGTGGCGCAGAGGTCGGCGGCGCGGGCGTCGTCGAAGTTTTCCACCAGGGGATCGGCGCCGTTGTCCAGCAGCAGCTTGAGCATGTCGGCCTTGCCGCTGGAGGCACAGTACATGAGGGGCGTGGAACCGAGCAGGTTGCGGTTGTCCTTTTCGATGCCGGCGTCGATCAGACGCTGCACCACGGCGCCGTTGCCGGAGACGCAAGCCAGCCAGAGGGCGTTGTTGCCGTCGCCGTTGAGATAGGCGATGTCCACGCCCAGGGCCAGCAACTCCGCCACCCGGGCCTCGTCCCCCAGCAGGGCGGCCCGCATCAGGGGCGTCAGGCTGTTCTTGCGCGGCGCGTCGAGGTCGGCGGGATCAAAGTTCCAGGCCTGGAGGAAAGCCAGCAACTCGGCGGACGCCTTGTCGCCGGCCTGGGCCGTTGCCGCCGGGGCCGCGGCGCCCTGCTCCGCCTCGGCCAGGGCCGCCGCCAGGGGCGCGTAACCGCCGTCCACGCTGTACACGTTCTGGAAGCGGAAGTCGCTGAAGGTGGCGGCGTGGGTGCGGCTGGCGTTGCCGTGATAGCAGTAGATGACGATGGGCGCCCCCTTGTCGAGCTTGAGCAGCAGGCGGTCCTGGTTGGCGCCGGACAGGTTCATGGCGCCATCCACATGGCCTTGCTGATAGCTTTGGGCGTCGCGGCTGTCGAGCAGCACCAGGCCCGTGAGCTTGCCCTGGCGGGCGTCGAGGATCATGCGCGCCGCCTCGTCGGCGGGAATGCAGTGGTAGGCAGGGCTGGCGGCGTTCTCGCTGGTGGGATTCATGGCGGCGTTCTCGTTTCGGTGGGTATAGGGAGGCAGGGTGTCGATGCGGGGGTCGATGACCGGCAACCCCACGGCGAAGTGGTAAAGGCTTTGGAAGGCGTCGTCCTTGAGGCCCAGCAGACCGTGCACGGCATCGTCGAAAAAGCAGCCGATGCCGCAACCGCGCACGCCCAGGGCCTCGGCCTGGAGGTAGAGGGCATGACCGATGACGCCGGCCTCCCGCAGCAGGGTGCGATAGCGGGCCGGCGCCTCGCGCACCACGTCGCCGAAGCGGGCCACCATGGCCAGGGAAAAGCTGCCGCTGGCGGCCAGGTCCTGGTGGCACTGCAATTGCCGGGCGGTGGCCTGGAGCCGCTTGGGGTCCACCTCGGCCAGCTTGAGCAGGGAGCCCAGGCCGGGGATATCCAGCACCGGCGTCGGCGCCTTGCCCAGACCGGCACACAGGGCGCGGCCCGCCTCGTTGCGCGGCAGCAGGTAGACGCCGGGCGCCAGACCCTCCACCCGATGGACGAACAACAGCAGGTGGAAACTGCTGCGCCGCTCGGGCGCGGTGGCGGCCAGGAGCGCGACGAAATCCCGCTGGGGCAGGACGTGGCGCGGATCGAAACGCTGGGCGCTGCGCCGTTGCCGCAGGATTGCCGCCGCCGGCAACGGCCCGGCCGCCAGGGTCGGCGTACACACGGTGCCGTCGCGGCTGGCGGCGATCACCTGGTCGATGACGGGCCACTGGTAAAGGGGATGACGGTCGATGACGCTGGCAACCCCGGACCAGCGGGTTTCGGTCAGGGCGGCCAGCCAGGGCGCCGGATCGAAGCGCCCTTCCTCGCCGGCGGCGGACAAGGTCAGCAGCAGTTCCGCTTCTTCCCGCTCCGTGTCGGCGCGGCCCCGGCGTCCGCCGTTGAAATCCTGGTCGCGGTCGGTGCCGGACAGACGGGACAGGCTGGCGTGGGGCAACGGTTGTTCCGCCACGCGCCAGCCCAGCAGGCGGGCGGCCTGGGCCACGGCAGCCTGGGCGTGACCGACGTCGAGCTGGCAGTAGCGGAAGGCCCGCTCGCCGTATTTCCAGGCCTCGCGCCAGGGCACGGTGGTCAGAAGCAGGGCCGCCTGGGGCGGTAGGGCCTGGGTAGCGCAGGCGGCGCGGCATTCCAGGGCATGGTCGTCGGGCCGGTAGTGCCAGAGCCCGTCCGCCAGGCCCGGCACGCCGGCCAGCAGCAGATAAGCCTCCACCGGATGCAGGTTGCCGCTGGAGGGATTGGCCCGCACCGCCCAGCGGTCAGGACCGGCGGCCTTCCAGGCGGTGATGCCCAGGGACAGTTGCAGCAAGGCGCCGAGGGCGGCCAGGTCCAGGGGGCGGGGCTGGCCGCTAAGACTGCTGTCCGGGCCATTGTCCGGGCCGCTGTCCGCGCCATCGTCCGACAGCAAGGGCAGCGCCACCCGTTCGGCCCGGTCGAAATGGCGGAAGGGGGCGGGCTGGTCGTCCCAGTCCAGGGCTTCCGGCCCGGCGGCGTAGCCGTCGAGGCGGTGCTTGGTGCGGCGGTGGTAATCGAGGACGGTATCCAGGGCTGAGGCGCTCATGGACAGCCATCAGCAATATGGATGCCCAGGGGGCGGGGAAATCCCGGCGGAAGGCCCGAGGCCCGCCGCGCCCGGGTTTGCGCGCCGGTCCCGTAATCGGCGCGGGACCGGTGCGGGATGGGGCCCTCAGCCCCTTGTCGACTTTGCGACAGCCTGGCGCCGACGGATCCAGGCCGGTGCCAAGCCGGCCAACAGCAAGGCCAGGGCGGGCAGGTGGCCCCAAACGGCGTAGGGTGTCCGCCCTTCCCGGCCCTGGACCATCACGGTCAGGGCGCCGCGGGTGAAGGGTTCGAGCCGGGCGCTGACCCGGCCGTCGGGCTCGATGGCGGCGGTCATGCCGGTGTTGGTGGCGCGCAGCATGACCCGGCCGCTTTCCAGGGCGCGCAGACGGGCGATCTGCAAATGCTGGGGCTGGGCCAGGGAGTGGCCGAACCAGGCGGTGTTGGACAGGTTGATCAGCACCGTGGCGGGGTTTTCTCCCTGCAAGGCGTCGCGGATTTCCTCGCCGAACAAATCCTCGTAGCAGATGTTGGGCATCAGCCGCTGGTCGCGCCAGGCCAGGGGCGACTGCTGGCGGGGGCCGGGGGTGAAGCCGGCCAGGGGGATGTTCACCAATTGCAGGAAACCGGCGAAGCCCGGCGGAATGAATTCGCCGAAGGGCACTAGGTGGCGCTTGCTGTAGAAGTTCACGTTGAAGCCGCCATCGCTGAGGCTGCCCAGCAGCAAGGCGCTGTTGCTGTACTCCTGCTCGTTGTTGCCGCGCAGGGCGGCGCCCACCAGGGCCTGGCCATGGCCGACGAAACTGGCCAGCACGTCCAGGGGAATCTGCTGGAAGAACAGGGGGATCGCCGTTTCCGGCAGCACGGTCAGGTCGGCGGGGTGCTCGGCGGCGAGGCGGCGATAGCTGTCGATGGACAGGTGCAGGTTGTCCGGGTCCCACTTCAATTGCTGGGGAATGTTCCCCTGCAACAGGCTGACGCTGAAGGGACTGCCCACCGGCGCGGTCCAGGTCACGGCCCGCAACCCCATGCCCAGGCCGGCCAGGATCGCCAGCAGCGCGCAGGGCGCCAGGGCGGGCCGCCAGGCGCGCAGGGCGATCAGCTTGGCCTGCAGCGCGGCGGCGAAGGCGGCGATCCAAGCGACGCCGTAGCTGCCCAGCACGGGCGCGTACCCCGCCAGGGGACTGGGCGGCGTCTGGGCATAGCCCAAGGCCAGCCAGGGAAAGCCGGTGAACAGGTAGCCGCGCAGGAATTCCGTGGCGGTCCAGAGGGACGCAAACAACAGGGCATCGGCCCAGGGCCGGCCACTCCGCAGACGCGCCAGCAGATAGCCGACCAGGGCCGGGAATAGGGCCAGATAGGCGCAGAACAACAGGGTCGCGGCGGCGGCCAGGGGCAAGGCCATGCCGCCCACGTCGTGCAGACTCACATAAACCCAGGAGACGCCGGTCAGGAAAAAGCCGAGGCCCCAGCCGTAACCCAGCAGGGCGGCGCGGCGTGGCGATGCGTCGCGCCACAGGATGAGCAGGGCCGCCAGGCTGAACAGGGGCAGGGGCCACCACTCGAACGGGGCGAAGCCGGCCACGGCGACCGCGCCCAGGGCCGCCGCCAGCAGGACTCGGCCCCAGGAAGCGAAAGGAGCGGCACTCATGGGCGGATCACTGGTAGCGCAGCGCTTCGATGGGATCGAGGCGGGCCGCCTTGCGGGCCGGGTAGAAGCCGAAGAAGATGCCCACCGTGGCCGCCACGCCGAAGGCCAGCAGCACCGAGGAGCCGGAGATCACCACGGCGGTCTTGGCCAGGGCGTTGGCCAGCAGGGCGCCGCCGATACCCAGCACCAGGCCGATCAGGCAGCCGGCGACGGAAATCACGATGGCCTCCAGCAGGAACTGGAGCAGGATGTCCCGCTCCCGGGCGCCGATGGCCATGCGGATGCCGATCTCCCGGGTGCGTTCCGTCACCGACACCAGCATGATGTTCATGATGCCGATGCCGCCCACCAGCAGGGAGACGGAGGCGATGGCGCCCAGCAGCAGGGACATGATGCGGGTGGTCTCGGCGGCGGAGTCGGCGACGGCGGTGAGGTTGCGGATGGCGAAGTCGTCGTCCTGGTTTTCCCGGATGCGGTGGCGCTGGCGCAGCAGGGAATTCATGGATTTTTCCACCGAGGCCATCAACTCGGGGCTGCTGGCCTGGACCTGCATGAAGCGCACGGAACCGGGGAAGGACGTGCCGAACACCTTGCGCTGGGCGGTGGTGAGGGGGATCAGGATGGTGTCGTCCTGGTCGCGGCCATCCAGGCTCTGGCCCTTCTTGCCCAGCACGCCCATCACCTGGAAGGGGCTGTTGCGGATGCGGATGGTCTTGCCCACCGGATCCTCGTCGCCGAACAGGGTGGTGGCGACGGTCTTGCCCAGCAGGGCGACCCGGGTCACGGAGCGCAGATCGGTGTCGGTGAAGGGCAGGCCCTCTTCCACCGGCCAGGAACGCACGTCCAGGTAGGACGGCGTGACGCCGAAGACCTGGGTGGCCCAGTTGTTGTTGCCGTACAGGACCTGGGCCGAACCGGGATGGATCGGCGCCACGGCGGCGACGCCGGGCAATTCCTCGATGGCGTTGGCGTCGGCCACGGTCAGGGTCGGCGCATTGCCGGTGCCGATGCGAACACCGCTGGAAGTGGTGGACCCGGAGAGGACGATAAACAGGTTGGCGCCCATGGAATTGATGGACTCCGCCACCGCCAGTTGGGCGCCCTGGCCGATGGCGGTCATCAGCACCACGGCGGCGACGCCGATGACCATGCCGAGCATGGTGAGGAAGGTACGCAGCCGGTTGGCGCCCATGGCGCTCCAGGCTTGGCCGAGCAGGGTGTAGATCATGTCGGGCTCCCCTCGCTGACGGCGGCGACGGGAACAGCGCCCTCGCCGTGGCCGTCGTCGTGATGGGCGTGGGACACGTCGCCGTCATGGACGATGCGGCCGTCGCGGAAGCGCACCAGGCGCTTGGCGTGATAGGCGATGTCCGGCTCGTGGGTGACCAGGACGATGGTGATGCCTTCCCGGTTGAGTTCCTCGAACAGGGCCATGATTTCTTCCGAGGTCTTCGTGTCCAGATTGCCCGTGGGTTCATCGGCCAGGATCAAGCGCGGGCTGTTGACCAGGGCCCGGGCGATGGCGACACGCTGCTGCTGGCCGCCGGAAATGCGGTTGGGCAGGGACTTGGCGTACTGGCCCAGGCCCACCTTGTCCAGCATGACGCGGGCCTTGCGCAGCCGCTCCTCCTTTTCCACCCGGCCATACACCAGGGGCAGGGCCACGTTCTCCTCCAGGCTGATGCGGGGCAGCAGGTTGAAGCCCTGGAAGACGAAACCGATCAGGCCACCACGCACGCCGGCCAGGTCGTCCTTGCTCATGGCGCTGACGGCCTTGCCGTCCAGCACGTACTCGCCGCTGCTGGGCCGATCAAGGCAGCCGAGGATATTCATGAAGGTGGACTTGCCGGAACCGGAGGGACCCATGATGGCGACGAACTCCCCCGGCACGATGGACAGGTTGACGTCCTTGAGCACGGGGAAGGGACCGGCGGGGGTGTCGTAGGCCTTGTGCAGACCCGTCACCCGGATAACGGCGTCCGCCATCAGAAGGGCCTGAACTGGGGACCGGGCGGCGTGTTGCCGGCGGCCTTGCCCTTGCCGGAATTCTCCGCCACCACCAGCTTGTCGCCGGGTTTCAACTCGCCCTCCAGCACCTCGGTGTTGCGGCCGTCGGTGATGCCGACCTTGAGGGCCACGGCGCGCAGCTTGTCGCCTTCCAGCACCCACACGGTGCCGCTGCCGGCGTCGCGCTTACGCTGGCCCTCGGGTTTTTTCTCGCCGGGCTTGGCGGCGCTGGCGGTCTGGTCCAGGGGCTTGAAGCGCAGGGCGGCGTTGGGCACCAGCAGCGCATCCTGGCGCTTCGCCACGTTGATGTTCACATAGGCGGTCATGCCCGGCAGCAGAATTTGGTCCGGGTTGTCCACGGTGATCACCACATCGTAGGTGACCACGTTGGACGTGGTGGTGGGGTTGAGCCGGATCAGCTTGACCACGCCGTTGAAGGCCCGGTTGGGAAAGGCGTCCACGTTGAAGCGCACCGGCTGGCCTTCCTTGATCTGGCCGATATCGGCCTCGGCGAAGGCGGAGTCGATCTGCATCTTGGTCAGATCCTGGGCGATCTTGAACAGGGTCGGCGTCTGGAAGCTGGCGGCCACGGTCTGGCCCACGTCCACCTGGCGGTCCACCACGATGCCCGACACCGGCGAACGGATCACCGTGTAATTGGCGTTGGCCCGGCTCTTGGCCACGGCGGCCTGCTGCTGCTCCACTGCGGCGGCGGCGGCCTTGCGCGCCTGCACCGCCTGGTCCAGCTCCTGGCGGGAAACGTATTCCTGGGCGAACAGGGTCTGCATCCGCTTCTCGTTGGCGGCGGCCAGCTCCAGGCTGGCCCGGGCGCTCTTCAGGTTGGCCAGGTCCTGGTTGGCCTGGGAGGTGTAGAGCACGTCGTCCAGCTCGGCCAATTCCTGGCCCTGCTTCACCTTGCTGTTGTAGTCCACCAGCAGCTTGCGCACCGTGCCCGAGACCTGGGTACCGACGCTGACCAGGATCACCGGGTTGAGGGTGCCGTTGGCGGAGACGTTCTGGGCCACGTCGCCCTTCTCCACGGCCTGGGTCTTGTAGCGCTGTTCGGCGTCGGGCTTGCTCAGCCAGGCGTAAAGGCCGTAGCCCCCCGCGCCGACGACGAGCAGGGCGAGGGCACCGATCCCGATGGTTTTCAACTTCATGGCGTGTTGCCTTCCGTGGCGGCAGTAAGGATGTTGTTGTCGAGCACGCCCATGGCCTGGGCCAGGGTGGTGCGGGCGATGTTCCAGCTATAGAGGGCCGTCACCCGCTGCTGGCGGGCGCTGGCCAGGGCGCTTTGGGCGGTGAGCATTTCCAGCAGGGTGCCGACGCCGGCAGCGTAGCGGCCCCGGGCCACCTTGTCCGACTGCTCGGCGCTGACGATCAGGTCGGCGGTGGTGCGCACGGTCTGGGTGGCGGTGAGCAGGGATTGCCAGGCGTTCCACACATCCTGGGCCACTTGCAGACGCAGCTTTTCCGCCTGGGCGGCCTTGGCCTCGCGCTGGGCTTCGGCGGTCTGCACCTTGTAGGTGGTGGAAAAACCGGTGAACAAGGGCACCGACAGGGTTACGCCGAGGGTGCCGCTGCGGTTCTCGACGCCACCGGTCTTGGTGTCGCTGCCGGTGAAGCCCAGGGACAGGCTGGGCAGGTGGGCGGCCTTGGCGGCGTCCACGCCGGCTTCGGCGGCCTTGACCTGGGCCTGGGCGGCCAGCAGGTCGGGACGGCGGCGGCGGGCTTCGTCCACCAGGGCGTTCACGTCCTTGGCAAAGCCGTCGGCGGCGGGCACCGGCGTCGGGGCCGCCAGGACCACCGGACGATGGGCGTCGCGGCCGAGCACGGCGGCCAGGGTGCCCTGGGCGGTCTTCAGCGCGCCTTCCGCGGTGATCCGCGTCAACTGGGCCTGGGAATAGGCGGTCTGGGCCTGGAGCTTGTCGGCGGGGGCGGCGCTGCCCACGGCGTACTTGGCGTCGGCGACGCGGAAGCTCTGTTCGGCGGCCTTTTCCGCTTCCCTGGCCGCGGCCAGGGAAGCCTCGGCGCTCTGCGCCTGGTAGAAGGCCTGCACCGCCGCCAGGAACACCGATTGCACCGTGGCGTCGCGGGTGGCGTTGGCGGCCTCCAGCAATTGGCGGGCGTTCTCGATGTTGGCGGAACGGGCACCGAAGTCGAACAACAACCAGGAAGCGGTCAGCCCCAAGGTGCGCTGGTCGTTGTCCACGCCGTTGCTGCGGTTGCGGCCGCTGCCGGCGCTGGCGCTCAGGGTGGGCAGCCAGGCGGCCTCGGCCACGCCCAGTTGGGCAGCCTGGACGCGGGCATTGGCCCAGGCCTCGCGGGTTTGCGGATTGGCGCAAAGGGCGCCGTCCACCACCTGGGTCAAGGACAGGGGACCGTTTTCGACGGGGCTGCACGGCGTGAAGGTCTTCAAACCGTCGCGGGTGGCGAAGGGATCCAAACCCAAACCGTCCCCCGCCAGGGCGGGCAAGGCCAAGCCCAGCAATAAAAAGAGGTAAGCGTGTCGCATGGCCCGGAGTGTACCGAGTCCCCGTGCCGATCTGGTTCCACCAGGCGCAGAATTTGTTACCAAACGTAAGGTATTCATGCCCTAAAGATCGCCTTTTGTTATTACTCTTTCGGCTAAAGCAAAAAAAGGAAATGCCCATGACCGATACCACCCCCGCGCCGACCGATTGTCCCCTCTGCCACCAAGCCGGTGGCGAACTCCTCTGGCAGGACGGACGCTGCCGGGTGATCCGCGTCGAGGGCGAGGAAGGCCGGACCTTCCCGGGCTTTTGCCGGGTGGTGTGGCAGGACCACGTGGCCGAGATGAGCGATCTTTCCGTCGCCGACCAACACCACCTGTGGCGGGTGGTGCATGCCCTGGAACTGGCCGTGCGCGAGGTGTCGGCGCCGGACAAGATCAACCTCGCCGCCCTCGGCAACATGGTGCCCCACCTGCACTGGCACGTCATTCCCCGTTGGCGCGACGACAGCCACTTCCCCGCCAGCGTCTGGTCGGCGCCCCAACGCCCCGCGCCAAACCGGCCGGCCCCCAGCAGCGACGACTTACGCCAGGCCTTGGTGCGGGCCCTGGCGGAACTGGCCAGCGGTGCCTGACGTGGAAATTTTTTCCCTGCCGCCCCTGGACGGCGCGGACCCCGCCGCCTTCGCCAACGCGGCCGAGGCCAAGACCTGGCTGGCCGCCCTGCCCCTGACCGATCCGACCCGGATGCGCGATGCCCTGACGACGGAACTCGGCAAGCTCAACCGCCGCCCCCTGGATCCGGCGCAACGGCTGGCCGTGCTCGACACCCTGCGCAAGGCGGTCGCCTTCGCCCAGGAGGAGGCTGGCAAGCGTTATAGCGGCAAGGCCTTGCCCCTGGCGGCGACGGAGCAGGCGCACCTGGACGGCGCCCTGGCCTTGCGCCGCGCCTGCTTGACCAGCGCCCTGCACTGCCTGGCACCGGCCCTGGCCGCAGGCGACCCCGCCTTCGCCGCCCAGTCGCTGCAACGGGCCGCCAGCCAGTACGTCAGCCTCCTGCTCGAAACCCTGCGCGGCGGACAACTGCTGCCCCATGCCGATTGGGCCGGGCTGCACCGGCTGCTGGTCCTGGCCGAGGAAAGGCAACTGACGACAACGCCGGTGGCCGATCCCCAGCGCCACGGCGATGCCCCCACCAGCGTCCTCGCCGCCTACGGTGAAGCGGTTTTGCTGCACACGGCCGGTCTGTTCGAGTTGTCGCCGCGGCAATTGACCTGGACTGCCCGCTGGGCGCGACGCTGGGGCGCCAAGCTGGTCCTGGCGCGGCAGCTCCCCACCCAGGCGCAGGCCCTGCCCCTGGCGCTGGACCTGGCCGGCGACCAGCCTCCCCGCCATCTCCCTTGGGACGGCCCCGGCGCTCGCCTGCTGCTGACCCACGCCCTGCGCGACAGCATCAAGTCCCGGCTCGCCCTGCTCGGCCAGGGCCGCAGTCCGGCCGACTTGCAACTGGGGGACGACTGCCCCGCCGCAGCCTGCGAGCCCCTGCTCAAACTGCTTTACGGTCGTTGGTGCAAAGGCATCGCCCCGCGCTGCCTGGCGCCCCGCCCCACGGGCGCGCCGGGCCCCGTGCTGACCGACGGCGACAGCCTGTTCTTTCACCTTTCCGGTGGCCGCTCCCTGCGTCAGGCGGCACCGGAAGCCCAGCGTTCCATTGCCGACCTGCGCCGGGATCGGGAACAGATGGCCCTGTTCGGCAACGAACACCGCGCCGCGCCGCCCCCCGTCGCCAGCCCGCCACCCCCCGTGGAGGAAGGCTGGCTCATGACCGACGACTCCGCCCTGACCCTGCGCCTGGCGCGTCCTCTCGGCCAAGCCGGAACGCGCGCCCTCCGCCCAGGGCAATTGCTGGCGCTGCAACCGCCGGGAGGCAGCCAGTATCTGCTCGCCAGCGTCGCCTGGCTGCGAGTCGACGTGGACGACGGCGGCTGGCTGGTGGCCGGCGCGCGCCTGCTGCCCGGCCCGGCCAGCGCGGCCCCGGTGAAAGGCGAGGACGATCCCCAGGCCGGCTGGCGCGCCGGTTATTTCCTACCCCGTTTCGCCCCGGGACAGGAAGAGGAAAGTCTGGTGGTCCCCGCCGGCACCTTCCGCCCCCGTCGCGTCCTGCAATTGCGCGACGGCAAGACCATCACCCTGCTCGGCCTGCTGGAACGGGGCGACGACTACGAGCGGGTCAGCTATCAACCCTCATAAGGTCTCCGTGCCATGAACCAGGAATCCCACTGGAGCGCCCGCTACCGCGATGCGGGCAAGGACTATCTGTTCGGTACCGAACCCAACCATTTCCTCGCCCATCGCGCCGAACTGCTGACCCAGGGCCACAACGCCCTGGCCGTGGCCGACGGCGAGGGCCGCAACTCGGTCTGGTTGGCGGAACAAGGCCTGCAAGTGACGGCGGTGGAAATCTCGCCGGTCGCCGTGGAAAAGGCCCGACGCCTGGCGGCGGGCCGCGGCGTGAGCGTGGACTTCCAGGTGGCGGACATGCTCGCCGCCGACTGGCCGCCCCCGACCATGACGGCGGCCTTCGACTGGGTGGTGGGCATCTTCATCCAATTCGTCGGTCCGCAGGAACGAACACGCCAGTTCGCCGCCCTGAAACGGGCCACCGCCCCCGGCGGCCGCATCCTGCTCCAGGGCTATACCCCGCGCCAACTGGAATACCGCACCGGCGGCCCCTCCACCGTGGAAAACCTCTACACCGCCGATCTGCTGCGGGAGGCCTTCACCGATTGGACCATTGAGGAATTGGTGGAGTACGAGGACGAGATCAACGAGGGCCTCGGCCACCGCGGCCGCTCCGCCCTGATCGGCTTGGTGGCGCGCAAACCGGGTTAGTCGTCGCGGTTCCTGCCGATGGGGGTAGACCAGCAACGATCCGCAGTAGTCCAGATCGTTGGAATTCACATCAAACGCCGGCGCCGTGGGCCTGCTGGTCTGCCCAGTAGCTGGAGCGCACCATCGGTGCGCAGGCGGCGTTCTTGAATCCCATCTTCAGCGCTTCTTCTTCAAACCGCTTGAAGGTGTCGGGATGGACGTAGCGCAGCACCGGCAGGTGGTGGCCCGAGGGGGCCAGGTATTGGCCGATGGTCAACATGTCCACGTCGTGGGCGCGCAGGTCGCGCATCACTTGCAGGATTTCCTCGTCGGTTTCGCCGATGCCCACCATCAGGCCGGACTTGGTGGGAATGCTGGGGTGACGGGCCTTGAACTGCTTCAGCAACTGTAGCGAATGTTCGTAGTCGGCGCCGGGCCGGGCCTGCTTGTAGAGGCGGGGCACGGTTTCCAGGTTGTGGTTCATCACGTCGGGCAGGCCGGTGGCGAAGATGTCGAGGGCGATGTCGAGACGGCCGCGGAAGTCGGGCACCAGTACTTCGATCTGGGTGCTGGGGGACTGGGTCCGGGTTTCGTTGATGCAGTCGACGAAGTGTTGGGCACCGCCGTCGCGCAGATCGTCCCGGTCCACGCTGGTGATCACCACGTACTTGAGCTTCATGGCGGCGATGGTGGCGCCGAGCTTGGCGGCGGCGGCGTCATCCACCGGCAGGGGCTTGCCGTGGCCCACGTCGCAGAAGGGGCAGCGGCGGGTGCAGATGTCGCCGAGGATCATGAAGGTGGCGGTGCCCTTGCCGAAGCACTCGCCGATGTTGGGACAGGTGGCTTCCTCGCACACGGTGTGCAACTGGTGGTCACGCAGGATCTGCTTCACTTCGTTGAAGCGGGTGGCGTTGGAGCCGGCCTTGACCCGGATCCACTCGGGCTTCTTCAGGGCCTGCTCGAGGGGGACGATCTTGATGGGGATGCGGGCCGTCTTGGCCTCGCCTTTTTGTTTGACACCGCGTTCGCTCATGGCTTTTCTTTCAACTGTTCTTCCAGGCAGGCGAGAAGTTTCTCCTGCACGTCCGCCAGCTTGCCCGGATCGGCAAGATCGCGCAACTGAATGACCTCCATGCCCGCGTAGCCGCAAGGGTTGATGGCCTTGAAGGGGGAGAGGTCCATGTCCACGTTGAGGGACAGGCCGTGGTAGCTGCATCCGTTCTTGATGCGCAGGCCCAGGGCGGCGATCTTGGCTTCGCCGACGTAAACGCCGGGGGCGCCCTCCTTGCGCTGGGCCGCCACGCCGTAGGTCGCCAGGCAGTCGATCAGGGCCTGCTCCATGCGGTGCACCAGCTCCCGTACCTTGAAACCGCGCCGGCGCAGGTCCAGCAGCAGATAGACCACGATCTGGCCGGGGCCATGGTAGGTGACCTGGCCGCCCCGGTCGATCTGCACCACGGGAATGCCCACGTCCCGCAGCAGGTGCTCGGCCTTGCCGGCCAGGCCCTGGGTGAACACGGGGGGATGCTCCACCAGCCAGATCTCGTCGGGGGTGTCCTCGCCCCGGGCGGCGGTGAAGTCTTGCATGGCGCGGAAAGTGGGGGCGTAGTCCACCCGCCCCAGGCGGCGTACCAGGATGGTCATCAGAGCACGATGCGCACCCAGGGGTGGCCGGTCAGTTCCAGGTAGAGGGCATCCAACTGGGCCTTGGAGGTGGCGCGCACGGTGCAGGTGAGGGACAGGTAGTTGCCGGCCTTGGAGGGCCGCATCTCCACCGTGGCGGCATCGAAGTCGGGGGCGTGCTTGACCACCACCTCGACGACGGCCTGGGCGAAGCCGTCGCGGCTGGCGCCCATGATCTTCAAGGGGAAGTCGCAGGGAAATTCGAGGAGTGTTTCTTCGGCCATGGGATTCCTTTTATTCAATACGCGGACCGGACCGGCGCAGTCCTCCGGGCCGCGACGGGAGCGGATTCCCCGCTCATGCGCGCATCACGTCTTGCTTGAACTGCTGGTACCAACCGTCCATTTGCCGGTAGATGGGGCCAGGACGGCCATTTGCAATGGGACGGCCGTCGAGACTGACGATGGCGAGGATTTCCTTGGTGGAGGAACTCAGCCACAGTTCGTCGGCGGCCCGCAGCTCGGCGTCGGTGATGTCCCGCACCTGGCAGGGCAGGCCGTGACGGGCGGCAATTTCCAGTACCACGTCGTAGGTGATGCCGGTCAGCATCAGGTGGTTCTTCTGGGGCGCCAGCAGCACGCCGTCCTTGACGACGAAGATGTTGGCGGCGGCGCCCTCGGTGAGCATGCCGTCGCGGAACATCACCGTCTCGGCGCAGCCGGCGTCCACGGCCTTTTGCCGCAGCAGGCAGTTGGCCAGCAGGGAAATGGTCTTGATGTCGCAGCGCAGCCAGCGGTTGTCCGCCGCCGACACAGCGGCCACGCCCTCGGCCTTGAGGGCCGCATCGGGCGAATTGAGGGCCTCGGCCATGACAAACACCGTGGGGCTCGGCGCCGGCGCGGGGAAGGCGTGGTTGCGCACCGGCGCGACGCCCCGGGTGACCTGGATCAGCAGCGACTGGTCGGGCCAGGGCGCGGCGGCGATGACGGGAGCGAGCAGGGCCGCCCAGGCCGCCTCGTCGTGGGGATTGGCGATGCGCACCTGGGCCAGGCTGCGGTCCAGGCGTTGCAGGTGTTCCGCCAGACGGAAGGGTCGCCGGTCGTACACCGGCACCACTTCGTAGATGCCGTCGCCGAAGAGGAAACCCCGGTCCATCACCGGGACGCGGGCGTCTTCCAGGGGGCCGTATTCGCCGTTGAGATAGATCAGGGACACGGGGATTCCAAAGGGGAAAAGGGCGATTTTCGCACTAAGTGCCTATTCCGGCGACGCAGGCCAGCGCAACAGGCCCCGCCGGCGCAGGTATTTGCGTCCCTCCTCCAACAGCAGCACGCTGGCGGCCACGGCGAAGGCCAGGCCCCAATGGGGCGGGGACAGGTCCACGGTGTCGAACAGGGCCTGGGCCGGCCCCCAATGCACCGCCAGGACCTGCAACAGCAACACCGCCGCCAGGGCGGCCCACAGCCGGCCGTTATGGAAGAACTGGGCATTGAAGGCGCTGCCCCGGTCGGCCCGGGCGTTGAAGATGTTGAAGAACTGGAACAGGACGAAGGTGGTGAAGGCCAGGGTGGCGGCGTAGCGGGCGTCGTGGCCAGGCCCCAGATGGTGCAGGCCGATCCAGTAGGCGGCCAGGGTACCGACGGCCATGGTCAGGCCGTAGAGGGCGATGCGCAATAGGCGCGGGCCACCGAGGATGGCGACGTCCCGCTGGCGGGGCGGTTCGTCCATGACGCCGGGGCGGCTGGGCTCGACCCCCAAGGTCATGGCCGGCGGACCGTCCATGATGATGTTCACCCACAGGATCTGCACCGCGTTGAAGGGCGTCGGCAGGCCCAGCAGGGGGGCGCCGAGCACGGTGAGGATGGCACCGATGTTGGTGGACAACTGGAAGCGGACGAACTTGACGATGTTGTCGTAGATGGTGCGGCCTTCCCGCACCGCGCCGACGATGGTGGCGAAATTGTCGTCCGCCAGCACCAGGGTGGCCGCTTCTCGCGTCACCGCCGTGCCGCCGCGACCCATGGCGATACCGATGTCCGCCGCCTTCAGGGCCGGCGCGTCGTTCACCCCGTCGCCGGTCATGGCCACCACCTGGCCCCGGGCCTGGAGCGCGCGGACGATGCGCAGCTTGTGCTCGGGCGCCACCCGGGCAAACACCACGGTCTCCATCACCAGGGCGCGCAGGGCCTCGTCCGTCAGGCCCTCCAGTTCCCGGCCTTCGCGCACGGGGCCCACCACCCCCAGCTCCCGCGCCACGGCGGCGGCGGTGGCGCGGTGGTCGCCGGTGATCATCTTCACCGCGATGCCGGCCCGACGGCAGAGGCGGATGGCCTCCCTGGCCTCGGCCCGGGGCGGATCGGCCAAGCCCACCAAGCCCAGCGGGATCAATTCCCGCGCCCACGTCATGGGCGCGTCGCCCCGGGCCTGGGCGGCGTCGAACTCGGCGGCGGCCATGCGCCGCCCGGCCAGGACGATGATCCGCAGGGCCTGGCCCGTGAGTCGGTCGTTCGCGGCGGCGTAGGCCTGGCGCTCGGCAGCATCGAGCCGGGCCAGGGGCAGCAACACGTCCGGCGCGCCCTTGAACCAGAGCTGCACCTGATCGCCGTCCCGGTGGCAGGTGACCATGAATTTATGGCCCGCGTCGAAGGGGATTTCCGCGATGCGGGGCGAAGCCCGGCGCAGGCGGTCAACGGCGGTGGGGTCAAGGCGTAGGGCCAGGGCCAGCAGAGCCGCCTCGGTGGGCTCGCCGATCAGTTCGCTCCCCCGCAGTTGGACGTCGCTGCACAGGACCAGGGGCGGCAACAGGGCGGAGCAGTCGGCTGGCGCGGGTGGCGCGCCATCGTCGTCGGCCCGTAGAGCGTCGCCGTCCACTTGGAAGGTGCGTCCGCCGTGATAGACCACCCGCGCCGTCATGCGGCCCTCGGTCAGGGTGCCGGTCTTGTCGGCGCAGATCACCGTGGTGCAGCCCAGGGTTTCCACCGCCGCCAGTTTTTTCACCACCGCGTTGCGCCGGGCCATGCGTTGCATGCCCAGGGCCAGGGTGACCGTGACCACGGCCGGCAACCCTTCGGGTATCGCCGCCACGGCCAGGGCGATGGCGGTCAGGGCGGTTTGGCCCCAATCGTCGCCACGGGCCACGCCGAGGACGAAGATCAGCGCCACCACCGCGCCGGCAATGACGGCCAGGCGCTTGCCGAGCTGGTCGAGTTGGTCTTGCAGGGGCGTGGCAGCCGCCTCGGCCTGTTGCAGCAGGTGGGCCAGGCGGCCCATTTCGGTGGCCATGGCGGTGGCGGTCACCACCGCCTCAAGCCGACCCCGGGTGACCACGGTGTTCATGTACAGGCAGTTGCTCCGTTCCGCCAGGGGCGTGTCGGCGGGGAGGGCCTCGGTCTGCTTCGCCACCGCCACCGCCTCGCCGGTCAGGGCCGCTTCCGCCACCTCGGCGGCATGGGCCGCCAGGATGCGGGCGTCGGCGGGCACGTGGTCGCCGGCCTCGAGCAGGATCAGGTCGCCGGGCACCAGGGCATCCGCCGGCACCTGCTGGACCGCGCCGTCGCGGCGCACCCGGGCAACCGGCGCCAACATGTCCTTGAGCGCGGCCAGGGCCGCCTCGGCCCGCTGTTCCTGGACGAAGCCGAGACCGGCGTTGAGCAGCACCACCGCCAGGATCACCACGGCGTCCTTGCCGTCCCCCATGACGCCGGCCACGACGGCGGCGGCGAGGAGGATCAGGATCAGCAGACTTTTGAACTGGTCGGCGAAACGGCGCCAAGCGGCGCGGGGCGGCGGCTCCGCCAGGCGGTTGGGGCCGTGGTCGGCACGGCGGGCGACAACCTGGTCCGGTGCCAGGCCCCGGACCGGGTCCACGGCCAGCTGGGCCGCCACGGCCGGCGCCGCGAGGGCGTGCCAAGCCGGCGGCGGGGCGGTGTTATTGGAACAGGAGCTTGACGGCATCCCAGCTGCGGCCGAACAGGCCGGCGACGGGTACCGCTTCCAGGGCCTGGACCGGGAAGTCACCCAGGGACTTGTCGTCCAGGGTCAGGGTCAGGGTGCCCACCACGGCGCCGGCGGCCACCGGCGCCACCAGGGGTTGGCGGCTCTTGAGCTGCACCTTCAGCCGGTCCAGGGGCACGCCCTTGGGCAGGGAGACCACGAAGTCCTCGCTGAAACCGGCGCCCAGGGTGTTGCTGGCGCCCTTGTACACCTTGAGCTTGGAAATGGCCTGGCCCTTGTCGTAGAGCTTGTAGGCGTCGAAGGCCAGATAGCCGTGGTTGAGCAGCTTCAAGGATTCCTGGGCGCGGGCGTTGTCGGAGTCGGTGCCCAACACCACCGACACCAGGCGGCGCAGACCGCGCTTGCTGCTGGCGATCAGGCAGTAGCCGGCGCTGTCGGTGTGGCCGGTCTTCATGCCGTCCACCGTGGGATCAAGCCATAACAGGCGGTTGCGGTTGGGCTGGGTGATCTTGTTGTAGGTGAAGGACTTGTTCGAATAGAGCGGATAGAACTGGGGGAAGTCGCGGATGATGGCCCGCGCCAGCAGGGACAGGTCGCGGGCGGTGGAATAGTGCTGGGGGTCGGGCAGGCCGGTGGCGTTCATGAAGTGGGTGTCCTTCAGCCCCAGGCGCTGGGCCTCCCGGTTCATCATGGCGACGAAGGCCTCCTCGCTGCCGGCGATGGCCTCGGCCAGGGCGATGCAGGCGTCGTTGCCAGACTGGATGATCATGCCGTGGATCAACTCGTCCACCGTCACCGGCTTGCGTGGTTCGATGAACATCTTGGAGCCGTCGGTCTTCCAGGCTTTTTCCGAGACGGGCACGGTCTGCTCCAGCTTGAGCTTGCCCTGCTGGAGGGCGCCGAAGGTCAGGTAGGCCGTCATCAGCTTGGTCAGGGAGGCGGGCTCCACCCGCTTGTCGGCGTTGACCGCCACCAGCTCCTGGCCGGAGAAATGGTCCACCAGAATCCAGGCGCTGGCGGCCAGGGTCGGCGGCGGCAGGGCCTGGGCGCGGGCGGCGACGCTAAAACAAACAGCGGCCAGGACCAGGGTGAAGCAGGCGAAAAAACGGAAGGGGGAGGGAAAATGTGCGCGCATAAGGCGGTGAAGTATACCGGAGGGGCTGCGTCGACCAGGGAAAGCCCCATGGGCAGGGGCATGGCGGCGGACTTATGACCTTCGCTCGATTGACGGGGATTTCCCGCCTGTCATGATGGATACCGTCCCCACCGGGACGCCACAACATCGACAACATATCAGGGAGACAACACCCATGCACAAGACCCTTCCATCGCTCCTGGCGATTGCCCTTGCCGCCTGTAGCGGCGCCACCCGCGCCGACACCCTGCGCATCGGCGTCGAGGAGTTTTCCAAGGATCCGGCCAAGGTCGCCGCCCTGCAAAAGGCCGTAGCGGCCATGCGCGGCAACGACACCGCCCCCGACACCAGCGCCGCCTTCCGCGCCAGTTGGCAGTATTGGGCCAACATCCACGGCTATCTGGGCAGCGGCCCCAACGCCGCCGCCACGGTGGCGCAATGGAACCAGGAAATGACGCCCAATTGCAGCGGCGACCCGGTCTGCCTGGGCTATTACAAGCACCTGCGCGACACCAATCCGCCGGCCGACGGCTTCACCGCCCAGGCCTGGGGCAGTTGCCAGCACGGCACCATGGGCTTCCTGCCCTGGCACCGCATGTACCTCTACTTCTTCGAGCGGGTGGTGCGCAAGCAGGCCGGCGATCCCAACCTCAACCTGCCCTACTGGGATTACTTCGCCACCACGGGCGCCGGCGGCAAGGGCATCGCCCTGCCCGCCATCGTCCGCAGCCCAGGCGGCAATTCCCTCTACGACGAGTTCCGCACGCCGGGCCTGAACGCCTACAAGACCGCCATCGACAGCAACACCGGCAGCGCCGCGCAAGCCTTCAAATTCACCGACTTCACCAATTTTTCCCATCAACTGGAAAGCCAGCCCCACGGCGCCATGCACTGCGCCGCCGGCTCCAGTTGCAACGCCCCGGACATCGGCCAGGTGCCCCTGGCCGGCCTCGACCCGGTGTTCTACATGCACCACGCCAACATCGACCGACTCTGGCAGTGCTGGCTGAACCGCAAGGCGGGCGGCAAGCCGATCGATTTGGCCTGGGCCAAGGCGAACCTGGGCATGCCCGACGACTGGTACCAGACCAGCTACACCTTCGCTGACGAAAACGGCAACAAGGCCACCATGACCATCGCCGACGTGTTCACGCCCGGCGTGATCGACGTGCACTACGCCAAGGAAACGAACTGCGACGTCGCCCCGCCGAGCACGGCGGCCTTGAAGTCCCTGGCCGCGGCGCCGGCCGTGCTGCGCAGCGTGCCCGTCTCCCATCCCCAGGGCACCACGCTGACCGGCAAGGCCGTGACCCTGCCGCTCCAGGCCACCACGGACAAGGCCCTGCTCTCCCGCGCCGCGCCCGCCGCCGGCACGACGCCGGGCCATACCCTGCTGATCATCGAAGACGTGGACATCCAGGGCAATCCCGAGGTCACCTACAACATCTACCTCAGCAACAAGCGCCAGCCGAAACGTAGCGCCTACATCGCCACCCTGAACTACTTCGGCGTATTGGAACCCATGCCCCAGGGCCATCACCACGGCGGCCACGGCCCCAAGATTGGCACCCTCACCTACGACGTCCAGGAGGAATTGCAGCGCCTGGGCATCACCTCCACCGCCGACGTGGCGGTGCGCTTCGTGCCCAGCAGCTTCGTGGCCGAAACCAGCCGCGCGCGCAAGACCCGCGGCAGCGTGAAGGTGGGTACCATCCGTCTGCAAGCCGCGGACGGGACAACGACCCCGTAAACTGTCCCGCGCGCCGCCCCCCGTCAGGCCGGAACCAAGACCTGACGGGGGTGTCCCGTCACCTCGTCCATAAGGAATGCCATGGCCCTCATCGCCAATATCGTCGTCGCCCTGATCGCCCTGCTCCACGTCTACATCCTGGTGCTGGAGATGTTCTACTGGGACAAACCCCTGGGGATGAAGGCCTTCGGCCTGACCCCGGAAAGCGCCGCCGCGAGCAAGACCCTGGCGGCCAACCAGGGTCTTTACAACGGCTTCCTCGCCGCCGGCCTGGCCTGGGGCCTGATCCTCGGCGACGGCGGCCTGGCGGTGAAGACCTTTTTCCTGCTCTGTGTTTTTGTCGCCGGCATCTACGGCGGCCTCACCGCCAAGAAGAAAATCCTGCTGATCCAGGCCCTGCCGGCGGCGGTGGGATTGATGCTGCTGGCCCTGGCATGACAACTCCGGCCATCATCGAATGCCTATGAATGCAGCAAACAACATCGCCGACAATGCCGTGCGCGTCGCCATCGACTCCGGCGACTGGGGCTGCGTCGAAGTACTGATCGGCATGGGCGCCGTGGTCGAAGAAGAAGACGTCACTTACGCCGAACGCAAATTCCCCGACAACAAATGCCTCATTGCCGGGCTACGTAGGACTTACCTTGGCCGCACATTGTCATGCCAAGGCAAACAGAAGCAGGTAAAGATCTAAGCCGCGCGGCAGGCAATCAGCCCTTGCCGCCGCTCAACAGCTTGAGGGCCTGGCGGATGCCGTCGGACACCGCCGCGCCGGCGGGGAGCTGCTTCATGGCGCCGAGGGCTTCCTTCTCGTTGTAACCCAGGGCCAGCAGGGCGTTGAGGATGTCGCTGCCGGCGTCGGGAGTTGCCGTCACCACGGCGGCGCCCAAGGCGCCGCTCTTGGGCAGCTTGTCACGCAGTTCCAGCAGCAGGCGCTCGGCGGTCTTCTTGCCGATGCCGGGAATCTTCACCAGGCGCCCCACTTCCTGCAAGGCCACGGCCTGGGCCAGTTCGTGCACCGATAGGCCGGACAACACGGCCAGCGCGGTGCGGGCGCCGATGCCGGACACCTTGAGCAACTGCCGGAAGGCCGCCCGCTCCCCCTCGCTGAGAAAACCGTAGAGGAAGTGGCCGTCCTCGCGCACCGCCAGATGGGTGTGCAGGCTCACCTTGTCGCCGATGTTGGGCAAGTTGTAGAAGGTGCTCATGGGCACGTCGATCTCATAGCCAACGCCGTGCACGTCGACGATGATCAGGGGCGGATTTTTTTCCAGCAGGGTGCCGGTGAGCTTGCCGATCATGGGATCTCCTTAGTCCGGGCGGCGCCATGGCAAAGTCGGGCGCCCCCTTCCGTCCCTTCCCCTCGGGCGGGGAAGGCGATTGATGAACCCGGCCCAGGGGGCGGGAAAAACCGAATGCCCATGCCTAGCCCGCCACCATGGCAACGGCCAAGAGCAGGCCGAACAGGTGGGCAGCGGCGATGGTGGCGCGAATGGCGGGACGCAGCAGCGCCGGTTGTTCGGCGTGGGCGCGCAATTGGCGCCAGGCGGCGACGGCCGGCAACAGGGCGAGCAGCGCCAGCAGGGTAGCGGCGGGGAACAGCCCCACCGCCACGGCGGCCACCACGTCGACGGCGGCGCAGCCGGCGATCAGGGCATAGCCGTTCACCGCGCCACGGCGGCCGAGCCGGGCCACCACGGTGCGCTTGCCGGCGGCGGCGTCGGCCGTCGCGTCGGGAAACTGGTTGATGTAGAGCAGGTTCGCCACCATCAGGCCGTAGGCCAGGCCGGCGATGATGGGGCGCAGTTCGAAGGCGCCGCGCTGGACGAAATCGCTGCCCACCACCACCAAGCCCCAGCCCAGGGCGATGGCCAGCTCCCCCTGGCCTCGGGCCGCCAGACGCAGGGGCGGCGCCGAATAGGCCCAGCCGACGAACAGCCCCAACAGACCGATCCAAAACAAGCCCGCACCCACCTTCCCCATCAGCCAGAGGCCGGCGGGCACGACGCTGGCGAGCAGGCCGTAGCCCAGCAGGGCGACGGCCCGGGGCGAGAGCACGCCGTTCTGGATGAAGCGGCTACCGCCGGTGAAGGGGAACAGGCGCTCGGTGTTGAGGGCATCGGTGTCCCGGTCATGGAAGTCGTTCACCACGTTGGCGCCGGCATGGGCGGCCAGGGCGAACACCAGGGTCACCAGGGCGGTGAGGGTGTTGAAGGGCAAGTGGGAACGCCAGGCGCAGGCCAGGCCGAGCAGCACTCCCACCACGGTGACGCTGAGAAAGGCGGGCCGGGTGGCGAGAAAGAAGCGCAGCAGCGGGCCGGGCAAGCCGTCGCGGCTGGGTTCGGCGGGGACGCGCAGGGTGTCGGTGTTCATCGCGGGGCCTCGGGGACGGAAGGGCAGAGTTCGTCGACGCGCCGTGCCAGGTTGGCGACGACCTGATCCTGCTGGAAGTTGGCGTACTTGGCGGCGAAGGCGCCGGCATTGGCGGCGAAATCGGGCTGGTCCAGCAACTGGCGCAGGAGGGGGAGGAGGTCCGCCGGCGGCTGTTCGGGATTGACGGCGATGCCGGCCCCCATGGCCGCCACCCGCCGTGCCAGGAGGAACTGCTCCAGGTGGGAGGGCAGCAGCAGCAAGGGCTTGCCCGCCAGGAGAAAGGCGGTGGTGGTGGCCAGGCTGGCGTAGGTGACGGCCAGGTCCGCCTCGGCCGCCGCCCGGCGCAGGTTGACCGGGTTGTCCACGAACACCAGGTGGGGCGCCTGCAAGGCCTGGCGGGCGGTGGCGGCAAGGCCGGGGCAATAGACCACCGTGGGCTGGCCGAGCCGGACCAGGGCTTGCAGGGCCTCGGCGGCCAGGGGAATCTCGGGACGCAGGTAGGCGAAGATCTTCCGCCCGACCATCGCCGGCCAGGGCGGCGTCAGTCCGGTGGGCGCGGCGGGCAGGCTGCCCCAATAACGGGCGGGGCCGCGCTGCTCGTAATGGTCCAGTTCGGGATAGGTGATCAGGGCCTCCTCGGCCACGTCGAACAATTCGGCCAGGGCGCCCAGGGGCGCCTGGCCGAAGCGGGCCAGCACGGCGTTGACGCTGGCCAGGGCGGCGTCCTCCAAGCCCAGCAGGGTCTCCGTCGGCAGGGGCTGCCAGGGCCGCATGTTGGGCAGGGGCCGCTGCCGCGGCGGCACGGTGAAGCCGTTGGAAAACTGCATGACCGGCAGGCCCAGGCTGCGGGCCGCGAGCAGGGCCGTCGGCGCGTGGTCCGCCAGCACCAGCCGGGCCTGGGTCAGTTGCAACAGTTCGCGCCAGGCCACCACCAGTCCCAGCAGATCGTCGGCGTGGTGATAACCGAAGCGCAGCAGGATGTCGGCATAACTCAAGGGCGCGCCGGGCAAGCGCCGCTCCCCGATGCGAGGTGCCGGCAACCAGGCGAAGCCCTCGCCGGGCAGCAGGCGGGCGGCGGCGGTCGTGTCGGTCACGGCCCAACGCACCGCGTAACCCCGCTCGCGCAGGGCCCGCGCCAGGGGCAGGAAGGCGCCGATGTGGCCCAGATTGGCGCCGAACTCCCAGGCGTAGAGCAGGCTGGTTTGCTCTACGCCTGGGGCGCCGGGAACTGTTCCTTCTCCACCGGTCGGCGGCGGCTGTTTTTCGCTCACACCAGCCTCCCGTTGCGCACCCGGAAGCCCTTGGTCGCCAGGGCGCCCAGGCCCTGGCCGCCGTGGGCGTGGCAGATGGCGCAGCCGAGGGCGTCGGCGGCGTCGGCGCTGGGTTCGCCGGGCAGGGAGAGCAGACGCACCACCATGGCCTGCACCTGTTCCTTGGCGGCCTTGCCATGGCCCACCACGGCCTGCTTGAGTTGCAGCGCGGTGTATTCCGCCACGGGCAGGCCCTGGCCCACCAGGGCGGCGATGGCGGCGCCCCGGGCCTGGCCCAGCAGCAAAGTGGATTGGGGGTTCACGTTGACGAATACTTTTTCGATAGCCGCCTGATGGGGGTGGTAGCTGGCCACCACCTCGGCGATGCCGTCGATGATGGTCTTGATGCGTTCCGGCAGGGACAGCTGCTCGTTGGTCTTGATGCAGCCGCTGGCGACGTAGGCCAGCTTCTGCCCGGTCTTGTCGATGACGCCGAAGCCGGTGATGCGCAGGCCCGGGTCGATGCCCAGGATGCGGACGGTTTCACTGGCGACGGTTTTCATGGACGATGACGGGGCCTATTTGCGGGAAAGATAAACGCCCCAGATGGCGACGGCCATGCCCAGCAGCGCAAGGGGGGAGAGTACTTCGTCGAACAGCAGCCAGGCAATGGCCGCCGTGCTGGCGGGCGTGAGGTAGAACAGGCTCGCCACGTTCACCGCCGAGCCGGCGCGGAGCAGCATGTTGAGCAGGCTGATGGCCCCCACCGACAACACCAGCACCAGCCAGCCCAGGGCAAAGAGGAATGGCGGCGTGAAGTCGATGCGGAAATGCTCGGTGAACGCGGCCACCACCAGGGTGACGGCCGCCGCCGGAAGGAACTGGGCCACCGCCCCGGTGCGCCAGTCGAAGCGGGGACAAAAACGTTTTTGATAAAGGGTGCCGGCGGTGATGCCCAGCAGGGCGAAGAACGCCGGCACCACGCCGCTCAGATTGAAACCGGCGCTGATGCGGCCGGACAGCACCAGACCCGCGCCGAGCAGACCCAGGGCCAGGCCCAACCACTGACGCCGGCTCACGCTTTCCTTAAGCAGCCAGCCGGCGCCCACCGCCGTCAGCAGGGGTTGCAGGCCCACCACCAGGCTGGTGACGCCGGCGGGCAGGCCCTGGCCGATGGAGACAAAGACGCCGCCCAGGTAGCAGGCGTGCATCAGGATGCCGGAGACGCCGATGTGGAACCAGTGACGCCGATCCACGGGCCAGGGGGCGCGGGTGGCCAGGGCCACGGCTCCCATCAACAGCACCACCAGCAGATAGCGCAACAGCAGGAAGCTCAAGGGCTCGGCGTAGGGCAGGCCGTACTTGGCGCCGATGAAACCGGTGCTCCAGAAGAAGACGAACAGGGCGGGATAGAAACGCGACATGGCGGTCAGGGATCGCAAGGGTCGCGCTCAGGGCGACGGGCTTGGCGCGGAGGCGGGCGCGGCGCCGTTGAGCAGGGCCTCGGCGGCGGCGATCAGGGCGTCGATCTCTTCCCGGCTGGCTTGCGCCGGCACCGGGAAGGGCAGGAACTCCAGGTCAATGGCGGCGAAGGGCAAGGGGATCAGGAAGCGGTCCCAGTGGGTGCCGCGAATCGCCGCGCCGCAGCGCACCCGGCACAGCCAGAGCGGCACCTGCGCCCGGTAGGCGGCCACCACGGCACCGGCCTTGAGCTTGTGGGCGGGGCCGCGCGGACCGTCCGGGGTCAGCAGCACCCGGCCCCGCTGGGCCGCCGCCAACAGCTCGGCCCAGGCTTCCTTGCCGCCCTTGGACGAAGAGCCGCGAATGACGCGGAAACCCCAGCGTTGCAGCAGGTCCGTGAGCAGACCGCCGTCCCGGCTGCGGCTCACCAGGGCGTAATCGCCGCCGGCGGCGAAATGCTTCCATACCGGCAGCATGTCGCCATGCCAGAAGGCCAGCACCGCCCGCGCCGGCGGCAGCGGGCCCGTCAGCCGCAGGCGCCAAGTGGCGGCGAGCAGGAAGAACACCAGGGGGCCGAGCTTGGCCAGTTGTCGTCGCAGGGCTTTGATCATGACGGACAGTGTACATAGTGGTCCACCAGGGACAGCAGGCGGGCTTCGTCCCAGGGCTTGGGCAGGAAGTGCAGCGCGCCCAGGGCTTCGGCCTGGCGCCGATGCTCGTCGCTGGCGCAGGCGCTGACCACGATCAGGGGCAGGGCCTTGAGTTCCTCGTCGTTGCGCAGGCTGCGCATCAGGTCGAAGCCGTCCATGCGCGGCATGTCCAGGTCCACCAGGATCGCCACGGGACGCTCGTCCACCAGCAGTTCCAGGGCCTCGGCGCCATCTCGGGCGCTCAGGCAGCGGTAGCCGGCCCGCTCCAGGAGCCGGCTCAGGGCCTTGCGGCTGGACAGGGAATCGTCCGCCACCAGCACCGTCGGCGGACGGGGGGCGAAAACCGCCGGTTCCCGGGCCAGGGTGGACGGCGGCAGGCGTTCGAGGCGGGTCGCCAGTTGCAGGGGATTGACGATCAGGGCGATGTCGCCGTGACCCAGCACGGTGGCCGCCACCATGCCTGGCACCCGCTCCAGTTGCGGGCCGAGGCTTTTCAGCACCACTTCCTGCCGCCCCACCAGGGCGTCCACCTCCAGGGCCACGCGCTGCTCGCCGCTGCGCACCAGGACGCGCCAATAGCGTTGGTGGCGACTGGGCCGGGCCTCGCCCCAGCCCAGCAGGTGGGGCAGGTAGTGCCAGCGGTAGTCCTGGTCCTGCCAGCGCACGCTGCCTTCCCGGCGCAGGGCCTGCATTTCCTCCGCCGGCACCTCGCCGGCCTGGACCACCAGTCCAGCGGGAATACCCACGCAGCGGCCGCCGCCGGGCATGCCCGGCTCGCCCACTCGCAGCAGCAGGGCCTGACCGATGGCCAGGGTGAGGGGCAGCACCAGTTGGAAGCGGCAGCCCTGGTCCGGGCTGCTGTGCACCTCGATGCGGCCGCCCAGGGCCGTCACCTCGCTGCGCACCACGTCCAGGCCCACGCCACGGCCGGCCACGGCGGACAACTGGCTGGCGGTGGTGAAGCCGGGGGTGAAGATCAGTTCCACCAGGGCGTCGTCGGCCAACGCCGCGCCGGGGGCAATCAGGCCGGAAGCCTCGCCGCGCTGGCGGATGCGCGCCAGGTCGAGGCCGACGCCGTCGTCCGCCAGGATCAGCTGGCATTCGTTGCCCTGTTGGCGCACCTCCAGGGAAATGCCGCCGCCCTCGGCCTTGCCCTTGCGCCGCCGCTCCGCCGCCGTCTCGATGCCGTGGGCGACAGCGTTGCGCAACAGGTGTTCAAGGGGCGGCACCAGCCGTTCCAGCACCGCCCGGTCCACCTCGGTCTGCTCGCCCTGACAATGCAGTTCGGCCTCCTTGCCCAGTTCCCGGGCGGTCTGCCGCACCAGGCGTTGCAGGCGCTCGAGCACCGTGGCGAAGGGCACCATGCGCACCCGCAGCAGGCCCTGGGACAGGGCCCGGTTGAGCCGGCCCTGGGCCGCCAGGCCGCCCTCGGCCTGGGCCAGGCCCCGGGACAGGGCCAGTTGCACGGCGGCCACGTCGCCGACGCTTTCCGCCAGCAGACGGCTCAGTTCGTCAAAACGCTGGCGCTGTTCCGGCGCGGGCCGGGCCAGGGTTTCCATTTCGCCTAGCTGCTGGCGCAGGCGGCCGATGCCGTGGCTGAGTTCCGCCAGCACTTCCTTGCATTCCCGCAGGTCGGTTTCCACCCGGCCCCGGGCGATGGCCACTTCTCCCGCCTCGTTGATCAACCGGTCCACCCGTTCGGGGCCCAGGCGCAGGGTGCTCAGGGCCGGCGGCATCGGCTCCGTCCAGGGTTCCGAGGCGGCGTCCGGCGCCGCTTCCTCCGCCAGCCCGCCGAGGGCCTCGATCAGGGCCACCGCCCGGTCGAAGCCCGCCTCCACCGCGTCGATCCGGGCCAGGTCCACGGGCCCCGGCGCGGCGATGCGCCCTTCCAGGTCGTGGATCAGCTCTCCGATGCCCAGGGCGCCGGCCATGCGAGCGCCGCCCTTGAGGGTGTGCAGCAGCCGCGCCAGCCGGGCGGGTGCCGCGCCGTCCTCGGGGTCGGCGCGCCACAGGCGTAATTGCTCCGCCACCGCCGCCACGCCGTCGCGACTTTCCTCCAGGAACAGGGGCAGCAGCTGGGGGTCGATGGCGCTGACCAATTCCTCCGGCAGGGGCGTCATCGCCATATCGGCCAGGTTGCCCAGGCCGCCGGGGTCGGTCAGGTCGAGCGCGGCGGGTGCGCCCGCGTCCCCGATCTCGCCGGGCACCGGCCGCAGTGTCGCGCAACGGGCCGCCAGGGCAGTGCCGTCGGGTGGCGACGCCCCCTCGGCGATGGCCGCCAACCAGCGTTCGAACAGGGCCACGCCGTCCTCGGCCAGGGCCAGCAGTTCGTCGCTAGCGGCATCACCGGCCGCGAGCCAGGCGTTGAGGCAGTCCTCCAGCGCCCAGGCGGTGTCGCCGAAATCCGTCAGGGCCACCATGCGGGAACTGCCCTTGAGGGTGTGGAAGCCGCGGCGCAGGGCACGCAGGGCCACCAGGTCGTCCGGCGTCTGGCGCAGCTCGGCCAGGGCGCGGCTCAGGTCCGCGCCCACCGTCGCCCCCTCATCGAGGAAGATGGCGAGCAATTCGTTTTCCACCGGCGCGGCGGCCCGAACGGGCACGGGCGCCGGCTCGGGCGGCAGCGTCAGCACGGCGGCGTCGGGCACGCCGCCGGCCAGGCCGGCCACATAGGCGGCCAGGGCCGTGCAGCGCTGGGCCAGGCCACGGGCGGCGGTCTCGCGCTCGGGGCTGGGCAGGGCCACCCGGCCCGGGTAGGACAGGCGCGCCAGGCCGGCCATCAGGGCGGGCACCAGACGCGCGGCGGCGGGCTGGTCGAGCAGCAGCAAAGCCCCTTCCACCTGCTTCAGCCAAAGCGGCACCGGGGCCAGCAACTCGGGCTGGTCGGGCGCGTGAAAAGCCGCCTCCAGGGCCTGTTCCGTCTGGGCCAGATTGGTCTGCATCTGGGCGCAAACCGCCGCCAGCAACGCCCGCGCCGCGCCGTCCCGGGGCGGTAGCAGGGGCAGAAGCGGGGGCGCGGCGGGCGGGCATGCCAAGGCGTGCTCGCCCTCGGCTTCGCCCCGGGCCCGGGCGGCCAAGTACCGGGCCGTCTGGGTCATGGCCTGGGCTCGGTCGGCGCCGGCTAGGGCCTCGGCCAGCAAAGCCAGGGCCAGGGCCATGGTTTCGGCCAGGGTGTCATCCTGGTCCAGGGGGTTGCGGCGCAGCGCCTCGGCCACGGCGACCACGGCGACCGCCAGGGCGGCGATGGCCTCCTCGCCGTCGTCGGCCAGGGGGGCCAGGACGGCGCAGGTTTCGTGGAAAGCCGGCAGGGCCGCGGCGCTGCCGGCGCAAAAACTTTGCCAGGCATCCGCCAGGGCCGGCAGAGACTGGGCCGCCGCGCGCCGCCGGTCCCGCGCCGCGCGCCATGCCGCGCCGTCCGCCGCGCGGCGTGGAATGAACTCCGCCAAGCCGTACCAACGGCGGGCCTGGGCGACGACGGGGCTGTCGGCGCCGCTACCGTCGGCCACCGCCACCTGGTAGAGGATGTCCCGCATCAGGTCGGCGGGAACGCTACCGTCCCCGGCCAGCAGGGCGTCGATGCGGGCGCCGATGGCGTCGAACAGGCGACCCAGCAGGTCGCGTCGTTCGGGATCGGCCAAGTCTTCGCGGATGCCGTCGCAAAAGGCCAGGGTGAGCCACCAGAAGGCCCGTTCAACGGGCGCCTGGCGGGTCTGCTCGACGATGGCCAGGGAGTTGCGCATGTCCCGTAGCCCGCCCGGCTCACCGCCCCGGTGGCTGTCGAGCCACTTCTGCCGCCCCCGGGAAAACCCCAGTCGGGCCGCCTTGAGCCGGGCGGTCTGCGCCGGCGCCGGCAGGGGATCGACAGCGATCTCCCGCGCGGGCGGCAGCCGCGCCAGATCAGGGAAGAACAATGCGCTGGCGGCGGCTGGCGCCCCGCCGCCGGCCAGCACCAGTTGCCGGTAGGCGGGGTAGAGGGCGAGGGGCTGGTCCGGCCCGTCGGCGGCCAGGTCGGTGAGGTAAGCGGCCAGGGTGGCGAGGGCGGACTGGACCGTCGCCCAGGGCGGCGACGGCAGGTCGAACACGTGTTCCAAGGCGGCGGCGAAGCGGGCCGGGCCGGGCAGATCGGCCACGTCCAGGGCGGCCCGGCAGGCGTGCAGTTCGGAGCGCTGCGCCGCCGGATCGTCCTGGGCCGCCAGCGCGGCCTCGATCCGGGCCAGGGCCTCGGCCACAACCTGGCAGAGGGCGGCCCGCGGCCGGCTCGACGCGGGATGAAAGGTGGGGCCGATGGCGAAATCCGTGACCAACATGCAGGCGTGGGCCGGACTCAGGGGCGGTAACGATCCACGGCCGCCTTCAGCTCGCCGGCGAGGCCGTTGAGACCGGCCACGGCGGCGGCGGTCTGCTGGGTGCCGGCGGCGTTCTGCTCGGTGATGCGCTGGATGTCCTTCAGGGCATCCGCCACCAGGCGGGCCTGGTCGGCCTGGTGGCGGTCCTCGCCGGCGCTGGCGTCACTGGCCTGGGCCTGTTCCTCGGCTGCGGCGGCGATATCTTCCAGGGCCTGGCCGGCGGCGGCGGCCTGGCGCCCACCGGCGGCACCGTCACGGTAACCGTGCTCCAGGGCGACGACGGTTTCCTGGCTGTCGGCCTGGAGGTTGCGCACCTGGGCGACGACCTGTTTGGCTGCCTCGGCGCCCCGCTCCGCCAGGTGCTGCACTTCCTCCGCCACCACGGCGAAACCCCGTCCGGCCTCGCCGGCGGAAGCAGCCTGGATGGCGGCGTTGAGGGCCAGCACATTGGTCTGTTCGCTGATCTCGGCGATCAACTCGGCGATTTCTCCAATCTCCCGGGATGCCTCGGCGAGGCGCTTGACCCGCTGGGCGCCCTCGCCGATGCGGCGCCCACTGTCCCCCATGGCGGCCACCGCCTCGGCGGCGGCGCTGGCGCCCTTGTCGGCGGTGTGGCGGATCTGGCGCAGCTTGCCGGTGGCGGTCTTGGCCTGCTCGGCCTGTTGCTGGAGGGTGGCGGCTACGGATAGGGTGAGGCCGCTGGCGTAGCGGATCTGGTCGGTCTGGGTATCAGCGGCGGCCAGCATCGCCTCGCTGCCGTCGGCCACCTGACCGGTGGCGGCGGCCAGGCGCTGGGCGGTCTGGCGGATGCGGGCCACCAGGGCCGTCTGCTCCTCGGCCAGGGCGTTGAGGGTGGCGGCCACGGAAGCGGTCAGGTCCTCGCTGACCGTGGCGCGCAGGGTCAGGTTGCCCGCCGCCAGGTCGGCGGTCTCGTCGATCAGCCGGCGCAGGGATTGCTGGGTCACGGCATTGGCCGTCTCGGCGGCGCGGCGCTGCTGTTCGGCCTCGATACGGCGGATCACGGCGTCGTCGCCCACTGCCTTGACCATCAACACCAGCATCAACAGGGCGGCGGCGGCGCAGGTGGCCACCACGCCGAGGTGGTTGCCACGGGCGCTGACCAGTTCGTCGATGCTGGCACCGAGGCGGTCGGCGGCCTCCCGCAGGGGATCACTGGCGCGCAGGGCGTGACCCGCGGCCTGCTTGGCCTGGAGCAGGGGCTTGATGTCGGCGACGATGGGTTTCAGGCTCTCCTGCCAGCTTTTGAGCAGGGCTTGCAGCTCGCCGTCCTTGCTCTTGGCGCTGGCCTCGACGGCGGCGGCGATGTCCCGTCCCAATTGGTTGGCCGGCGCCTCGTCCACCGCCGTCAGGGTCAGCAGCAGGGTGGCGTTGCGACCGATGCGCTCCACCAACAGGGGCAGGCCGCCGCCGGCCTGGGCCGCCAGGTCCGCCGCCCGGGGCGATTGTTCGGTGATGTCGCTGACCAGGCGGCCCAGGGCCGAGAGGGCGGCTTCCTGGGCCAGCAACACTTGCAGGTTGCGGTCCTCGATGTCCCACTTGGCGCGCAGGTCCTCCAGCTCGGTGTGGAAGGCGGGGGAAATCGGCGGCAGCAGGGCCGACCGGTAGTCGCCGCCGTTGGCCAGCAGGGTGAACATCTGGGCAAAGCGTTCCCGCCCCGCCCGCAATTCGGCGGTGGCGGCGCCCTGGCCGGTGAGGCTGCCCTGCACCGCCCGGGCCAGTTGCTGGCTCAGGGTGCGCATCTCGCCCACCAGGGCGAGTTGACCGTTGCCGCTGACGGCGGCGCGGTTGTCCTGGAAGGCGACGAAGGCGCCGGCGACGAGGAACAGCAGGAAGGCCGCCGCCAGGATCTTCACCTGCAAGTGCAGGGGAAAAGCGCCGAACAAGGGCAGACGCCGGGGACGGCCGGCGCGCGGGGCGGGGGAAGAGGTCGGTGACATGGACGGCGCGGAACTACAGGGCGATGTCGAGGAAACGCGGCGAGTCCAGCAGGGAGGGCAGCAACAGCCGCCGCCACAGCATGCCCTGGCCGTCGCGCAGGTTCTCGCCGGCCCAGGGCCGGTTGCCGTCGGCGGCGGCGGGCTCGGGGCGCAGGCCTTCCGGCGCGCGCAGGCCGAGGATGCGGTTGACCAGCAGGGCGCTGTTGATGCCGTGGCGTGCCCCCACCAGCAGCAGCCGGGCCAGGCCGTTGCGGGGCGTCGGCGCCAGGCCGTGGAAGGCGGCCAGGTCCACCACGCTGTAGAGGCTGCCACGGATGTTCACCAGCCCGGCGTACCAGGGCTGGGTCAGGGGCACATCGGCCAGGGGCGGCATGGGCACCACCTCGCCGGCATCGGACAGATCCAGCAACCAGCGCTCGCCGCCGGCCTCGACGCAAAGCAGGGTGCCGCCGCCGGACTGGCGGCCGGCCCGGTGCAGGCGCTCGCTGAGGCCCTGCTGGAAATCGCGGAGGGAGGTCTTGGCGCTCATGCCGCCGCCCGCTGTGGTGGCAGGTCCGCCAGCACCCGCAGCAGGTCCTGTTGGGCGAAGGGCTTAGCCAAATGGTGGTCGGCCCCGGCCAGGCGGCCCCGGGCGCGGTCGAACAGGCTGTCCTTGGAGGACAACAGCACCACCCGGGTGGCGGCGTAGCGGGGATTCTGTTTGATCAGGGCGCAGACCTGGTAGCCGTCCAGGCGCGGCAGCAGGATGTCGCAGAAGACCGCCGCCGGCTGTTCGTCCACCAGCTTGGCCAGGGCGTCGAAGCCGTCCTCGGCCAATACCACCTGGCAGCCGGCCTGGCTCAGGAACAGCTCGGCACTGCGACGGATGGTGCTCGAGTCGTCGATCACCATCACCTTGAGGCCGGAGAGATCGGGGGTGCTTGCGTCGGTCATGTCGGAGGCCGCCCCGGGGGCGGAAAGGCCCGGGGGGCGCCGGAACCATTCGGTTAGAATGGCCGAATCTTACCGCAGCACAGGTTCCGCCCTGCCATGGCTTTTTCCTCCAACCGCCCGCCTCCCTACCTGCCTCCCCTGGTGCTGACCTTCGCCGCCACCGACCCCACCGGCGGCGCCGGCATCCAGGCCGACATCCTCACCCTGTCGAGCATGGGTTGCCATGCCCTGTCGGTGGTGACGGCCGTCACGGTGCAGGACACGTCCGGCGTCGAGGGCATCCTGCCCATGGACCCGGACTGGGTGTCCGACCAGGCCCGCAGCTTGTTGGAAGACGTGCCCGTGGCCGCCTTCAAGCTGGGCCTGCTGGGCAGCGTGGAGAACATCGCCGCCATCGCCGAGATCGTCTCCGACTACCCGGACGTACCCCTGGTGCTGGATCCGGTGCTGGCCTCGGGCCGGGGCGACCAGTTCGCCGACGAGGAAATGGTCGCGGCCATGATCGAGTTGCTGCTGCCGGAAACCACCATCCTCACCCCCAACAGCCTGGAGGCCCGCCGCCTGGCCCAGGAGGAGGCCGAGGAAGAGGAAGAAGGCGAGGAGGGCAAGGACAGCGCCATCCTCACCCTGGACGCCTGCGCCCGTCGCCTGATCACCGCCGGCGCCGAATACGTGCTGATCACCGGCACCCACGAAAACACCCCCCAGGTGGCCAATACCCTCTACGGCGGCCAGGGCCAGATCCGCAGCGACAAATGGGAACGGCTGCCCGGCAGCTACCACGGTTCCGGCTGCACCCTGGCCTCGGCCATCACCGCCAGCCTGGCCGGCGGCGCCGACATCGAGGCCGCCGTGCAGGAAGCCCAGGAATACACCTGGCAGGCCCTGGCCGCCGGCTTCCGCCCCGGCATGGGGCAGTTCATTCCGGACCGCTTGTTCTGGGCTAGGGGAGAAGAGGAAGAGTCCTAGGCTCTTTTCTCCCCTTCCCCCTTGGGCACAACCAAGTCCCCCCTCCCCGCCCCCTGGCGGGGTTGCTGAATAGCTTCGTTTCGCTCACTTTTTAAGGATCTGTTTTTCCCGTGACTGACCCGTTTCCGCTCCGCGGCCTCTACGCCGTCACCCCGGACGATCCGCTGTTGCCCCGCTTGTCGGTACTGGTCTCCATGGCCCTCAAGGGTGGCGTCAAGATCGTGCAATACCGCAACAAGACCGCCCCCCAGCCCCTGCGCCGCTCCCAGGCCGCCGAACTGGTGCGCGTCTGCCGCGCCGAAAACGCCAAGCTGATCGTCAACGACGACCTGGCCCTGGCCCTGGAGATCGGCGCCGACGGCGTGCACCTGGGCCGGGAGGACGTTCCCGGCGGCGACCTGGCTGCCGTGCGGGAACAACTGGGACCGCAGCGCATCCTCGGCGTGTCCTGTTACAACGAGATGGCCCGGGCCGAACAGGCCGTGGCCGCCGGCGCCGATTACATCGCCTTCGGCGCCCTGTTCCCTTCCAGCACCAAGCCCGCCGCCGTCCAGGCTCCCCTGGCCCTGCTCGGCGAGGCCAGGGCCCGCTTCGGCGAGCGTTGCGCCATCGCCGCCATCGGCGGCATCACCCTGGACAACGCCCCCCAGGTCATCGCCGCCGGCGCCGACCTGGTGGCGGTGATCACCGACCTCTTCGACGCCATGGACATCGCGTCCCGGGCCGAGGCCTACCAGACACTGTTTTGAACATTGAGTGAGATTGCGACCATGAGCAAGAACGACGACCTGTTTGTCCGCGCCCAGCGCCACATTCCCGGCGGCGTGAATTCCCCCGTGCGGGCCTTCCGCTCCGTGGGCGGCACGCCCCGCTTCTTCACCAAGGGCGAAGGCCCCTACGTCTGGGACGCGGACGGTCAGCGTTACATCGACTACGTGGGCTCCTGGGGCCCCCTGATCCTCGGCCACGCCGAGCCCGACACAGTGAAGGCGGTGCAGGAGGCGGCTGCCAAGGGCCTGTCCTTCGGCGCGCCGACGGAAGCCGAAATCGAACTGGCCGACCTGCTCTGCGAACTGGTGCCCAGCATGGACATGGTGCGCCTGGTGTCCTCCGGCACCGAAGCCACCATGAGCGCCATCCGCCTGGCCCGGGGCCACACCGGCCGCGACATCCTGATCAAGTTCGAGGGCTGCTACCACGGTCACGCCGACAGCCTGCTGGTGAAGGCCGGGTCCGGCATGCTCACCTTCGGCAATCCCTCCTCTTCCGGCGTGCCCGCCGATCTGGCTCAGCACACCCTGGTGCTGGACTACAACGATCCCCAGCAACTGCGGGACGCCTTCGCCCAGCACGGCGACAAGATCGCCTGCGTGATCGTCGAACCCGTGGCCGGCAACATGAACCTCATCGCGCCCAAGGCTGAATTCCTCGCCGCCATGCGCGAGCTGTGTACGAAGCACGGCGCCGTGCTGATCTTCGACGAAGTGATGACCGGCTTCCGCGTTGGTCCCAAGTCCGCCCAGGGTCTGTTCGGCATCGTTCCCGACCTGTCCACCTTCGGCAAAATCGTCGGCGGCGGCATGCCCCTGGGCGCCTTCGGCGGCAAGCGCGAGATCATGGAAAAGATCGCCCCCCTGGGCCCGGTGTATCAAGCCGGCACCCTGTCCGGTAACCCTCTGTCCGTGGCCGCCGGCCTGGTCACCCTGAAAAAACTCCAGGCCCCCGGTTTCTACGAAGCCCTGACGGCCAAGACCCGCAGCCTGGTGGACGGCCTGACGGCTGCTGCAAAGCAACATAACGTCACCTTCAGCGCCCAATCCGTAGGCGGCATGTTCGGCATTTATTTCGCCGCCACGCCGCCCACCAGCTACGCCGAAGTCATGGGGGCCAACAAGGACGCCTTCAATCGTTTCTTCCATGCCATGCTGGGCAAAGGGGTTTATCTGGCCCCCTCCGCCTTCGAGGCCGGCTTCGTCTCCGCCGCCCACAGCGATGCGGACCTGGCGGCCACGATTGCCGCAGCGGAGGCCGTATTCGCCCGGCCGTAACCTGGAATATATACCTTAGGTAATATAACCATGGTATTATCCGTCCATCGCCCTCTGCCTCAGGAAGACCGCAATGGACTGGAGACCGGAATATTCGGTCGGCATCGCCGCCATCGACCGGCAACACCGTGACATCCTCGACTGCCTGAACCAATTGAGCAGTGCCCTCGATAGCAAGGACAGACGCATCCTTGCCCTTGCGGCACTGCATCAATTGCGCGCCTTGATGGCCAAGCATTTCAGCGTGGAGGAGACCCTGCTCGAAATCGCCGGCTACCCCGGCCTGGACAAGCACCAGGCCGGCCACCGGGACATCGAGCAACGCCTGGAGCAATTGCACGCACGGTCCGAACAGGAAGACATTTCCCTGGAACTGGTGCAGTTCATGCGGGAATGGTTCATCACCCACATCCTGCGCAGCGACCAGGAATACGCCCGCTATCTGGCCCTGCACTTCCCCGGCGTCGCCCCGATTCAACAGGCCGCCTGACCCCCGGCGCATCCCCGCCGTCAAATGGGCGGACGTTCCTCATCGTCCGTCCCGCCCGCCGCCCCGCCGGCCAACACGCCCTCCTCCCGCAGCCAGGCCTTGAAGGCCTTCATCACCGGCCGCGAGATCATGGTCTCGGCGTAGAGCCGTTGTTCGTACACCTCGCTCACCAACGTGTCATCCATGCCCGCTAGCGCCCTGGCAATCAGCGCGTGGTGGTGAGCACCGAGCAATTGGCCGGGATGGTCTTTGCTGATTTGGTAGATCACCGCCACCACATCTTTTTCCCGCTGACCCATCTTGCATTTGCCGTCGAGGATTTTCAGCATCAGGGTGGTGATGCAATCCCGATGAATGGGGCTCAGCGTTGTGACGGAGGCCCAGGCTTGGAGACGAGTGGTATCGGCGGGGGTGAGCATGGGGTATGGGGATCAGTTGGATGATTTTCCGCCCCCTCACTCCGCCCCTCTCCCTCGAGGGGAGAGGGAGCCTGCTGCTGGGAATTCGAGATTTTGGGGAACAGTTTCAACTCAGGTTAGGGATGGTCGGGTGGCCCGTTCATGGTTCGATACCTCACCAGGAACGGTAGGGAGGGCGGTGCCGGACTTGTCGCAAAACGCACGCGGCCCCACCCCTTCCTTGCCGATTCGCAAAGAATGCGCCAGGGGAAAGCCGGCCCATGGCTGGCTTTCCCCTGGCGCGGCGATGGGGACGCGAGGCTTACTCGGGCAGAAAGGCCTGCAACAGCCGGTTGAGATAACGCCGCCCGAGGGCGGTGGGGGCGATCTGGTCGCCCGTCACGCTCAACAAGCCTTCCTTGCGGGCCGCGATCAAAGTGGCCTCCACCACGCCCAGGGGCAGGCCGGTGCGGTCGGTGAACAAACCGGTATCGAAACCGTCCGCCAGGCGCAGAGCGTTCATCATGAACTCGAAGGGCAGTTCCGTCGCCGTGACGAAACGCCGCTCCTGGACGAAGTCGCCCCGAGCCGCCCCTTCCAGGTAGTCGCGCGGATGCTTGCGCCGCATTTCCCGCAGTACCGGCGTTTCGCCCGGGGCCAGGGAGGGGGACGAAGAGGTGATCTTGCCGTGGGCGCCGGCGCCGATGCCCAGATAGTCGCCGAAGGTCCAGTAGTTGGTGTTGTGGAAGCATCTCGCATCGCTTGCGCGATTTGGCTGCTCAGGGGCTCCAACGCTCCCCCTCCCATCCTCCCCCTCCAGGCGGGGGAGGCGGTTGGTGACCTTGGCGTAGGCCGAGGTTTCGTAGTGTTCATAGCCGGCGGCGGCCAGGGTGGCTTCCACCAGGTCCTGCATGTCGGCAGCGACATCGTCGTCGGGCAGGAGTGGCGGTTGGTGGGCGAAGGGAGTGTTGGGCTCCAGGGTCAGGTGATAGGCCGACAGGTGGGGCGTGCCGCAGGCGACGGCCCGGCGCAGATCGCCCTCCAGCTCCGCCATGGTCTGCTGGGGCAAGGCGTACATCAGGTCGATGTTCACCTGATCGAAATGTTTGAGGGCCAGGTCTATGGCCCGCTGCGCCTCGGCGGCGGAATGGATGCGGCCCAGGGCGCGGAGCTTGGCGTCGTCGAAGCTCTGGATGCCGAGGGACACCCGGTTCACCCCGGCGGCGCGAAAGCCGGCGAACTTGTCCGCCTCCACGGTGCCGGGATTGGCCTCAAGGGTGATTTCCGCCGTCGGCGACAGGGGCAGCCGGGCGCGGAAGGCCGCCAGCAGGGTGTCCACCGCCCGCACCGAGAGCAGGCTGGGGGTGCCACCACCGAAGAAGATGCTGTGCACCGGGCGGTTCCACACCTGGGGCAGGGCCGATTCCAGGTCGGCGATCAGGGCCGCGACGTAGGCATCCTCCGGCAGGTCCACCTTGGCCTCGTGGGAATTGAAGTCGCAGTAGGGGCACTTGCGCACGCACCAGGGCACGTGCACGTAAAGGGACAGGGGCGGCAGGGCCGTGAAGCGGGGCTCGGCCGCGACGACGGTCGGCGTGGCGGGATGGATGGGGATGGTGCGGGAAGGGCTGCGGCTCATGACAGGAAATCCGGTTGCCGGGTGCGAACCCGGGGGACGCGATCCAGGGACCAGCGGGACGGCGCCCAGGCCCAGAAGTCTTCGGCGCTGACCAACTCGTCGCGAGCGGGCAGCGCCTGGCCGAGGAAGCGCCAGGCGGCGAGCAGCGCCGCCAGGGGCCGGGTCGCGTCCACCGGCGGCGCCTGGGTTTGCTTGGACAGTTTTTCGCCGGCGGCATTCACGGCCACCGGCAGATGGGCATAGGCCGGCGTGGGTAGCCCCAAGCAGCGTTGCAGGGCGATCTGGCGCGGGGTCGAGTCCAGCAGGTCGGCACCGCGCACCACGTGGCTGACGCCCTGGTCGGCGTCGTCCACCACCACCGCCAACTGATAGGCGAAATAGCCGTCGGCCCGCAACAGGACGAAGTCGCCCACGTCCCGTTCCAGGCACTGCGCGCAGCGGCCCTGGAGGGCGTCGTCGAAAACCACCGGGGCATTGTCCGTGCGCAGGCGCCAGGCCCGGGGCTCGGCCCCCGGCGGCAGGCCGGCGCGACAGGTGCCGGGGTAGCGCGGGCTGCCGTCGATGGCGGTGTCCGCGTCCGCCAGGTCCTTGCGGGAACAGGCGCAGGGGTAGGCCAGGCCGTCCCGCTTGAGCTGATCCAGGGCTGCCCGATAGCGGGCCTTGCGCCGGCTTTGCACCAGCACCTCGCCGTCCCAGGCGAAGCCCAGGGCCTCCAGGTCGCGCAGGATGCCGTCGGCTGCGGCGGCGGAACAACGGGGCTCGTCCACGTCCTCCATGCGCAGCAGCCACTCGCCGCCCTGGCGGCGGGCTTCCAGGCAACTGCCGAGGGCGGCCACCACCGAACCGAAATGGAGCGGCCCGGTGGGACTGGGAGCGAAGCGTCCCCGGAGCGGCGGGGCGGCGGTGTGACTCATGTCAGCGAGGGGAACGGGGGCATCGAATACAATGGCGCCAAGTATCTCATCCCCGGCGCCACCGCCGCCCCTCCCCGCCTGTTTCCGCCCCCATCCATGGATTTCCTGCCCCTGCTCCACGCCCTGATCCTCGGCATCGTCGAAGGTCTCACCGAATTCCTGCCGGTTTCCTCCACCGGCCACCTGATCCTGGCCGGCGACCTGCTCGGCTTCAACGACGACAAGGGCAAGCTGTTCGAAATCGTCATCCAGTCCGGCGCCATCCTGGCGGTGGTGTGGGAATACCGCCTGCGCATCGCCCAGGTGTTGCTGGGCCTGTTCCACGATCGCAACGCGCAAAAGCTGGTGATCAACCTGGCCGTGGCCTTCGTGCCCCTGGCGGCCCTGGGCCTGCTGTTCGGCAAGGCGATCAAGGCCCACCTGTTCAATCCCCTCACCGTGGCCGGGGCCTTCATCATCGGCGGCCTGATCATCCTCTGGGCGGAAAAGCGGCAACACCGCATCCGGGTCGAAAGCGTGGACGAGCTGGACGTGATCGACGCCTTCAAGCTGGGCCTGGCCCAGGCCCTGGCCCTAATCCCCGGCACCTCCCGTTCCGGCGCCACCATCATCGGCGGCCTGTTCTTCGGCCTGTCGCGCCGGGCCGCCACGGAGTTCTCCTTCTTCCTCGCCATTCCCACCCTGCTGGTGGCCACCGCCTATCAGCTCTACAAGGAAAAGGACCTGCTCAACGGCGACGACCTGGGCATGTGGCTGGTGGGCTTCGTCGCCGCCTTCGTTTCCGCCTTTCTTTGCGTGCGCTGGCTGTTGCGCTACATCAGCCACCACGACTTCACCGTGTTTGCCTGGTACCGCATCGCCTTCGGCCTCGCCGTGCTGGCCACCTGGCATTACGGCCTGGTGAACTGGACCGCCGGCTGAAGGCCACGCCGCTCATCGTTCCCGTGCTGCTCTACCTCCACGGTTTCGGCTCCTCGCCGGATTCCCACAAGGCCAGGCGCACCGCCGCGGCCGCCGCGGCGCGGGGACTGGCCTTCGCCTGTCCGCAACTGCCGGTCTCGCCCAGCGCAGCAGTGGCCCTGGCCGAGGACATCATCGCCAGCGGCGGGGAAAGAGTGACCCTGATCGGCTCCTCCCTCGGCGGCCACTACGCCACCTGGCTGGCGGAACGCCATGGCTGCCGGGCGGTGCTGGTCAATCCGGCCGTGGTGGCCACCCTCGACCTGGACCGCTTCGTCGGCCGCCACCCCTGGTGGGGCCGGGACGAACACTTCGAGTTCACCGCCGCCCACGCCGCCGAACTGCGCGCCCTGGACGTGGCCGCCATCACCCGCCCCGGGCGCTATTGGCTGCTGGCGGAGGAAGGCGACGAGGTGCTGGACTACCGCCACGCGGTGGCCAAATACGCCGGGGCCCGGCAAACCGTGCTCCCCGGCGGCGACCACAGTTTCAGCCGTTGGGACGCCATGCTGGACGCGGTGCTCGACTTCGCCACCGCGTCCTAGGTCACCGCGGCTGCGGCGAGGCGCTCACAGCCCCAGATCGCTCAGGCCCGGATGGTCCGCCGGACGGGTACCCAGGGGCCAGAAGAACTTGCGCTCGCTTTCCTTGATGGGCATGTCGTTGATGCTGGCGAAGCGGCGCTGCATCAGGCCCTGGGCGTTGAACTCCCAGTTCTCGTTGCCGTAGGAGCGATACCACTGGCCCGAATCGTCGTGCCACTCGTAGGCGAAGCGGACGGCGATGCGGTTGTCCTCGAAGGCCCACAACTCCTTGATCAGGCGGTAATCCAACTCCCGCGCCCACTTGCGGCTGAGGAACTGGACGATCTCGGCCCGGCCGCGGGGAAACTCGGCGCGGTTGCGCCACTGGCTGTCCTCGGTATAGACCAGGGACACCCGCTGGGGATCGCGGCTGTTCCAGCCGTCTTCCGCCATGCGAACTTTCTGTATGGCCGTTTCCCGGGTGAAGGGGGGCACGGGGGGGCGAACGCTCTCTGCACTCATGGGGTTTCCTTTCTTCTGGTGGACGAAAAAACGCGGGGATCAGATCGAATGTTTTCATGGGTCCGGCCAGGTGTCTGCCGGACCGTCGCCCTCGCCCACCAATCGCATGGGGTGGGCGGGGCATGTTTTTTTAGTAGGTCTTGTAGGGCAGGAACTTACCGGACATGGTGATGGACACCCGGTCGCCGGCGGGGTTGGGTTCCCGCTGCATGTCCATCTTGAAGTCGATGGCGGACATGATGCCGTCGCCGAACTCCTCGTGGATCAGTTCCTTGAAGGTGGTGCCGTAGACGCTGATCAGCTCGTAGAAACGGTAGATCAGGGGGTCCGTGGGCACGGCGGTGGGCAGGGAGCCCTTGTAGGGCACCACCTGGAGCAGGGCCACGGCCTCTTCCGGCAGGCCGAAAATCTGGCCGAGGGTCTTGGCCTGGGCCGCGTCGAAGGTCATCTGGCCGAGACAGCCGGCGGTGACCCATTCCTTGGACAGGCCGATCTGCTTGGCCACGTCGGCCCACTTGAGGCCCTTCTTGATCTTGGCGGCAACGATCAGCTCGGTGACATCCATGCGGTTCATGATGAAGACTCCTTGAGAAAAATAAGGGTGGGGGTTGGGGGTTATTGGTTGATCACCTGCTTCAGGGCCGGGCCGCCCTCGGCCGGGGTGACGGGCTCCGACTGGAGTCCGGGCCGGACCAGGGGCGGATGGCGGGGGTCGTGCAGGGATGCCACCGCCTCGCCGGCGTAGGACTTGGAACGGTTCACCAGGAAGTCCACCAGGTGGTTGCGGATCCGGTAGTACTGGGGATCGTGGTGGATGGCGGCGCGGGTGCGGTCGCGGGGCATGGTCACCTCCACGATCTCGGCGATCTTGGCCAGGGGGCCGTTGCTCATCAGCAGCACCTTGTCGGCCAGCAGGATGGCTTCGTCCACGTCGTGGGTGATCATGAACACGGTCTGTCCCGTGGCCTGGACGATTTTCAGCAGCTCGTCCTGGATGGTGCCCCGGGTCAGGGCGTCAAGGGCGCCGAAGGGCTCGTCCAGCAGCAGCATCTTGGGCTGGATGGCGAAGGCCCGGGCAATGCCCACCCGCTGCTTCATGCCGCCGGAAAGTTCCGCCGGCTTCTTGTGTACGGCGTGACCGAGGCCCACCATTTCCAGGTAGCGGGTGCTGTGTTCCTCGATCTTGGCCTTGGACCAGTCGGGCCAGCGCGACTTCACGGCGAAGGCGACGTTGCCCAGCACGCTCATCCAAGGCATCAGAGCATGGCTCTGGAACACCACGCCGCGATCCAGGCTGGGGCCCTGCACTTCCCGGTTATCCATGATCACCGTGCCGCCGGAGGCCTCCTCGAGGCCAGCCAGAACGTTGAGGATGGTGGTCTTGCCGCAGCCGGAATGGCCGATGATGCAGACGAACTCGCCCTTGCCAATGCCGAAGTGGATGTTTTCAAAAACGGGGACGGCGTTCCCCTGGGGGGAGGGATAGACCTTGGTCAGGCCCTCGACGCTGAGAAAATGGGATTGCATTGCGTGATTACTCCCGGTAGGTGACCCACTTCTGCAACACGCCGAAGCACTGGTCGAGCACCATGCCCACCAGGCCGATCATCGCCACGGCGAAGATCACGTTGGGCAGGGCCAGGTTGTTCCATTCGTTCCAGACGAAGTAGCCGATGCCGGTGCCGCCCACCAGCATTTCGGCGGCGACGATGACCAGCCAGGCGATGCCCATGGAAATGCGCATGCCGGTGAGGATGGTGGGGGCCGCCGCCGGCAGGATCACCAGGAAGGCCTTGCGCAGGGGGCTCACCTCCAGGGTGCGGGCCACGTTGATCCAGTCGCGCCGCACCGAAGCCACGCCGAAGGCAGTGTTGATCAGCATCGGCCATAGGGAGCAGATGAAGATGACGAAAATGCCGGAGATGTCGGAATCCTTCAGGCTGTAGAGGGCCAGGGGCATCCAGGCCAGGGGCGAGATGGGCTTGAGGATCTGGATGAAGGGATTGAAGGCCTTGAGCAGGAGCGGCGACATGCCGATGGTGAAGCCCAGGGGCAGGGCCACCAGGACGGCGAAGAGGAAGCCCAGGCCGACCCGGCCCAGGGAATAGCCGAGCTGGATGGCGATGCCCTTGTCGTTGGGCCCCTTGTCGTAGAAGGGATCGGACAGGTAGGTGACGAAGGCCTTGGCCACTGCCTGGGGTGGCGGGAAGCCATTGCTCTTCTCCGCCCCCTTGCCCATCAGGGCCGCGTACTCGGCGTCGGCCCCGGCGGCAACCGGGACTTCCTTCTGGTGGGTGGCCACGAACCACGCCCCCAGAAAGACGACGAAGATCAGCAGCGAGATCAGGGCCGCCTTCAGGGTCAGTCGGGAAATCATGGCCGGCTCCTCACGCCTTCTTGATGGCGAAGCTGTTCACGTAGGCGTCGGCCTTGGCAGGGTCAAACTCCTTGCCCATGACCTTGAACTTGCGCAGATTCTCCTTGGGCGGATTCATGCCCAGCTCGCCCATGTACTTGCGGGCGTCGGTGAGCAGGTACACCTTCTCGGCGATGTCCTTGTAGCGCACGTCGCCCTTGACGTAGCCCCAGCGCTTCATCTGGCTGAGAATCCAGTAAGCCATCGAGTACCAGGGGAAGGGGTCGTAATCCACCCGTTCCGGCACGGTCTTGACGTTGCCCAGGCCATCGGCGAACTTGCCGGTGAGCACCTGCTCCAGCACGGCCTTGGGCTGGTTGAGATAGTTGGCCGGGGCCAGCACCTCGGCCATGATCGGCCGGTTCTTCGGGTCCCGGGCCATGGCGGCGGACTTGAGGATGGCCCGGTAGAGGGCGGCGAAGCTGTTGGGGTTCTGCTGGACGAACTCGGCGGGAATGGCGAAGGAACAGCAGGGATGGCCGTCCCAGATTTCCCGGGAGAGGATGTGGATGAAGCCCACCTCGTCGAACACCGCCCGCTGGTTCACCGGATCGGGGCCGAGGAAGCCGTCGATGTTGCCCGCCCGCAGGTTGGCCACCATCTCGGGCGGCGGCACCACGCGCAGTTGCACGTCCTTGTCGGGATCGATGCCGTGCTCCGCCAGGTAGTAGCGCAGCAGGAAGTTGTGCATCGAGAACTCGAAGGGGATGGCGAACTTGAAGCCCTTCCAGTTCTTCGGGTCGCGGTTGCCCTTGTGCTTCATGGCCAGGGTGATGGCCTGGCCGTTGATGTTCTGGATGGTCATCACGTCGGTGGGCGCGGCGTTGGAGCCGATGCCCAGGGAAATGGCCAGGGGCATGGGGGCCAGCATGTGGCTGGCGTCGTATTCCTTGTTGAGCACCTTGTCGCGGATCAGGGCCCAGCCCGCCGTCTTCATCATGGTGACGTTGAGCCCCTCCTTCTTATAAAACCCGAGGGGGTCGGCCATGATCAGGGGGCTGGCGCAAGTGATGGGGATGAAGCCCACCTTCAGGTCCTTCTTTTCCAGCGGCCCCTTCTCCTGGGCCATGGCTTCCAGGGCACCGAAGGGGATCAGGGACGAGATGGCGCCCCAGGCGGTGGACATACCGACCGCCTTGAGGAAACGGCGGCGCTCGCCATCCTCGGGAAACAGGGCGCGCATCACCGCGCCTTGCAGGGCTTCCCGGTTGAGGGCCTCCTCGGCCTGGGCTTGGGCATCGTGTTCGGCCTGGCTGCCGTGGCGTCCGCAGGAACAGGACGTCAGGGCATGATCGGCGTCAAAGGCACTACTGGGGCGTTCGGACATGGCGGTCTCCTGAATGGCGATTGGACGAGGCCTATCCTAGGCGCCTCCCACCGCCCCCGCCATCGCCCGGGCCGGACACTTCGTGTAGTGCTGGCACTACACGATGCCAGCGTCAAGCCGGCCAACGTCCGCCCGGCGCCGCTTATTCCTCCACCGGGCGGGCGGCCCAGTGCTGGGCCAGCACGCCCCCCACCGCCAATTGCAGGGGGTGGTAGATCATGATGGGCATCAGGATCAGGCCCAGGGCCGGATTGGCGCCGAAGATCAGGTGGGCCATGGGCACGCCGGAAGCCAGGGTCTTTTTCGAACCACAGAACACCGCCGCGATGCGGTCCGTCAGGGGCAGACCCAGCAGGCCGGCCAACTGTTTGGTCAGCCACAGCACCAGGGCGAACAGCAGGGCGCTGCCGACGATGGTTTCGACCAATACCAGCAGGCCGTAGTGGGACCAGATGCCCTGCACCACGGAGTCGCTGAAGGAGGTGTAGACCAGCATCAGGATGGTGAGCCGGTCCACGATCTGGATGCGCAACTTGTGCCGGCTGGCCCAGGCACCGAGGATGGGGCGCGCCAACTGGCCCAGGACCAGGGGCAGCACCACCCACAGCAGCAGGTCCACGATCACCGGCCCCACGGCGAAGCCGGCACCGTTGCGGCCCAGCACCCAGGCCATCCACAGGGGGGTGAGCACCACCCCGATCAGGCTGGAGAGGGTGGCGTTGAACACCGCCACCGGCACGTTGCCCCGGGCGGCGACAGTGAGGGCCACCGAGGACGAGACGGTGGACGGCAGCGCGCAGAGGTAGAAGAAGCCCGTTTGCAGGTCGGCGGAGATCCAGTTGCCGCAAGCCTTGAGCAGGGCCAGGCCGAGCAGGGGAAAGATGAGGAAGGTGCAGACCTGGATCAGCAGGTGCACCCGCCAGCGCAGAGCGCCGTCGCGCAGGGCCAACAGGCTGAGGCCGAGGCCGTTGAGAAAGAACACCAGGGCGATGCCCAGTTTGTTGAGCACCTCGGCGTGGAGAAAGCCGCCCTGGGCGCCGGGCTCGGGCCAGAGGAAGGCCAGCGCCACGGCCACCAGCATGCCCTTGAGGAACCAATCGAACTTGAATTTCATGCTGCCTTGCCTTGTGGAAAAAAGCGCGCCCTTGCCCAGAGTGCGGAGGGCCCGACCGCCGGCAGGTCGGGGGGATGAAAGATAGCGGTTTTATCGGCCCCTGTTGCGGCCGAAAGACCCTGCCACAACAGGGGCTAGGGCGTCACCAGGGCGTGCTTGACGGCGTAGAGGGCGATTTCCACGTCGTTGTGGCCGCCGATCTTTTCCAGGATGCGGGCCCGGTAGGTGCTCACGGTGTTGGGACTGAGGGCCAGTTGCTCGGCGATCTGACCGACGCTGTGGCCCTGGGCGATCTGGCAGAACACCTGGTATTCGCGGTGGGACAGCATTTCGTGGGGCAGGCGCTCCACGGGCTGAGCCACTTCTTCCGCCAGGATTTCCGCCAGGGCCGGCGACACCACCCGGCCGCCGGTGGCCGCCTTGCGAATGGCGGCGGCCAACTGGTCCGGGTCGGAACTCTTGTTGAGATAGCCCGAGGCGCGCAGCTTGAGGCAGCGCAGGGCGTACTGCTTTTCCGGGTAGGTGCTGAGGATCAGCACCGGCAGGCGGGGAAATTCGTCCTTCAACTGCTTGAGCACGTCGAGGCCGTCTCGTTGCGGCATGGCGATGTCCAGCAGCACCAGGTCGAAATCCCCCTCCCGCACCAGGCGCAGGGCCTCGGCGCCGCTGCCGGCCTCGGCGGTGACCAGGATGTCGTCGGTGTCGGCCAGGATCTGGCGCAGGCCCTGGCGGACGATGGTGTGGTCGTCGCAGATGAGGATGCGGATCATGGACAGGTCCCCTCGCCGCCGTTGCCGGTCAGGGGCAGCCGCAGGCAGACCCGGGTGCCCCGCCCCGGCTCGCCGTGGATGGTCAACTCGCCGCCGAAATGGCGGGCCCGCTCGCCCATGCCCAACACGCCGTAGGAACGGGGGTGGTTGAGTTCCGCTTCCCGCGCGCCGATGCCGTCGTCGGCGATGTCCACCGTCAGCGCCCGGGCGTCGGCCTCGACCTGGATGCCCACGCTGCGGGCATGGGCGTGGCGGGCGATGTTGCTGAGGATTTCCTGGAAGATGCGGAACACCGCCGTGGCGCAGGCGCCTTCCGGTTCCGGCGCGTCGGGGGCGATCTCCATGCGGATGTCGCAGGCCAGTTCGCTGGCCTCGGCGAACTCCTGGGCCTGCCACTCCAGGGCGGCCCACAGGCCCTGGTGGTCGAGGATGCTGGGACGCAGATCGGTGATGATGCGGCCCACGTTCACCACCGCGGTGTCGATCAGCCGGGCCATGGCCCGGCTTTTCTGCAACAGCTCCGGTCGGTCGGCGAGGCGGTTGCCGAGCCAGCCGGTGTCCATCTTGAGGGCCACCAGCAGGCTGCCCAGTTCGTCGTGCACCTCCCGGGCGATGCGGATGCGCTCCTCTTCCCGTACCGTCTCCAAGTGGGCGGACAGCTCCCGCAACTGTTCCAGGGCGGCGGACAGGGCGGCGGTGCGGTCCTCGACCCGTCGTTCCAGCTCATTCCGGGCCTGGCGCAAGGCTTCCTCGGTGCGCTTGCGCTCGGTGATGTCCACAAAAGTCACCACGGCCCCCTTGATCACCCCGTTCTCGACAATGGGGTAGGAGGAATACTCGGCGTGGAAACCGCTACCGTCGGAACGCCACAGGGGGTCCGTGTCCACCCGGCAGGGTTGGCCCTGCTGGAAGGCGTGGAAGATCGGGCATTCGTCCACCGGGTAATGGCGGCCGTCGGCATGGGCGTGGTGGATCAGGTAGTGCATGTTCCGCCCCAGCACCTGTTCCGGCCGATAGCGCAACAATTCGGCCCCGGCCCGGTTGATGTAGGTGCAGCGGCCATTGAGGTCGATGCAATAGATGCCCTCGCCGGTGGACTCCAGCAGCAGCATCAACTGGTCGCGCCAGAGGGCGCTGTCGGGACGGTCGAGGGGCGGGGTGGCGGGCAGGGCAATGGCGGTCATGGCGGCCATCATGCAACATCCGCCGCCGCGAGGGAAGGCCCTGGCCGGCGGGCTATAATCCGCGCCCCCTCAACGGTCCCGGCTGTTCCGCCGCCGCATTTCCATGAACGTCCTGTTTGAAGATGAAGGTGCCTTCAAGGCCGGTGTCGTCCTGGCCGATCAGAACACCTCGCTCCAGGTGGAACTGCCCAGCGGCAAGCGCAGCAAGGTCAAGGCCGCCAACGTGATGCTGCGCTTTGACGGCGTCGCCCCCGCCGAGCTGATGCAGTCGGCGGAACGGGGCGCCGAGGAGATCGAGACCGATTTCCTCTGGGAAGTCTGCGGCGAGGAGGAGTTCGGCTTCGAACAACTGGCGGAGGAATACCAGGGCCGCAAGCCGACGGCCATCGAGTCCGCCGCCGTGCTGCTGCGCCTGCATTCCGCGCCCATGTACTTCCACCGCAAGGGCAAGGGCCGCTACCGCAAGGCGCCGGCGGACATCCTGCAAGCCGCCCTGGCCGGTCTGGAAAAAAAGAAACAACTGGCCGCCGCCGCCGAGCGCATGGTGGACGAACTCAAGGCCCACCGCCTGCCCGAGGAACTCCGTCCGCTGCTGCAACAACTGCTCTACAAGCCCGACCGCAATCGGTTGGAAACCAAGGCCTTCGAAACCGCCTGCGCCGACCTGGGCGTCTCCGCGCCCCAGTTGCTGCAACAGTGCGGCGAATTGAAGGACACCCACGAATACCACCTGGGGAAATTCCTTTTCGAATATTTCCCGAAAGGGACGGAATACCCGTCCCTTTCGGGAAATCCCGAGCAGGACGCCCCCCTCCCCCTATCCCCCGCCCCAGGGCGGGGGTTGCTGATTAGTCGCCCCCTTCCTCGGGAAGGGGGGCGGGGGGATGGCGCATCCCTTGGCGATGGAGAAGTGCTTGAACTGCCGCTGGCGGCAGTTCAAGCCTTCTCCATCGACGACACCCACACGACGGAGATCGACGACGCCTTCTCTGTGGTGTTCAAGGCCGACGGCGCCATGACCGTGGGCATCCACATCGCCGCGCCGGGCCTGGGCATCACGCCGGATACGGCCCTGGGCAAGGTCGCCCGGGAACGACTGTCCACCGTCTACATGCCCGGGCGCAAGATCACCATGCTGCCCGACGCCGTGGTGGAACGCTTCACCCTGGGCGAAGGCCGCACCGTGCCGGCCCTGTCCCTTTACCTGGAGGTGGCCGCCGATCTGCGCATCCTCGGCCACGAAACCCGTCTCGAAGCCGTGCCCATCGCCGCCAATCTGCGCCACCACGACATCGAGCCGGTGTTCAACGAGGAAACCCTGGCCGCCGGCCTGGGCGACTTCCCCTTCCGCGACGAACTCAAGCGCCTGTGGGAACTGGCCACGGTGCTGGAAGCCGGTCGTGGCGCCACGGGCCAGCAGAACCGCAAGGACTACGGCTTCGTCGTGGATTGGACGCAAACCACCCCTTGCGGCCCCGGCCGCATCGAGATCAGCCAAAGGCCCCGGGGCTCGCCCCTGGACACCCTGGTGGCGGAACTGATGATCGTGGCCAATTCCACCTGGGGCAAACTATTGGCCGAAGCCGGCATCCCCGGCCTGTACCGGGTGCAGACGGCGGGCAAGGTGCGCATGAGCACCGTCGCCGCGCCCCACGAAGGGCTCGGCGTCGATTGCTACGCTTGGTCCTCCTCGCCTCTGCGCCGCTACGTGGACCTGGTGAACCAATGGCAGCTCATCGCCCACCTCCGGGGTGAACCGCCCTTCTTCCCGCCCAAGTCCGCCGACCTGCTGGCGGCCCTGCGCGACTTTGAACTCACCTACGCCGCCTACGCCGAGTTCCAACGCAATATGGAACGCTACTGGTGCCTGCGCTGGCTGGTGCAGGAAGGAGTCAAGACCGCCACCGCCAGCGTGATCAAGGAAAGCCTGGTGCGCCTGGACGACATTCCCCTGGTGCTCAAAGTGCCCTCCCTGCCGGCCCTGGATCGGGGCGCGGGGGTACGGCTGGAGATCGGCGAAATCGACCTGCTGGCGGCCGAAGGCCAAGCCCGATTCCTCGAATTGCTGGCCTCCCCCGCCGCTGATGGTGCTTTCGGCGAGGACGGCGAGGCCGCCCCCGGCGAGTAAAATCGGCGGCCATGCCCGCCCTTTCCCTCGCCCGCCCCGCTCTGCCCATGCCGGCCTTCCTCGCCGCCATGAAGCCCCGGGAACGCCATTTGACCCTGGCCCTGGGCGCCTCCTTCCTGGCCCACGCCCTGCTGCTGACGGTGCACTTCACCTACCCCGACGCCCTGGTCCGGGCCAAGGAACAGGCCCTGGACGTGGTGCTGGTGAACGCCAAGCACAAGAACCGTCCCGACCAGGCCCAGGTCAAGGCCCAGGCCAATCTGGACGGCGGCGGCAATACCGATCAGGACCGCCGCGCCGCGACGCCCCTGCCCCCCTCCCAGCAAACCAAGGAAGGCAACGACCTGGTCGCCGCCCAGCAGCGAGTGGCGGAGCTGGAGGCCCGGCAGCGGCAGATGCTGAGCCAGCTCAAGAGCGACAAGAAAATCCGCAGCCAGGACCGCCAGGAAGACCACCTGCCTCCCCAGCCCCAGGTTTCCGGTTTCGACCTGGCCAATCGGGCCATGGCCATCGCCCGTCTCGAAGCCCAGATCGACCGCCAACTGGACGACGCCAGCAAGCGGCCCCGGATCAAGCACATCACCTCCATGCGCGCCATGGAATACCTGCCGGCCCAGTACATCGAGGACTGGCGGCAAAAGGTGGAGCGGGTCGGCAACCTGAACTACCCCGAGGCGGCCCGGGGCCGGCTCTATGGCAGCCTGGTGGTGTACATCGAAATCAACGCCGAGGGCGAGCTGGTCCGGGCCGAGGTGCAGCGCTCCTCCGGACAGAAGGTGCTGGACGAGGCCGCCCTGCGCATCCTGCGCCTGGCGGCGCCCTACGGCAAATTCTCCAGCCAGATGCGGGAACAGTTCGACGTGCTCGCCTTCGCCCGCACCTGGAGCTTCACCCAGGCCGACCGCCTGCAAGCCCAATAGGAAGGGAATCCCATGGCCCATAAAGACAGCCAACCCCGCCTGGCGGTGCTGATCGACGCCGACAACGCCCAGGCCGGCCTGATCGAGGGCCTGCTCGCGGAAGTGGCCAAATACGGCATCGCCAGCGTCAAACGCATTTACGGCGACTGGACCACGCCCAACCTGGGCAGTTGGAAGACGGTGCTGCTCGAACACTCGATCCACCCCATCCAGCAGTTCCGCTACACCACAGGCAAGAATGCCACCGACAGCGCCATGATCATCGACGCCATGGACTTGCTCTACTCCGGCCGCTTCGACGGCTTCTGCCTGGTGTCCAGCGACAGCGACTTCACCCGCCTGGCCTCCCGCATCCGCGAGGCGGGCCTCACCGTTTACGGCTTCGGCCGGGAAACCACGCCCCAGGCCTTCGTCGCCGCTTGCGACCGCTTCATCTACACCCACCTGCTGCGCGGCGAGCCCACGGCGGAGGCGACCAGCCCCGCCCCCAGCCGCAAGACCACCAACGAACTCAAGCAGGACACGCGCTTGGTGCTCCTGCTGCGGGATGCCCAGGAAACGGCCTCCGACGACAACGGCTGGGCCAACCTCGCCACCGTGGGCAGCCACATCGCCAAGCAGGCGCCCGACTTCGACTCCCGCAACTACGGTTACGCCAAATTGCGCGAACTGGTCGAGGCCACCCAATTGTTCGAATTGGAGTCGCGCCAGATCGGCAACGGCCCGGCCAAGGCCACCTTCATCCGCGACAAGCGACGCAAGGCCGCCACCCCATGACCGATCTTTACGCCGTCTTCGGCAACCCCGTCGCCCACTCCAAGTCGCCCCTGATCCACGGCCTGTTCGCCGCCCAGACCGGGCAGGACCTGCGCTATGAGGCCCGTCTGGCGCCCCTGGACGGCTTCGCCGCCGCCGTGGCGGCCTTTCGCGCCGAGGGCGGCCGGGGCGCCAACGTCACCGTGCCCTTCAAGGAAGAGGCCTTCCGCCTCAGCACCCGCCTGACCCCCCGGGCCGAGGCCGCCGGCGCGGTGAACACCCTGGTCTTTGCTGCGGACGGCATCCTCGGCGACAACACCGACGGCTCCGGACTGGTGGCCGACATCCGCGGCAACGCCGGCAACCCCATCGCCGGCCAGCGGGTGCTGCTGCTGGGTGCCGGCGGCGCCACCCGGGGCGCCCTGCTGCCCCTGCTCGAACAACAGCCAAGCGGCATCTTCATCGCCAACCGCACGGCGGACAAGGCCCGCGCCCTGGCCGCCGCGGCCGGTGGCGGCATCGAGGCCGGCGGTTTCGCCGACCTGGCCGGCCGCCGCTTCGATCTGGTCATCAACGCCACCGCCGCCAGCCTTGCCGACGCGGAGCTTCCCCTGCCCGCCGGCATCTTCGCCCCGGACTGCCTGGCCTACGACATGATGTACGGCAAGGACACGCCCTTCCTGCGCCAGGCGCGGACGGCGGGCGCCCGCACCCTGGACGGCCTGGGCATGCTGGTGGAACAGGCGGCGGAAGCCTTCTTCCTCTGGCGCGGCCTGCGGCCCGCCACCGGCCCCGTGCTCGACAGGCTGCGGCAGGGATGAAGGGTTTGCTCCATCGCGGCAAGCAGCTGCTCGCCCTGCTGGTCCTGTTGCTGCTGCTGTGGCAGGCCTGGTACCTGGGCTGGGTGGTGTGGTGGAAGTTCTTCAATCCGGGCCACACCGCCTTCATGAACCACCGCCTGGCGGAACTGCGGGAGAAGGACCCCAAGGCCGAGCTCAAGCACCAGTGGGTGGATTACGAAAGAATCTCGGTGCATCTGAAGCGGGCGGTGATCGCCTCGGAGGACGACAAGTTCGTGGACCACGAAGGCTTCGACTGGGAAGGCATCCAGAAGGCCATCGAAAAGAACCAGAAGAAGGGCAAGGTGGTGGCGGGCGGTTCCACCATCTCCCAACAACTGGCGAAAAACCTGCTGCTGTCCGCCGCCAAGACGCCCTGGCGCAAGGCCGAGGAAGCCCTCATCACCCTGGAGTTGGAAATGCTCTGGGACAAGCGCCGCATCCTCGAGGTCTATCTCAATTCGGTGGAATGGGGCGAGGGCCTGTTCGGCGCGGAAGCCGCCGCCAAGCGCTACTTCGGCACCACAGCGGCACGGCTGACGGCGGAGCAGGCGGCGCGGCTGGCGGTGATGCTGCCGGCACCGCGCCGCTTCGAGAAGAACCCCTACTCGCCCTTCCTCAACGCCCGGACCGAATCCGTGCTGGCGCGGATGAACTACTCCGAGGTTCCCTGAGGTCGGCCGGGGTCGGCGGACACCGTTGTCGACCCCAAAAATTGCGCCGCTTATCCGGCTGAGTTCGAACCACTGGCGTTGCCCCCGCTACCTAGAATTCCCCCACGGCCATCAAGGCCGGGATGGGAGTTTTCATGCAGAACCTACTGAAGCGCTTCACCCTCGCCCAACGGGTGATCGGCGGCACCGCCGGCGGCATCATCGTCATCTTCACGCTGCTCGTTTCCCTGGTCACCTATCAGACCGGCCACAACGCCGTGGAACAGGCCCAGGAGGACATGCGGGTGCAATTGAACCTGGCGATCTCGACCCTGGACTTCGCCCAGGAGTCCCTCAAGCTACGGGCCAAGGAAACCCTGAAAACCCTGATCAAGACCCAGCCCGGCACCTTCAGCGTCCGCCCCGAGCGGCTGGTGCCCACCGGCAACCAGTCCCTGCCGGAAATCCGCGTCGGCATGGAGATCGGCAATGGCAACCACGCCCTGCTGGAACGCCTGCGCGACATCTATCGGGTGGACCCGGCCCTGCTGGTGCGCCACGGCGACCTACTCTACCGGGCCGCCACCCTGCTCAAGACCCCGGACGGCAACTACCGCGACGGCGAGGCCATCAAGGACGAATACACGCAGAAGGTATTGGCCGGTGAAACCTACGCCGGCACCCTGGAACGCAGCGGCAAGCAGTACGCCCTGATCGCCGAGCCGATCAAGGATGGGGAGGGCAACGTGGTGGGCGCCGTCACCGCCCGTCTCGACGCCGAGGCCAACGTGGCCATCCTCAAGGAGAACCTGCGCAAGATCGTGGTGGGCCGCACCGGCTATGTGTATATCCTGGCCCTGCCCTCCGGCGACGCCAAGGAAGGCCGCATGGTGTTGCACCCGACCCTGGAGAACAAGCGCATGTCGGAAATCAGCGACCCGACCACGCGCAAGATCCTGGAAACCATCCTCGAACAGAAGGAAGGCCAGATGGCCTACGACTGGGTCGACAAGGACGGCACGGCCCGCGCCAAGACCGTGGTGTTCAAGACCCAGAAGGAATTGGGCTGGGTCATCGTCTGCGGCTCCTACGTGGACGAATTCCTCGGTCCCGCCACCACCCTGCGCAACTACCTGATCGCCATTTGCGTGGTGATGGGCATCATCCTCGCGGCCGGCGTCGGCCACTACATTTGGAGCAACCTCAAGCGCCTGCGCCCCGTGGAGGCGGTGCTGGAGGCGGTGGCCCACGGCGACCTGACCCAGAGCGCCCCCTGCCACCCCGAAAGCCGCCACGAGGCCGACGTCATGGCCGGCACCCTGAACCGGGCGACCCAGGGCGTGCGCACCCTGATCGGCGACATCCAGCAGACCACCCAGGGCGTGCAGCAGGGCACCGGCGAACTGGCCGCCCTGTCCCACACCATGCGCGAAGCCATGGCCGAGCAGGCCACGGCCGCCACCAGCATGTCCGCCGCCACCGAGCAACTATCGGTCAGCATCGACCACGTGGCCCACAACGCCAATCACGCCCTGGAACTCACCCACCAGACCGTGGCCAGCGTGGACCAGGGGCGCGGCACGGTGCACGACACCATCGGCTCCATGGAGGAAGCCGCCGGTCTGGTCAGCCAGGCCGCCGAGCGGGTGCGCGACCTGGGGACGCAAAGCCAGGAGGTGCAGGGCATCGTCGAAACCATCCAGGCCATCGCCGAGCAGACCAATCTGCTGGCCCTCAACGCCGCCATCGAAGCGGCCCGGGCCGGCGAGGCGGGTCGCGGCTTTGCCGTGGTGGCCGACGAAGTGCGCAAGCTGGCGGAAAAGGCCAACACCTCCGCCCACGACATCGGCACCATCCTCACCGCCATCCAGGGCCAGGTGGCCAACGTCAGCGGCGACATCGAAACCGCCTCGGCCAAGGCCCAGGACAGCGCCACTTTGTCGCGCAACGTCGAGGAAGCCCTGTCCGCCATCGAGCAACGCTCGCGGGAAGTGATGGCGGCGGTGAACGACATCGCCGACGCCGCCCGGGAACAAAGCCGCGCCGGCCACGAAATCGCCCGCCAGGTGGAAAACGTGGCCCACCTGTCCGAATCCACCCACGAACTGACCGGCCAGGCCGACAGCCTCACCAGCCAGCTCAACGAACGGGCCGCCGCCCTGGCCGAGGAAGCCGCCCGCTTCCGCACCTGAGGCAACGGAGCCCCTGCCTCAGGGCGCGGGGAACTCCAAACGGAAGCACACGCCCCGGCCCGAGGCCGGGGTGTTGATGGCAATATCCGCCCGATGGCGCCGGGCCACTTCCTGCACGATCGCCAGTCCCAGGCCGGTGCCGTCGGCGCCGCTGCCGCCCAGACGGAAGAAGCGCTCGAAGATGCGCGCCCGCTGGGCCTCGGGAATGCCGGGGCCGTCGTCCTCCACCTCCAGATAGCAGATGCCCGCGGCATCCTGGCCGCAGCGGGCCGTGACATGGCCGCCGACGGGGGTGTAGCGGATCGCGTTGTCGAGCAAGTTGGCCAGCAGCTCCCGCAGCAGCCAGGCGGAGCCCCGCACTTCGGCGCGGCGGGTCTCAAAACCCAGATCGATCTGCTTGGCCAGGGCCGCGTCGAGGAACTCCGAGGCGGCTTCCTCGCACAGGGCCTCCAGGTCCACCCGCTGGAACTCATGGGCCAGGTCGGCCTCGGGGGAGGAGCGGGCCAGGGCCAGCATCTGGTGGGTCAGGTGGGACAGGCGACGGAAGGCATCGCGCAGTTTTTCCATGCGCGGCCGGGCCTCCGCCGGCAGGTTGTCTGCTGCCAGGTCCAACTGGGTTTGCAGGCCGGCGATGGGGGTGCGCAACTGGTGGGCGGCATTGGTCAAAAAGGCCTGCTGGGCTTCGTGGGCGGCGCGCAGATTGCCCATCAGCTGATTGATGGCGGCCACCAGGGGCCGCACCTCGCCGGGCACGGTGGTGTCGGGCAGGGGACGCAGGTCCCCCGGCGCACGACGGGCGATGGCGGCGCCAAGATCGTTCAGGGGCACCAGAGCCAGACGCACGCCGAAGAACACCGCCAACAGGGTAGCCGCCACCAGCAGCAGATCGGCGGTGGCGGTCTTGGTGGCGGCCTGGGTGGCGGCCTTTTCCCGTTTGTGCACGGTCTCGGCCACCACGATCACCGCCTCGCCGCCGCTGCCCCGGGCCCGATAGGTGACGGTGCGCACGCTCTGGCCCTTGAGCACGTCGTCGGTGAACACCGGATTGGCGCCGTCGTTTGCCGCCGCCTTGTTGTCCAATTCGGCGTCGCCGGCGATGCGCTGGCCATTGCCGGCGAACACGGCGAAGAACACCTGGTCGATGGGGTCGATGCGCAGCATGGCCTCGGCGGAAGGCGGCAGGTCCACCCGCAGCTCGCCGTGGTGCACGCCGATCAAGGCCGCCAGGGCCACGGCGGAACTGGCCAGGGCGTGGTCGTAGGCCTGGTTGGACTGGGCCAGGTTGCTGCGGTAGTCGGCCAGGATGGACAGGGCCGAGAGCAGCAGCAGCGGCGCCAGCAAAAACAGCATCAGCCGTCGGCGCAGGCTGGCGCCGGGGCCCCTTAACAGGGACTCAAGGAGCGGGGTGGTCATCGATGCGGTAGCCGATACCGCGCACGGTACGGATCGACACGCCGTCCACGGCGGCTTCCCGGCAACTCTGGTCGAGCTTGGTGCGCAGGCGGGAAACGTAGATTTCGACGGCATTCAGGGTCAGCTCGTTGTCCCAGCGGGACAGGCTTTCCACCAGCTTCTGCTTGTTCACCACCTTGGGCGCCGCGAGCATCAGCTGTTCCAGGATGTCCCACTCGCGCCCCGTCAGTTCCAGGGGCGCCGCGCCGATGTGGGCGCTGTGGGTGGACAGGTCCAGCACCAAGGGCCCCAGGGCCAGTTCGGAACTGGCCACGGAGCGGCTGCGCCGGATCAGCGCCCGCACCCGTGCCAGCAGTTCCGGCAAGAGGAAGGGCTTGGTCAGGTAGTCGTCGGCCCCCAGGTCGAGGCCGGCGATGCGGTCCTCCATCGCGTCCCGGGCGGTGAGCACCAGCACCGGCACGGCGATGCCGCGCCTGCGCAGGCGGCGGATCAGTTCCAGGCCGTCCATGCCGGGCAGGCCGATGTCCACCAGGGCCAGGTCATAGGCGGTGTGGGCCAGAGCCCCTTCCGCCGGCTCGGCGGCGGCCACCCGATCCACGGTGAAACCGCTGCCGCTCAAGCCTTCCACCAGGCCGGCGGCCACGGTGTCATCGTCTTCCACCACCAGGATGCGCATGGAACCCCCTTCGTCTTATTGCGGCACGTTGTTCTCGCCGCCGACATTATCCGCGTTGCCGCGCAGGCCGCGCAGGGCGAGGACCGGAAGCAGGGTCAGGGTGAACAGGGTGGCGGTGATGACGCCGCCGACGATGACCACGGCGAAGGGACGCTGGGTCTCGGCGCCGATGCCGTGGGACAGGGCGGCCGGCAGCAGGCCCAGGCCGGCCATCAGGGCCGTCATCAGGATCGGCCGCAGACGGGAGACGGCGCCGTCCATGACGGCCATGAACATGCCCTTGCCGTTGTCCACCTGGCTGATGATCTCCTCCAGCAGGATCACCCCGTTCTGCACCGAGATGCCGGCCACGGCGATGAAGCCCACGGCGGCGGACACCGACAGGTGCAGCCCGGCCAGGCCCAGGGCGAACAGGCCGCCGGTGACGTTGAAGGGCAGTAGCAGCAGCACCATGCCGGCGAAGCGGACCGAGCGGAAGGCCCAGAACAGCAGGGCGAAAATGCCCAGTAGGGAGGCTGGCACGATCACCGCCAGGCGCTTCATGGCGCGCTGCTGGTTCTCAAACTGGCCGCCCCAGACGATGCGGTAGCCCTCGGGCAATTTCACCTGCTGCTTCACCTTGGCCATGGCCTCGGCGACGAAGCTGCCCTGGTCGCGGCCCTGGAGGTTGGACTTCACCGCCACCAGGCGGCCACCGGCCTCGCGGGCGATGCGGGAGGCGCCTTCGCGCACTTCCACCGTCGCCACCTCGCCGAGGCGGATGGTGGCGTTGCCGTCCTTGTCGCCGGGCAGGGGAATGGGCAGGGCGGCGATGTCCTCCACGCTCTGGCGATAGTCTTTGGCCAGGCGCAGGGTCAGGTCGAAACGCCGCTCCCCTTCATAGAAGCCGCCGGCCACGGCACCGCCGAGGGCGGTCTGGACCACGCTGCCGACATCGTTCACCGACAGACCGAGACGGCCCAGCTTGACCCGGTTGGGCACCACCACCACTTCCGGCTGGCCGCCGGGCAGCACCGCCGCCACGTCGCGGCTGCCCTCGGTGGCGCGCAGGATGGCGGCGATCTGCTGGGCTTTGTCCTGAAGGATTTCCAGGTCGGGGCCGAACACCTTGACCGCGATCTCGCCCTTCACCCCGGACAGGGACTCTTCCACGTTGTCCTGGATCACCTGGGAGAAGTTGGTGGGCAGGCCGGGAATGTCCTGCATCTTGCGATCCATGTCCGCCACCAGGGCTTCCTTGTCCTTGAAGCGCCATTCGTCGCGGGATTGCAGGTCGGCCAGGATTTCGATGTTGTTGGGGCCCTTGGGGTCGGTGCCGTCGTCGGGGCGGCCGACGTGGCTCATCACCGTCTTCACCTCGGGGTAGCCGCGCAACACGTCGCGCACGTTGCGCTCCACCTCCTTGCTGAAGTCCAGCGAGGAGCCGGGGGGCAGGGAAATGGTGATCCACAGGTTGCCCTCGTCCAGCTTGGGCAGGAATTCGCTGCCGAGGGACAGCATCACCGCCAGGGCCAGGCCCAGGGCGGCCAGGGCCGAGGCGATGGCGGGACGCACGTCGCTGGTCAGGCGCATCAGCAGGATGCGGTAGCGATGCTGCAAGGCGTCCAGCCAGCCGATGTGGCGCTCGCGCAGGTCGGCGCGCACCACGGCGTAGGAGAGCAGGGTCGGCGCCAGGGTCAGGGTCAGCAGCACCGCGCCGATCAGGGAGAAGGACAGGGTCAGCGCCACCGGCGAGAAGATGCGCCCCTCCACCCGCTGGAAGGTGAAGATGGGCAGGAAGGCCAGGATGATGATGGCCTTGGAAAACAGGATGGGCTTGGCCAGGCTGGTGGTGGTGGCGCGCAGCACTTCCAGGCGCCGGCCCAGCACGTATTCGGGCCGGCCTTCCACGTGGTGCACGGCGAGACGCACCATCAGCGCCTCCACCAGCACCACGGCGCTGTCGATGATGATGCCGAAGTCCACCGCGCCGAGGGAGATCAGGTTGGCCGGCACGCCCTTCAGGTCCATCAGCATGAAGGCGAACAGCAGGGTGAGGGGAATGATGGTGGCCACCACCAGGGCGGCGCGCCATTCCCGCAGGAAGATGATCAGCACCGACACCACCAGCAGCGCCCCCACCAGCAGGTTCTCGCTGACGGTATGCACAGTGTGCTTGACCAGCTCGGTGCGCTGGTAGATCGGCACCAGGCTGTAGCCCTTGGCCAGGCCGCCCTGGTTGAGGCTGTCCACCACCTCGCGCACCCGCACCACCACCTTGGACGGATCCTCGCCCTTGGTCATCAGCACGATGCCTTCCACCACGGAGTCCTGGTCGTTCACCGCGACGATGCCGGAACGGGGCCGGTCGCCCTCGGTCACCTTGGCCACGTCGCCGACGGTGACGGTCTTGCCGTCCTTGGCCTGGATGGTGGCCAGACGCACGTCCTCCAGACTGCGGAACAGGCCGCCGAGACGGATCACCAGCCCTTCGTCGCCCCGCCGCAGCAGGCCGCCGGAGGCGTTGCCGTTGTTGTTGGCCAGGGCCTGCTGCACCTGGTCCAGAGTGATGCCGTAGCGGGCCAGGGTGCGGGCGTCGGCCTGGACCTGGACCTCCTTCACCGCGCCGCCGAAGCTGGTCACGTCGGCCACGCCCGCCACCCGGCGCAGGGCGGGCCGGATCACCCAGTCCTGCACGGCGCGGATCTCCCGCGGCGCGGTGCCTTCCGGCGCCTTGATCACATAACGGTAAATCTCGCCCACCGCCGTGGTCAGGGCGCCCAACTGCGGCGAGGCCCCGGCCGGGAAGTTCACGTTCTGCAACTTCTCCAGCACCTGGTTGCGGGCGAAGTAGTCGTTGGTGCCGTCGGCGAAGGTCAGGGTCACCACCGAGAGGCCGGTGATGGACACGGAGCGCACGTTGGTGGCCTTGGGCACGCCGCTCATTTCCCGCTCCACGGGAATGCTGATGGAGCGTTCCACCTCCTCCGGCGATTGGCCCGGATACTGGGTCACCACCTGGACCTGGACGTCCTGCACGTCGGGGAAGGCTTCCACCGGCAGGTCCTGGAAGGCGCGGAAACCGGCCACCGCCAGGGCAAAGACCATCACCAGCACGAACAGGCGCTGGCGGATGGCGAAATTGGCAAGCTTGGCCAGCACCTATTCGGCTCCCGCCAGTTCGGAGGCCAGCAGCATGGCGCCCTTGACCACCACCTTGTCCCCCTGGCGAATGCCCTCGCCGTCAGCCAGGTAGGCCATTTCCCGTTCCTGGCGCAACAGCTTCACCGTGCGCCGTTCCAGCTCGCCGGGGGTCGCCTCGACGAAGACGGCAGTGGTCAGGCCCTGGGTCAGCAGGGCGGTGGTGGGCACCCGCAGGGCCGGGGCGCCGTCCTTGGCGAGCAGGGAAACCCGCACGTACATCTCGGGACGCAACTGGCCGTTCTTGTTGTCCACCTTGGCCCGGGCCACCACCCGGCGGGTGACCGCGTCCACCGCCGGGGCGATGCGCTCGATCTGGGTATTGCGCACCTCGGCGCCGGCATCGGTGACGAAGCTCACCTTGTCGCCAGGGTGCAAGTTCTGGGCATCGGCCTCGGGCAGGTCCACCAACAGGGTCAGCTCGGCCAGGCCGGCCACCACGAACAGGGGCGCGGCGGCGTCGCTGCGGGCCTCGGTGCCGGGATTGGCCTGGCGGTCCACGATCACGCCGTCGAGGGGGCTGCGCAGGGTCATGGCGTCGCCGCCTTGGCCGATGCTGCCCAAATTGGCGAGACGGGCCTTGGCCCGCTCCAACTCGGCCCGGGCCGCCTTGGCGTCGGCCTGGGTGGATTCGAATTCGCGGCGGGACAGGGCCTCGTCGGCCAGCAGACGCTCGGCCCGCTGCTCGGCCTGGGTCTTGGCCGCGGCGTCGGCCTCGGCACGGCGCAGGTCGGCCACGGCGGCGGCGTGGTCGGGGGCATCCAACAAGGCCAGCACGTCGCCCTTGCGCACCCGGTCGCCGACGTTGACCAGCACCTTGAGCAGGCGGCCGTTCACCGGCGCGAACACCCGGGCGGTGGCGTCATCGGCGGAGGCCAGCCGGCCGTTGAAGGGGCCGGCGGCGGGCAGGGGCGCCAGTTCCGCCGTGTCGATGCGGAGGAAGGCCCGCTGTGGCGCATCGGTGGCCAGGTGCAGGCGGTTGCCGGGTTCCTTGGCCACCACCGGTGCCGCCGGCTTGGCCCGTTGGGCCAGCCAATACCAGGTCGCCCCACCGGCGGCGAGGGCGAGGGTGAAGGCCAGGAGCAGGGGATATTTGAGCAGTGCTTTCATGGTGCCGAGGTTTCCGTGCCGGCCGCCAGCGTGGCATCGCCACGGTTCCACCAGCCGCCGCCCAGGGCCTGGAACAAGGCCGCCGTGTCGCCCAGGCGCTGGGCGCGGCTCTGGGTCAGGTTGAAGGAGGCCTGCCGCCAGGCTTGTTCCGCCGTGAGCAAGGCCAGGGTATCGCTATAGCCGGCGGCCTGCTGCTTGCGCGCCAGGTCGTAGGCCTTGCGCGCCGCAAGTTCGGCACGCTGGGCCGCTTGCAGATTGGCGGCGTCGGCCTGGAGCGCCAACAGGGTGTCGGCCACGTTCTGGAAGCCAGCCAGCACCGTGGCCCGGTACTGGGCGCCGGCCTGGTCCAGGGCCGCCTCGGCGGCACGCTGGCGATGGCGCAGGGTGCCGCCGTCGAACAGGGTCTGGGACAGGGTGCCGACCACGCTGAAGAACTTGCCCGTATCGGCGAACATCTGACCGAAGTGGGCCGCCTGACCGCCCAGGTTGGCGCTGAGGGCAAACTGGGGCAGGCGGTTGGCCACGGCCACGCCGACCTGGGCGCTGGCGGCGTGGAGCAGAGCCTCGGCGGCGCGGATGTCGGGCCGCTGCCGCACCAGTTGCGAGGGCAAGCTGAGGGGCAGTTCCCGGGGCAGTTGCAGGGCGTCCAGGGTGAAGGTCTGGGCCAGTTCCTGGTCGGGGCCCTTGCCCGTCAGCAGGCGCAGCAGGTTGCGGGTCTGTTCCAGTTGCCGGGTCAGGGGCGGCAGCCACTGTTCGGCCTGGGCGGCCTGGCTTTCCTGCAAGGCCAGGTCGAGGCCGCTGGCGTAGCCGGCCTCCTGGCGCCGGCGCAGCACGGCCAGGGCGCGGGCATTGCCCGCCACCATGGCCTGCACCGCCTCGATCTGGGCGCGCAGGGCGGCTTCCTGAATGGCGGCGGCCACCACGTTGCTGGCCAGGGTGATGTAGGTGGCTTCCAGCACGTAGCGTTGGGCCTCGGCCTGGGCTTCCAGGGCTTCCACCTGGCGGCTGTTGGCGCCGAACACGTCGGCGCTGTAGCCGACACTGAGCTGGGCGGTGTGGAAGTTGTAGATCACCGGCGCGGTATAGGGCGCGCTGCCGCCCTGGTTGGCGGGCTTGCCGGTCTGGGCGGCGATCAGGGTGCCGTCGCCCTGGATGCCCGGCGCGGCACCGCTGTTGTTGCCGGCGACCTTGGTCCGGCTGGGGGCATAGCTGGCCTGCACCACCGGATAGAAATAGCCGCGCTGGGCCGCGACGTTTTCCTGGGCCTGGCGCAGGGCGGCCTGGGCGGCCTCGATGTCGGGATGGCTGGCGAAGGCCTCGGCGATCAGTTGGTTGAGGGCCGGCGATTCGAACAGGGTCCACCATTGGGCGACGATGTCCGCCCCCGGGGCCAAACGCTGGTCGGCGATGGTCGCCAGGGGACGCGGGCTGTAGCCGGCAATGGCGGGATCCGCCGGACGTTGGAAATCCGGCCCCACGGCGCAGCCGGCGAGGAGGGTGCCCAGGGCGATGCCGGCGGAAAGACGGAGTCGGATTTTCATGAGGGGGCGAACCGTACGCGAGGCAGACCTTCTATTACCTGACAAGGGAGGCAAGCCAAGCCCTATCTCTTTAGTTGGGAAAGATTGAACCACGAAACAGGTAACAGCCGGGGTCGCTTCGCCTACAATGCGGCACCCGCCGTGGCGTTCACCCCATGGCCCGCCCCGTGGCGGATCGCCACGGACGCCCTATCGGATCGACCTTTCCATAGGAACCTTGCCGTGACGTCCTCCGCCTCCTCTCGCACCGAGCCCGTCCGCACTGCCTTTCCGCTCCAGGGAGAGCAGGAGGCGCTACGCCTGGTGAAGTCCCTGCTGGCCCAGCAGAGGCGGGTGGAAGGCCTGGTGCAAAAGCAGGAAATGCCGCGCCGGGAACTGGTGGAAACCCTGGTCCATTCCCAGCACCTGGCCAAGCTGGGGCAGGTGCTGGAGGGCCTGGACAACACCATGGTGGCGAATCTGCTGATGGCCCTCGACCCCGAGGAACGAGTCACCGTCTGGAGTCAGATCAAGGAAGAACGGGGAGACGATATTTTGGAAAAACTGGACGACGACATCCGCGAAGCCCTGGTCGGCGCTCAACCGCAACACAGCCATCGCATCATGATCAACGCCTTCGAACTGCACAACGGCCGCCTGCGCCAGATTCCCGTGGACAGCCGCGAGGACCTGGCCAACGTGCGGCCGATCTGGGTGGACCTGGTGGCCCCCACGGAAAAGGTGCGGGCCTGGGTCGGCGCCCACTTCGGCCTGGAACTGCCCGATCCCGACGAACTCACCGACCTGGAGGCCTCCGCCCGTTTCTACGTGGAGGACAACGGCGACAGCGGCGAGGTGCACCTGCACTCGGACTTCCTGCTGGACCTGGAGGAAGAGTCGCGCAACGTGGCGGTGGCCTTCATCCTGCACAACGACATCCTGTTCTCGGTGCGCAAGGAAGAACTGCCCGTATTCCGCCTGCAACGACTGCGGGCGCGCACCCAGCCCGGCTATGTGACCGACGGCAAGGACGTGCTGCTGGACCTCTACGCCGCCGACGCCGAATACTCCGCCGACGCCCTGGAGGACGTCTACGCCGACCTGGAAGCCGCCGGCAAGCACGTGCTCGGCACGCGCGTCAGCGACGAGGACGCCGCCATGATCCTGGCCGAGATCGCCCGCGCCGAAGACTTGAACGGGCGCATCCGGCGCAACGTGATGGACACCCGCCGCGCCGTCTCCTTCCTCACCCGGGGCAAGTTCCTCAATGGCAACCAGCACGAGGACGCGCGCCAGATCCTGCGCGACATCGAATCCCTGGACGGCCACACGACCTTCCTCTTCGGCAAGATCAACTTCCTGATGGACGCCACCGTCGGCTTCATCAACATCAACCAGAACCAGCGCGTGAATAAGCTGACCACCATCTCGGTGGTGTTCATGCCCATCAACATCGTCGCCGGCATCGGCGGCATGTCCGAGTTCTCGATGATGACCGAGGGCATTCCCTGGCCCCTGTCCTACGGCGCCTTCGTCGTCGGCATGGGCCTGCTCGGCCTGGGCACCTACCAGGCCCTGCGCCTCTACGAGACGCGCAAGGCCAAGCGCGATCTGGAAGCCCGGCTGCGCAAGGAAGCCTGAACCGGGCGCCGCCCGCCCTGCCCTAGCTGCCGCGCACGGCGAGGAATTCGCCGTTGCCCACGGGCACCAGGCTGCAACGGAACTCGGCGTCCGTTCCCACCAGGGCCATGAAGTCCACCAACTGCTCGGCGTGGGAGACGGCGTTGTCCACCACCAGCAGGCCGCCGTCCGGTCGCAACACCCGCCGCAGGTCCGGCCACAGGGCGCAGTACTGCTCGCGCTCGGCGTCGAGGAACAACAGGTCCACGCTGCCGTCCGCCGTTTCCGCCAGCACCTTGGCGGCGTCGGCGGTGATCAGGGTGATCGCGTCGGCCAGGCCGGAATGGAAAAAGTTTTCGTCGGCGAGGCCGGCCTTGAATTCCGACATTTCCACCGTGCGCACCCGACCGCCCAGGGGCTTGGCCGCCTCGGCCAGCCACAGGGTCGAATAGCCGTTGGAGGTGCCGATCTCCAGCACCTCCCGTGCCCGGCAGGCCCGCACCAGGACGCCGAGAAATTCCCCGGTGTCGCGGGTGATGTTGAGCATGCGGCGGGGACGCTGGGTGATGACTTCGTCGTTTTCCGCGCCGAAGCGCTCCAGGTCACGCAACAGCTTTTCCAGGGATGGGGTCATGACGGGCCTCCGGTGACGATCCCCCGATTGTAGCGATGGACGACGCTCAACGATGACAAGGGCAATCGCCCTCGCCGCAGTGCTCGCGCACGCTCATGGTGGACCGCACCAGGCCGCTGTCCTGATCGAACAGCACGTAGAAATGGGCCGCCGCCATCCAGTCGTCGCAATAGCGCCAGCCCCAGTCCAGTTCGCGGCGGGCGGTGAACAACACCGTCTCGCCGGGCGCCGAGGGACCGAGGATACGCAGCACCTCGGCCTGGCTCATGCCGGGCTGGACGCGAGCGAAGGCCGAGAGGGTCATGACGTCCTCGATCTTTTCCAGGCGCCCGGCCGGGTCCAGGTAGACCATGTAGGAATGAACGCCCACCGGCCCGCGCGGATAGGAAAGCTGCCGCGAACGGTCCGGATTTTCCCAGCGCAGGGCGGGGGCACCCATGGTGTGCAGCACGTCCGTCTCGGTGGCGACGCCCGGCCGCAGGCCGCGCCCGTCATAGCTGGCGCAGGCGGCAAGGAGGGCGAACAGAAACAGCGCAACGATGGCTTTCACGGCGGGCAACCCGGCTGAGGCGAAGCCCCCATCCTAAGCCGCCGTGGCGGGCGGAACAAGTTGAGTAGGGTGGATGGGGCGTGGCGGACGTTCAGCCGGGCCGGGGGGCGCCGGGTTGATTGAAGGGCCAGGCCTCGGCGAAAGCCGGCAGGGTCAGGCAATGGTCGACGATGCGGCGACAGCGGGGCACCGCCTCGGGCGGCGCGATGGCGAGCGACGCCATCACGGCGAAGATGCTGACCAGGCAGATGTCGGCCATGCCCGCCGCCGTGCCGAGACAGGTATCCCCGGCGCAGTCCGCCTGGACCAGGCGCTGCTCGAAAGCCGTCAGGCCGGTGTGGAACCAATGGGTCTGCCAGTCGCGCCAACGCTCGTCGTCCACCTCGCCCTGGCGGCGCAGGAAACCGAGGATGCGCGGCGTGATCAGGGGATGGGTGTCGCTGACCAGCAGCCCGGCCAGGGAGCGCACCCAGGCCCGCTGGTGGATGTCCCCCGGCAGCAGGGCCGGCGTCGGCTGGAATTCGTCGAGGAACTCCAGGATGGCGAGGGACTGGGTCAGGGGCGGATGGCCGGGCAGCACCAGGGTGGGCAAGGCGCCCTGGGGATTGAGGGCCAGATAGTCGGCGCTGCGGTGTTCGGCCTGGCTCAGGTCCACCGCCTTTTCCTCATAGGCCAGGCCCTTGAGCTTGAGGGCGGCCCGCACGCGATAGCTGGCGGAACTGCGCCAGAAGCCGTGCAGGGTGAAGGTCGGGGTTTGCGGCATGGTCATGGCCCGGATGAAAGTGCGCAAGGCGCGCGCAGGCCCCGGCGCGTCACCGCGCCGGGAGTCTTGACTGCCCCAGCGTCAGGCGGGGAAGCCTTCCTCGATCGGCAGCGCCGGATCGCGGGACCACTCGTTCCAGGAACCGAAGTACATGCGCACGTTGTCGAAGCCGGCCTGCTTGAGGGCGAGGAAGGTATTCGAGGCACGGGCCCCCTTGAAACAGTAGAGGTAGATCTGGTCGCTCGGCTTGACGCCCACCGAAGCACACTCGGCGCGGATCTCCGCCGGGGACTTGAACAGGGGCCCCTGGGCGGACGGCTTCATGAAGCGATACCACTCGACCCACTTCGCCCCCGGCAGGCGGCCCTTGCGCGGCGCGAAGTCCTTGCCGTAGGGAGAGGAGCTTTCGCCGATCCATTCGTCCACGTCGCGCACGTCGAGCAGCACCGTGTCGCCGCTGAGGGCGGCCTTCACCTCGTCGATGCTGACCATCACGTCGTTGCCCTTGAGGCTGCTGGGAAAGGTCTTCGCCACCGGCGTCGGCGCCTCGGTGCTGACCGGCAGGCCAGCCGCCTTCCAGGCCGAGAAGCCGCCGTTGAGGACGCGGATCTTCGGGTAGCCGAGCCAGGTAAGGATGAAGTAGCCGCGACAAGACTGGCCGTAACCACTGTTCAGCGCGTCCTCGTAGAGCACGGCGGTCTCGGCGCCGGACAGGCCGACCTCGCCGAACTTCTTGGCGAAGCTTTCCTTCAGCTCCTTCAGGCCGGCGGCATCCGAGGTCGCCAGGAAGGTGAAGATGTCGCGCAGATTGACCGCGCCGGCAATATGGCCGAGGGCGTAGGTATCGGCGTCGCGGGTGTCGATCAGAACAACGGGCTCGGTCTTGACCAGCGCCGCGAGGTCTTCGGGCGAGATCAGGACGGGGGTATCGGTCGGGGTCATGGTTTCCTCACTCTTGGTCGGGCGGAAATGCCATGGCCTTAATGGCAAGCACTGTGCCATTGGCTGTTTGCGCAAAAAGATCGGGACTGCGGGCGCACACACTTGCCCCTTTGCCCCGCCGTTGTCAGGCAAGACGGTTTGCCAGCGTGGGCAACAGGGAAATGGCGGCAGCGCGGGGAATCACACTTTGTCTACGGAATGTAGACAGAATGTGAACCAGGGCAATTTCAGCAGACGGTCACACCGCCGCGAGGCGTTCCACCATATCGGGGAATTTTTCAACCTTCCTATTTGATACCCAGGGCGCGAACGCCCTGAGCTTTTTGGCTCGACCTCCCACTGCTCCTATGCCCGATGAACAAGGTGGTTTCGTGGACAGCTTATGGGACAGGGCAATGGACTTTAAAAATCGGCTGTGTTTAGATTCGGTCTCTTACATGACATTCGGGCAAGTGATGATGTGTCCAATCATCTGTGCACTTCGCGTTTTGTCGTCCACAACACGCCATGCCCTCTAAGGAGCGCGCCATTAAGACTTTCACTCAGATCTCGTCCTTTATCGTGTTGCTGGCGGTGAGCAGCGCATTCGGTTTCATGGCTATGCCGACCGAAATGGGTTTGGCCATCATGGCTGGCGCTTTAGGGTTGGGCTTCGCTAACATTGAGAAAATCTCAAAGTTCAAAGGCGCTGGGTTCGAAGCCGAAATGAAGATGGTTCAAACGATTATCGAGAGTCAAACAGAGCCAAGTTCAGAGCAGCAGGAGAGGGCCACAAAATTTGACGGTATCTCGGTCGTCGAAAATCGGATTCTTAAGTCGTTACAGAAGCCCGGATACACATGGCGCTATGCAAAGACAATCGCAAAGGAAACCACGCTTGCGATAGCGGATATTGAGTCGGCGCTATCGTCATTGATGGCGCGCGGTTTAGCCAAGAGCAGTTCGGGTGCTAACGGCGAAATTTGGGCAGCAACGGCTTTGGGCAAAAGCGTTCAGGAGCAATATGAAGCCAAGAAGGCATAACCCAGCGTTCGAAAAGGACCTCGCGCGAAAAATCGCGCGAGGTCCCTCAACTCCACGTTAGAGCACGTGAACTCTCTTGCCCATCAACTTGTGAAGGCCGACCGCTTGGCCGCTGTGAGCCAGAGCGTCGGCTTTGCCCTGTGGCAACTTCAGGAATTGGAGGGCATCACCGCTCAGTATTTCGTCTTGCTTACGCAGGCTAAGAAAGGCATGGGTCTTTCTGAGGGCAGCGTTCTTGTAGAGAAGGCCCAAGCTAGGACATTTGGAGCCACACTACATCAAGTTACGAAAGCTGGTCTTATCCCGCCGGAAATCGAGGAGAGATTCAAAAAGCTCCTCGCTGAAAGAAACTGGTTGGTCCATCGTTCCCGTGCCGATAGTCGTAATGCGATCCACCACGATTCCGCCCTAAATGCTCTAATTCTTAGGCTTGAGGGTATAGCCGACGAAGCCCTCGCTTTGCTCAAGTACATCGCGGAGGAAACCGTCTCCTTCGGCGAAAAGCATGGTGTATCAGCGCAATACGTCGATCGTGTATCGAAACAAATGCTGGAGCAATGGCATGCTGCCGATGCGCTCTAACTCTACAGTCGAGCGGGCCAGCGCGAAACGTCTCACAGGCCGCTCACTTCCACGTTGATGCGCCACTAATTAAATAAATAGTTCTGTATCAACCCCTATTACAGATACGCAAATCTGGTCGTGACATCCCCATCCCCTCTATCCCGCCGAGCGGAAGAAGTCTCGCCGGGGGCTGTCCGGTGTCGATGTCCGAGCCGCAGGCGAGTTTCGACGCCGGCCCGGCGGGGCTTCTGGAGGGAGGGGAGCCCGTAGGGCCGGGGTAGCGGGGGCTGCTTCTTTGCCTACTTTCTTGCAGAAGCAAGAAAGTAGGTCGCCCGCCGGGGCGAACTCCCGGCGCGGTCTTTGTTATGCGGAAACCCCAATAAGTGCGCCCGCCCTTCGATACCTCAGGGCGAACGGAGGCACCTTCAACTTCGGCCTGCGGCCACCGCTCAGCACGAACGGGGTTATTAGCTCAGCGCTTCCCCGACCATCCCGCCAGCACCGCCTGAAGCCTACCCCACTCCCCCTCATCCGCCGGCAATCCAAACCGCAGCGCGTTCCATTGCGGAAAGCAGCGCAGCAGCACGCCCTGGCGGGCGCAGTGCGCGTAAAGGGCTTCGGCCTCGGGGTGGCGCACGGTCTTGAACAGGTCGGGGCCGTGGGGACGGTCGAAGCCAGCTTGCCGCAGCAGTTCCGTCAGACGCTGGCCCGCCGTGGCGAGACGCTGGCGTTGGGCGGCTTGCCAATCCCGGTCGCTTAGGGCGGCGCGGGCGACGAGGCGGGACGGCTGGGCGAGGGTCCACGGACCCACGGCGTCGCCCAGGGCTTGCAGCAGGTCGGGGTGGGCGATGGCAAAGCCCACCCGGGCGCCGGCCAGGCCGAAGAACTTGCCCAGGGACCGCAGCACGATCAGGTTGGGCGCGGCCTCGCTGCCGGCCACCGTGGCCAGGCTGCGGGCCGGATCGGCGTCGGCGAAGGCTTCGTCCACGATCAACCAACCGTCGCGTTGGCGCAGCCGGGCGGCGACGGCCAACAGGTCGGCACCGTGGAAGCGGATGCCGTCGGGGTTGTTGGGGTTGGCCAGCATCACCACGTCGGCCTCGGCACTGGCCTGGGCCAGGGCGTTGGCGGCGAAGGCGCTCACGTCGTGGCCGGCGGCGCGCCAGGCCGGGGCGTATTCGCCGTAGGCGGGGTCGAGCACCGCGACCCGACTCGTGGGGCGCAGGCGCGGCAGGGCGAGGATGGCGGCCTGGGAGCCGGCCAGGGGCAGCAACTGCGGCGCGCCGTAATAGGCCCGCGCCGCGTCGAGCAAACCGTCGTCGTCCTCGGGCAGGCGCTGCCAGCATTCGGCGGGAATGGGCGGCGCCGGATAGGGCCAGGGGGCGATGCCGGTGGACAGGTCCAGCCACTGGTCCACGGCAATGCCCCACTGTTGCGCTGCCTGCCGCAAGCGACCGCCGTGCTCGATCATGCCGTTGCCTCCCAGAGCAAACCGGCGGCGACGATGACGCCGGACCACAGCCAGAGGCCGCGCCGCACCAGGGCCAGGGCGCGGCCGATGTCGGCGGCGCGGGCGCGGGGGCCTTCGCCCAAGGGTGGACGCACTTCCTCGCAGCCGTGATACATCGCGTTGCCGCCGATGCTGATGCCCAGGGCGCCGGCACCGGCGGCCATGACGGGGCCGGCGTTGGGGCTGGACCAGCGCCGGCCCTGCTCGCGCCAGCAACGCCAGGCGCGGCGGGTCTGGCCGAGCAGGGTGTAGCCGAGGGCGGTGAGGCGGGCGGGGATCAAACCGAGCAGATCATCGAGGCGGGCGGCGGCCCAGCCGAAGTAGAGGCGCCGTTCATCCCGATAGCCCCACATGGCGTCGAGGGTGTTGGCGAGGCGGAACAACAGGGCGCCGGCCCCGCCGCCGAGGCAGAACCAGAACAGGGTGGCGAAGACGGCGTCGTTGCCGTTTTCCAGCACGGTTTCCACGGTGGCCCGGGCGATGGCTTCCTCGTCCAGTTGTTCGGTGTTGCGGGAAACGATCCAGCTCAAAGAGTGGCGCGCCCCGGCCAGGTCGCCGGCCGCCAGGGGCCGCGCCACGGCCAGGGCGTGCTCTTCCAGGCTGCGGGCGCCAAGGGCGAAATAGAGCAAGGGAATGTGGACCCACAGGCCCCATTGTTCTTGCAGCCAGGCGGCCAGGGCCACCGGCGGTGCCACCAGCAAGCTCCAGGCGACGAGACCGCGCAGGCGGTTGGCATAGGCATGGCCCGGCGCGCCGCGCCGTAGCAGGCCTTCGGCAAAGACGACGGCGCGGCCGAAGCCGGCCAGGGGATGCCAGCGCCCGGGCTCGCCCAGCAGGCGGTCCAGCAGCACGCCCGCGGGGACGGCGAGGACCAGCAGCAAAGCGTGGCTCATGGCGCCGGCGCCTAGTCGTTGGGCGGCAGGGGTGCCAGCAGGGCGGTGAGATCGGCCTCGGAGAACTTGACGCCGCCACCCTTGTCGTCGGACAGGATGTTGGCGGCAAGGGCGGCTTTCTGCTCCTGCATGGCGAGGATTTTTTCCTCGATGCTGCCCGCCACCACCAGCTTGTAGACGAACACGGCCTTGGTCTGGCCGATGCGGTGGGCGCGGTCGGTGGCCTGGTTTTCCACGGCCGGATTCCACCAGGGGTCGTAGTGGATCACCGTGTCGGCGGCGGTGAGGTTGAGGCCGACGCCGCCGGCCTTGAGGCTGATCAGGAAGATCGGCACCTTGCCTTCCTGGAAATTGCGGATGGGGGTTTCCCGGTCGCGGGTTTCGCCGGTGAGCAGTTCGTACTCCAGGCCCAGGGCCTTCAATTCGGTTTCGATCAGGGCCAGCATGCTGGTGAACTGGGAGAACACCAGGATGCGGCGGCCCTCCTCTACCAGCTCGGGCAGCATGGTCATCAGCAGATCGAGCTTGGCCCGCTCCTTGACCCGGTGGGCGGCGGCGGACTTGACCAGGCGCGGGTCGCAGCAGACCTGACGCAGCTTGAGCAGGGCGTCGAGGATGACGATCTGGCTGCGGGCGAAGCCCCGCGCGGCGATCTCCTGGCGGATGCGCACGTCCATGATGCTGCGCACGGTTTCGTAGAGGTCGCGCTGGCCCGCCTCCAATTCCACGGTGCGCAGGATGACGCTCTTCGACGGCAGTTCGGTGGCCACGTCTTCCTTGCGCCGGCGCAGGACGAAGGGCCGGATGCGGCCGGCCAGCAGGTCGCGCCGCAGCAGGTTGCCGTGCTTTTCGATGGGGGTGCGCCAGACCCGGTTGAAGTGGCGCTTGTCGCCGAGGAAACCGGGCAGCAGGAAATCGAACTGGGACCAGAGTTCGCCCAGGTGGTTTTCCAGGGGCGTGCCGGTCAGACACAGGCGGTGACGGGCCTTGAGCTGTCGGATCACGGCGGCGCCCTTGCTGGCGGAGTTCTTCACCGTCTGGGCTTCGTCGAGGATCAGCAGGTGGAAGTCGTGGCGGCTCAATTCCTCGGCGTCGCGCCAGAGCAGCGGGTAGGTGGTGAGCACCACGTCGTGGCGGGAAATCTCGGCGAAGTTTTCCTTGCGCTCCTTGCCGTGGAGGAACAGCAGGGACAACTGGGGCGCGAAGCGCTCGGCCTCGGTCTTCCAGTTGAACACCAGGGAGGTGGGCACCACCACCAGGGCGGGACGGGGGCCGGCGGCGATCTTATCGTCCTCGCGGCGGGCGCCGAGGCGGCCCTGTTCCTTTTCCAGCAGCAGGTGGGCCAGGGCCTGGGCGGTCTTGCCCAGACCCATGTCGTCGGCCAGGATGCCGGCCAGGTTGTGCTGGCGCAGGTACTGCAACCAGGCCAGGCCTTCTTCCTGGTAGGGGCGCAGGGTCAGGGCGAAGCCCTTGGGCGCCGCCACCGGCGGCACGCCGGCCATGCCCTCCAGTTCCTTGAGGGCCTGCTGCACGGCGGACAGGCCCGAGGTGTTCCACTGGCCGTCGTCGAGCTTGGCCAGGCGCGGCGCGTCGAGGCGCGACAGGCGCAGGCGTTCGCCCTGGTGGATGATGCCGTCGAAGAGGTCGATCAGGGTCTTGGCCAGGGGCTTGATGCGTCCCGCCGGCACCCGTACCCGATAGCCCTGGGGCGTCATCAGGTCGATGATTTCATTGTTGCGGATGTTGTCGATGCGGGCCACTTCGAGCCAGCGCTCGTCCCGCTCGAACAGGCTGGCCAGCAGGGGCGCCAGGGGCAGGCGCTGGCCGTCCACGATGATGCCCATGTCCAGGTTGAACCAGCCCGGTTCTTCCTCGCTGATGTCCACTTCCCAGGATTCCACCTGGTAGGCGTGATGGCGGAAGTCCGGCGGGATGCGCACGTCCCAGCCGGCTTCGCGCAGCTGGGGCAGTTGCTCGGCCATGAAGCCGCTCCAGGCGTCCTCGTCGGCGAGGATGTAGGAAATCTTGGGATCGAAGCCACCATGGGGCGGCAACTGCATTTGTTCGGCGTCCAGGGGGGCGAAGCCGGCCCTGGCCAGGCCGTCGAGCCAGGCCGCCTCGACCTCGGGCTGGCGCTGCACCCGCACCGTCTCGCCGTTGCCGAGACGGACGAAGTTCTGGTCCTCCCGGGCGGGCACCGTCGCCACCAGGTCGCCGCTGCCGTAGTGGAAATAGACCTGGCCGTAGTCCAGCTCCACGTTCCAGCTGTTGCTCGGGTAGTCGCGCAGGGCGTAGATCAGCGGAATGCGCGCCGTGTTGAGATGGAGCACGGCCCGGGGCGAGCCGCCCACTTCCCGCACCGGCGCCACGGCGGGCAGGGGCGCGCCGGGAGAGGCTTCCTCCAGCACCAGGGCGGTGAGTTGGGCCTCGGATTCGGACAGGGCCGGCGAGGCCAGGATGCGGGCCGCCGTGGCGGCGGGCAGGTCGAAGGCCAGGGTGCCCAGTTCCCCCAGGTTGCCGTCCACGTACATGGGCGGCGTGGCGGGAATGACCCACTGGATAGGCGGCGTGGTTTCCACCACCGGATGGAAAAAGTTCTGCTCGTCCTTGCGCCAGCCGATGCGGGCCGGACGGGACTCGCCCTGGACCAGGGGCACCAGGGGCGTGAAGCCGCCGTAAAGACGGCCGGTTTCCGCCAACCGGGTCAGCACCTCGCCGGTATGACGGCCCACCACGGCCAGGCTGTTGCGGCTGCGCGCCTGCTTGTCCTGGGCCAGCAGCAGGCGCAGGGCGAACAGGTCGTCCTCGTCCACGAAGCGGGGCGGCTTGGTCAGGGCGGGGACGAAGTTGTTCCAGGACTTGAGGCCGCCGCTGAAGCGGCCGTTGGGGCCGGGCACGCCCTTGAAACAGGTGAGGCGGAACTCGCCGTCCTCGTTGGGCGCCAATTGCCAGAACAGGCGCAGGGCCACCTTGGCGGCGGCGGGCGCTTCCTCGGCCTGGTCGGTGATCTGGGCCAGGGCCTCGGCCCAGAAGCCGCCGCCCCACACCGGCGGCGGCGCGGTGGGCGCCGCCGGCACGGCGGGCACCACCGGATCGGCCTTGAGCAGGCGATGTTTTCTGCCGGGCATTTTCATGTCGTCGATCCCGGCAACAGCATGGTCGAAGACGAGGGAACGGCGGACGAGGCGGGGTGGTGCGGCATGGGCAAGGGGTCGAGGGGCGATGCGATAATCGCCCGCAATGGAAAACACGCCATTCTACCGGCTCAAATTGATTCGATGACCTTCCCTTTCAAAGCACTGATGATTCAGGGCTGCACCTCCGATGCCGGCAAGAGCACCCTGGTCGCCGCCCTGTGTCGCATCCTCAAGCGGCGTGGACTGAACGTCGCGCCCTTCAAGCCCCAGAACATGGCCCTCAACTCCGCCGTCACCGAGGACGGCGGCGAGATCGGTCGCGCCCAGGCGCTGCAAGCCGTGGCGGCGGGCATCCCGCCGCGCATCGACTTCAACCCCATCCTGCTCAAGCCCACCACCGACCGCAAGGCCCAGGTCATCGTCCATGGCCGCGCCGTGAGCGACCTGGACGCCAAGGACTATCACGCCTACAAGACCACGGCCATGCAGGCGGTGCTGGCAAGCTGGCGGCGCCTCACCGACGAATTCGACTGCGTGCTGGTGGAAGGGGCGGGCAGTCCGGCGGAAATCAATCTGCGCGACCGGGACATCGCCAACATGGGCTTTGCCGAGGCGGTGGACATTCCGGTGATCCTGGTGGCGGACATCGACAAGGGCGGCGTCTTCGCCCATCTGGTGGGCACCCTGGAACTGCTGTCGCCCAGCGAGCAGGCGCGCATCAAGGGTTTCGTCATCAACCGTTTCCGCGGCGACATCGGCCTGCTGGAGCCCGGCCTGCGCTGGCTGGAGCAACGTACCGGCAAACCGGTGCTGGCGGTGCTGCCCTATCTGCACGGCTTGTTCCTCGACGCCGAGGACGCCATCGCCACCGGCAGCGAAACCAAGACCGACACCCGGCTCAAGGCCGTGGCCATTGCCTATCCCCGCTGTTCCAACCACAACGACCTGGACCCCCTGCGCCTGCACCCGCAGGTGGATTTTTCCTGGGTCGGCCCCGGCCAGACCATTCCGCCCTGCGACCTGATCGTGCTGCCCGGCTCCAAGGCCGTGCAGGCGGACCTGGAATGGCTGCGGCAGCAAGGCCATGAGGCCGCGATCCAGCGCCACCTGCGCTACGGCGGCAAGGTGGTAGGCCTCTGCGGCGGCTACCAGATGCTGGGCCGCGCCCTGCACGACCCCCAGGGCCTGGAAGGATCGCCCCGCAGCCTGCCGGGCCTGGGCCTGCTCGACTGCGAAACCACCCTGGAGGCGGAAAAGCAGTTGCGCAACGTGCGCGGTACCCTGGCGCTGCCCGGCGCGCCGGCCCTGGCCGGTTACGAAATCCATATGGGCGTGACCGCCGGTCCGGCCCTGGCGCGGCCCGCGCTACGACTGGACGATGGCCGCGACGACGGCGCGATCTCGGCGGACGGACAAATCCTCGCCAGCTATGTGCACGGCCTGTTCGACCAGCCCGAGGCCCTGGCTGCCCTGCTCGCCTGGGCCGGCATGAAGGACGCGCTGCGGGTGGATTTCAACGCCCGCCGCGAGGCGGACATCGACCGCCTGGCCGACGCGGTGGACGCCGCCTTCGACTGGAACACCCTGACCCAACAACTGGGCTGAGCGCCCGCATCGGGGCGGCCCCTACAGCCGCGCTTGCAGCAGCTCGACCAAGCTTTCGGCGACGGCGCGGGGCTCACCGGCGGCGAAGCGGGCCACCAGGTCCACCTGGGGCAATTTCGGCAAGCCGCTTTTCACCGCCACCATGCCCGCCGTGGCCAGGCTGCGCGGCAAGGCGGCGACCGCCAGCCCCGCCGCCACGGCGTGGCGCAGGCCGGTGAAACTGTTGCCGACGTAGGCCACGCGTCCGTCGATGTCGTGCTGGCTCAGGTGGGACAAGGCCGCGACGCGGAACACGCAGCCCTCCTGGAACAGGGCCAGGGGCACGGGGCGGTGCAGGTGGGCCTCGCTGCCCTCGCCGCTGAACCAGACCAGGGGCTCCCGCCGCAACACCCGGCCCGCCCCGCCCTTCGTCCCGGTCAGGCGCTTGACGACCACCAGATCCAGTTCGCCGGCATCCAGGGCCGCCTCCAGGCGCATGGACAGGTCGCAGCGCAGGTTCAACTCCATGCGCGGATAGGCCCGGGCAAAGCTCGCCGCCACGGCGGGGAAAACGCTCTCCATCAACTCCTCGGGCAGGCCGACCCGCAACTGGCCGGACAGCCCGGGCTGGGCGAAGCAGCTATAGGCCTCGTCGTTGAGACGCAACATGCGCCGGCCGTAGTCGATCAGCAGACGGCCTTCTTCCGTGGGCCCCGCCACCCGTCCCTGGGTGCGGTCGAGCAGGGCGTGGCCCACCAAGTCCTCCAGCCGCTTGATCTGAAGGCTGACGGCGGACTGGGTGCGCCCCAGCAATTGGGCTGCCGCCGAAAAACTGCCGCAATCGGCGATGGCCACCAGGGCGCGCAACAAATCCAGGTCCAGATGCCGCATGGCTTTCATCATTTCTTTGGTTAATGATGGCTTGAATATTATCAATTTCCCAAATGAAGTGACAGGCCGTAGCCTGGGCCGACATTTCCCTGGGAGCCATCATGTCCGCCACCTCCACCTGCACCCTAACCGCCATCGCCGCCCCCTCGCCCTGGCGGCTCACCGCCGTCGGCGTCCTCTTCAGTCTGCTCTGGAGCTCGGCCTTCATCGCCGGCAAGATCGGCCTCGCCGTGAGCGGGCCGCTGACCCTGCTGGCCCTGCGCTTCACCCTGGCCGGGCTGCTGCTGTGGGGGTGGCTGGTGCTGTCCGGTCGGCGGGTCGGGCGGCCACGGGACCTGGCCGCCGCGGTGTGCGCGGGTCTGCTTTCCAACGCGGTGTATCTGGGCCTGGCCTACCTGGGCTTGAAACATCTGCCGGCGGCGCTGACGGCCATCATCGTCAGCACCACGCCGCTGTTGACCACCGCGGCGGCGGCCATCTGGCAACGGGAAGCCTTCGGTCCCCGCCGCTCCATCGGCCTGGCCCTGGCCTTCGCTGCCGTGGTGCTGATCATGAGCCAGCGCCTGCGCCTGGAAGGCACGCCCCTGGGGCCAGTGCTATTGATCGGCGCCGGCACCTTGGCCCTGGTGGTGGGCACCCTGCTGAATCGGCATGTGGCGGGGCGCAACGATCCCTGGGCGGTGGCGACCTGGCAATTGCTCGCCGCCGGGCTAGCCCTGCTGCCGCTGGCGGCGGCGGTGGAGGGCTTGCACTTCGTGCCGGGCCCGGCGTTTTTCGGCAGCCTGCTCTATCAAGCCGGCCCGGTCTCGATCGGCACCACCTTGTCCCTACTCTGGCTGGTGAAGCACGGCGGCGCCAGCAAGGGCAGCAGCTTCCATTTGCTCAGCCCCTTCTTCAGCACCGGCCTGGCGGTGGCGGTGCTGGGGGAAACCCTGCTGCCCTTCGACCTGATCGGACTGGTTCCCCTGGTGCTGGGCATGGCCCTGGTGTTGCGGCGCTAGCCGAGCAAGATGGCGATGTCCGCTTCGAGGCTTTGCGGCGTGGTCAGCGGGGCGTAGCGATTCACCACCTTGCCCTGGGCATCGAGGAGGAACTTGGTGAAGTTCCATTTCACGCCCTCGCTGCCCAGCAGGCCGGGCGCGGCCTTCTTCAGGGCCTGGTAGAGGGGATGGGCGTTGTCGCCGTTAACCTCGATCTTGGCGAACAAGGGAAAGCTCACTTCGTATTCGAGGGTGCAGAAGTGCTTGATCTCCGCCTCGTCGCCCGGCTCCTGGTGGCCGAACTGGTCGCAGGGGAAACCCAGCACCGCCAGGCCCTGGTCCTTGAATTTGCGATGCAGGGCTTCGAGGCCCGCGTATTGGGGCGTGAAGCCGCACTTGCTGGCGACATTGACCACCAGGGTGGCCTTGCCGAGGAAGTTGCCAAAGGGAAGCACTTCACCGTCGATGGTCTTGACCTGGATGTCTTTCAAATCGCTCATGGTGCTTTCCTCCCGGGGGTGGTGTGTTGGTTGAAGCCCGCAGTGAACAGTACCGCGCCGGGCCTCAGCCCTTGAGGACCAGCGGCAGCCCCGCCGCGACGAAGGTGACGCGCTGGGCCAGGGCGGCGATGCGTTGGTTGAGGCGACCGGCTTCGTCCACATAGAGCCGCGTGGCGGCACCGAGGGGCACGATGCCCAGGCCCACTTCATTGCTCACCAGCAGGACGCGGCCCGGCAGCGACGGCAGCACATCGAGAAGCGCCTGAGTCTGTTCCGCCAACAACGGGCAGTCAACCGCGAGGCCGGCCTCCGCCTGCGCGGCGGCCCGGCCCTGGAACAGCAGATTGGATAGCCACAGGGTCAGGCAGTCCACCAGCAGCAGGATGTCCTCCGCGGCGTGGCGGCGCAGGACATCGGCCAACTGCACGGGTTCCTCCACCAGCCCCCACTGGGCGGGGCGACGAGCGCGGTGGTGGGCGATGCGCGCCACCATTTCACCGTCACCGGCCTGGGCGGTGGCGATGTAGGTGACGGCGAGTCCGGATTCGACGGCCCGTTGTTCGGCCAGGGCGCTCTTACCGGATCGGGCGCCACCGAGAATGAGTTCAACCATGGGGCGCGAGATTAGCATGGGCACCGACCGGCATCGCCCTGCCCACGGCCCGTACTGCGCTACGCCCAACGATCAGGCGGGGAGCGATCTTTACCGCTCCAGTCTTCCACGCGGGATGGGGGTTTCCGCTTATCCCCCGCGCCGGGACCCGCCAGCCATCTCCCCGTTGCAGGCGATGGCTGGACGGAGGCAGCCCGGCTCGCTTAGGCGGCGGAAACCTGGAACTGGCCCACCAGCTTGTCCAGCTTGGCGGCGCCGGTGCCGGTTTTTTCCGCGCTGCGGCCGGCTTCGGTGATGGCGCTGCGCACGCTGTCGGCGGCGGTGGTGATGTTGGCCACGCGGCTGTTGAGGGCATGGGCGCCGGCGGCGATCTGGTCGATGGTGACGAACATGCGCTCGGTGATGGCCTTCATCTCGCCCTTGTCGGAAGCGGTCTCGGCGGCCAGTTGCAGGCCCTCTTCCATCTGGCTCATGCCGGTTTCCATCCGCGTCACGGCTTCCTCGGCCTGGGACTGGACGTTCTCGATCATGTGGCCGATTTCCTTGGTGGCGCCGGAGGTGCGTTCCGCCAGCTTGCGTACTTCGTCGGCCACCACGGCGAAACCGCGACCCTGTTCGCCGGCCCGGGCCGCCTCGATGGCGGCGTTGAGGGCCAGCAGGTTGGTCTGACTGGCAATGTCGTTGATGACGGTGACGATGCGGCCGATTTCGATGGCGCTGTTTTCCAGGGTGCGGATGGTTTCGGTGGAGGCCTCGACGGACTGGCGGATGTCGCCGGTGCGGGCCTGGACCATCTCGAACTGCTTGCTCGACTCTTCCGTCACCTTCTGCATGGCGGCGCGGATTTCCTCGGCGTTGGTGCTGGCGGTGTCGATTTCCTGGATCTGGTTGCGGATGGAGTCGAGCACGTCCTGCATGGCCGACAGCATCTGGTTCACCGCCTTGCCGCTATGGTGGCTGGTGTCCAGCATGTCCAGGTTGGTTTCGTGGATCTCCTTCGAGGTCCGCACCACCCGGCGCACGATCTGCTCCAGGTTGTCGATGAAGCTGTTGATGAAGTTGGCCTGGATCGAGGTTTCGTCGATGCGCTCCTTGCGCGGCAGGCGCTGGGTCAGGTTGCCGCCGCCCTCGGCGATGCCGCGCAGCAGCCGGCTGGTGCCGCGCAGGCGGCTACTCAAGGGGCGGGCCGCGATGGAGTAGAACAGGCCGGTGCCCAGCAGCAGCAAGACGGCGGTGAGCGCCATGCTTTCGATCTTGCCCAGCTCCAGCAGTTCGCCGGCGAGCAGGGCCAATACCCAGAAACCCATGCTGGACAGCATGTTGAGCCGCAGCAGCTGGTAGCTGATGCTGCGATAGCGGTAGACCTCCTCCAGGTCGGCCTCGCACATCATGCCCCACTTGTCCGGCGAGTGGGGCATGCGGAAGGTGACGCCCTTGCCGATCACCGGGATGTGGCGATAGTCGGAATAGCCGGGATAGGTGACGAACAGGTTGTCGCCCTTGCGGATGGTCTCGCGCACGCCGGGGTGGAGCTGGCCGGTGGCGGGGTCGTTGAACAAGAGCTCCATTTCGGTGTGCTTCTGCACCCGCACCACGCCGTAGTCGGTGCGCACGCCATCCTTGAGGTTGTCGCCGAGGCTGAAGGTGTTGTCCTCGAAACGGGAACGGGACAGGGCGGTGCCGGGACGGATGGTGCGGTCGAAATTGGAGTCCACCATGAACAGGTAGTTGTCGCCGGACTCGTGGAAGATGTGGCCGGCCTCGCGCTGGATCAGGTCGCCGATCACGTCGTTGGGCACGCGGCCGCAGAGGATGCCCACGGTCTTCCCCTGTTGTTGCAGGGGACGATAGAACATCAGGGTCACTTCGTCATGGAACTTGGAGGAGGAAGGACCGAGCTTTTCGGTGACGGGGTCGCAGTAGGGACCATGCAGGAAGTTCTCTTTGCTGCCGGCGGCCACCACGTGGGGCAGCAGGCCGCTGTTGCCGCTGCGCCCGGCGGCGCTGGAGGCGATGATCTTGCCGTTGAGATCAATGACGAAGAATTCGGAAAAGTCCTCGGCCAGTGCCCGGGTTTCCATCAGGGTCTTGGCGTTCACCTCGGGATAGACGAGTTCCAGTTCCTTCCCCAGGTTGTTCATATAGCCCCATTGCTGCTCGGCCCAGGCTTGCAGCAGGCGTACACGGGTGCTGGCGATGCCCTCGAAGGTGGATTCCATGGCCTCGTAGCGGTCCCGGTTGAGGAAGCAGGACCAGCCCATCTTGAACTTGCCCAGCTTGCCGAACAGGGGCAACCAGCCGCGTTCGGCCGAGCTCAGGGACATTTGGGTACTTTTTAGCGTTGGCATAGGAGTCTCTGCATTTCTTTCGTATGTAGTGCCGAGCGGCTTGTGTCTTTTGCTTTGGGTGCATTGCCGCTGCTTGGGTCTACCGTTTAGCAACGACGATGCCAAGAGGCCTGAATCGGCCTCTTCTCTAGGCGGCGCGGTTTTTATGAGGAAGTGAACGGATGGCAAAGCGTGAAAAATTACGCACCAGTTCGGGGAGGGCTCACCAAAGATGAGCGCGTCATGTGACGCAAATGCCACTACTGGCGCGGCTCGGCGGCGGATTGTAGCGCGTCGGCATGTTGTGACTTATGCGATGCAGTTATGCCGTTAACGAACCAAAAAAAAACCGCACCCCTGGGGGTGCGGCTGGGTTCGTTCACGGCAACGGGGGGTGATCGCCCCGGACGGCCTATTTGAAGATGATGGTTTTTTCTTCCGCTCCGCCGTCGCGCTGGGCATCCCGGGGTTGGCCGCCGCCGAACTGCATGGCCACTTCCCGAGCCACGGCTTCGCCCAGGCTGCGGGAGACTTCCTGCATCACCTTGCCCCGGTTCAGGGTCAGGGTGGTGCCGGGGGCGTTGGTCATCTTGGTGTCCGCCCCCTCGCCCATGGCGCTGAAGGCCGCCTTGATCTCGTGGGTACGGGTGTTGATCAGGGAAAACTCAACCACCAGTTCCAGCGCCAGGGTGTGGGAATAGGCGTTTGAACCCTGGATGGGATTGTCGTCGCGGCGGAACTCCACGTTGTTCACCGTCCCCCACAGCACGTAGTCGGCACCGGGGTAATAGCCCTGCTTGATGCGGCCGATGATGTCGTAGAGCTTTTCGGTGTTCTGCTGGGTCCAGGGCTTGCCCTGCACCAGGCGATAGCCGGACTTCAGCAGTTCGCCCTTGATGTCGGCGGTGAACTTGCGCAGTTCGCCACGATCGATGAAGGTCTGGAAGCCGGCGGAGGAACGGAAGGAGACCTCCCCCTTCTCCCGCGAACGGGCCGAGGCGCTGCCGGAGGAAGCATAGTCGGAATCCCGATGGCTTTCCCGGGCGGAAGCGCTGTTGTCGTACTTGCCCTTGAACTCCACGTTCTGGAAGTACTCGCGCACCTTCTCTTCATAGGACAGGTCGGTCACGGCGATGCGCGGGCCGTCGGCCCAGGCGGACAGGGAGGCGGTCGCGGCCATGGCGACGAACGCCGCCGCCAGGCCGCCGCGCAGGAAGCGGACGATGGGGGTGCTAGGCATGGCGTCGCTCCGCGATCAGCGCTTGGAGGTCTTGCGGATTTCCTTCTCGTCCGCCCATTCAATGGTGCCGGACTCCACGTCGGTGAGGATCAGGCTGAACTTGTAATAGACGTCCTTGAGGTCGCTGCTGCGCTTGACGATGGAGGTGATGTTGCCCTCGATGCGGTACTTGGCGCCTTCCATCTTGCCCACCTTGGCGCTGGCGGACTTCTTGTACAGGCCGGACTGGTTCTGGCGGATCAGTTCGTCGGTCTGGTTCTGCATGCCCTCGATGTCGGTGACGAAACGCATGGTTCCGCTCTTCAACACCTGGACGCGGATGGAGTCGGTGATGGACTTGGTGTCGATGTATTCGCTGGTCTTGTTCTTCACCTCGGCGATGGTCACCGTGGGCTTGGTGCGGGCGCCGGCCTGGGACTGGGCCAGGGAGCGGGCCATGGACTCGGCGATGATCTGCAAATCGGTGGAGCCAAATTCGTTGGTCACCTGCTCCACGGCCTTGGCGTCGCCGTAGCTCACGTTGCCGGAACCGACGGTGGGGGAGGTGGTGGTGCAGGCGGACAGGGCCAGCAGGGAAGCGGCCAGCAGAGAGAGGGGAATTGCGCGCATGGAGGTTTCCTTGAAAAGAGGGGACGAAAAAGAAGTCGGGCTCAGTCCGAGCCGAGGGGTTTGTTGGACCAGTTTTCTTCTGCGTTGAACTGGATGCGGAAGTCCCGGGCCTTGGGCGTCGGCGCCAGGGATTGCAGGTTCTGCCGGCTGCCGCCCTGGACCAGGACGGGTTTCCAGGGCTCGTCGTCCCAGACCTGGAAGCCGCTGTCGTCGAGCCACTTCACCCGCCAGAAGGCGCGCCGCGCCGTGTTGTCCACATTGGTCAGCTCCACTTGCAGGGCCAGCAGACCGTTGCGTTCCTTGGCCACCAGGCCGGTGACCTTGACGTAACGGGCGTCGCCCTGGTGTTCCACCTTGGAGGCGATGGTCTGGGCCGCCGCCGGCAGGGTGGCGCCCACGCCGAGGGCAGCGGCCAGGGCCGCGGACAGGAGCAGGGTTTTGAGCATCGGGGATTTCATGAACTGCCTTCCTTTCTGGCGGTGACCGCCGGTTGCTTCTTGCCGCCCTTGGCCTTGGCAGCCGCCTTGGTCTCGGCAGCGGGGGCCGGGCTGTCGGCAATGGGCGATTCTGCACCCGCCAGCGCCGCCGGGGGTGGGGTCTGGGTCACATAAAGCGCATTGCCGGAGCCCCGCAGCACCACCAGGGCCTTGGCCCCGGCCAGTTGCACTTCCCGGTTCACCGTGCCGATGGGAGTGGCGATGGATACGGTATGGCGTCCCGGCGGCAGGGTGGCCCGAGCCACCGAGTAGATGCCGGGCAGGGTGCGCCAGGTGCGCTCGTCGGCCCGCTCCGAAGCCACCGCCGCCACGCCGGCGGCCAGGGACAGCAGGGAACCGGCGAAGCCCATGTTGGCGCTGTTGTCCTGGATGGCCTTTTGCGCCGCGCCCTTGGCGATGGCGCGGATGGAGGACCGGATGATGATGCCGGGCATCTCGTCGGCCATGGCGCGACGAGCCATGGGGTCCACGCTGGTGACCATGGTCAGCGGCAGGGCCTTGTCGTCGATGCCCAGGTTGCCGGGCAGGAAGGGCAGGTCCATGGGTTCCACCACGGGCCAGGAAATGGGGGTCATCACCACCTGGACGCCGTTCTTGGTGGGCAGGGGCAAGGGGATGGGCAGGGTGCGGGAGGTGATGGCGGGGGCGTTGCCGGATTCCACCAGGAACAGGGTGTCCACCCCGGCCTTGCGGTTGCGGGCCTGGCTCACCCGCTTCTCCAGGCCCTTGAGGCCCTCTTCCAGCAGCTTCTCGCCGGGTCGCATTTCGATCGCCTTGCGATAGCCGGGCGCCGCCAGGGAGGTCTCGCCCAGGGCCTCGTAGACGAAGCCGGCCAGATAGTTGGCGATGGCCGACTCGTAGGCGTTCTTCAGGGCCCGCACCTGGGGAGCATCCAGGGTTTCCACCGGATAGCCGTTGAGTTCCTTGAAGGAGGTGGTCTGGAGGCCCTGCTCCTCGGACTTCTTCTTGGCCGCCTCCAGTTCCTTGCTGCGGTACTCGGCGATGATCGCCTCGCGCTCGTGCATCTTCTTGATCTCGATCCGGGCCGAATTCCAGTCGCCCAGGGCCAGGTGGTCGAGGGCCAGGCGCACGCTGAGCAGCACCTTCTCGTAGTCGCGGCCGTCGTAGCGGCGGGTGGTGTCATTGATCAGGTAGGAACCGATGTCCCCCATCAGCTTGGAGGGATCGGTCTTCACCGCCTCCTCCCAGTCGCGCACCTTGCCGTCGGCCTGGAGCCAGTTGTCGCGGCTGTCCGGGTAGTTGCCCTTCATGCGCAGCAGCTCGCCCTTTTCCAGGTAGTAGAGAAGATCCTTGTCCTTGTCGGGGTTGTTCTGCTCCAGGTCGGCCAGGGCCGCGTCCACGGCGCCGGCCTTGGCGGCGTTGACGGTGGAGGCCACCTGCTGGTGGTAACCACTGGTGACACAGCCCGTCAGCAGAAGGGCGAGGCCGAGGACGGCCCCGGCACGGAAGGATGGTTGATGCATGGTGCGGGCTCCCTGATTTTTTTGACGGGACCGGTCTCCGGTCTCCTTAGCCAGGGGATTTGAGGGGAAGCGCGGTGCCTTGTCAATACAATGGCGGTCTGCCGTCCCCGGAGCCCCGCCATGACCACCGCCCATCCGCGCCAATACCGCTACTACGACTTCATCATGGCGGCCTTCGTCTGCGTCCTGCTCTGCTCCAACCTGATCGGCGCGGCCAAGGCGGCCCAGGTGGAGCTGCCCTTGTTCGGCGCGGTGATCTTCAGCGGCGGCGTGCTGTTCTTCCCCATTTCCTACATCTTCGGCGACGTGCTGACCGAGGTTTACGGCTATGGCCGCGACCGCCGCGTGGTTTGGGCCGGCTTTGCCGCCCTGGCCTTCGCCAGCTTCATGTCCGCCGTGGTGCTGGCCCTGCCGCCGGCGGCCGACGATTTCAACCGGGGCTACCAGGCCCACCTGGAGGCGGTGTTCGGCAACACCCCGCGCATCGTCGCCGGCTCCATGATCGCCTTCTGGTGCGGCACCTTCGCCAACAGCTACGTGCTGGCCAAGATGAAGATCGCCACCCAGGGCAAGTGGCTGTGGAGCCGCACCATCGGTTCCACCCTAATCGGCGAGGCGGTGGACTCGGGGCTGTTCTACGTCATCGCCTTCTACGGGCTCTGGCCCGACGAACAGGTGCTGCGCGTGGCCCTGGCCCAATACCTGTTGAAGACGAGCTGGGAGGTGGTGATGACGCCGGTGACCTACCGCGTGGTGAACTTCCTCAAGCGCCACGAGCACGAGGACTGGTACGACCGCCACACCAACTTCAATCCCTTCCGCATCAAGGTCTGAGGGCCGATGACAGAACGGCCGTGACGGGCTTCCCGGCCCGTCGCGGCGCAGCGGGTCCGGGGACGACTACAATACGGCCTCCCGCAGGCACGACCCGATTCCCCTCCCCATGATCAAATTCGACCACGCCAGCAAGCGCTATCCCGGCGCCGCCGCAGGCGGCCAGGCCCTGGCGGACGTCAGCTTCGAAGTGGCCCCCGGCGAACTGGTGTTGGTGCAAGGCCATTCCGGCGCCGGCAAGAGCACCCTGCTCAAACTGATCGCCGCCATCGAGCGCCCCACCGGCGGCGCGGTGCTGGTGAACGGCCAGAACGTGGGCGCCCTCAAGCCCGCCGCCATTCCCTACCTGCGCCGCAACCTGGGCGTGGTGTTCCAGGACCAGAAGCTGCTGTTCGACCGCAACGCCCTGGAAAACGTGCTGCTGCCCTTGTCCATCGCCGGCTTCCCGCCCAAGGAGGCGGCCCGCCGCGCCCGTGCCGCCCTCGACAAGGTGGGCCTGCTGGAACGGGAAAAGGCCCTGCCCATCGCCCTTTCCGGCGGCGAGCAGCAGCGCCTGTCGATCGCCCGGGCCGTGGTGAACCGGCCCAACCTGCTCCTGGCGGACGAACCCACGGCCCACCTGGACCCGGACACGGCGCGGGACGTGGCGGAGATCTTCCTCGACTTCCACCGGGTGGGCGTCACCGTCTTCATCGCCACCTACGACGACACCTATTTCGCCTCGGCCCAGCCGCGCAAACTGATCCTGAACCACGGAAGGCTGCAATGAACGTCTGGCTCAGCCACCATCTGGCCGCCCTCGGCCTGGCCCTGCGCCGGCTGGCCGGCGCGCCGGTGAACACCCTGCTCTCCCTGCTCGCCATGGGCATCGCCCTGGCCCTGCCCGCCGGTGGCCAGATGCTGTTCGCCAACGCCCAACAACTGGCCAACCGCAGCGCCCCCGCCGCCCGCATTTCCCTCTACCTGCCGGTGGATGCCGAACGCAAGGCCGCCACCGACCTGGAAACCCGCTTCAAGGCCATGCCGGCGGTCCAGTCCTGGCAATTCCTGGCCAAGGAGGACACCCTGGCCCGCATGAAAAAGGCCGAGGGCCTGGGCGACGTGATCGACGCCCTGCCGCGCAACCCCTTCCCCGACGCCTACGTGATCGCCCCCCGGGACGAAAGCCCCGAGGCGGTGGAAGCCCTGGCGGCGGAATTGAAAAAACTGCCCCGGGTGGAACACGTGCAACTGGACTCGGCCTGGGTCCGCCGCCTGGACGCCCTGCTGCGCCTGGGCCGCAGCAGCCTGTTCATCCTCGCCGGCCTGCTGGCGGTGGGCCTGGTGGCGATCACCTTCAACACCATCCGCCTGCAAGTGCTGACGCAGAAGGCGGAAATCGAGGTGAGCCGCCTGCTGGGCGCCACCGACGGCTTCATCCGCCGCCCCTTCTACTGGTTCGGCGCCCTCCAGGGCCTGGGCGGCGGCATCGTCGCCTGGATCATCGTCAGCCTGGCCACCCTGGGCCTGGCCAAGCCCATCGGCGAGATCGCCCGACTCTACAGCCTGGGCTTCAGCCTGCAACCCCTGTCCCTGAACAGCAGCCTGGCCCTGCTGGCGGCCGCCACGGCCCTGGGCTGGGGCGGTGCCGCCCTGTCCCTGGGGCAATACCTGAAAGACGAGTGAAGCCCCGGTATGGGGCGGGCGGCGCTGATAAACTTGCACCCCCTTCGATTCGCCGCGAGGTGACCCCATGTCGGGCCTGGACCGCAACACGCCGATTCCCACCGAGATCAAGCTGCACAACGGCTCCCGGGTGCTGGAGCTGACCTTCGACAACGGCGACCACTACCGCCTGCCCTACGAGTTCCTGCGGGTGTACAGCCCTTCGGCCGAGGTACGGGGCCACGGCGTCGGCCAGGGCGTGCTGCAAACCGGCAAGCGCGACGTGACCGTGACCGACATCGAACCCGTGGGCAACTACGCGGTGAAGATCCGTTTTTCCGACGGCCACGACTCCGGCCTGTATTCCTGGGACGTGCTGTACACCCTCGGCAGCCAGCAGGAGGCCCTGTGGCAGGACTACCTGAAACAACTCGAGGCCGCCGGCGCCAGCCGCGACGTGGACACCACCACGCCCAAACCCGTCGGCCACTCCTGTAGCAAACACTGAAAGCACAACCATGAGCGAAACCCATTTCGGCTTTGAAACCGTCGCCGAGGAAGAAAAGGCCAGCCGCGTCGCCGGCGTGTTCTCTTCCGTCGCCAGCAAGTACGACGTGATGAACGACCTCATGTCCGCCGGCCTGCACCGCCTGTGGAAGCGCTTCACCATCGAGGTATCCGGCGTGCGCAAGGGCGACCGGGTGCTAGACGTGGCCGGCGGCACCGCCGACCTGTCCTCCGCCTTCGCCAAGCGCGTCGGCGAAACCGGCCAGGTCTGGCTCACCGACATCAACAACGCCATGCTCACCGTCGGCCGCGACCGCCTGCTGGACGAGGGCGTGATCACCCCCGTGGCCCAGTGCGACGCCGAAAAGCTGCCCTTCCCGGACAACTACTTCGACTGCATCACCGTGGCCTTCGGCCTGCGCAACATGACCCACAAGGACGCCGCCCTGGCCGAGATGCGCCGCGTGCTGCGCCCCGGCGGCCGGCTGCTGGTGCTGGAATTCTCCAAGGTTCATCCCCTGCTGGAAAAACCCTACGACTTCTATTCCTTCAAGGTGCTGCCCTGGCTGGGCCAGAAGGTGGCCGGCGACGCCGACAGCTACCGCTACCTGGCCGAGTCGATCCGCATGCACCCGGACCAGGAAACCCTCAAGGGCATGATGGAACAAGCCGGTCTGGAACGGGTCGAATACTTCAATCTGACGGGGGGCGTCGTCGCCCTGCACCGCGGATATAAATTCTGAGGAGACGCAAGCCCATGAAACGCATCGCAATTTCCCTGTTTTCCCTGACCCTGGCGCTGGGCCTGGGTTTCAGCGCCAGCGACGCCGAGGCCAAGCGCCTGGGCGGCGGCGGTTCCATCGGCATGAGCCGCAACAGCGCCCCGATGCAGCGCCAATACACGGCGCCTCCCAAACAGGCCAACCCGGCGCCGCAACAGGCCGCCCCCGCCACCACGCCCGCGCCGCAACCGGCACCCCAGCCCTCCGGCATGAGCCGCTGGCTCGGCCCCATCGCCGGCATCGCCGCCGGTATCGGCCTGGCCGCCCTGCTCTCCCACTTCGGTCTGGGCGAAGGCATGGCCAACGTGCTGATGATCGCCGCCCTGGTCTTCGGCGCCATCTTCGTCCTGCGCCTGCTCTTCGGTCGCAAGGCGACGCCCGCTGCCAGCCCCGCCTACGCCGGCCCTGTCGATAACGGTCCGGCCCGTTTCGAGCCGCTGCAACCGGCTGCCGGCGGTGCCGCACCCATGGTCGAAGCCGCGCCCATTCCCGCCGACTTCGACAGCACGGGCTTCCTGCGTCAGGCCAAGATCAACTTCACCCGCCTACAAGCCGCCAACGACGCGGGCAACATGGACGACATCAAGACCTTCACCTCCCCCGAGGTGTTTGCCGAAGTGCAGATGCAATATGAGGAACGGGGTCGGACCAAGCAGCAAACCGACGTGATGCAGCTGGACGCCGAGCTGGTGGAAGTGGTCAGCGACGACAGCCGCCATGTCGCCAGTGTGCGTTTCCACGGTCTATTGCGGGAAGAACCGGGCGCCGCCCCGGTCAACTTCGATGAAGTCTGGCACCTGACCAAGCCGGTGAACGGCGGTGAAGGCTGGCGCGTCGCCGGCATCCAGCAGATCCAGTAATGCTGCCTTTGTCCCCTGTCCAGCCGGTCCTGCACGGCCTCAACCACCTGCTGGGGCAGGCCGGTTGGGCCCGCGACCGGCTCCAGGCCTATGCCGGCCGTCACGCCCGGCTGGGCCTGGGGCCGGTGGTGCTGAACCTGGCCATCACGGCGGAAGGCACTTTCGCCACGGCGACCGAGGAGGGGGAAGCCGACGTCACCATCGCCCTGCCCGCCGATGCCCCCTTGCGCATGGTGCGGGGTGGCGTGGCGGAAGTCATGAAGGGCGCCCAGGTCACGGGCGGCGCCGACCTGGCCGAGGCCCTGGGCTACGTGCTGCGCAATCTGCGCTGGGACGCCGAGGAGGATTTGTCGAAATTCATCGGCGACATCGCCGCCCACCGTCTGGTCAAGGGCGCCGAACGCTTCGTCGCCTGGCAGAAGGACGCTGCCCAGCGCCTGGGCGAAAACCTGGCCGAATACCTGCGCCACGAAAATCCGCAGTTGGTGAAACAGGAGGACTTCGCCGCCTTCAGCAGCGACGTGGCCGCCCTGAGGGCTCAGATGGACGCCCTGGAAAAACGCTTGGCGAAACTCAAGTAGGGGCCTGCCCAAGACGGCTTCCTTGGCTTCGGTTCACAAAAAAAGCCCGATCATCGATCGGGCTTTTTGTTGGCGGTACAGACCACCTTGGCCGGGCGAAAGCGCGCTACAAAGCCGGGTTCAAGGCCGCGCCGCCCTGGCGGGCGGTGCGTAGGGAACGGCGCAGGGACGGCTCCCGGACGCCGCTGGCACTGGGGAACAGTTTGTTGAACTCCGCCGGCAGCAGGCAGTTTTGCAGACTGCGCTGGGCGAAGAGATAGCGGCCATCGCAGACGAAGCCCAGGTCCTGCCAATCCACCGCGTGGTTGAGCAGGTGCACGGCGTACTCCAGGTCCATGGTCGGGTCCTTGGGAAACAGGGCCAGCAGGGAACCGTCGTAGTTGGTGCACTCGTGGATGAAAAAGGGGTGCTTGCGCCGGGTCTTTGCATTCACGTAGATGCGCGGCCCTTCGCACTGGTGGTGGTTGCGACCCCACTGCCACCAGTTGGAATCGTCGAACTTGCGGATGCCCCGGCCGATCAAGCGTTCCTTGTGCTTTTCCAGGTGCTTGTTGCGCACGCCGTAGTACATGCGGCGGGTCTCGCCGCTGTCCACGGTGGTGGAACAGACGAACTCGGTGTTGCCCCTGGGATGGGTGAAGATCTCGTCGGCGCCGGAGACGGCCCCCACCTTGACCTGGAACAGATCGCTGAGGGGCACGGTGTAGTCGCCCCGCAGGAATAGCAGTTGGCCGTCGGACTCGACGAAGCGGCGGCCATCCTCCAGCACGTGGCGACGGCGGCCCTTCTCGAAACGCCAGATGGCGCAGTTGGGCACGTATTCGCCGAAGATGCCGGAATCGCCGGTCTCGATGAAGTGGGTGATGCTGCCTTCCTGGGCCAGCCAAGCATTGAGCTTGCGGGCGGCGGTGAGCTTGATGAAGTCGCGGGGGGTGATGAAGATCAGCTCACCGCGGGGATTGAGGTGGCGCACGCACTTCTCAATGAAGTACAGGTAGAGGTTGCTGCGACCGTCGAACAGGGGGCTCGCCAGCCGCTCGTGGGTTTCCGCCAGGATGTCCTGGTGACGCACGTAGGGCGGGTTGCCAATGATGGTGTCGAATTTCTCGCTCAGCGGATAGTCGAAAAAGTCCATCACCAGGGCGTTGGGCGGGGCCACCCGCTGGTCCAGCTCGATGGCCACGCAGCCGGGAATGCGGGCGGCGAAGGCGCCATCCCCGGCGGAAGGTTCCAGCACCCGCCCCCGCCGCCGACGCAGATCCAGCATTTGCGCCACCACGTCGGCGCGGGTGAAGACTTGGCCCAGATGGGCCACGGGATCGGGGGGAAGGGCGTTGACGAAATCCATAGCGGCGCATGGTAGCGGCGCCGATGGCCCCGGAATTCAGTAAACAAGCGGGATTTACCGATTCTGGTGTGGCCGGGATTTCCCCCGTTTATTCACGGATGCGACGGGGAGGACTCATGTTTCCCCGCGACGAACACGGGCCTAGAACTTCACCTCCAGCCGCGCCGCCCAGGACAGATAGGTCTTGGTCACGGTGCTGGCCGATTGGCTGGTGCTGCCGAAAACCGCCTGGTTGGCGGTGTCGTAGTCGGCGTGGAGCAGATTGGCGGCGGACAGACGCAGCTGGGTGTTGGGGTCGAAACGCCACAGGGCATAGACGTCGAACACCCGCTTCAGGCCCTGGCTGTAGGTCTGGCTGTCGGTGGACTGCACGGTGTAGGCCGGCGTCCAGTTGAGGTTGCCGCCCAGGGTCAAAGGCAGGCTGCGCAGGCGGTAGTCCATGCCCAGATTGGCGGTGTAGCTGGGTTGCTGGTCGAGACGGTTGTTGGGCCCGACCACGCCGTCCACCTTGGACCAGAAACGGCTGTAGTTGGCGCGCAAATCGATGGGCGGCGCGTCGGCCAGCAGTTCGGATAGGCGGAACTTGGCTTCCAGTTCCAGGCCCCGGGTCACCGCGCTACCGATATTCTGCGGCGAGCTTACCCAGCGCTGCGACGATGACCAGCTGACGGTTTGCAGGGAGGTGACGTTGCGGATCAGGTTGTCGATATTGCGCTGGAAGACGCCGGCGCTGACCAGGCCGCCATCGCTGAAATAGTGCTCGAAGGCCAGGTCCAGGCCCCAGGCCAGTTCCGGCTTGAGATAGGGATTGCCGGAGGTGTCCGGGCTGGTGGCGGTGTTGGCGCCGCTGGTGGGATAGTCCGAGGCCAGCTTGGGACGGGGCACCAGGTTGGCCAGGGTGGGTGACTTGTAGCTGCGGGTCAGGCTCAGCCGGACCTGGTCCTTGCTTTCCTCGGTGAAACGCCAGACGCTGTGGAACAGGGGGCTGGCGACGCTGCTGTCGTTGTCGATGGCATTGCCCACCCACTCGCTGTGGGTGCGGATGGTTTCCCAGCGCAAACCGGCGTAGGCGGACCAGAGCGGGGTGATGTCCCACTCGTTCTGGCCGTAGAGGGCATAGCGGCGGGTGCTGGCCTCCAGACTGCTGCCGTACTGGCTCAGTTGGACGACGCCGTCCTGCACGGTGGTGTCGTTCTCCTTGCGGTTGCCCTGCTCCACCTCCCAGCCGAAGGACATGCTATGGCCCGGCGCCAGGGACTGGGCGTACTTGCCGGCATTGCTGAAGCCGCTGTCGCGCACGCTGCTGTTGCTCCAACTGGTGTGGACCTGGCTGCCGCCGGCGTCGTATTCCTTGCGCGAGGTCTGGCTGTCGCTGTCGGCCAGGTTGCCGTTGAGGCGGACTTCCAGCTTGGCGCCGTTGTCCAGCTTGTGGCGCCAGAGGGCCATGGTCCGCATCATGGTGCTATCGCCGTCGGTCCGCCAGCGGGCGTCGCTGTAGTTGCCGGTACCCACGGTGGTATCCAGGTGGCCGCTGCCCGTGGTTGTGCTGCGGTTGGACATGAGGAAGGGCATGACGATCAGATTGTCGCCGCCTGCCAGCTTCCAGTTGAGACGGGTGCCCAGGTGGATGTTGTCGGACACCGTCTGGCTGTTGCTGTACAGGCGCTGGGACAGGGAAGGCACGCCGGTGGAAGTGTTGACGGCCACGGTGTCGGTGCGGGATTCGGACGCCAGGTTGCGATGGGAGGCATTGGCGTTGATGTTGTAGCTGAAGGTGTCGAGGTTCTCGCCGAACTGGGCGGCGACGGAGGGCTGGAAGCGGCCGGCCTCCCAGCCCAGGCTGGGGCGGAAGTCGTTCTCGCGGCGGACGAAGTCCTCCCGCAGCACGATGTTGATGATGCCGGCGATGGCCCGGGCGCTATGTTCCGCGACGGGGGCGCGCATGATCTCGATGCGCTCCACCTGTTCCGGCGCCAGAGAATCCATGGAGAAGCCGCGCGGCGCCGGCTCGCCGTTGAGCAGGATCAGGGTGTAGCCGTTGCCCAGGCCACGCATGCGGATGTCGCCGCCCCGGCCCGGGGTGCCGGACAGGGTGACGCCGGGCAGGCGCTTGAGCACGTCGCCCACGGTGCTGTCGCCGTAGCGGTCCAGCTCCTCCCGGCCGAAAACGATCTTGGCCGCCGTGGAAAAGCGCCGCTGGTCGGTGTCGCTCTGGGCCTTGGCCGAGACCACCACTTCCTTCAGGACCTGGGTGCCGTCGAGGGTCTTGGCCGGCGGGCTGGTGGGGGAGCTGGTGGGGGATTTTGCGGCAGGCTTGCCGCCCTGCTTGCCGGCTTCGCCGTCCTCGCTGGCCTCGGCGGCCAGGGCCGTGGCGGGGACGGCCAGCAGCAGGGCCATCGACAGGACGTGATGAGGGGGGATTCGGGACATCGCAGCACCTTGGAGGTCGGTAAAAACCGTCTGGCGGCGGCTGGGACGGTGAAAAAGGTAGCGAACCTTATGCGAGGAGCCGCCAGCCTGTCGAGCCAAGTCTGTAATGTTTTGTAAAACAAAAAGCAAAAACCCGCTACTGGCGCGGGCTTTCAGGATTTTCACCGAATCACGACGGCATCTTTGCGATCCCGTCGTCCGGTTCGACGCGGGCGGTCAGCCGCCGCTGGCGAAGCGTTTTTCGATTTCGCTGCCGGGAATATAGCCGGGGCTCTGTTGGCCGTTGGCGAACATGAGGAAGGGGGTGCCGCGCACGCCCATCTGCTGGCCGAGGTTGGACACCTTTTCCAACACCGCGTCGGCGTCGCACTTGGCGCCGGCGGCGGCCGGCGCGGTGCCGCTCACCATCCAGTCGTTCCAGGCCTTGCTGCGATCGGCGGCGCACCAGATGGCGCGGGACTTGGTGACGGAATCGTCCCCCAGCACGGCGTAGAGGAAGGTGTAGATGGTCACGTCCTTGACCTTGGCCAGATCCTTCGCCAGCTTCTTGCAATAGCCGCAGTTGGGGTCCTCGAAGGTGACCAGGACGTTCTTGCCACTGCCGCGCACGGTCTTGATGGCCAGGTCCAAGGGCAACATGGCGAATTTCTTTTCCGCCGTCAGGTTCTTCATGGTCTTGATGTCGAACAGATTGCCGTGGAGGAAGTAGCCGGCCTTTTCGTCGGTGTAGAAGATCTGGCCCTCGGCCACCACTTCGTAAAGGCCGGCGATGGGGGCCTTGCCCACCTTGTCCACCTTGATCTTGAGTCGGTCCTCGAAGGATTTCTTGATGGCGGCTTCGCTGCCGTCGGCCAGGGCCTGGAGAGAAGTCAGGGCCAGGGCGGCGGACAGGAAAAGGACGAGTCGTTTCATGAAAACTCCAGGGAAATGTTGGGACAGCTCAGGAAGCCAGGGCGTAGCGAATCAAAACGTCCTTTAGGACCGGCAAGCGGTTGGTGAGGTTCAATCCGGCATTGCGCAGCAGGGACAAAGGGGCCCAATCCGGGGCGAACAGCCGGTGCAGGCCGTCGGTCACCCCTTGCAGGGCCACCACTTCCTCCTTGCGACTGCGCTCATAGCGGCGCAGCAGGGCGAGGTCGCCGCAGTCCATGGGTTCGGGTTTGTCCGCCAGCACCCGGGCCAGGGTCGCGGCATCCCGGTAGCCCAGGTTGATGCCGTGGCCGGACAGGGGATGAATGGCGTGGGCGGCGTCGCCGATCAGCGCCAGGCGGGGTGCCACGCTGTGCGGGGCGCGCATCAAGCGCAGGGGGAAAGCAGCGGCTGGCGTGACCAGGTCCAGCGCGCCCAGGCGTCCGCCGCCGGCCTCGGCCACCCGGGCGCACAGTTCGGCCGGCGACAAGGCGACGAGTTCGTCAGCATGGGCATCGGGCGTGGACCAGACCATGGAGATCTGCTGGTCCGGCAGGGGCAGCCAGGCCAGGATGCCGTCGCGGCCCTGGCCATTGTTGATGAACCATTGGAAGGCGGTATTGCGGTGGGGCTGGGCGCAGCGGAAGTTGGCCACCACGCCTTTTTGGCCGTAATGCTTGAAATGCACGTCGATACCGGCTGCCTGACGGGTCCAGGAATCGGCGCCATCGGCGGCCACGACCAGGCGGGTCTTGAACTGGCGGCCATCTTCCAGGGTCAGGCTGGCGCGCTCGGCCTGGATATCCAGGGCCGCCGGCCGGGACGGGCAAAGCAGGGTCAAATTGGCCTGGCGCTTGGCCGATTCCCATAATTCGGCCTGCATCTGGCCGGCCTCGACGATCCAGGCCAGTTCGCCGGCACCGGCGTCGTAGGCGGAAAAATCCAGGCGCCCGTCCCGGTCGCCGGCCACGGCCATGGCCTCCACCGGACACAGGCGTTCGGCGGGAAGGTGCTGCCAGACGCCGATTTCGCGCAAAAAGGCCGTATTGGCCGGGCTGACGGCATAGATGCGGGCGTCCCAGCCCGGAGAACGGACGGGGGGCCGGCTTTCCACCACGGCCACCGCCAATTGGGTCTGGCGCAGGGCCACCGCCAGGGACAGGCCGGCCAGGCCGCCGCCCACGATCATGATGTCGAAATCCATCGCCGGATTGTCGCCCAGCCCCTTTGCCTTGACAAGGCTCACTGCCTGCAAGGATAATCGCGCCCCTTTCGGTGATGTAGCTCAGCTGGTTAGAGCGACGGATTCATAATCCGTAGGTCGAGGGTTCAAGTCCCCCCATCACCACCAGTATCCAAGCGGCTCTCCCTCGGGAGGGCCGTTTTTCTTTGGGGTTTCCGTCCCCGCTGCCGGTCCCTTCCCCGCTTTCTCATCCCTCCCCGGCGCCGCGAGCGGGGGATGGGCGCTTTCGTCGCTACAATCGCCCGACCCGCGATGGACAGGATATTGCCCTGCCCCTTGTTCCCCGTAATGCGCCCCGCAAAGGATGGATGGTGATGGTTGAAAAGGCCGCTCTCAACAGCAAGGTCCTGGTCATCGACAGCAACAAGGAAATCTTTCCGGTCACCCGGCTGTTTTGCGAAGAAACCCATTTGATCGGCCTGCGGGCGAACAAGAGCAATGTGATGGCGGTGTTGCGCACCCATGTGGACCTGGGGGCGATCCTGCTGGCGGAGTCCTACAACGACGATCCCCAGGGCGGCATCGCCCTGGCCCGGCAGATCCACCAGTTGCGGCCCGAGCTGCCCATTTTCCTGCGCCGGGAACGGCACGAGGAACTGGATGACCTGCCGCCAGACACCCGGCGCCTGTTCTGCGCCGCTTACACCATCGGCAGCATGCATCGCCTGCACCAGTATGTGGACGAATACATCTTCAGCCGGATCTATCCCAACGTGATGGTGCGGGGCATCCGTGAGATCACCGAGGACGTGCTCCAGGGCCGATTCCCCAACGCGGCGGTGACCTGCGACACGCCTTACGTGGTGCGGGACCGCATCATCATGGGCGACGTGTTCAGCCTGATTCCCATCGAAAGCAGTTGGTGCCGCGGCTACATGATGATCCAGGCCACCGAGGCCGCCGCCGCGACATCGTCCTTCGGTGCCATCGCCGAGCATTTGGGCGAGATCACCAACCTGGTCTGGGGCAGCTTCAAGAACCGCTACATCGCCGATCCGACCACCCCCAACGCCACCCAGACCCAGGTGCCCATCCTGGTCCGGCTCAATCAGAAATCCATTTCCTTCGGCGCCGAGGACCCCCAACTCTGCTTCAAGTACGCCCTGACCGACCGGACGGAGCCCGAGGCGCCGCCGGTGTATTTGTTCCAGCGCTTCGTCTTCAACCTGCGCTGGTCGCCGGAAGACTTCACCGAGGTGCCCAATTCGGCCGAGGACCTGGTAGCCGCCGGGGAGTTGGAGTTCTTCTAAGCCCGGCGGATCCGCCGCAGGAACGTGTCACTTTCGTCACCCCCCGTCTGAAGGGCGCCGCTGCCAGCGGCCCGCGCGCCATGGGGCTTTGGCCGCCATCCGGCAGGATTGACGCGGACAAGGGCAGCGCAGCAGGAGAACTTTCCGGGGAAATGGCCTAGTCTGGAAGGACAACGCAATCCTTCCGGGTTGCGACCATTCCAGGAGAACTCCATGAAAAAACTGCTGACCCTGGCCGCCCTGTCGGCCCTCGGCTTTTCATCCGCGCTCTACGCCGCCCCCGGCGAACATCATGCCCATTGGGGCTACCAAGGCCACGGCGGGGCCGCCCACTGGGGCGACCTGCAACCCGAATACGCCGCCTGTAAGCTGGGCAAGCTGCAATCCCCGGTGGACATCCGCAGCACGGACAAGGCCGACCTGCCGGCCCTGGGCTTCAATTACACAAACGGCCCGGCCGAAGTGGTGAACAACGGCCATACCATCCAGGTCAATCTCGCCGCCGCCGGCAGTGCCGCCCTGGCCTCGGGAAGCTACAAGCTGCTCCAGTTCCATTTCCATACGCCCAGCGAGGAAAAGATCAACGGCAAGGCCTTCCCCATGGTGGCCCACCTGGTCCATCGCAACGATGACGGCAAGCTGTCGGTGGTGGCCGTGCTGTTCAAGCTAGGCAAGGAAAACCCGCTCCTGGCGAAGGTGTTCGCCGTCATGCCGGCCGAGGCCGACGGCAAGGCCGAAATCCCCGGCGGCATCAATCCGATGGACATCCTGCCGGCCAAGCAGGGCTACTACGCCTACCTCGGCTCCCTGACCACCCCCCCGTGCAGCGAAGGCGTGCGCTGGCAGGTGTTGAAGGAACCGGTGGAACTGTCCGCCGCCCAGTTGAAAGCCTTCAAGAAGCTCTACCCGATGAACGCGCGGCCGGTGCAGCCCCTGCACGGTCGTTCGCTCCAGGAAAGCCACTGAAACGACACACGTCTCCTCCCAGGCCGGTCAGCACCGGCTTTTCCAGCCCCCTCAGTGGGGCTGTTTTTATTTCCGCCCCACCCCGGTGCGCTCCCTGCTTCGCGTAAAATGCTCTTTTTATTGCATTTTCCCAGGAGCTATCCGTGCAACTCGTTTGTCTCGACCTCGAAGGGGTCCTCGTTCCCGAAATCTGGATTGAATTCGCCGAGCGCACCGGCATCCCGGAACTGCGCCGCACCACCCGGGACGAGCCGGACTACGACAAGCTGATGAAGTACCGCCTGGACATCCTGGCCAACAAGAAACTGGGCCTGCCCGACATCCAGAAGGTGATCAGCGACATGGGCCCCATGGCCGGCGCCAAGGACTTCCTCGACGAACTGCGCCAACAGTTCCAGGTGATCATCCTGTCCGACACCTTCTACGAATTCGCCATGCCCCTGATGAAGCAACTGGGCATGCCCACCCTGTTCTGCCACAAGCTGGAAGCGGACGGCAACGGCATCCTGGTGAACTACCACCTGCGCATGCCCAACCAGAAGAAGGAAGCGGTGCAGCGCTTCAAGGAACTGAACTTCAAGGTGATCGCCGCTGGCGACTCCTACAACGACACCGCCATGCTGGGCGAGGCCCACGCCGGCATCCTGTTCCACCCGCCGGAAAACGTGATCCGCGAATTCCCCCAGTTCCCCGTGACCAAGAGCTACGCCGAACTGAAGGCCGAAATCCTCAAGGCCAGCGCCCGCATCTAAGCCGCCATGCACAAGGATCGTTTTTACACCCTTGCCGCATCCTGCCCCGATCAGGTCGGCATCATCGCCAAAGTGACCGGCTTTTTCGCCGAACACAAGGGATGGATCCTGGAGTCGAGCTTCCATGCCGACGATCAGGCGGGGCGCTATTTCATGCGCATCGAGGTCAAGGCCGATTCCCTGCCCTTCCTGCTGTCGGAACTGCGGGACCGCTTCCGTCCCGTGGCCGAGTCCCTGGACATGGACTGGAAGATCACCGACTCGGCGGTGAAAAAGCGCGTGGTGGTGCTGGTCAGCAAGCAGGAGCATTGCCTCTACGACCTGCTCTCCCGCTGGCAGAGCAAGGAACTGGACATCGAGATCCCCTGTGTCATCTCCAACCACGACACCTTCAAGGGTTTCGTCGAGTGGCACGGCATCCCCTTCCACCACATTCCCGTCACCCCGGACAACAAGGCCCAGGCCTATGCAGAGGTGCAGCGGCTGTTCGAGGAAGTGGGCGGCGACACCATGGTGTTGGCGCGCTACATGCAGATCCTGTCGCCCGAACTGTGCGCCGCCCTGCCGGGGCGCATTCTCAACATCCACCACAGCTTCCTGCCCAGCTTCGTCGGCGCCAAGCCCTACCACCAGGCCTACGACCGTGGCGTCAAGCTGATTGGCGCCACCTGCCACTACGTCACCGCCGACCTGGACCAGGGCCCCATTATCGAACAGGACGTGATCCGCATCGACCACTCCGACTCGCCGGAGGACATGGTGCGCTACGGCAAGGACATCGAGAAGACCGTGCTCGCCCGGGGCCTGCGCTACCACCTGGAAGACCGGGTACTGGTCCACGGCAACAAGACCGTGGTGTTCCGCTAGACAACCGACGCGGCGGCCATGGCCTGGGACCCGGAAAAATTCCGCCGCTGGTTTCGCAATGAACTGCGCGACTACCTGGCGGATGTCCGCGACATCATCGACGCCCTGCGCCACGCCGAGGGCTGGGTCGCCCTGGGCCTGATCCTGGCGGTGCTGTCCGTGGTCGCGGTATGGTTCATCACCGGCCTCGGTTTCGGCGGCATCAACGTGGAGGGCAGCCTCAACCTGGGCAGCCGCCATTGCCGACCGATCAGCAATTTCTCCGGCGTGGTGATGTTCGTGGACGTGGTGATGATGTTCCTGTTCGGCATCATGGCCATCGGTGAAATGCTGCAAGTGCTGGAACGGCTGCGCCTGGGCGACCCGCCCCAGCACCGCTGGGTCGTGCTGCTGACCCTGGGCATGCTGGTTTCCGGCGTGGCCGGCATCGTCTACATGCGCATCATCTGCTGAGGTTTCCCTGCCCGGCCTGGAACGCCCTGGGAAACCCGGGCCAAAGGGCGATAAAATGCCGCCCGTGAGCGACACCCCCCAGCCCCCCTCGGTCAATCTGACCAACCATTTCCTCATCGCCATGCCCGCCATGGCGGATCCGAATTTTTCCCGCACCCTGACTTACGTCTGCGAACACAACGCCGACGGTGCCTTGGGCATCATCGTCAATCGCCCCACGGAAATGGATTTGGCCAGCCTGTTCGAGCAGGTGGACATCCCCCTCGAACGGGAGGAGTTTTCCGGTCGCCCGGTGTATTTCGGCGGCCCGGTGCAAAACGACCGGGGCTTCGTCCTCCATCGCCCCGCCGGCAGTTGGCAGTCCTCCCTGCAAGTGGAGGAAGGACTGGCCCTGACCAGTTCCAAGGACATCTTGGTTTCCCTCGGCACCGAGGGCACCCCCAGCGACTTTCTGATGGCCCTGGGTTATTCGGGCTGGTCCGCCGGCCAACTGGAGTGGGAACTGTCCCAGAACGCCTGGCTCACGGTGCGGGCGGTGCCCGACATCATCTTCGGCCTGCCGCCGGAAGAACGCCTGCCGGCCGCCATGCAACTACTCGGCGTGGATTTCGCCAACCTGTCCGACGTGGCGGGACATGCCTGAGTGTTTGCCGCCGGGCCGCCCCAAGGCGAACGCAACGTTTGCCGTGGCGTCGCCTGCTGGCGACGAACATCTGTCACCCCCGCCTGGGCGGGGGATGGGGGGAGAGAGCTTCATGGGCACCGTGCTCGCCTTTGATTTCGGCACCAAGCGTATTGGTGTCGCCGTGGGGGAACTGATGTTGGGCCAGGCCCGCCCCCTGCTGACCATTGCCCACGAGGCCAACGACGCCCGTTTCGCCGCCATCGCCAAGCTCATTGCCGAATGGCAGCCCGCCCGCCTGGTGGTGGGCCTGCCCCTGGCGGTGGACGGCAGCGAACACGACATGACCGCCCGCGCCCGCCGCTTCGCCCACCAGCTGGAAGGCCGCTTCCGCCTGCCGGTCGAACTCGTGGATGAACGTTTTTCCTCCGCCGAGGCCGAAAGCCGACTGGCCGAAAAAGGCCAGGGCTGGAAGCAGCGCAAGGAAACCCTGGACGCGGAAGCCGCCGCCACCATTCTGCAAGGATTCTTCGACACCCGACCGCAATGAACACCACCAATCCCCAACTCAACAGTCACGGCGAGCTGCAACACCTGCTCACCATCGAGGGCCTGCCCCGGGACGTGATCACCCGCATCCTCGACACGGCGGCCCCCTTCACCGAACTGGCCCACCAGGAAGAGAAAAAGCTTTCCCTGCTGCGGGGCAAGAGCGTGTTCAACCTGTTCTTCGAGAACTCGACGCGGACCCGCACCACCTTCGAGATCGCCGCCAAGCGGCTGTCGGCGGACGTGATCAACCTCAACATCAACACCTCCAGCACCGCCAAGGGCGAAACCCTGCTGGACACGGTGGACAACCTTGCCGCCATGCAGGCCGACATGTTCGTGGTGCGCCACGCCACCAGCGGCGCGCCCTTCCTCATTGCCCAGCACCTGGCCGCCACCAACCAGAACCACATCCGCGTCGTCAATGCGGGCGACGGCCGCCATGCCCACCCCACCCAGGGGCTGCTGGACATGTACACCATCCGCCACTACAAGAAGGACTTCACCAACCTGACCGTGGCCATCGTCGGCGACATCCTCCATTCCCGCGTTGCCCGGTCTCAGATCCACGCCCTGACCACTCTGGGCGTTCCGGAGATCCGCGCCATCGCCCCCAAGACCCTGCTGCCCACCGCCGCCGAGCGCATGGGGGTCAAGGTGTTCCACGACATGAAGGAGGGGCTGCGCGGTGTGGACGTGGTGATGATGCTGCGGCTGCAAAACGAACGCATGCAGGGCGCCCTGCTGCCCAGCCCCCAGGAATACTTCAAGAACTACGGCCTGACGCCGGAAAAACTGGCCCTGGCCAAGCCCGACGCCATCGTCATGCACCCGGGTCCCATGAACCGGGGCGTGGAGATCGACTCGGCGGTGGCCGACGGCGGGCAGGCGGTGATCCTGCCCCAGGTGACCTTCGGTATCGCCGTGCGCATGGCGGTGATGAGCATGCTGGCGGGGAATTAATCAGATGAAACTGCAAATCAAGAACGGCCGCGTGATCGACCCGGCCAAGCAAATCGACCAGGTCGCCGACCTGTTCATCGTCGACGGCCGCATCGCCGCCATCGGCAGCGCGCCGGCGGACTTCGCCGACAGCGGCACCGTCGGCACCATCAACGCCAACGGCCTCGTCGTCTGTCCCGGCCTGGTGGACCTGGCCGCCCGCCTGCGGGAACCGGGCTACGAGTACCGCGCCACCCTGGAATCGGAAATGGCTGCCGCCGCCGCTGGCGGCGTCACCAGCCTGGCCTGTCCGCCGGACACCGACCCGCCCCTGGACGAACCGGGCCTGGTGGAAATGCTCAAACACCGGGCACGGTTGCCGGAGTTCGCCAAGGTCTATCCCGTCGGCGCCCTGACCGTAAAGCTCGAAGGCAAGCACATCACCGAGATGGCCGAACTGGCCGAGGCCGGCTGCGTCGCCTTCAGCCACGCCAACGTCGCCGTGCTCGACACCCAGGTCGTCCTGCGTGCCATGCAGTACGCCGCCACCTTCGGCTTCCCGGTCTGGATGTCGGCCCAGGATCCCTACCTGGCCCGCAACGGCGTCGCCCACGACGGCGAAATGGCCGCCCGTCTCGGCCTGACCGGCATTCCCGTGGTGGCGGAAACCTCCGCCCTGGGCACCTTGCTGCTGCTGGCCCAGGAAACCGGCGTGCAACTGCACATCACCCGGGTTTCCTCTTCCGCCGGCCTGGACATGATCCGCATCGCCCGGGAACAGGGCATCAAGGTCACCTGCGACGTGACGCCCCATCACCTGCACCTGTCCGATCTGGACATCGGCTTCTTCAATCCCCATGCCCGCCTCGACCCGCCCCTGCGCAGCCTGCGCGACCGGGACGCTTTGCGGGCCGGCCTGGCGAGCGGCATCATCGACGCCCTTTGCTCCGACCACACGCCGGTGGACGACGACGCGAAGCTGGTGCCCTTCGGCGAAGCCGAGCCCGGTGCCACCGGATTGGAACTGCTGTTGCCCCTGGCCCTCAAGTGGGGCAATGAAATGGGGCTATCCCTGGCGGACACCCTGGCCAAGATCACCTGCAATCCCGCCCGCCTGCTCGGCATCGAGGCCGGTACCCTGGCCTTGGGCGCCGCGGCCGACGTCTGCATCTTCGATCCCGAGGCCGAGTTCCGCGTCAGCCGCGACAACCTCAGGAGCCAGGGCAAGAACAGTCCCTTCCTCGGCCAGATGCTGGCGGGACGGGTACGCTACACCCTGATCGACGGGGTTTTGGCCCACGACGGCAATTGGTCATAGCCTGGTGGGGCCCAAGCCTCATGGGCCCTACCCCATGGGCCCTAAGCCTTTCTTGGCGTTGGATTTTGCAGGATTGGCTATAATTCCCGCCTCTCCCGTAAGCCCTTACCCCCAGATTTCAAGGAAACCCGCCATGTTCAACGCCCGCTTCTCCATGCTCGCCCTGGCCGGCATGGTTGCCGCCTCCTCCGCCTTCGCCATGGGCAGCCGCCCCAAAGCCGACGAGGAAGCCGTCAATGCCCGCATCACGCCCGTCGCCAAGCTGTCCCTGGCTGCCGGCGGCGGCGCCGCAGCGGGTAGCCGCACCGGTGAGCAACTGTATCAATCCGCCTGTAACGGCTGCCATGCCGCCGGCACCCTGGGCGCCCCCAAGTTCGGCAACAGCGGCGACTGGGGCCCCCGTCTCGGCAAGGGCCTGGACGGCCTGCTCAAGAACGCCATCAGCGGCATCCGTTCCATGCCCGCCAAGGGCGGCGTGGCCGACGCCACCGATGCCGAACTGGCCCGCGCCATCGTTTACATGGCCAACAAGTCCGGCGGCTCCCTCAAGGAACCGAAGTAAGGCGTCGCGATTCGCCACTCCCTCGACCCCTTTCCCAAGAACGGGGTCGAGGAATCAGCAGGGCAGCTTCGGCTGCCCTTTTGTTTTGCTGCCGGCGCGGTTGCACCATGGCTTTATGCTGCTAGAGTGGAAAAGTGACTTCTCCGGGAGCCGGCATGAACCTCACCAGCATCACCAATCTCTATCGCAGCCAGCAATCGGCGGCGACCAATACGTCGATCCAGACCGACCCGGTGCAAAAGGCGCTGGCCACGGCGACCAGCAATCTGAGCCGGCAACAGGCGGCGACGTCCGCCAGTCTGTCGAGCGTGGGACAGTTGAAATCGGCCTTTTCCCGGGTGGCGGACAGCGGCGCGGCCCTGGCGGCCACCAAGACGGACACGACCAACAGCAGCCTGAAAAGCAATCTGGCGTCCTTCGTCAGCGCCTACAACGACACCCTCAGCGCCGGCAGCAAGGTGGCGCCGGGGACGGCGTCGACGGCGGTCAATTCCCTGCGACGGGCCTTGGGCAGCGACAGCGGACGCAGCGATTTGCGCAGCCTGGGCATCACGCAAAAATCCGACGGCAGCCTGGTCCTGAACAGCAAGGCGCTGGATACCGCCTTGCAGGACAACGGCGCCGGCGTTCGTGCCGCCGCCGCGCGCATCGGCAGCACGGCGGACAAACAGGCGGATCGCGCCCTGTCCGACAGTGGCGGCGTGGGCGTCAGTTACAACCGCCTCAGCGCCGCAGCCAAGAGCCAGGCGGCACGGCAGACCGAGTTGTCCAATCTGGCCAGCGCCCAAGCCGGCTTATCGACCAGCGCGAGCAGTCAGAACGGCATCAACAGCTATTTGCAGGTGCTCTCGCTTTAAGGAAAGCGGGGGCGGCGTCTTCAAACGGAAGACTTGTTGAGCATGGCCTTGAACTGCTCGAAACGGGCACGGCCGGCGACCCGGTCCTCCTGGGTCGGCGCGGTTTCCTCGCCGCCGGCCCGCTTCAGGTCTTCGCCCATTTCCTCGATGAAACGGGAGGGTTCGCACTCCCGCAATTCCTTGCCCATGCGGCGCTTTTTACAATGACTGACGTGCAGGCTCATGCGGGCACGGGTGATGCCCACGTACATGAGACGCCGCTCCTCCTCCAGCTTGCCTGGCTCCAGGGAATCCCTATGGGGCAGGATGCCCTCCTCCACGCCGATCAGGAAAACATGGCGGAACTCCAGGCCCTTGGCGGCGTGTAGCGTCGCCAACTGCACCGCGTCCTGCTCCTTGTCGTTCTTGTCGAGCATGGTGATCAGCGCCACCGTCTGGGTCAGTTCCAGCAGGTTCTTGTTCTCTTCGTCGCCCTTTTTCGCCAACCACTCGGTGAAGTCGCGGACGTTGTTCCACTTGCCTTCCGCTTCCCGGGTATCGAGGGACTCGAACAGCCAGGCCTCGTAGCTGATGGCCCGCAGCAGGTCCTCGATCACCTGCCGGGCCGGTTCCCGCCCGGCCCGGCTTTCCATGCGGTGGATGAAGCTGCAAAACTCCCGCACCCCCTTGAGCTGTTTTTCGTTCAGGTGCTGTTCGATGCCCACTTCCACCGCCGCCTGGAACAGGCTGACGTGGCGGTTGCCGGCATGGCGGCCCAGGGCCTCCAGGGTGGCGCCGCCGATGCCACGCTTGGGCGTGGTGATGGCGCGGATGAAGGCCGGATCGTCGTCGGGATTGGCGATCAGGCGCAGATAGCTGGTGATGTCCTTGATCTCCGCCTTTTCGAAAAAGGACTGGCCGCCGGACATGACGTAGGGCACCTTGTTCTGCCGCAGTTGCTGCTCGATGGCCCGGGCCTGGTGGTTGCCCCGGTAGAGCACGGCGTAGTCGGCCCATTTGCCCCGGTGCTGGAACTTATGGGCCAGCAAGCGGGCGGCCACCCATTCGGCCTCGTGGCTGTCGTCGCGGCAGAGCTGGACGTGCACCGCGTCGCCATGGCCATGCTCGGACCACAGTTTTTTCTCGAACACCTTCGGGTTGTGGGCGATCACCGCGTTGGCAGCCTGGAGGATGCGGGTGGTGGAGCGGTAGTTCTGCTCCAGCTTGATGATCTTGAGACGGGGGAAATCCTCCTGCAAGAGGTGGATGTTGCCGATGTCCGCCCCGCGCCAGGCATAGATGGACTGGTCGTCGTCCCCCACCGCGGTGAAGGCGGCCTTGGGACCGGCCAGCAGCTTCATCAAACGGTATTGGCAGCGGTTGGTGTCCTGGTATTCATCCACCAGCAGGTGCCAGATACGGCTCTGCCAACGGGCCAGCACCTCTTCGTTGGACTCCAGCAGGTTCACCGGCAGGCGGATCAGGTCGTCGAAATCCACCGCCTGGTAGGCGCGCAGGGTCTTTTCGTACTCGGCGTAAGTGGCGGCCGCGCCCCGCTCGAACTCGTCGGCCGCCGCAGTACGGGCCTCATCCGGGCCTAACAGGCTGTTTTTCCATAGGGAAATCCGGGTCTGCACCATGCGCAGGGTGGCTTTGTCGGCATTGGCCAGGAGTTCCTGGAACAAACCAGTGGTGTCGGAAGCGTCGAGAATGGAAAACCCAGGCTTCAATCCCAGGTGGCGGGCCTCCTGACGGAGGAAGCGGGCGCCCAGGGCATGGAAGGTGGAAACACTGAGACCTTCGGCCGTACCGTCCTTGAGCAAGCTGTCGGCTCGCTCCTTCATTTCCTTGGCGGCCTTGTTGGTGAAAGTGATGGCGGTAATCTTGTGGGCGGGGTAACCGCAACCTTCGATCATCCAGGCGATCTTCTGGGTGATCACCCGGGTCTTGCCGCTACCAGCCCCGGCCAGGACCAGCAGGGGGCCATCCAAATACTTCACCGCCTCCCGTTGGGGAGCGTTTAAACCATGGGTCACCGGGGAAACAACGGGTTAGCGCAGCTTGCCGCGCAGGGGATTGACCTTTTCCGGGGAACGAACGGTAGTTTTGCCCTGTCCACCATCGAGATTGCCGCACTCACAGGCGGCTTTCAGGTGGGAAACGGAACTGACGATGACGGTGCATTCCGTGCATTCGTAGTAGATGTCGCCGCCGCTGGGCAGGCTGCCGTCATCATTGCGGTCGATGGTGTCGAAACGGTAGATTTTGCGCAGGTCGAGTTTCATTTTGCTTTCCCCGGCAGCACTGTTGCGAGTGACAGCGGCCGCCTAAATGTCCAAAATACGCCTTGGTTTTCCCGGTGCGCCCCGATGGCCGCGCCCTTGCCGAACTGGAATTATCGCAATGAAATTGAAATTTATCGTCACTTTTGCCTTGGTCGCCCTGCTCGGGGGGCTGGGTTGGGTTTTTCTCGCCCCGAAACCGACCGCGCCGACCGTGGCCGCCACGACCCTGGATGGTCAGCCCTTGCGACTCGCCGACCTTAAAGGCAAAGTGGTCTTAGTCAATTTCTGGGCCACCAGTTGCACCACCTGCATGGCGGAGATGCCCAAGCTGGTGGCCGTCCATCAGCAATACGCCGCCAAGGGCTATGAAACCCTGGCGGTGGCCATGGACTACGACCCCGCCGACTACGTCCGGACCTACGTCAGCAAGACCCACCTGCCCTTCAAGGTGGTCCTGGACAGCCACGGCGACATCGCCCGCGCCTTCGGCGGCATCCGCCTGACCCCCACCAGCATCCTGATCGACAAGGAAGGCCATATCGTCCAGACCTACCTGGGGGAGCCGGATTTCGCCCAGTTCCCAAAACTGATCGAATCCCTCTTGGCCGCCTGACCCGGAACTTCTCTGTCCGTTAGCACTCTCATGCGACGAGTGCTAAACTTGTTTTAGAGGAGGACGTGACCATGAGCCATGACCTGACGCTAGCCAATCCGATGAACCCCTTGAGCTTGGTGCCCAGCGGCGCCGGTAGCTTGGAGGCCTATATTCAGGCCGCCAACCGCGTGCCCATGCTGAGCGAGGCCGAGGAGATGGATCTTGCCCGTCGCTTCCGCGACGAGGAAGACTTGGAGGCGGCGCGACGCTTGGTGCTGTCCCATCTGCGTTTGGTCATCGCCGTGGCCCGCGGCTATCTGGGTTACGGCCTGCCCCATGCCGACCTGATCCAGGAAGGCAGCATCGGCCTGATGAAGGCGGTCAAACGCTTCGATCCCGATCGGGGCGTACGTTTGGTGTCCTTCGCCATGCACTGGATCAAGGCCGAAATCCACGAGTACGTCGTCAAGAACTGGCGGCTGGTGAAGATCGCCACCACCAAGGCCCAGCGCAAATTGTTTTTCAACCTGCGCAGCATGAAGCAGGACATCGGCACCCTCAATCCCGAGGAGGTCAATGCCGTCGCCGCCCGTCTCGGCGTCAAGCCCGACGAAGTGGTGGAGATGGAAACCCGGCTTTCCGGCGGCGATGTCTCCCTGGAACCGCTGCATGAGGACGAGGAAGAGCGTTTCGCTCCCATCGCCTGGCTTCCCGCCGACGAAAGCAGCGAGCCCACCGCCCGCATCGCCCAACGGGAATACGATCATTTGCAAAGCGAGGGGCTGCAAACCGCCCTGGCAGCCCTGGATGAGCGCAGCCGCGCCATCGTCCAGCGCCGCTGGTTGGTGGAGGAAGGCAGCGAAGCCGCCACGCTGCACGAGTTGGCCGCCGAGTACGGCGTATCCGCTGAGCGGATTCGCCAAATCGAGGCCAAGGCGCTACAGAAAATGAAGGCTTTCCTCAGCGCCGACCACTGAAAAATGGTCGCGACACGAACGGGCAACAACGGGCAGCGATGGCTGCCCGTTTTGCTTTTGGCTTGCCGCTTTTGCAGCGACGAGGGTTTTATTCCTTCGATCAAATGCCCATCGACATCCTTAAGCTATTTGTCAGTTAATACTTTTATGTTTAAAAGATGATCGCATTCCTCGAAGCCCGCAGTGCCGGCCTCATGGGCAAAGGCCATATCGCCAACAACCTGGTCGCCGGCCTGGTGGTGGGCGTGGTGGCGCTGCCCTTGGCAATGGCTTTCGCCATCGCCAGCGGCGCCAAACCGGAGCAGGGCTTGTACACCGCCATCGTGGCCGGCTTGCTGACCTCGCTTTTCGGCGGCAGCCGCTTGCAGATCGCCGGCCCCACCGGGGCCTTCATCGTCATCCTGTCCGGTATCACCGCCCAATACGGCATCGTCGGCCTCCAGGTGGCCACCCTGATGGCGGGCCTGATGTTGATCGCCATGGGCTTGGCCCGCTTCGGTGCCGTCATCAAGTTCATCCCGGCGCCGGTGATCGTCGGCTTCACCACCGGCATCGGCGTCATCATCTTCGTCGGCCAGTTGAAGGACTTTTTCGGCCTGCATCCCGCGGCAAGCGGCGAGCATTTCCATCAAAAGCTCATCCAAATCCTCCTATCTCTCCCCCATCTCCACCTGGCGACCACCTTTCTCGCTTTTTTTGCCCTGGCCTTGAACCTGCTGAGTCCCAAGCTATTCAAGCGCATCCCCGGCCCCCTGGTGGCCATGGTCGCGGCGACGGTTGTCCAGGCCCTGTTCCAGTTTGACGGCGTGGCCACCATCGGCAGCGCTTTCGGCGGCATTCCCCGGGAACTACCGAGCTTTGACATCCCCGATTTCACCGCCAGCGACTTGGCCAAGCTGATCGGCCCGGCCTTCACCATCGCCTTGCTGGGGGCTATCGAATCCCTCTTGTCCGCCGTGGTGGCCGACGGCATGGCCGGCACCCGGCACGATCCCAACCAGGAACTGCTGGGCCAAGGCATCGCCAACGTGGCCGCTCCCCTGTTCGGTGGTTTCGCCGCCACTGGCGCCATCGCCCGCACCGCCACCAACATCCGCAACGGTGCCGACAGTCCCCTGGCAGGCATGGTCCACGCCGCGACCTTGGTGCTGATCATTCTGGTGGCCGCGCCCCTGGCGTCCTACATTCCCCTCTGCGCCCTGTCCGCCATCCTTTTCGTGGTGGCCTGGAACATGAGCGAAGTGCACCATTTCCGCCATTTGCTGCGCACCTCACCCAAGGGAGACGTGGGCATCCTCTTGATCACCTTCGGCCTGACGATCTTCGCCGACCTGGTGATCGCGGTGAACGTCGGCGTGGTGCTGGCTTCCCTGCTCTTCATGAAGCGCATGGCCCAATCGGTGGAGGTTCAGGACGAAACCGAGGACCATCTGGAAACCTGCGAGAACGGGAGTGCGGACGGACTGCTGGACCGTACCCTGATCTACAGCATCGACGGCCCCTTCTTTTTCGGCGCGGCTGAAAAACTGCAAACCACCCTGGCCAGCATTCAGGAGAAGGTGGACACCGTCATCCTGCGCATGGGACGGGTGCCCTTCGTCGATGCCACGGGGATCCAGGCCCTGGGCGAATTGATCGATGACTTCCAGCGCGGCAAGGCCCAGGTCATCCTTTGCGAAGTCCGCCCCAACGTTCGCCACAAACTGGAAAAAGGCGGCGTGCTGGGCAAGGTGGGCGCGGCCAATCTCTACCCGCGCCTGGCGGACTGGAAAGCGAGCCGCGCGTCCTAGGCGCCGCCTCGCCCCGCGCCACGCACCGATTGGGCCGGCAGGGCGACTAGTGGGCGGCGGCCACGATGGCCTGGTAGTCCGCCGCCATTCGGTCCGCCGGCACCGGCGGCATGAAGACCGCCTTCAAGCGGCCCTGGGGATCGATCAGATACATGGCGGCCGAATGGTCCACGGTGTAATTGCGCGGATCTTCCTTTTCATGGCGCTGGTAGAACACCCCGAGGGCCCGCACCAGGGGTGACAAGGCCTCGTCCGTCCCGCCCACGCCGATAAAGCTGGGGTCGAAGGCGGGAACGTAGCGATCCAGCAACTCCTGGGAATCCCGTGCGCCATCCACCGACACAAAGACCACGCCGGGCAGGGGCACGTTGCCACCCGCGAGGCGGCTGCGTACGTCCCGCATCAGGGACAGGGCGGTGGGACAGACGTCGGGGCAATGGGTATAGCCGAAGAACATGAAGGTCCAGTGACCCTCCAGGTCACGGCGGCTGAAGGCGCCACCATGGCCCCGCAATTGGAAATCGGGCAGTTGCTTGCCCTCCGCCAGCACGGTGGCCGCCTTGACCGTCGGCAGCACCGCGTGGCCGCCATCGTGCCGCGCCGCGCGGGACGCCAACCAGCCCGCACCCGCCGCCAACACGATAGCCCCCACCAACAAGCCCTTGCGCATCACGCTTTTCATACCGTCATTCCTCGCCATGGATTTCCTCCTTCACCGCACCCATCGCCGCTGCCCCGGAAGACAGAGTGTCGCCCCGGAACAACATGACATATGGCGGCAATTAATTTCTTCCCTAATTATTTCAGACCTGATGTATAGTTAGTTCCATCGCGTCCGGCTGAGCGCCCTGAGTTATATCAGCCCCATAAAAAAACCAACATCTTCGCCAGAACAAAGCGGAGGAGGAGACAAGAACGGCCCGTCGGTGATCCGACGGGCCGATTCTTTTTCAGTTCCCGGCAAGGGCCAGGGCGGCCAGCAATTTTTCGTGGACGCCGCCAAAACCGCCATTGCTCATGACCAGCACCTGGTCGCCGGCCCTGGCCTGGGCCACCACCGCGCGCACCAGCCGGTCCAGATCGTCGCTTACCAGCGCCTTGTCCGCCAGGGGCGCCAGGGCCTCGCCCGCATCCCAGCCCAGGTTGTGGGCATAGCAGAACACCTGGTCCGCCCCGGCCAGACTGCTAGGGAGCTGGGCCTTCATGGTGCCCAGCTTCATGGTGTTGGAGCGGGGTTCCAGCACCGCGAGAATGCGTTTGTCCGCCCCCACCTTGCGCCGCAATCCGGCCAGGGTGACCTCGATGGCGGTGGGATGGTGGGCGAAATCGTCGTAAACGGTCACGCCGTTCACCGTGCCGCGTACCTCCAGGCGACGTTTGACCCCCTTGAACCGGGACAGGGCGTCCAAACCCGCTGCCAGGGGCACGCCGGCATGGCGGGCCGCCAACAAGGCGGCCACCGCATTGGCCTGGTTGTGGGCGCCGGGCAGGGACAGGGTGGTTTGCCCGACAACCCGCTCGCCTTCCCGCACTCGGAAAACATCGTCTGCCAAGGGTTCGGCGTGCCAGGCATCCTGACGATTGAACCAGTTCACGTCGCTCCAACAACCCCGGGCCAACACCCGTTGCAGGGACGCCTCGCCACCGTTGGCGACGATCAGCCCTTGCCCGGGAATAGTACGCACCAAATGGTGGAATTGCGTCTCGATCGCTGCAAGATCAGCAAAGATGTCGGCGTGATCAAACTCCAGGTTGTTCAGAATCACCGTCCGGGGATGGTAATGGACGAACTTGGAACGCTTGTCGCAAAAGGCGGTGTCGTACTCGTCCGCCTCGATGACGAAAAAGGGTGAGTCGGTCAGCCGGGCCGAGACGCCGAAGTCCTGGGGCACGCCGCCCACCAGGAAACCCGGGTTGAGGCCGGCATCCTCCAGGATCCAAGCCAACAAGGACGTCGTGGTGGTCTTGCCGTGGGTACCCGCCACCCCCAGCACCCACTTGCCTTGCAGGATATTCTCCGCCAACCATTGGGGGCCGGACACATAGGGCAGGTTGCGGTTGAGGATTTCCTCCAGCAAGGGATTGCCGCGGGAAATGGCGTTGCCCACCACATAGAGATCGGGCGCCAGGGAAAGCTGATCCACGCCGTAGCCATTGATCAGCGCGATCCCCTGCTCTTCAAGCTGGGTGCTCATGGGCGGATAGACGTTGGCGTCGCAACCGGTGACCCGATGGCCCGCCGCCCGGGCCAGCAGGGCGATGCCGCCCATGAAGGTGCCGCAAACGCCCAAGATGTGGATATGCATGGAGAAACCTGCTGTATCAAAAGGATGGCCGCTGCCGGGAGTCCCCCGTGGCGCGGTTAGAATGGACCGGAGTTTACCCGCCGCCTTGCCCAACGCCGTGCCCGATAAGCGGGGGAAACCTCCCCCGGAACCCGCTCTGGAATCCATCGCCATGACACGCCACAAGCAAGTTCCCCGCAGCAGCACCGGCAACGCCCGCCAATCCATCGCCGCCGCCGCCGCCCGCATGATGGCCGAGGACGGCATCAACGACTACGGTTACGCCAAGCGCAAGGCCGCCCGCAACCTGGGCTACGGCGACGGCATCGCGCTGCCCACCAACGACGAGGTGCAGGCTGAACTGCGCACCTACCAGTCCCTCTACCAGGACGAAGAAGTGAAGGAGCGGCTGCGGGAAATGCGCATCGCCGCCCTGGACGTGATGGCCTTCCTCGCCGACTTCCGCCCCTACCTCACCGGTCCCGTCCTCGACGGCACCGCCGGCCGGGCCTCCAGCATCGACATCGACCTGTTCGCCGACAGCGCCAAAGACGTGGAGATTTCCCTGCTTTCCCGCAACATCGACTACCGCAGCTCCGAACCCCGCCGCCACGGCCCGGATGCCCCGGAAACCCTGCTCCATATGGAATGGGACGACATCCCTGTCACCCTGGCGGTGTACCCCTTTGCCGTGGAGCGGCAGCGCTCCGGCGCCACCCGCCACGACCGGGCCAAGGCCAGCACCGTCGCCGCCCTGTTGGAAACCGTGGAATGAAACCGATCCTGCGCTGGCCGCTGCTGGTCGGCGTTGCCTTGCTGGCCGCCTGGGCCGGCTATCGTGCCGGCCAACCCCAGGCGCCGGTCACGACCCCCATCCAGGACGGTGACGCCCTGCCTGCCTTGCTGAGGGCGCCCCTCACCGACCTGAACGGCCAGCCCAGCCCCCTGCCCCTGGCACCGGGGCGACTGGTGGTCATCAACTTCTGGGCCACCTGGTGCCCCCCCTGCCGGGCAGAAATGCCGGCTTTTTCCAGGATTCAGCAAACATTTGCCGGCAAGAACGTGCAATTTGTCGGCATTGCCCTGGATGGCGTCGAACCGGTCAAGGATTTTCTCCGGGTGGCGCCGGTGTCCTATCCCATCCTGCTGGCGCCGCCGGAACGGCTGACCATGACCGCCTCCCTGGGCAACGGCAGCCAGGGCCTGCCTTTTTCCCTCATCGTGGATGGGGATGGCAAGCTGCGGGCATCCCATCTCGGACAGTGGCAGGAGGCCGATTTGAGCGCGCAAATCGCCGCCTTATTGCCTCGGTAATATCGGGAAAAACCCTGGGGAAAAGCGTCCTTCTGGACAAACTGACGTCATTTGCGGCAAACTAGCAGGTATGACGAAGCCAACTCGCGGTCAAAAGACCACCTCCAAGGCAAGCAGCAGCGCCAAGGGGAAAGCGCTCCCCCTGCGTATCCTGGTGCTCCATGGTCCCAATCTCAACCTGTTGGGCACGCGGGAGCCGGATGTCTATGGCCACACCACCCTGGCCGACATCCATCGCTCCATGGAAGCCCGCGCCCGCAGCGCCGGGGTGCAGATCGAAAGCTTCCAGAGCAACCACGAAGGCGAATTGATCGACCGGGTCCACGCCGCCCGCAGCGAAGGCATCGAGTTCATCCTGATCAATCCGGGCGCCTACACCCACACCAGCATCGCCCTGCGCGATGCCCTGGCCGGGGTGGCGATCCCCTTCATCGAGGTGCACCTCTCCAACGTGCATGCGCGGGAGGCATTCCGCCGCCACTCCTATTTTTCCGACATCGCCGTCGGGGTCATTTGCGGCCTGGGTGCCCAGGGCTATCTGCTCGCCCTTGACGCCGCCCTGGCCCGCATCGGCCATTCCTGAACACCCATTCCAATAAATCCACCGGGTCACTTAGCCCGGGTTTGCAGGGAGATACACGCAAATGGATCTGAGAAAGCTCAAAACCCTCATCGACCTCGTCCAAAATTCGGGCATTTCCGAACTGGAAATCAGCGAGGGTGAGGAAAAAATCCGCATCGCCAAGCACCTGACTGCCGCCGCGCCCACCACCGTCATGGTCGGCGCCCCCGCCGTGGCCCCGGTCGCCGCCGCCCCGGTGGCCGCCGCACCCGCCGCCCCGGTGGAAAATGCTCTGCCCGAAGGGCATGTGGTGACCGCCCCCATGGTCGGCACCTTCTACCGTTCCGGCAGCCCCGGCAACCCTCCCTTCGTCGAAGTGGGCCAGGCCGTGAAGGAAGGCGACACCCTCTGCATTCTGGAAGCCATGAAGCTGATGAACGAAATCGAGGCGGACGCCTCGGGCACCATCAAGGCCATCCTGGTGGAAAACGGCCAACCCGTCGAGTTCGGCCAGCCCCTGTTCGTCATCGGTTAATCGGAAAGCGGGGAGCGCAGAAGCGAAACCTTCTCCCTCCCCCTTCCCCCTTCCCTGGGGTTCTCTATGTTTGAAAAAATCCTTATTGCCAACCGCGGCGAGATCGCCCTTCGTGTTTTACGGGCCTGCCGCGAACTGGGCATCAAGACCGTCGCCGTGCACTCCACCGCCGACACGGAAGCCAAGTACGTCAAGCTGGCGGACGAATCCGTCTGCATCGGCCCCCCGTCCTCGGCCCTGAGCTACCTCAACATCCCCGCCCTGATTTCCGCGGCGGAGGTCACCGACGCCCAGGCCATCCACCCCGGCTACGGCTTCCTCTCCGAGAACGCCGACTTCGCCGAGCGGGTGGAATCCTCCGGCTTCGCCTTCATCGGCCCCCGCGCCGAGACCATCCGCCTGATGGGCGACAAGGTTTCTGCCAAGGACGCCATGAAGGCCGCCGGCGTGCCCTGCGTGCCCGGTTCCGAAGGCGCCCTGCCCGAGGACCCCAAGGAAATCGTCAAGATCGCCCGCGCCATCGGCTATCCGGTGATCATCAAGGCCGCCGGCGGCGGCGGCGGGCGCGGCATGCGGGTGGTGCACACCGAGGCCGCCCTGATCAACGCCGTCACCATGACCCGCTCCGAGGCCGGTGCCGCCTTCGGCAATCCGACGGTGTACATGGAAAAGTTCCTGGAAAACCCGCGCCACATCGAAATCCAGGTGCTGGCCGACCAGACCGGTGCCGCCGTCTATCTGGGCGAGCGCGACTGCTCCATGCAGCGCCGCCACCAGAAGGTGATCGAGGAGGCGCCCGCCCCCGGCATCAGCCGCCGCCTGATCGCCCGGGTGGGCGACGCCTGCGTCGCCGCCTGCAAGCGCATCCAGTACCGGGGCGCCGGCACCTTCGAATTCCTCTACGAAAACGGCGAGTTCTATTTCATTGAAATGAACACCCGGGTCCAGGTGGAACATCCGGTCACCGAGCTGGTCACCGGCGTGGACATCGTCCAGGCCCAGATCCGCATCGCCGCCGGTGAAAAAATGTGGCTCAAGCAACGCGACCTGGAACTCAAGGGCCACGCCATCGAATGCCGCATCAACGCCGAGGACCCCTTCAAGTTCACCCCGTCCCCCGGCAAGATCACCAACTGGCACGCCCCCGGCGGTCCCGGCATCCGAGTGGATTCCCACGTCTATACCGGCTACACCGTGCCGCCCCACTACGATTCCATGATCGGCAAGCTGATCGCCACCGGCGACACCCGCGAGCAAGCCATCCGCCGCATGCGCATCGCTCTGTCGGAAACCATGGTGGACGGCATCAAGACCAACATCCCCCTGCACCAGGACCTGATGCTGGACGAGCGCTTCATCCAGGGCGGCACCAGCATCCACTATCTGGAAGAAAAGCTGGCGGCGAAAAGCCTGTAATGCGCCGTGCTTCCCCCGGGAAGCGACCGCCCTCCCGCCGTCCCCGCCCCTGGGGGCGGCGACATTCGGAAGCCGCTTTGCGGCTTCTTTGTTTAAGATGCCGAGATTATGTGGATCAGCGTTTCCATCCCGGTTGAAGCCGTTTTTGCCGACCCCCTTTCCGACGCCCTGATGGAAGTGGGCGCCCTCTCCGTCTCGGTGGAGGACGCCTGCCTCGGCACGGACGAGGAAACGCCCCAGTTCGGCGAACCGGGCAGCCCCACCACGCCCCTCTGGGATCACAGCAGGGTGATCGCCCTGTTCGAGCCCGACGACGACGTCACGGGCCGGGTGGCCGCCGCCTGCCAGGCGGTGGGCCTGGACGACCTGCCCGAATTCCTCCTCGACGAAGTGGCCGAACAGAACTGGGTGCAACTGACCCAGTCCCAGTTCGACCCCATCCGCATCACCGACAGGCTGTGGATCGTTCCCTCCTGGCATATGGAAAATTTCCGCCTGCCCGAGACCGGCGAGCCAAGCGAGTCCGATCAATCGCCCCTTTCCTCCGGAAAGGGGACGGGGGAAAGGCACTCACAAGACCAAGCCATGCCTGGGTCTAGCTGCATCTTGCAGCTAGACCCAGGCATGGCTTTCGGTACCGGTTCCCACCCCACCACCTTCCTCTGCCTGCAATGGCTTTGCGACCAGATCAAGGGGGGAGAAACCCTGCTCGATTACGGCTGCGGCTCGGGCATTCTGGCCATTGCGGCGGTCAAGCTGGGGGTTGGCAGCGCCTTGGGCGTGGATATCGACGAAAAAGCCCTCGAAGCCGCCCAATACAACGCCGAACGCAACGGCGTCCACCTGTCCCTGCAACATTCCTCCGTGCCCCTGGACCAGCGCTTCGACATCGTCGTCGCCAACATCCTGACCAATCCCCTTTGCGTCCTGGCACCGGCCCTGTCCAGCCATGTCGCGCCGGGCGGCCGGCTGGTCCTCTCCGGTGTGCTGGAAAGCCAGGCCCAGCAGGTGATCGACGCCTACGCCCCCTTCATCGCCCTGGGCGTCGGCGCCCAGCACGAGGGTTGGTGCCGGCTGGAAGGCCAAGCCGAGCCGGCCCCAGTGGCTGCCTAGAGCGGAACCCCGCCGTGCTGACCCGCTGCCCCTCCTGCGCCACCACCTTCCGCGTCACGCCGGAACAGCTCAAGGTGCGCCTGGGTCGGGTCCGTTGCGGCCAATGCCAAACGGTGTTCAACGCCCTGGATGGCTTGGTGGAAGAAGGCGCCGGACTACCGCCGGTGTCCGTGCCCGCCACCGCTGATTCCGTTCCGGCCCCAAGCCCCTCAAACGCCCCGATCGCCGCCGTAGAACCCGCGTCGGCAGCGGACGACGCTCCGCCAGCCATGACTGCCGACACAAGCGCCCTGGCCGAAGCCGCCGAGACGGCACCGACGGACACCGTCGTTGAAGCCGTTGCCCCGATTGAGGAAAGTGAAGCCCCTGCCGATGCCGCAGGGGCCAGCGACGCCGACGAACAGGACACGCCCGCCGCGGCCGAAGACACGGAAGACACCGAACTGGCCTCCCTGGACTTTCTCGACCTGACCGAGACGCCCGCGGTGGACGCCAGCCCGGCGGTTCTTGAAGCCGCCCCCACTCCAGCGGCGGATACCGTCGCCGAAATAGGTGCCGCAGCAGACGCCGAACCAGTCGACGACGCTGCGGAGAACGACCCCGCCCCGACCCCTGCCGAGGCATCGCCCGATACCGACACGGCGCCCGCCGCCGAAACCCCACTGACCCCAGAGGTCGAGGACGACCCAGCCGCGACCGACGCTCCCCAGGCGGATGACGCCCCCATCGTCGCTGACGCCGCCGAGGCCGACACTGCCCCGTCTGCCGCGATACCGCCGCCGGATCCCCTGCTGCACAAGGAAGCGCGCCCGCCCCGGCGCTGGCCCTGGATCGTCGGCATCGTCCTGGCCACCCTGACCCTGACCCTGCAACTGAGCCTGCTCTACCGGGTGGAGCTGTCCGTGCTCGCCCCCGGCCTCAAACCGGCCCTCGAAGCCCTGTGCCGCCCCCTGGACTGCACCGTGCCCCTGCCCCACAAAATCGACCTGCTCAGCATCGAAAGCTCGGACCTCCATCCCGCCGCGCGCAAGGGGCAGTTGCAACTGGTCGCCGTGCTCAAGAACAAGGCCCCCTACGCCCAGGAATTCCCCCTGCTGGAAATCACCCTCACCGACACGGCGGACCGAGTGCTGGTGGTCAAGGCCCTCGGGCCGCGGGACTACCTAGGCAAGGAATTCCCGCCGGAAGCCGGCTTTCCCGCCCGCAAGGAAATCAACATCGAGCTGATGCTGGACGCCGGCGACGTCCCCGCCGCCGGCTATCGGCTCTACCTCTATCACCCGTAAACCCGACGAAAGCACCCTATGCGCACGCTGATCTGTGGCTCCATGGCCTACGACAACATCATGGTCTTCCACGACCAGTTCAAGAACCACATCCTGCCGGAACAGATCCACATCCTCAACGTCTCCTTCCTGGTGCCCGATCTGCGCCGGGAATTCGGCGGCTGCGCCGGCAACATCGCCTACAACCTCAAGCTCCTCGGCGGCGAACCGGTGATCATGGCCACCATGGGCGACGACGCCCAGCCCTACCTGCACCGCCTGCACCAACTGGGCTTGGACGCCAACCACGTGCGCCAAGTGGCGGACACCTTCACCGCCCAGGCCTTCATCACCACCGACCTGGACGACAACCAGATCACCGCCTTCCACCCGGGCGCCATGAGCCATTCCCACCTCAACCAGGTGGCCGACGCCGAGGGCGTGACCCTGGGCATCATCTCCCCCGATGGCCGCGACGGCATGATCCAGCACGCCCGCCAGTTCAAAGAAGCCGGCATTCCCTTCATCTTCGATCCGGGCCAGGGCCTGCCCATGTTCAACGGCGAGGAACTGCTGGAGTTCCTGCAACTGGCCGACTACGCCACGGTGAACGACTACGAAGCCAAGCTCATCACCGAACGCACCGGCCGCAGCCTGGAACAACTGGCCGAATCCGTGCGCGCCCTGATCGTCACCCTGGGCGGCGAAGGCTCCCACATTTACAGCGAAGGTAAGCGCCTCGACATTCCCTGCGTCAAACCCGACCAACTGGCCGATCCCACCGGCTGCGGCGACGCCTACCGCGCCGGCCTGCTCCACGGCCTGCAACTGGGCTGGCCCCTGGAAAAAGCCGCGCGCCTGGCCTCCCTGATGGGCTCCCTCAAGATCGCCCATCGCGGCGGCCAGAACCACAAACCCAGCCGCGACGACATCGCCGCCCGCTACCAGGCGGCCTTTGGTGAAAGCCTCTGGTAACAACGCCTGCCGCCGGATCGTGCAAGACGGCCCGGCGGCAACAGCCTTCCCTTCCCCAACCCTGTCACCAAGTTGCAACCGTCCCGCCGCGATAATGGTCGGATGATTGCCCTCCGCCTGCCCTTGCCCCAACCCGTCGTCCTGCCCCTGGTCCAACTGCGGGCTATCTTCCGCCTGGCCCGTCTCGGCCTGCACCTGCTCTGGGGCTGCGCCACCATCGTTGCCGTCTTTCCCTTCATCGGCCTGCCCAAGCGGCGCTGGCTCAAGCAGCGCTGGTCGCGGCAACTGCTGCAAGTATTGGGCGTTGGGCTGAAAGTGAGCGGACCGGCGCCGACCGGCCTGGTGGTGGCCAACCACGTCTCCTTCCTCGACATTTACGCCATCAACGCCACGGCGCCGGCGGCCTTCGTCTCCAAGGACGATGTGCTGTCCTGGCCGGTGATCGGCTGGCTGTCCCGCCACACCGAAACCATTTTCCTCGCCCGGGGCAGCCGCACCGCCGCCCAGCGCACCCGGGAAGCCCTGGTCCAGCACCTGGCCGCCGGCCATCTGGCCGCCCTCTTTCCCGAAGGCACCACCAGCGACGGCCAGGGCCTGCTGCCCTTCCACGGCGCCCTGTTCCAGTCCGCCATCGACGCCGCCGCCCCCGTCACCCCCATCGCCCTGCGCTACCGGGACGGCCAGGGGCGACTTAGCACCGCGCCGGCCTATATCGACGACATCACCCTGGGCCAATGTCTGTGGACCATCGCCAGCAGCAGCGGCCTCACGGTGGAAGTGCGGGTGTTAAGTCCCCAGGACAGCACCCAGGCGGACCGCCGCCATCTGGCGGCCCATTGTCATCATGGGATTGGCGCGGCGCTGCGCCACTAAGCACAACGGGGGGCATCGCCCCCCGTTGTCTTTATCCTGGTCAAAAGCCCCGAATCAGTTGCCGAAGCGATAGGTGTAACCGACCATCAGGGTATGGGTGCGCACATCCGCCGTCGATTTCAGCGTGCTATTGTTGCCGGTGCCGAATGGGCTGAGGATAAAGGTGTCGTTGTGCACCTTGCCAAAGTCGCTATAGGCATAGTGGAAGGAAATGGACGTGGCCTTATCCAGGGCATATTCCCCGCCGAAGCCCAGCACGAGACCGGTCAGGGTCTTGGTGGTCTTATGGCTTGCTCGGCCGTTATTCGAATCCGCATAATCCGTCGCCAAGGAAACTTGGCTTGCCGCCACCCCCGCCGTGGCATAGATCAGCTTGTTTTCCCACGCCCATCCCAGTCGCGGCAGCAGGGACAGGGTCCAGTCCGAGCTCACTTTCTGGTTGAACCTCATGGTCCCATTCGTGACGCCGCTCGCTGAACGCGACTGGTCGAAACCCGTGTCCAGCCGCACATCAAAACCGGCGACGACATTGCCATAGGATTTGCTGTAACCGGCCTTGAGTCCGCCAGCCCCGTTGCCCTTTGACAGCGTAGCCGAATTAATCCGATCAGTGACGGCTGCGTCCGTCGCGTCCAAGTAATAAGGAGCACCGGCGCCAATATGATCCGCTGTGATCCGACTCGCGGTGTCCTGTTGAATCGCCCCCAATTGCCAACCCCAACTGTAGCCGTCCCAATCGGCGGCATGGGCGGCGGCGGGCAGGGCCAGGGCGGAGGTCAGCAGTAGCGGGGTAAGTTTCATGGGGGTCATCCTCTGGATTGGGGGGTAGTCTTCAGTCAGCCTCAGTTCTGGAAGCGATAAGTGTAGCCGACCATCAGGGTATGGGTGCGCAGGTCCACCTTGGAACCGAGCTGACCAAGGTTCGCCGGGTCAACAAACGGATGTCGGGTGCTGGTGGTGGTGTTCAAGCTGCCAAAGTCGGTATACAAATAATGGAAGGACAGGGATGTCGCTTTGTCCAAGGCATATTCCCCGCCGAAACCCAAAACCACCCCCGTCATGGTCTTGCTGGCCTTGCTGCTGCCGCTGGCGCCGGGCCCTACGCCTCCCCAGATGTAATTGTCCTGGAATTTGGTTTCCAGGGAGACGCGGCTCGCCGCAACCCCGGCGGTAACGTAGACCTGCTTGTTTTCCCAGGCCCAACCGAGCCGGGGCAGCAGGGACAGCGTCCAGTCCGCCGAGACTTTTTGGTCAACACTGAAACGGACGCCCGGCTGGGAAATATAGGTCGCTGCGTATCGATTGCTTTGCTCAAACCCTGTATCCAGACGCAGATCGATCCCGGCGATCACGTTGCCGTAGGCCTTGCTGTAGCCAGCTTTGAGCCCGCCGGCCCAATCCCCGCCCAACAGCTTGCCATTGCCCTGGGCGGCAAACAGGTCAGCATCCTGCGCATCAAAGTACTGAGCACTCGCGGTACGTTCCACACGGGTTCTGGTCTTACTGTCCTGCTGAATCGCCCCCAATTGCCAACCCCAACTGTAGCCGTCCCAATCGGTGGCATGGGCGGCGGCGGGCAGGGCCAGGGCGGTGGAGAACAGGAGCGGGACAAGGAAATGTCTCATGGTCGCATCCAATAGGACTGGGAGCAGGGGCCAATGATGGCCGAGGAGGTCACAGGGCGACCTATTATCCCGACCTCATAGACCTTCGCCTATGGTCCAAAAAGACCAGACGCGACCCTAAGTCATGGGCTGCGCGAACCCCGCTACAAGGCGCTCAATCCCAACCTGACGGTTCCACCTGCCGTTCGCAGGGCAATTGAAACACCTCCCGGTCTTCCAGGCGCACCGCCGTCAGCGCCCCGCCCCACAGGCAGCCGGAGTCCAGCGCCATCAGGTTGTGTTCCAGCCGCAGCCCCAGGGCCGACCAGTGGCCGCAGACGATGGTGTGATCGCTGCTGGCCCGGCCCGGCACCTGGAACCAGGGCAGGCTGCCTGGGGCGGCTTGTTCGGGCGGACCCTTGGAGCGGAAGTCCATTTCCCCTTGCAGGGTGCAAAAGCGCATGCGGGTCATGGCGTTCACCACCACTCGCAGGCGGTCCCAGCCTTGCAGCTCGTCCTGCCAGTCGGTGGGCTGGCTGCCCCACATGTGGGCGAGGAAGTCCCGGTAGCTGTCGGCCAGCAGGGCCTGACGCACCTCTTCCGATAGCGCCACCGCCTGATCGGCAGTCCAGGCGGGCAGCAACCCCGCGTGCACCATCAAATGCCGGCCTTCCCGGTGGGCCAGGGGGCAGCCCCGCAGCCAGGCCATGAGGTCGTCCCGGTCCGGGGCGGCGAGGATGGGGGCCAGGGTGTCCTCGCTACTGGCGCGACCATAGCCTTCGGACTGCATCACTAGATGCAGGTCGTGGTTGCCCAGCACCGTCACCGCCCGGTCCCCCAGGTCGCGCACAAAGCGCAGCACCTCCAGGGACTGGGGACCGCGATTGACCAAGTCCCCCACCAACCAAAGTCGGTCCTTGGCCTTGTTAAACTGAATCCTTTCCAGCAATTGCATCAGGGCTTCGAAACAGCCCTGGATGTCGCCGATTGCATAGCTTGCCACTGTGCACCTCCTTCGCCCGAGTCTACCCGAGGCCGTCCCTTCCCCGAGCTCCATGCCCGATCTGCCCGCCTTTCTCCTCGCCGCCGCGCTGCTGACCCTCGCTCCGGGGCCGGACAATCTGCAAGTGCTGATGCGGGGCATGGTCCAGGGCCGCCGTGCCGGTCTGGCCGCCGCCATCGGTTTCGCGGCGGGGGTGACGGTGCACACCGCGCTGGCGGCCAGCGGCGTGTCCTTGCTGATCCGGGCAACACCAACACTGTTCGGCCTGCTCCAGGCCGCCGGGGCGGCCTATCTGCTCTACCTGGGTTACCGAACCCTGCGCCATCCGGGCTTTCTCATGCCCAACAGCAGCAGTGACGACGTCGGGTTGGGAACGGTGTTCCGCCAGTGCTTTATCGGCAACGTGCTCAACCCCAAGGTGGGCCTGTTTTTCCTTTCCTTCCTGCCCCAGTTCGTCGATGTCCGGGCCGGTGGCGAAGGCCGTCAGATGCTGGTCCTGGGCCTTTTGTTCATGGCCCAGACCGTCCTCATTTTCGGCACCATCGGCTGGTGCGCGGCGGACCTGGGCCGCTGGTTGCGGCGTCATGAACGCCATGGTCGGCGGCTCAACACCCTGGCCGGACTGACTTTCGTCGGCATCGGCATCAAGCTGGCCCTGGCCGGCGCTACCGGCTAGCCGCCTGACCGCGCCTCACACCGCCCAGCCGCCGCTGAAGGGAATGGCCTGACCCACCAGAAAATTGCATTCGTCGCTACACAGGAAAACCGCCAGCATGGCGTCTTCCATGGGGGTGGCCAGGCGACCGATGGGAACGTCCTGTTTGAGCTGTTGCTGGAACAGCGGGTCGGCTTGCCGGGCGGGGGGAAAGTACGTGGGATTGTCCACGAAGTTCTGGGCGATGGCATTGACCTGAACGCCCTGGTCCGCCACCTCGATGCCCAGATTTTTCACCCAAGCCAATTGGGCGCCCCGCGCCGCGCCGTAGGTGGAAATATCCTTGCGGCCGCGCAGGGCAGCAGCGGAGCCCATCAACAGGATCTTGCCCGAGCCCCGTTCCAGCATTTGCGGCAACACGGCGCGGGCGAGACGGGGCAGCGGGGAAACCAGATGCTCGAACACCGTGGACCACTCTTCATCGCTGACCTGGGTCGCCGGCACCCGTGGCGCGGGAATGGCAAGATTCACCACCAGCACATCCACCCGCCCGGCGTCGGCCACCAACCGCGCCGGGCGGTGGGGATCGAGCAGGGGCTGGTCGTCGCTAATCACCTCGGCACCGTGATGAGTGAAAACCTCCTGGAGCACCGGGCCCATGAAGTCCCGGCATTGGGTTAACAGAATGCGCTTACCCGACAATCGTGCCGTCATGGTCTCCTCCGTTGATGGCTGTCCCAAGCGGATTATGCCTCCAGCACCCCGGCCGAGGCCGCGACGGTTGCCCATGAAAAAGCCCGGGCGGTCCCGGGCTTTTTCATGACGCATTCGGTCCGAGGACCGGAGGGGCTCAGACCTTGAAGCGTTCGATCTGGTGCTTGAGGTTGTTGGCGATCACTTCCAACTGATGGGCGGTGGCGGTGGTGCCGCGGATGGTTTCGGTGGTTTCCCCCACCATGACGGCGATTTGCTCCACCCGCTGGGCGATGGAGGTGCTGGCGGCGCTTTGCTCCTTGGTGGCGCTGGCCACGTCGCCCACCCGGTCCAGGGTACGGCGGGCGCCCTGTTCAATGGTGTTGAGGGCATGGGACGCCGAGGTGGCCAACTCGATGCCGGCCTGCACTTCGGGCAGGGCTGTGTCCATGGCTTCCACGGCGCTGATCGTGTCGCCCTGGATGCCGCCGATCATCTGCTCGATTTCGGTGGTGGCGCTGGAAGTCCGTTCTGCCAGCTTACGCACTTCGTCGGCCACCACGGCAAAGCCGCGACCCTGTTCGCCGGCCCGGGCCGCCTCGATGGCGGCGTTGAGGGCCAGCAGATTGGTCTGGCCGGCGATTTCCTTGATCACGTTGGCAATGGAAGAAATCTGGTTGGCCCGCTCTTCCAGGGCGCGAATCCGTTCGGAAGCACCGCTCACGGTGTGGGCGATCTTTTCGATGGCGGTGGCGGCCTGCTGCACCCGCTCGGTGCCCTGACCCGCCAGGGTGACGGCTTCGCTGCTGTCCTCGGAGGTTTCCTGGGCGCTTTCGGAAATGTGGCTGGAACTGACGGTCAGTTCCTCGATGGCGGCGGCCATGGCCGCGGTGGCGTCGGACTGTCGATCGGCCGCGGCGGATACGTCGCTGGAAGCCCGGGCGATGGCGCCGGCGTTGGTCACCAGCTTGTCGGCATCGCTGTTGATCTCGGCCACCAGCTTGCGCAGAGAATCGACCATGCTGCCCAAGGCCGCCAGCAGGCTGCCATCGGGGGCGTGGTCCAGGCGCGGCGTCAGGTCGCCGGCGGCGACGCGCTGCATCACCCGGGTCGCCTCGTCGGGCTCACCGCCCAACTGCTTGAGGATGCCGGAACCCATCAGCCAGCCGAAGGCGCTCAAGGCCGCCAGCAACACCACGGAAATGGCGGCGAAAACCCGGGCCACCTTCCAGTATTCCTTGTCGATGTCGTCGATGAAGACACCGGTACCCACCACCAGGCCCCAGGGTTCGAAGGGATGGGAATAGGCCAGCTTGGGCTCCGGCGGCTGGTCCTTGCTGCGGTCCCACATGTAGTCGACGAAACCGCCGCCCTTGGTGCTGGCGCCGATCAACTCCTGAATGAAGAGCTTGCCCACCTTGTCCTTCAGTTCCCACTTGTTCTGGCCTTCGAACTCGGGTTTGACGGGCAACAGGAAATTGACGCCGTCGGTGCGGTAGATGAAGAAGTACTCATTGCCGCTGTAGCGCAGGGCACGCAGGGTTTCCTTGGCGGCGCTCTTGGCTTCGTCCTCGCTCAGCTTGCCGTCCTTGGACAGCTTGTGGAAATGCGCGAGCACCCCAACCGCCGTTTCCACCTGACTTTTGATCTTGTCCTTGCGGTTTTCCAGCATGCTGCCCTTCAGCTGGAACAGGGCGACAAGACACAATACCAATAAGCCGACCAGGGTCAGCCCCACCAGCATTTGCATGCGGGTGGCAATCCGTAGGGAGTTAAACCCGTTCACGATGCAGCTCCTTTGTTGAGCGAGAAAGCGATCGCGAGACTATAACTTAAGTACAGTGTAATAGCCAGTCGACATTTTAAGAAATCACGTCAACTGTCTAATTCGACAAGGTTTATTTCATCCCGCCCAGCGCACCCCGGGCGACCGGGGACAAACACGCCCATGCCGCCGGCGTGGCGGGAATCAGCCCCTGCGGGCGAGCCGGTAGACCCCGAGGCTGCCCAGGTAATTGGGCTCTTCCTTCACCAACTGGCCGGCTTCGTCCAGCACTTGGCTGTCGCGGATGACGAATCCCATGTCGGCACACAGGGCCTCGAAGTCCTTGATGGTGAAAAAGCGGACGTTGGGGGAGTCGTACCACTGGTAGGGCAGGTCTTCCGAGACGGGCATGCGGCCTTTTTCCACCAGGGAAAGCTGGTTCTTCCAATAGGCGAAGTTGGGAAAACTCACCACCGCCTCCCGACCCACCCGCAGCATTTCCCGCAGGATGCCCTGGGTGTTGCGCACGGTTTGCAGGGTACGGGACAGCACCACGTGCTCGAAGGCGTCGTCGGTGAAACCGGCCAGGCCTTCTTCCAGATTGCCCTGGATGACGTTGATGCCGTTGCCGATGGCGGCGCGGACGCTGGCGCTATCGAGCTCGACGCCATAACCCCGGGCGCCGCGTTCGGTGATCAGGCGGCGCAGCAGCGAGCCGTCGCCGCAGCCCAGGTCCAGGACCCGCTCACCGGGCTGGACCCAGCCGGCGATAACGTCGAAGTCGGAACGATTGATCAAGCTCATGCGCCCACCTCCGCGCCGACGCGCTGCATATAGGCCGCCACGGCGGCGTGGTAGTCGGGATCGGCCATGAGGAAGGAGTCGTGGCCGTAGTTGCAGTCGAACTGGGCATAGCAGACGTCCTGGTCGTTCTTGGCCAGGGCGTTCACGATCTCCCGGGAGCGGCTGGGGGAAAAACGCCAGTCGGTGGTGAAGGCGGCGACGAAGAACTTGGCCTTGGCCACGGCCAGGGCGCGGGCCAGGTCGCCCGCCCCTTCCCGGGCCGGGTCGAAGTAGTCGAGGGCCTTGGTCATCAACAGATAGGTGTTGGCGTCGAAATAGCCGGCGAACTTGTCACCCTGGTAGCGCAGGTAGGACTCCACCTCGAACTCCACGTCGTAGCCGAAGCTGAAGGAACCGTTGCGGGGGCGGCGGCCGAACTTCTCGTCCATCTGGTCGTCGGACAAATAGGTGATGTGCCCCAGCATCCGCGCCAGGCGCAGGCCGCGCTGGGGATAGGTGCCGTGTTCGTAGTAGTGGCCGCCGTGGAAATCGGGATCGGTCAGGATGGCCTGCCGGGCCACGTCGTTGAAGGCGATGTTCTGGGCCGTGAGCTTGGGTGCCGAGGCGATCACCAGGGCGTGGCGCACCCGCTCGGGGTAGGTGATGGTCCAGCGCAGGGCCTGCATGCCGCCCAGGCTGCCGCCCACGACGGCGGCCCACTGGCGGATGCCCAGATGGTCGGCCAGACGGGCCTGGGCGTGCACCCAGTCGATCACCGCCACGAGAGGAAAATCCGCCCCCCAGGGCTTGCCCGTGGCCGGGTTGATGCTGGAAGGCCCGGTGGACCCATGGCAACCGCCCAGGTTGTTCACCCCGACGATGAAGAACTTGTCGGTATCCAGGGGACGGCCGGGGCCGACGATGTTGTCCCACCAACCCACGTTGTCCGGCTGGTCGGCGTAGGTGCCGGCCACGTGGTGGTGGCCGGACAGGGCATGGCAGACCAGGATGGCGTTGCTGGCGTCGGCGTTGAGCTGGCCGTAGGTCTCGAACACCAGGTCGAAGGCCGGCAGCACCGCGCCGCTACGCAAGGCAAGAGGCTGGTCGAAATGGGCCCGGCGGGAGGTGACGATACCGACGCCGGTCTGTTCGGAAGTCTGTGTGCTCATGAAACAAAAAACCCGGTCGGCGATGGCGGACCGGGTGGAAGCTTTCCCTGTCTCGCTTTAGCCGTATTTATTAAGCGCCCGCAAGCTGAGTTCAAAGTGGCGCAACAGTGAGCAAGGCTACCGAGGGGACCGGGCCTTGTCAAACCTTCATTGTCCGGCGTAGCGGCGGACGCTCTCCTTGACGCCGAATTGGGCGGCAAAGCTGGCGGCGTTGGCCGCCACGTCCTTGCGCCAACGGTAGATGCGGGATTTTTCCGCCGCCGTGTGGGCCAGGGGCCGGGGTTGGTTGGGTTCGTTGCCCAGCTTGTACTCGGGACGCATGGGGCCGTTGCGGTAGGCCCGGCGCCAGCCGCTGATGTGGATCTTGCCCTGGGTCATCAGGGCGTCCAGGTACTTGCTGTTCTTCACGGTGTTTACCGCCAGGCCGGACAACTTGGCGGCCTGGTGGTAATCGATGGGACCGTACTGCTTGATCACTTCCAGCAAGCGGGCCATGCCCGGCGCTTCCCGATTTTCATCGGTCACCACCGGCTTCGGGTAGTCCGCGTTGCCGCCCACGCTGTAGAGCGGCGTGGTGAAGGACCCGGCGCCGTTACGGCGCCAGCCGGAGATGAAGATCAGCTTCTGTTGGCGCATGGACTTGAGGTAGCCACCGCCGGACAGGGTGTTCACACTGATGTAGGCCTGCTCGGCGATCTCTTCCTTGGAGAGACCGGGCGCCCGGCGCAGGACGTTGAGTATGCGTTCGACGGCCCGGTTCATGATCGCGCTCCTATTGTCCCGATTTACAGCCGGAAGCCGGCCACGCTGGCCTTGAGGGTATCAGACACCGATGCCAGGCGATGTGCGGTTTCCGCCACGGAGGAAACGGAAGCGGAGTTTTCCTCGGACATCTGGGCAATGGATTCCACGTTCTTGGCCAGGTCGGTGGAGGCACCCCGTTGCTCGCGCAGGGCCTCGGAAATATTGGAAATGGCGTACTGCACGGTTTCCGTGGCGGAGCGGATGCCTTCCATGGAGGCACTGGCGGCCTGGGCGGCCGACACCACATGGCCCACCACCTCGCGGCTCGACTGCATGCTGCTGACGGCGGCTTCGGCACCGGTCTGGATGGTACCGATCACGGAACTGATCTCCTGCACCGAACTGGTGGTGCGTTCCGCCAGCTTGCGCACTTCGTCGGCCACCACGGCGAAGCCACGGCCTTGCTCGCCGGCACGGGCGGCTTCAATGGCCGCGTTCAGGGCTAGCAGGTTGGTCTGGTCGGCCACTTCCCGGATCACGATGGTGATGTTGCCAATCTTCTGCACTTGTTCAGACAGGGACTGGATTTGTTGGGCGGTGTGTTCCACGCTTTGGGCCACTTCGTCAATCTGACGGGCTGCCTCGCTGACGCCGCGGCCGCTTTCATCGGCCATGGTGCCGGCTTCCCGTGCCCGGTCGTTGGCGTCGTCGGCGCTGCTGCCCACGTGGTCGATACTGACCGTCAGTTCCTCCACCGCGGCGGCGGCGGAAGAAGTGGAATTGGCCTGGCTTTCGGTGCTCACCGACACCTGTTGGGCGGCGGTGGACAACTGGCCGGCGGAAGAAGCCAGCTCGTCGGTGCTGGAAACGATCTGGCTGACGGTGCTGGCCAGGTCCTTGCGCATGGTTTCCATGGACAGCATCAATTGGCCGATTTCATCCTTGGAAGTCATGGCCATGCTCTTGGCCGTCAGGTCGCCCTTGGCGATGCGGCCCGCTAGCTCGTTCGCCTCGTTCAGGTTTTTCACCAGATTGGCGCGGATTTGCAGACCGATGAAGGCCACGCTCGCCAATGCGGCCAGGGACACCAGGATCGACACCCACAGCGTCATGGTCTTGGTGTCAGCGGCTTCCTTCGTCGTGGCTTCGCCCAATTTGCGGTTGAAGTCCATGTGCTCTTCAAGCATCTCACTCAGCTTCTTGGCCGATGTAGTGGCCTCGCCGATCCGCTTCACGAATTCCTCGGTGTGATTCTGGCGCGAAGCTTCGAGCAAGGCGTCATTGGCTTTGATGTAGGTGGAGAAATAACCCCTTTCCGCATCCAGCAGACGTTTGTCTTCTTCATTCATGACCAAGGGCTCATAGGCCTTGAAACCCTTTTCGATTTCTTCCTTGGCCTTCACGATTTCCTTATCGAGATCGGCCTTGGCCTTGGCGTCGGTCAGCAGCTGATGGCGGTAGGTGCGGATACGCAGGCGGTTGAACTCCAACAGGGTCTGGTCAAGGACCAGGATGCTGGGCACCACGTTGATGTTGCCGAAATTGGCCTTGTCATAGACGCGCTCCATCTGGATCAGGTTGAGCACGGAAACCAGCAGCAGCGACCCGGCCGACAAGGCCACGAGGATCAGCAGGCGTTTAGCGATGGACATAATGAACTCCCGGGATTGCTATCGTTATTTGATATTTGAAAGACCGGGGCTATCCGTTGACCCACCTCGGTTTTCCTCATTCGTACGTATAACCTAAGTACTATGACTAGAGTTATAGAACATTCTCAAATGGAATGCAATACCCAAAAGCAATATTTATTTCAAACTTATGAATGTCAGTGGACTTAAAGCAACACGATGTCGAACTGTTCCTGGCCGTAGCTGGACTCGGCATGGAGGGAAATGGGCTTGCCGATGAAGTCCGACAGCATGGCCAGGGACTGGGATTCCTCCTCCAGGAACAGGTCGGTGACCGCCGGCGCGGCCACCAGGCGCAGTTCCCGGGCGTTGAACTGGCGCGCCTCCCGCAGCAGTTCCCGCAGGATTTCGTAGCACATGGTCTGGGCGGTCTTGATCTGGCCCCGGCCGCCGCAGGTGGGACAGGTCTCGCAGAGGATGTGGGCGAGGGATTCCCGAGTGCGTTTACGGGTCATTTCCACCAAGCCCAGGGCGGTGAAGCCATTCACCGTGATGCGGGTGTGGTCTTTTTCCAGGGCACGGTTGAGCTCTTCCAGCACGTCCTTGCGGTGCTCGGGGGATTCCATGTCGATGAAATCGACGATGATGATGCCCCCCAGGTTGCGCAGCCGCAGTTGCCGGGCGATGGTCTGGGCCGCTTCCAGATTGGTCTTGAACACCGTGTCGTCGAAGTTGCGCACGCCGACGTAGCCGCCGGTGTTGACGTCGATGGTGGTCATCGCCTCGGTCTGGTCGATGATCAGGTAGCCGCCGGACTTGAGCTCGACCCGGCGGGCCAGGGCCTTTTCGATCTCCGCCTCGACCCCGTGCAGGTCGAACAGGGGCCGTTCACCGGTGTAGTGCTCGAGCAGGGGCACCACCTGGGGCATGTACTCCTGGGCAAAGGTGGAAATCTTCTGGAAGTTCTCCCGGGAGTCGATCAGGATGCGGGTGGTCTCGTGGGTCACCAGATCGCGCAGCACCCGCTGGCCCAGGGTCAGGTCCTCGTAGAGCACGGCGGGCGGCTTGCCGGTCTGGGCCCGATGGCGGATTTCGCCCCAAAAGCGGCGCAGGTAGGCGATGTCGGCGGCCAGGGCCTCGTCGCTGGCATCCTCGGCCATGGTGCGGACGATGAAGCCACCATTCTCGTCCGCCGGCACCAGGGCCTGGATGCGGGCCCGCAACCGTTCCCGGGCGTCCTCGTCGCCGATGCGCTGGGAAATGCCGATGTGCTTGTCGTGGGGCAGGTAAACCAACAGCCGGCCGGCCACGGAAATCTGGGTGGACAGGCGGGCGCCCTTGCTGCCGATGGGGTCCTTGAGGGCCTGGACCATGAGGTGCTGACCCTCGCTGAGGATTTTTTCGATGGGTCGATTGTCGTGGTCGCCGTTGCGGGGATCGCGGATGTCGGCCACGTGGAGAAAGGCGGTGCGCTCCAGGCCGATGTCGATGAAGGCCGACTGCATGCCGGGCAGCACCCGCACCACCTTGCCCAGGTAAATGTTGCCGACGATGCCTCGGCTGCCGGTGCGCTCGATGTGCAGTTCCTGCACCACGCCCTGCTGCAACAGGGCGACGCGGGTTTCCTGGGGGGTGAAATTGACGAGGAAGGTTTCGGTCATGGCGTTTCCGTAGCAATGGCGGGCAATTCTCAGGGCCCAGGCACTCAAGGCCCGGGGCCGGCGGTAAAGACAAGGGGGCGATGCCGCCCCCTTGTCCTGCGATAGTTCGACACGGGACGGCCCGTCAAAACGACGGGGCCATCCCTTTCATCACGGCACCAAACCGAATCCCTTGAGCAACAGGGCGATGTCGCACAGGGGCAGGCCGACGATACCGGAAGGGGAACCCTTCACTTCGGCGATGAAAATCGCGGCGCGGCCCTGCAAGCCGTAGGCACCGGCCTTGTCCATGGGCTCGCCGGTGGCGACGTAGCGGCGGATTTCGTCCTCGTCCAACTTGCGGAAACGGACCTCGCTAATATTGAGGCGGTGTTCGATGCGCTGGCCGTCGGCCACGGCCACGGCCGTCAACACCCGGTGGCTGCGGTCCGAAAGGCGGGCCAGGATTTCCCGGGCATGGGCTTCGTCGCGGGGTTTGCCGATGATCTCGCCGTCCAGGTCCAGGGTGGTATCCGCCGACATCACCGGCCGCAGGGGCAGGTGGCGCATGTTCAGCACCCGCAGGCCGAAATTGGCCTTGGCCCGGGCCACCCGCACCACGTAGTCCTCGGGATCCTCGCCGGGCATGGGGGTTTCGTCCACCTCCTCGTCGCGGCGGCTGCCGGAACGGAACAGCAGCAAGTCGAAGCGCAGGCCGATCTGGGTCAGCAATTCCCGCCGGCGGGGGCTGCGGGACGCAAGATAGATGCGGGGTTCCAACGTCATGTCATTCACGGTGGTAGGGATGATTGCGGAGCACGCTCACGGCCCGGTACAGGGCCTCGGCCAGCAGCGGCCGCACCAGGGCGTGAGGCAGGGTCAGGCCGGACAGGCGCACCAGCTCGGCGGCCTGGGCCTTGAGGCCGGGATCGAGGCCGTCGGGACCGCCGACCAGAAAGGCCACGTCGTCGCCTTCCGCCATCCAGCGCTCGACCCGTTCCGCCAAGTTGCGGGTGGTCAATTCAGCGCCCCGTTCGTCCAGGGCGATCAGCTTGCAACGGCTCGGCAGGGCCGTCCGCAGCCGCTCGGCCTCGGCCGCCATCATGGCCGGCACGGGCTTGCCCTCGCTGCGGGGTTCGGCCTTCACTTCGAGCAATTCGAGGGGCAGTTCCCGCGGCATGCGCTTGGCGAACTCGGCATAGCCCTCGTTCACCCAAGCCGGCATCTTGGTGCCGACGGCAGCGATGTAAAGCTTCACGCTTACTCGGCGGCGGGCACTTTTCGGCGCCGGGTGGGCGTGGCCTTGGACGCAGTCTTGGGCGCGGCACCAGCAGCGGTCTTGGCCGGCGCTTTCCTGGCCGGTTTGGCGGCGGCGGGCGTCTCCTTGGCGCTCGTCTTGACGGCACGGCTGCGCTTGGGTGCCGGGCTGTCCCCATCCTCGTCGTCGGCAGCCTTACCCTTCTTGGCCCCCGCCGGCTTGGCCTGCCAGAGCTCCTCGAGGTTGTAGTAGGCGCGGACGTTGGCCTGCATGACATGGACCACGATGTCGCCCAGGTCCACCAGCACCCATTCGCCACCGTCCTCGCCTTCGCTGCTAACCACCTCGCCGCCGGCCTCCTTGACCTTGACCACCACGTTGTTGGCCAGGGCCTTCACCTGCCGGTTGGAGTTACCGGTGGCGATGACGATGCGGTCGAAGAGGGAGGTGAGCTTGGTGGTGTTGATGACCTCGATGTCCTCGCCCTTGATGTCTTCCAGGGCGGAGACGACGATCTTTTGCAGCTTGCGTATATCCATGTCGGTGATTTTTATAGGTTTATGGCTGGTAGAGCCGATGGAGGGAAATATAGTCGAGAACCCCGTCCGGCAGCAAATAGCGGGCGCTGCGACCGGTGCTGAGAGCGGCCCGGATGGCGGTGGCGGAAATGTCCAGGGGGGTGATGCCGAAGGGAACGATGCGCCCCGCCGGGCTGGCGGCCAGGTCCGCCGCGCTGCGGGTCTGGCGGGCGACGAATTCAGCGGCCAGGGCCGGCGCCATGTGATCGGGCTCCAGCACATGGCTGGGCCGGGTGGCGATGGCGATGTGGGCCAGGCCGAACAGGTCCTGCCAGCGGTGCCAGGTGGTCAGGCCGAGGAAGGCGTCCGCCCCCAGCAGCAGCACCAGGGAACGCCGGTCACCGTGTTCCCGGCGCAAGCGCTCCAGGGTGGGCACGGTGTAGCTGGGACCGGTGGCCTCGATCTCGGCCGCGTCCACCGTCAGGGCCGGATTGGCGGCGACGGCCTGGCGCACCATGGCCAGGCGCTGGTTGGGCGCGGCCTGGGGCGGTTGGCGATGGGGCGGCAGGCCGGCGGGAATGAGCAGCACGCCGGCCAGGTCCAGCCGTTCCCGGGCTTCCTCCGCCAGGCGCAGGTGGGCGTTGTGTACCGGATCGAAGGTGCCGCCGAGGATGCCCAGGGGGCCGGGGCGGGCTTCACTCATGGCTGAAGATGTCGCGGTAGCCCAGGTAGGCGCCCGCCATCAAGGCCGGGGCGAGCAGCAGCAGGAAGGCCATGCGCAGCACGGTGAACAGGACCTGGGCGGCGTCGGGCGCCAGGGTCAGCAACAGGGCCATGAACAGGGAAGGCACGACCACGCCGATGCCCGCCGCCGCCAGCCCATAGACGGCGAAGGCGCGCCAGTTGCGCAGGCAGGCCACCAGACTGAAGAACAAGGACTTGAGCGCGGGCACGCTGTCCCAGCCGGTGAGCAGGGGCGAGAACCAGAACGCCAGCAGCAGGGGCGAGGTGATCAGCAGCAACTCGCCCATGAGCAGCAGCAGGGCGCCAGGATCCTTTTGCAGGGCGTCACCGCTGTCGAAGACATCCCCCAGCAGCCAGGCGCTGACCAGCACCGCCAGGGCCGAGGCGGCCAGGTTGAGGCCGCACAGTTGCAGCAGGGAACGGTGGCGCAGGTCGATGCCCGCCAGCAAGACCTGGCGGCTCATGGGCTTGGCCCGGCCTTCCGCCACGGCCCGGTTGCCGTTGGCGATGATCAGGGTGACCAGGGGCAGAAACAGGGGCAGCAGCAGGGAGCCCATCAGGGGCAAGCCTTGCAGCAACAGGGCGAACAACAGCCAATAACCCAGGGTGAGGGAAATCAGCAGTGGCGGATTGCGGCGCAACAGGCCGAAGCCCGCCAGCAACCAGAGCAACCCGTGGCGGGCGGGGAGACGACGGGCCTGCATGGATTAGTCGAAGATTTCCCGGAAGGACTGGTAAACGGAGCCCGCCACCACCGGCAGCAGCACCAGCAGGCCGAGGCCGGCAGTCAGCAGAGACAGGGCCAGCAGCAGCCAGAGCAGGATGCCGTAGAGCAGCAAGGGCAGCCAGTTCTTGACGCAGGCGACAAAGCTGGCGCGCAGGGCGTCCTTGGGGCTACGCCCCGAGAGCATGACCAGGGCCGGGGCGAACCAGGCCGCCATGGTCAGGGCCATCAACATGGCCAGCATGGCAAAGCCGGCCAGGAGCAGGCTACCCAGGGCCAGCACGGCCCCCAGGCCGGTGCTGCCCAGGCTGCCGAGCAGGGCGCCGACACCGCCCAACAGCAAGGCAATCGCGCTGCTGGACAGGAAACCCAGCAGCAGCAGGCCACCCAGGGTGGCCAGGGGGCCGGTGTTTTCGCGGAAACCGAGATGGACGTAATCGAAACGCAAGGCCTCGCCCCGATCCTGGGCGGCGCAGGCGGCCATCAGGCCACCGCCCACCAGGGGCATGAGGATGGCGGCAGCCGCGCCGCCCAGCAGGGGCGGCAGGATGCCGATGAGGATGTTGAGCAGCAGCAGCGCCAGGGCGATCAGCACCCAGATCCCGGGCACGGCGCGGAACATGCGCCAACCCGCCTTGAACCATTCCAGCGCCCGCTCGGGGGCCACCTTCTGGATCTCGTCGCGGATTTCGCCGCCCTGCTGCACGGACACCACGGGGCCTTCAGTCATGGCTCACCAGCTCTTGATCAGCCACATGGGCGGACGCACGTTGCTACCCAGGTTGTCGCGCCGCGCCCAGGTGCCCTTGCCCTCTTCGTCCACCAGGTAGTAGGTGGGGCCATTCACCGGGGTCACCTTGATCATGTAGAGCTGACCGTTGATGCGGTACTCCTCCACCTGGTCCTCGCCCTTGCGGGTGATGGTGACCTGGGGCTCCAGATCGGCGTCCAGATTGACGCCGGGCGGCGGCGGGGGAACCTCGGGCAGGGGTTGCAGGTTTTTCGGCGTCTGGGCCAATGCCGCCGGGACCAGAACGGTCAGCAGCAGGGGCAGGCAAAAACGGGGCAGGAGGCGCATGGGAATTCCTTGAAAGGACTGGTGGATTCTAGCGGAATCGGTGGCTGGAGACAGGAAAATGCTGCCGGCAGCACGACCCATTCACGCCGATTGAATCCACAGGCAAGGCTCACAGGTTCAGCAGCAATTCGTGTTCCTCGGGCAGGCGCAGGAAGCCACGGGTTTCGTAATGACTGAAGATGGCCTCCACCACGGCCTTGGGATCGTCGATGACCTGGATCAGATCCACGTCCTCGGGATTGATCATCTTCTCGGCCACCAGCCGGTCGCGGAACCAGTCCAGCAAGCCGCCCCAAAAGGCGCCACCCACCAGGATCACCGGGATGCGGGGCGACTTGCGGGTCTGGATCAGGGTCAGGGCCTCCATCAATTCGTCCAGGGTGCCGAAGCCGCCGGGCATCACCACGTAGGCGGACGCCAGCTTGACGAACATGTATTTGCGGGCGAAGAAGTGGCGAAAGGTCTGGGATACGTCCTGGTAGGGGTTGGCGTGTTGCTCCTGGGGCAATTGGATGTTGAGGCCGATGCTGACCCCCTTGCCGTCGTAGGCGCCCTTGTTGGCCGCCTCCATGATGCCGGGGCCGCCGCCGGAGATCACCGAGAAGCCGGCGTCCGACAATTGGCGAGCGATGGTTTCCGCCAAGCGGTAGTAGTCCGAGTCCGGCGCGACCCGGGCGCTGCCGAAGATGGACACCGCCGGCTGCACCTCGGCCAGGCGTTCGGTGGCCTCGACGAACTCTGCCATAATCCCGAACACTCGCCAGGCCTCCCGGGCGGACGACATGCCCTTGATCGGCGCTGCCTCCTGCTGCGACTTGGGCAGCTTGTCCTTGACGTTCATTCTTCTCTCCATCTCGCTATGTGTTCCGTTTCCGTCGCCACCGCGCACCGCGCGGTTCCGCTTTCGCCCATTTATTCAACGGCCAAGGAAACGGCATGACCCGGCTCCTGCTTGTCGACGGTTCCTCCTACCTTTACCGCGCCTTCCACGCCCTGCCCGATCTGCGCAACCGCGCCGGCGAGCCGACAGGAGCAGTCTATGGCGTGATCAACATGCTGCGCCGCCTTGAGGCCGACTATAAGGCAGATTACCGGGCGGTGGTGTTCGACGCCAAGGGCAAGACCTTCCGCGACGACTGGTATCCCCAGTACAAGGCCAACCGCCCGCCCATGCCCGACGATCTGCGCGTCCAGATCGAGCCCCTGCACGATTGCGTGCGGGCACTGGGCTGGCCCTTGCTGATGATTGACGGCGTCGAGGCCGACGACGTGATCGGCACCCTGGCCCGCCACGCCACCGATAGCGGCATCGAATGCGTGGTGTCCACCGGCGACAAGGACATGGCCCAGTTGGTGAACGGCCATGTCCGGCTGGTGAACACCATGACCAACGAAGTGCTCGATCCGGCCGGGGTGGAGGCCAAGTTCGGCCTGCCGCCAGAACGCATCGTGGACTATTTGGCCCTGATGGGTGACACCGTGGACAACGTGCCCGGCGTCGCCAAGGTAGGCCCCAAGACTGCCGTGAAGTGGCTGGCCCAATACGGCAGTCTGGACGAGATCGTGGCCCACGCCGCTGAGATCAAGGGCGTGGTGGGGGAGAACCTGCGCCAGCATCTGGACTTCCTGCCCCTGGGCAAGAAGCTGGTCACCATCGCCTGCGACCTCGACTTGCCGCTGCAGCTCACCGAATTGCAACCCAAGGACCACGACAACACGGCCCTGGCCGAACTCTACGGCCGCCTGGAGTTCAAGACCTGGCTCAAGGAAGTACAGAACGGGGGCATGGCGCCCCTGCAACCCTCTGTTTCGCCGGCCCAGCCCTACGCCGCCAAAGAGGTGGCGCCAGCGCCTACCTTGGTAGTGAACGACTGCAAGCATTACGTCCGCATCGACAGCTGGGATCTGCTGGACGCCTGGATCGCCAAGATCAGCGCCGCACCCCTGACCGCGCTGGATACCGAGACCACCGATCTCGACCCCATGGTGGCCCGCTTGGTGGGCATTTCCTTCAGCACCGTGGCCGGCGAAGCCGCCTACCTTCCCCTGGGCCACGTTTATGCCGGCGCGCCGGACCAATTGCCCCTGGATGAGGTGCTGGTCAAACTGAAACCCTGGCTGGAATCCGCCGAGCACAAAAAGCTGGGCCAGCACCTCAAGTATGACCGCCACGTGTTCGCCAACCATGGCATCGAACTGCGCGGCATTGCCGAGGACACCCTGCTGCAAAGCTACGTGCTGGAAAGCGACAAGAGCCACGACCTGGGCGCCCTGGCGGCTCGCCATTGCGGTCTGGCCACCCTGAGCTACGACGACCTCACCGGCAAGGGCGCAAAGCGGATTTCCTTCGCCCAGGTGGACGTGGAAAAAGCCACCGAATACGGCGCCGAAGATGCCGACGTGACCCTGCGCGTGCACGATGTGCTGACCCCGCAGTTAAAAGCCATTCCTGCCCTGGACAAGCTCTACCGGGACATCGAACTCCCCGTGGCGGAAGTGCTCTATCGCATGGAACGCACCGGCGTACTGATCGACGTGTTCGCCCTGGCCCAACAAAGCGACGAACTGGGCCGCCGCCTGCTGCAACTGGAACAGGAAGCCCACACCCTGGCGGGCCAGCCCTTCAATTTGGCCTCTCCCAAGCAACTGGCGGAGATCCTCTTTGACCACCAGGGCCTGCCGGTGGTAAAGAAGACCCCCTCCGGTGGTCCTTCCACCGACGAGGAAGTGCTCACCCAACTGGCGGAGGACTATCCCCTACCCAAGCTGTTGCTGGAGCACCGTAGCCTCAACAAACTCAAGGGCACTTACACCGACAAGCTGCCCAAGATGGTGAACCCCACCACGGGCCGGGTGCACACCAGTTTCTCCCAAGCCGTCGCCGCCACAGGACGACTGGCTTCAAGCGACCCCAACCTACAGAACATCCCCATCCGCACGGCGGAAGGACGACGCATCCGCTCGGCCTTCATCGCGCCCCCCGGCCATGTCATCGTCTCGGCCGACTACTCGCAAATCGAATTGCGCATCATGGCCCATCTCTCCGGCGACGAAGGCCTGCTCAAAGCCTTCGCCCAGGGCGAGGATGTGCACCGGGCCACGGCGGCGGAAATTTTCGGTATCACACCGCTTGAGGTAGGACCGGACCAGCGCCGCGCCGCCAAGGTCATCAACTTCGGTCTGATCTACGGCATGAGTGCCTTCGGCCTGGCCAAGGAACTGGGCATTGAGCGAGGCGCCGCCGCCAGCTATATGGAACGCTACTTTGCCCGCTACCCCGGCGTCGCCCGTTACATGGAAGAAACCCGCCAAGCGGCCAGGGAACAGGGCTATGTGGAAACCGTCTTTGGCCGCCGCCTCTGGCTGCCGGAAATCAGATCCAGCAACGTGGGCCGCCGCCAAGGCGCAGAACGCGCCGCCATCAATGCCCCGATGCAGGGCACGGCGGCGGACCTGATCAAGATGGCCATGATTGCCGTACAAGGCTGGCTGGATGCCAGTGGACTACGCTCACGGATGATTCTTCAGGTCCATGACGAACTGGTACTGGAAGTGCCTGAAAGCGAGCTCCAAGAAATTCGACAACAATTGCCAAATCTGATGGGCCGCGTGGCTAAACTCTCAGTGCCGTTACTGGCCGAGGTAGGAACAGGAAACAACTGGGACATAGCCCACTGATTCGCTTACTCATCAACAAAAACTAAAGGAAAACTCATGTCTGGTTTGCTGCGTCGATTTTATGGCTGGGGACTACGAAAGAATCACGAAAATTATTGTTTACGAGCTTCTTTAAAAGAACATCTCATGCAGGAATATCGCAGAGGGAATATTAAGACCATCTATGATATCGGCGCCAACCAAGGCACTTGGGCACATGAAATTAAAAACATGATGCCGAAATCGGAAATTTATCTTTTTGAAGCCAACCCCGCAATGAAACCCCATCTCGAAAAAACGGGATATTGGTATCAAATTTGCGCTCTTTCCGACAAAAGTGAAGAGAAAATTTTCTTCTCTAGGGATGGGACCGGGGACTCTTTCTACAAAGAAAAAACTTGGTCGGGGCAGTATGAAGAGAAAAAATTGAGAACGTTGCGACTTGATGACATAGTCAAAGAGCATCAAATTCCACTACCTGACTTTGTAAAGATCGATACTCAGGGTTCAGAGCTTGATATTCTTAAAGGAGGTAGTTCTGTCTTAGCGAACACCAAACTCTTACTTAGTGAAACCCCATTTACTGAATACAATCTAGGCGCCCCCAATATTGGCGACTACCTTGAAACCTATCGCAATCTTGGATTCACACCTACTGCTATATGTGAGATCCACAGGAAAAATGGAAACATAGTGCAAATTGATATCTTATTTTCAAGAGTAAGCGATTAGGTCTTTGAAAGCATCCGAAACCTCATCTTTGGAGATATCACTTACCCTTCTGCTTGTCTTTTGGAGAAGACGATGAGGCACTCCCCACGGATACCAAACGGTTGCATCTGAGTTTCCAAAAAGACAAACGATCGGCTTACCTAAAGCCGCTGCTAAATGCATCGCCCCTCCGTCCGAACACACCACGCTTTCACACAACGATAGTCCCGCGATTAATTCTTTCAACGTATGAGTGGGAAAAGGATAAAGAGGCATGCCCTGAGCCTCATTTTGTATCAACAAAGCTTTCTGGTCGTCTCCGGGGTGCAAGGGGTTATCTTCATTTCCTGGCGACCAAAATAGTATGAATTGAACATCGAACTCCGCTCTTAAGGTCTTCATCAATGCCACAAAATTCTCAGTTGGCCAGCGCTGCGGCACCTTTCGAGCACTAATGTGGACCGCCACTGTTTTTTTATTCGGCAGCCAACCTTGCGCCATGAGCCTTGCTCGAGCAATAGCTATCTCTTCCGAAGCCGCGAATACACGCATAGGTGGCATCACCCCACCCTCTATCCCTAAGGGCTGTAATAGAGCCGACAACTCTTCCACTAAGTGCATCGGTCGGTCCTTCACATAGGGAACTGGCACATCTATGTATCGCTCTGCCGGATGTTTTCCTTCAACAAAACCAACAATATGTCGCGGGCGCACTTGACGTGCCAATGCCAGTGGCTTGGGCAGAAAATGCGTGCTGGCAACAATGGCAAAGTCATACTGACTCCGCCGCAGATGGAAAATCAATTTCAGCCGGTCCCAGTACACGCCAAGTACTGTTTTCCCTTTCGGCCGATGTTTGGCTTTGGTATAGGCGTACACCCCGTTCACATCTGGATTATTTTCCAGCACCGGTTCGTTGTAGCTGTTCACTAAAGCATCAATCGTCGCATCGGGAAAATTTTCCCGTAACCGTCGAATGAGCGGTGTCGTACAAACAAGATCACCGATATTGTCCCGACGAATAATCAGGAATTTCGGGTTTGGTGAAATGCTCAGCTTCATGATTGCGCAGCCAAGAAAGATAGTGGCGAGTCTGACAGTAAAGTACGAATACGGTTGCGAAACGCATCGGCCGTAAAACGCTCAAGGTGATGTTGAATTTCTAACGAACTGCTAAAGAAATTAGTTTTGGCCGCGATTACGTCCAAAACGCGCAAGAAGTCAGTGCCATTGTCTTCACGAGGATCACGATAAAGTATGCCCGTTTGCCCAGGCAACACAGTCTCGTTAAATGGTGGTGCCTGAATTGCTAATACGGGTAAACCACATGCTTGCGCCTCAATAACGTTCAGGCCTAGCGCCTCCTTCTCAGGCAAACCCGTCAGCATGTAGTCAAGTTCCTCGTAAACAGCCCTGACATCTTGCTGGTGCCCCCAATAACGCACTCGCTTGCCCAATGGTGCAAGCACACGAGATAAGTCACGAACGGAAGCGTAGCCGCCGGCTCCAAAAATTTCCAGATTAAATTCAGGACGCGCCAATAATTTGGGCACTAACAAGGAAAAAAGCAAAGGGAACTGTTTAATTGGTGTTAGCCGCGAAACAATACCAAGGGTGATGCCGTCTCGTTTATGCCAAAGTGGCCGAGATACTAATGGTTCTATCAACGGCTCCAGCCAGCACAATAGACGATCCCTCACCTTTCGTTGGTCCCAATCGTAACGAGATTGCTGACGCAGAACTGTCGTCGTCGCCGAGGACTTATCAATGCGAGCAATACCGTAAAGAGGTTCTGGATACACTTGGTCAGCCCGTAAAAAAGCAAGCAGACTGTCTCTGACGTAAGCAGACACTCCATAGACACGCTGATGATGAACAAACCCGTCTGCACGCCGACCATACAGAGGCATGTGAGCAATACCAGTGAGGCAGTGCCGGTTAGCAAGATGCTGTGCAATGCTTGCCGATAAGCCACCGTGACTCAATATCCAACTTTTCTCGGCAGGCAGCAGCGCAGGTATTTGCTCTGCGGTTACGACCTTATGAAGCCGTGTCGATGCTGGTAGTACATGCTGCCATGACTGTGCCTGCTGAGAAATCACGATGTTGGATACAACGCCACAAGCCTCAAGTGCATGGGTCAGAAAAACGGTATAGGCCTCGCCACCCCCAAAGCCGGTTTGCAAGTTGATCTGCCAACAACTTTTCATGCTTGATTCTGCTGTTCGGCAACAGGGGCTAAAAGCAGGCCGAAGAAAAAGAATGCCATTTCCAGCATGTGGTCCCGCATATTGCTATCAAGCAATGAGCGTCCAAAAAAACCACTGACAAGGAAAATCAACAGCAGCCCACCCGGGCTGCGCCACAGGAACCAAGCCCGCCACCCATGACGAAACAGCAGGGCAAGCACACATAACCAGAACAATAGACCTGGAATGCCCAACCCCAAGGTCCAATCAAGCAAACCGCTATGGCTATGCCTTGTATCTGACTCGCCGAAATGCAGCGTCATGGCATGGCCATAGGCAGTGCGCCCATAGCCAACGCCCAAGGGATATTCCGCCACCAAACGAAGGCCCGAATGAATCAACGCGAGCCGTAGATAGGCCGAGCCTTCTGCAGTTTCGCCGTCATCCAGGGTCGGCATTTGGTTCGTCTCATTGAGAGGCTTGCGCCATGCATCATCATGGTCAATGTCCCAAGCCATTGGTACCGTTTCCAAGAAACGGGACCAACGCGCATCAGTCCGATAACTCACCAAGATAAAAATCACCAAAACCGCGGCACTGAGTAAAACAAAGGCCATCAAACGTCGTTTAGGTAATTGCTGCCAATGATGAATCAAATAAAGCAGCAGAGATGAGAACGCTAAGAACAAAATACCGATGTTGCCATTGCGGGTCGCCAGCAACCATGAGCACAAGACCCCCAGAATTCCCACGACCAAGACCCATGGCAGCGGCCAAGGCAGCAGAGGCCTATCATTTCGGCAGGCGCGCACAAGCAAATCCGTCGCAAGGAAAGCCAGGAGCAAATTATTGAGATAGCTGGTTCCCGTGCGACTGCCCGTCAATCGGGCAATGCCAAAAGGAATGGCACCATCTTGCCACCACAACCAGCAGGCATCCAACAACGTTAGCATCACGGGTAGGAAGAGCAATGCAGCAACCAGCCCTAACAATCTGTCTTTGTGATCTGATTGAGCAGCCTGCCTGGCAAGCAGGAACCCCATTACCAACAGCAACAAAGCTTTAAGCCATTGCCCGGAAAACTCTCGGAGTGACCACTGAGTATCCGATGACAAGATCAGACTATGGAGCAAAATTCCCAGCGTCAATCCACCAATAGCCCACATGGCGGCTGGCAGCTCCCGCCACCCCTTCAAAGAAAGTAAGGGCCGCCAATCCAAGCTGAGTGCCAAGGCAACGATGAGCAGATTGCGGAGTGCAAGCGTTCCCGGTATTGACCACACGAACAACAGGCCAGAAAGCAGCAACCATTGCAAACTTAGCCGCCAAGTCCCGCCGTTTGAAAACATTCCGACACTCATAACGGCTCTTTCCCCTTGAGCAGCACGTCAAGAAAACCAGCGATACCCTTTGCCCGGTTCTGCCATCCATAGCGGCGACTATCGAGTAACGCCTGCTTTCCCAGTGCCTCGGCCAATTTCATATCCTCTGACAAACGGGTCAATTCCTTTGCCAGTGCTTGTGCATCCCCCGGTAGCGTTAGCAAAGCATTGACACCCGGTCGTAATACCTCTCGCAATGAGGGCAGGTCGGAAGCCACGATGGCCTTCCCCATGGCCATATATTCGAACAGCTTCAATGGAGAGGTATAACGCGCGCCAATACTCGTCTGGGCAAGGGGCAAAAGGCAAACATCGGCGTCATTGATTAAACGAAAACGTTCGCCAGGAAACACCGGGCCGAGCAATTTCACTCGATGCTCAATACCCAACGATGCCGCCAAGGTCCGGAGTTCGTTGATACGAGACTCCGTGCCACCGGCAATATGCAGAACCATGTTGGGGACTAAAGGCAACGCACGCAGGGCCGTCTCCACCCCTTTCCAAGGATGCAAGCTGCCGAGATACAAGGCGATCGGGGGGACATTGGGTGGACGAGAACGGCGCGCATTATCTGCCAAGAAAAAGTCGACGCCATCCGGTGCCACCCAGATCGGTGCCTGGGTGGGATAAGTATGGTGAATATCGTCCCGCAGCAATTCCGTCAGGACGATCAGACCTGCACTCCGTTCATAAACCCACTGTTCCCGTTGCGTCAGCTGCCGCAACTTTCGTTGTTGTCTGGCGTTGGGATGGGGATGAGCTTCGGCGTAGGTCGTAGCAAAAATCTCGTGGGTCTCGAAAACCAGTGGGGTATCGATGCCACTGGCCAGCAGAGCCTCTGCCAGTTTCAAATTGCGCACCAGAACCACATCTGCCTTCGAGCGCTGAACCTCACGGCAGCACGCACGATAAAACCAGCGGGATGATCGGGGGAACAAGTGACGACTGATCCAGGGTACGGCCAAACCCCGCAAGGTTAATCCTGACGCAACGGGACGGCCCAGAATGGTTTCGGCGTCTTGGTGTGCCTGGGGCGTTACCAGCGTTACTTTTATCCCTTGCGCGGCCAACCCATCGCAGGTTTGCAGAATCTGTAAAGACTCTGGCTGGATGTCAGGCACCGGATGGATATCAAGGTAGAGCAGATTCATCTCAGCGGCTTTCCGATAAGGCAGCCAAAAGACGTTTAGCGGCATCTTGCCAAGTGAATTGTGCAACGATGCGCTCGCGGGCTGACAAGCCGAGCTTTTTTCTCAAAGCCGAATCCTGAACCAACCGCGCCATAGCTGTGGCCAACGCACCTGGCTTGCCTGGCGGTACCAAGAAACCGCAACTGCCCTCATTCCCCACTACCTCGGGAATCCCGCCAATATGGCTGGCGATAACAGGTAAACCGCAGGCCATGGCCTCAGCCACAGTGATACCAAAGGCCTCATCACCGATGCTGGGGAAGACCCCCGCATCGGCCGCACGATACAGGTCGGGCAAACGCTGATGGGATACGGGCTCCTGAAAGATGACGCGATCTCCCAGATTCCAGCGCGCAGCATTCTCGCGCAGACGCGGTAAATCACTGCCAGCCCCCACAATCAACAATTTGGCTGGCAGGGTAGCCAACACCGCTGAAGCCATCGCTTCAACCGCCACCGACAAGCCCTTCCAGCCCACCAGGCGCCCAGCAAAAGCAAACAAAACATCGGTATCAACGACTCCCCATCCGCGACGCAAGGCAGCCCGCTCATCGCCAACAGAACCACTCGCTTGAGGAGTGAATCGACTGACATCCACACCATTGAACATGACATCAGGGAAGCGCTTGTAATGATGCTGGATTTGCCAAGCATTGAAATGACTGCAAGCGACCCAGGCATCAACTCTTTTAGCAAGATACCTGTCACCCCGGAAGAAATCCGTACCACCGCTCATGAAAGCAAAACGGGTGGAATGCCCCTCTGGCATCAAACGGGGCCAGAAGAAATCGAATGGCTTGGTCAATATCACCCAGTTGTATTGACCATCGATCACCGTTTGCCTCGCCTGCTGCGCAAAGGTCCATCTCTCGACAATTCGGCGAAAACGGGAGCCCAGATCGAAAACTTTTTCTCGGGGCGTGAAGGGAAAAACCTTTACCCCGATCGACCGACCCTGTAGTTCCGGACGAATGTTCCCCTCGCCACCAAAAACATCGACCTGATGACCTGCGTCGTAAAGTGCCCGCGCCAATTCCCAGACGGCGGTCTGGATGCCACCATAGCTCACGGTGACCGTTACATCGATAAATGCAATCTTCATGGTCTGACTTCCGCGTAGCTTGCTCAGGTGGGTTGACGACAAAAAGCAGACAGTTGCCTCAACGACTCATCAAGCAACAGTAATTGCAAAACACCTTCCGCCAAGGCATCGTTACCTTGCTGGTAGGCTTCAATAAAACGGTCGACGGCAATGCCATCGAAATTATCCGGTGCCAATTGCGACAGACGCACGCCCAACCCCTCACATCGATCTTTCAGATCCTCACGCAACCAGTTTTCCAAGGGGGGATTGAAACCATGTTTCTTTCCTAAAAACAAAGCCTCGGCAAGCGATGGTGGCATCACCGTCGCCAATAATTGCTTGGCCGGTTGAGTGAAACGCTGCGTCGGAGCCAAGGCCAGCACATGGGCATAGAAATCAGTATCCAACAAGGGAGAGCGACATTCGAGCCCGTGGGCCATGGTGGTCAGATCGGCCTTGCGCAAAATGTATTCTGGCAAATAATTGGCCATATCAATCGCCAAGAGAGATGCCAAAGGGGATGGGTCTTGCGGTGGCAGACGCCAATGGGTCGCTGGCAAGGAAGTCAGTCCGAGCTGGAGGAAGCAACGCTGGGCTGGGGAAAATCCGGAAAAGCGAAGACAGTAAGCCTCCCGCCAATCCATTGCCAATTCCTGCCGCAACTTCGGCCAGCCACGATCCTCCAAGGCAGGTTTCCACGCCATGGGCCAACGCAATCCCCGTCGCCAGGCACTGCGCAGATGCTGACGATAGCGTTTATATCCGGCAAACAATTCATCCCCGCCATCGCCGGACAGGACGACCTTCACTTCCCGGGTTGCCGCCTGGGCCAAATACCAAAGCGGAATCGCTGAAGGGTCGGCAAACGGTTCATCCAGTCCGGCGACAATCGCCGGAAAATCATCCCGTATGCTTGTCGGTACGGGCACAACTTCGTGCTCCAGCCCCAACAGGGTAGCCGTGCGGGTCGCCGCTGCTGTTTCATCCAGGCTGGAGCCGGGAAAAGCCGCTGTGAAAGCCTTGAGCTTTTGCCCTCGCGCCACCAGACGGGAGGCAATCACCGCCGAATCAACACCACCGGACAAGAACAGACCCACCGGTCGATCCGCAACCGTACGTAAACCAACCGCCTCATCCAGACTGGCCTGCCAGTCCCCCTGCCGCGGTTCGATGGCTGGCTGGGCATGTAGGCTCAGATGGTGGGTGGCCAAATCATAGACAGCCCAATGCCCATTCGGCAGACGTTGCACCCCTTCCACCACGGTATTGGGTGCGGGAATAGTGCGATGAGCCAGATAGGCGTCGATGGCGGATGGAGAAAATTGCCAATTACTCGTCAAAGCAGGCAGCAATGCCCGCAGCGTGGAGGCGAAAATCAATCCACGATCAGCCCCATGCTCCGCCACCCGGTATAACAGGGGTTTCTTGCCCATCGCGTCCCGGGCAAGGAAAACCTTGCCGATCCGACGGTCGTAAAGTGCAATGGCGTACATGCCCCGCAATTGGGCCAGGGTCTTCTCCCAGCCCCATTGCAAATAGGCGCGCAAAATGAATTCCGTGTCGGCACGGGTACGGAAGACTTGGCCATCGGCGACTAAACGCCGGGCAGCGGATTCCCAGCCATAAACCTCGCCGTTGTAGCAAAGCCAGACCTGCCCATCATCGCTGACCATGGGTTGATCGGCCTCAGGTGTGGGATCAATGATGGCCAGCCGCGCATGGAGCAACGCCCTGCGGGCAGGCGCCAGGGGCAGGGGATGATCCTCAACCCGCTGATCCTCAGCGTTCCAGGCCACCCCGTGCTGAGCATCGGGGCCGCGTTGACGCAGCTGGGCCACCATGGCGGCCATTTGTTGCGGGCTGCGCAATGGGGCACCGGGTGCCATGAAAAAGCCCGCAAAACCGCACATCAGCCGGCCCTCCGACCATAACGAAGAAAGACCGTCTCCATCGCATCGAGCATGCGATCGATGCCGAATCGCGCTTGGGCCCGTTGCAAACCCGCAGCGCCATAGACTTGCCGCAGTCCCTCATCGCCCATCAACGTTCCCAATGTTTGGGCCAGAGCATTACTGTCCCGGGGCGACACCATCTGTCCCGTTTCCCCATCCACTACTGCCTCCGCAATAGCCCCTACCGGTGTGCTCACCACTGGCAAGGCACATGCCATGGCCTGCATGATGGACTGAGGCACCCCTTCGTCCCCATAGGAGGGCAGACAGAAAAGATCCATGGTGTTCAACCAGCGCTGCACCTGCTCCTGGTTGCCGACGAAATCAACCCGCTCCGTGAGTGCCAACGTCGCTGCCTGGCGTTCCAGATTGGCGCGCTGAGGGCCATCACCCACCACCAACAGTCGCCATTGGGGGAAGTCTTTGGTCAGTGCAGCGAAGGCTTCCAGCAAATAAGCGTGCCCCTTCCAATTACGCAAGGTAGCGAGAATACCCAGGGTCGGTGCTTCCTTCAGGCCCAGGTCGGCTCGGCTGGCAGACCGCGGCGCCGGTTGAAAACGGCCAAGATCAATGCCGGTAGGTACCGACGTCATATGTTCCAAAGCAAAACCGTTGTCCCGATGAAGCTGCTGGCGCAACGCTTCTCCGGTCACCACCACATGTCGGGATGCCCGTTGATACAACCAACGGGTCGGCCCATTGTCATGGATGGGGGAAGACACGTGACGGGTCCGCACCAACGGTGGAGGCCGACGCAGCGTTGCACAGGCCAAGGCATCCATCCAGGTATCCGTGGAACTGTGCGCGTTGATCACCGTCACCTCGGCACCATGACGGGCCAACCATGCACGCAACGCCCACCAACCACGCCAGGACTTGCGAGCAATGGGCAAGTTCACCACGGTCAAACCCCGCTGCCGGGCAGCCGCGCTGATAGGGGCTTGTTCGGGACAAATCAGGGTCACCCGATGGCCCCGTCGCACCATGCCCTCGGCTTCGGTCAGGATACGAATCTCCTGGCCGCCCCAGCCGCAAGAAGACTCGGTATGCAAAATGTGCATGGCCATCATGCCGCCACGCCGCCGTTTGCCGCTAAGCCCAGATACGGACTGAGGGCCTGATAAACCTGAGCCACAGAAATCTCCGCCATGGTGCGATCTTCACCACATTCCGCCATGGAAGCGGGGTGTTCGATGACCGTCAAAGCTGGATGATCCAAGGGCGCCAAATACCGCCCCGGATGCTTGCAGTGATAGAGGGCCACCATCGGAACACCCAGAGCGCCAACCAAATGCGTAGGGCCGGTATCAACGCCCAAATAGACACTCAACTGAGACATGACGGCTGCCGTCTGACGCAAAGCCAGGCGCCCAGCAAGACTGAACACTCGCTCGGGAAATGCCGCAACCAAGATCTGAGCCGCTTGGGCGGAAGCCCTGTCACCAAGTACCACCACGCGCAGATCAGGCTGGGCAGGCAACAGTTTTTCCAACAAGGAATGAAAATGGCCGACGGGCCAATCCCGATAGGCCTTGGTGGGAAAACTTTGCAGTTGCAACCCCAGCCACCGCACTGGCGCCTGGCGAGGGCCTAACAACCCCGCCAGCATCTGGCCTGCCTCAGTACGCTCTTCGGCTGTCACCCCATATGCCAGTTGTCTGCCATCCGCTGGCGCATCCACAGCAGCCGCCCAGCGCAGGCGATGGATAACCGCATGCTCGGCACCCGCCGTCGACGGCACCAACAACCAACCCGTGCGCCCCGAAGTCACGGCTTCGTCGGCCTCGGTCACCACATAGCGCGCCACCCGCCGAGCATAGGCCAGCAAGGGTTGATCATGACCAAACACCAAAGCGGCATCGAACGATCGACCAAGCCAACGTGCAAAATGACCCTGCCAGATTGCCCGATGCTTGGTAATGGGTGCCAGCTCATGAATAAAGGGAAGATGCCGCAGCAAGGCAATTCGCTGCGGATGTGCCAGCACGGTGATTCGGGCCGTCGGATAACGTTTAGCCAGAGCCCGGATCGCCGGGGTAGCCAACAAAGTATCGCCGATGCGGGCGACGATAATCACCAGCAAGCGTTGCGGGGCTTCCAACTGGACCACACCGTCGGTCATTGTTCGCCCACAGTGACAGTGCCGTCCTCACGCAGATGCTGGAGCCGGGCGTAAACGCCTGCGTGGGCCAGCAACTCGTCGTGGGTGCCGCTTTCGACAATGCGCCCCTGGGCCATGACCAAAATCCGGTCCGCTTTCTCGATGGTGGACAAGCGGTGGGCAATCACCAGGGTGGTGCGGCTTTTCATCAGCACGTCGAGGGCCGCCTGGACTTGGCGCTCCGACTCGGAATCCAGGGCCGAGGTGGCTTCGTCCAGAATCAAAATGGGCGCATCCTTGAGTAGGGCACGGGCAATGGCAAGTCGCTGACGCTGACCGCCGGAAAGTTTGACGCCGTTCTCGCCGATCACGGTATCGAAACCCTCGGGCATCGCCTCGATAAAGTCCAGGGCATGGGCAGCACGGGCGGCTTCGCGAATTTGCTCGCGGCTCACATCCGCCAGCACACCGTAGGCGATGTTGGCGGCAACGGTATCGTTGAACAACACCACGTCCTGGCTCACCAGGGCGATGTTGGCCCGCAGGCTCTTGAGGGTCAGCGTCTCAAGGGGATGACCGTCCACCCGGATACAGCCGCCCTGGGCATGGTAGAAGCGGGGCATCAGATTGGCCAAGGTGGTTTTGCCGCTCCCCGATGAGCCCACCAACGCCACGGTTTCACCCGGCTTGATATGGAAGCTGACGCCATCGAGGGCATTGCGCTCGGCACCGGGGTAGCGGAAAACCACCTGCTCGAAATTCACATCGCCTTGGGCACGGCCCAAGGTCTCGTGTCCGCTGTCGTCTTCCACCGTCTCGTCGATCAAGGCGAACACGCTTTCCGCCGCCGCCAAGCCCCGTTGCAAGGGGGCGTTGACGTCGGTCAGGCGCTTCAGCGGCGCCAACAGCATCAGCATGGCGGTGATGAAGGAAACAAAACCGCCCACGGTCGCACCTTCGTCGCGGGAGTGGTGCAGGGCCAGGGAAATGATCACCGCCAAGGCGATGGCGGCAAAGGTCTGAACGATAGGCCCCAGGGCGGCGGCAGCCAGGGTGCCGCGCATGGCGTAGCCGCGCTGGGCGGCATTGGCGTTGAGGAAACGGCGTTTTTCGTATTCCTGGCCGCCGAAGATCTTCACCACCTTGTGAGCTTCGATGCTCTCGTCCAGCACCCGCATGATGTCGCCCATGGATGCTTGCAGGGCGCGGCTGGTTTCCCGTAGCCGCTTGCTGAAGCCACGCACCGCCAAGGCGATCAGGGGGATCATGGCCAGGGCCACCAGGGTCAGCATCCAATCCAGGTAGATCAGCCAAGCCAGCAAACCCACCACCGCCAGGGTGTCCTTGACCATGGTGGTCAGGACGCCGGTCGCGGCGCCGGTCACGCCGGTGACGTCGTAGGCAATGCGGGACATGACGACGCCGGAGGACTGGTTGTCGAAATAGCTGGTGGGCAATTGCACCAAGCGGCCGAACATGGCGTTGCGCAAGTCCAGCACCACCTTGTTGGACACCCAGGACAGGGAATAGTCGGCCACCAGCCCCACCAAACCGCGCAGCATGAATACGCCGACGATCATCAAGGGTAGCGTCCACAATTCCCAACTGCTGCCAGCACCGAAACTGCCGTCGAGCAGGGGCTTCATCAAGGCAGGGAACAGGGGTTCGGTGGCCGCCGCCGCCGCCATGGCCAGCAAGGCGAAGACGAAGGTCCGCCAATAGGGGCGCACGTAGCCGAGCAGGCGGCGATAGAGTTCTGCGGAACGACGGTGGTCGGAAGAGGAAGAAGGTGTCGCCATGACGGGGGAAACAACGAAGGGAGGCCATTATATCGGGGCCACCCTCCCCCGCCCGTCGTTTACGCCCTAAACCAGACGGGAATAGAGGGACAACAACTGCGCGGCCATGTCCTCGGCGCTACAGGTTTCCGCCCGTTGCCGGGCCGCCTGGGTCGCGCTATCCGACGCCAGGGCCAGCAAATCCGCCAGGGCACGCCCTTGCTGCCCGCTGTCCAGGGCATCCGCCACCCGGCCGCAGGCGGCGTCCACCAGTTCCGTCGCCCCGCTACCCGGCGAGGTGAGCACCGACAGACCGCAAGCCAGGGCTTCCAGCACGGCGTTGGGAAAAGGATCGTACAGGGTGGGCAGGGCGAAAACGTCGGCGGCGCCGTAATAGGGCCGCACGTCGGTGCGGGCACCGAGAAAATGGCTACGCCCAGCCAGCCCCAGGGTAGCGGCCAACTGCCGGGCCTGGGCCAGCTTGCGGTCCTTGCCCACCACCAGCAGATGCACATCGGCCAGGCCAGCCACGGCGTGCAACAAGGGGAAAAGGCCCTTGCGCTCGAAACCGGAACCGACAAACAGCACCACCTTGGCCTGGGCGGGAATGCCCAGTTCGGCAAGGGTCCGTTCCCGATGCTCGGCGCGCAGACCCGGGTGGAAATACGCCAGGTCTACCCCGTTGTGGATCACGTGCAGCTTGTCCTCCGCCACGCCGAAGCGGCGGACGATGTCGTCCTTCACCATGCGCGAATTGCAGATCACCGCCCGCAGATCGGGGTGGCGGAACATGCGTGCTTCGGCCCGCAGCACATAGCGGTGCCAGGGGTGCCAGCGGGTGAACAGGGCCGCCAGAGGCGACTGGGTTCTTGCCCGCAATTCCAGCCACGTGGCATGCACCCCGTCGCCAGCGCGATAGATGTGGCAACCGGGAATCCGCTCGTGGCTCTGCACCAGGTCGAATTCCCCGCTCGCGACGATCTGCCGCACGGCCCGGGAAAATCCCGCGTCCCGCCACAATCGACCGAGGTGGAAGGGATTGCAGAGACGCACCTGCCGCCCCGCCTGCCGTTCCCCGCGCCACTGGCGGGTGATGATGGTGACATCCAGACCCCGCTCGACCAGGGCCGTCAAGGCCCGTTCGACAAAGCGCTCGGCACCGCCGAAGGGGGTGTATTTCTGACGAACGATGGCGAGCTTCATGGCCGCTGAGTGCTCTGAGTGCCCTGTGCGCTCACGCCGATCCCATCAACAGTTCGTGGCAAGCCACCACCACCCGCTCCACCGGCAGAGTGACTAGGCAATCACTGACCTTGCCGCCGCCGCAGCCATCGCGGCCACAGGGACGGCAGCTGTGATGGCTGGTGACGATGCGGTGGCGAGTCATCCAGGGCCCCCATTCCTTGTCGCCGGAGGGTCCGAACAGCACCACCACCGGGGTCTCCATGGCCGCGGCGATGTGCATGGGCGCCGAATCCACGCCGACGAACAGCTTGGCGCGCCGGGTCAGGGCCGCCAGTTCCTTGAGACTCAACTGGCCCGACAGATCCACCACCGGTACGTGCACGCGTCCCTTGATCTGTTCGATCATGGCCTGTTCGTTGGCTTCCGGCGCGCCAGTAAGCACGATGGGATGACCGCTGAAGTGCAGCTGGTCGATCAGGTCCGCCATGCGTTCCGGCGGCCAGCACTTGAACAGCCAACGGGAACCGGGGTGGATATGGATGAAGTTGCCCGCCGTCAGCTCATGACGGATCAGCAAGCCCTCTATCCGCTGCTCGGCCTCGGCGCCAGGCACCAGGGTCAGGCGACGTGCCTCGGGCGCGGGATGAATGCCGAGCCGACGCAGGCCGTCCAGGTTCTTTTCCACCGTGTGGCGCAGGGCATGGTTGGGGTAGCTGATGAAGTGGGTAAAGCTGTCGCGCCAGAAATTTCCCCGCTGCCGTAGGCGCGGCGCCACGCTCCAGCGGGGCCTCAGCAGGCGGGTCAACCAGGCGCCGCGACGGTGTTCGGTGAGGTGGATGATCAAGTCGTAGCGGCGCTCGCGCAGGGCGCCCAGCAGGGCCAACTCGGCTCGGGCCTGAGCCAGCAGACCCTGCTTTTTCCAACGCCGGTCAACTACGTGCAGCCGGGCCAGGTCGGGATGGCCCTCCAGCATGGGCGCGGTGTCGGCGTAGATCAAGGCGTCGATCTCGCACTGGGGGGCCTGGGCCTTGAGTACCGAGATCACCGGCGAAGTGAGCAGCACGTCGCCATGGTGGCGCAACTTGATCACCAGGGCGCGGCGCAGTCGATCCGGAGAAAAGGATTCAGTCATGGCCGGCATTTTGCCAGAGCCCATCGCCATCGCCGCCGAGCCGCTCCGGGTCCAGGGTCAGGGACAGCAGCTCGCCGTAGGCAAAGCGGCGACCCAACCAGGTTTCCACCGGTTCGTCGGCCGCCATGCCCGCCAGGATTTTCATCACGCCGCCGTGGGTCACCAGCAGCAGCGCCTCCGCTTCTCTTTGTTCCCGCAAAAAAGCCAGTACCCGCCCCCGCATTCGCGCCACCGATTCGCCGCCGGGAGGGGCGAAATCCAGGGGCTCCGCCGCCCAGTCATCCAGGGCGGCGCGGGGAATGGCCTCCCAAGCCCGCATCTCCCAGGCGCCGAAATCCATTTCCTGCAAGCGGGCGTCGAAACGGGGCCGGGGATGGAGCGCCTCGGCCAACACCCGGCAACGTTGCAGGGGACTGGCGTAACAGGCGACATGGGAAGGGACCCGCGCGCGCAGCTGCTGAACCAGAATGGCGAGGGCCGCAGCGGAACCCGCCGCCGGGTCCAGGGGCAGGTCGCTCCTACCGTAGCAAACCCCTTCCGCCACCTGGGGCCGGGGATGTCTTACCAGGTAAAGCTGCACAGCAGGCCCAGGTAGAACAGCAGTTCCGTTCCCTGTTGCACGGCGCCCAGGCAGTCCCCGGTATAGCCGCCGATGCGGCGGCGGAAATAGCGCAGCGCCAGCACCGTGGTGGCGGCCACCAACAACAGGGCGAAGGCCACGGAATAACGGGGCAGGAACAGGCAGGGCGCGAGACCGCAGACCGCCCCCCACGCCAAGCTGACCGGACCGGGGCGATGGGCTAGGGCGGCGGCCTTGGCCTCCCCTTCCCGGGCGTAGTCGAGGCGGGCCATCACTGCCAGAGCCGCCAGGCGCGACACCCCGTGGCCGGCCACCAGGGCAAAGGGCAGGGTGGACCAACCCTCGTCAAAGGCGCCGGCAAACAGCTCAAGCTCGTCGTCGATGGCCAGCAGGGCCTGGTACTTCCCCAACAGCAGCAACACCAAGCCAATGGCGCCATAACTGCCCAGGCGGGAATCCTTCATGATGGCGAGTACACGGTCCTTGTCCCAGCCGCCGCCGAAACCGTCGCAGGCGTCGGCGAAACCGTCCTCGTGCAGGGCGCCGGTAAGCCAGGCCGTGGCCGCCATGCCCAGCAGCACCGCCAGATTCAGCGGCAGCAACAGGGCGGCCAGTTCGGTGGCCGCGGCGCCGGCCAGACCCACCAGGACACCCACCAGCGGCAGATAGCGCACCGCCTGGTCAAGGCCGGCGGCGGAATGGCCCACCCAGGCGGGCACCGGCAATCGGGTGAAGAATCCGATGGCGCTGAGAAAAACCCGCAACTCCCCCACGACCATCGGCTCAGCGATCGTTCAGGATCTTCCCCAACAAACGCCGCACCACGCCGGGCTCGAAGGGCTTGTCGCAAATGCCGGACACGCCGGCCTCCTCCACCGCCGCCAGACGGCCGTTGTTGGTTTCGCTGGTCACCATCAACACCGGCACCGAACGTTGCCAGCTCTGGTTGCGGATGAAGTCCACCAATTCGCGGCCGTCCATCTCCGGCATGTTGTAGTCGGTCACCACCAAATCCACCATGGTTTCGCCCAGGATGGCGGCGGCCTGCCGGCCGTTCTCGGCCTCGACGAAATGCTCCACCCCCAGGTTCTCCAGCACCCGGCGCATGAATTTGCGGGCGTTGGGACTGTCGTCCACCAGCAGCACGCGCAGGGTCTCGGGTTCGAAGTCGCCCACGGCGGACTGGTCCTCGGTGAGGAACTCCACGGTGGACAACAGGGCCTTGCGCAATTGCTCGGGGGTAAAGGGCTTGGGCAGGATGCCGCAGACCCCGGACTGGCGCACCGGATCCAGGGCCTGGGGCCGGGTTTCACTGGAGACGAGGATGAAGGCCACGTTCTCCAGCTCCGGCTGGTCGCGCATGGTCTGGATCAGCTCGGTGCCGGACATGTCGGGCAGATACAGGGCGCTGATCACCACGTCGGGCTTGACCTCGGCCATGGCCGTCAGGGCCGCCTTGCCGCCGTCCACCGTGCGCAGACGCAGGATGCCCAACTCCTGGCAGGCATGGGCGATGACCCGGGCCTGCATGGCGGATGGCTCCGCCAACAACACGTCGAGATGCGCAAAGTGGCCGAACTGGCTCATAGGCTTAATCCTTGATCCGAAAGTGGAAAGGGCCACATTGTATCGGTGCCTGGGGCTAGGACAATGGAAAAAACCCGCCGATCAGGCGGATTTCTCGCTCACGCCGGCGGCTTCGAAGCTGGCCATGTCCCGCAAAAAGCCGCTGGCGGAGGCCAACAGAGGCCAGGCCAAGGCCGCGCCGGTCCCCTCACCCAGGCGTAAACCCAGTTGCAGCAAGGGTTTGGCGCCAAGGTGGTCGAGTTGCAGACGGTGGCCGGACTCGTCGGAACAATGGGAAAAGACGCAGTAGTCGCGCACCTCGGGAACCAGGGCGATGGCCGCCAACAGGGCGCTGGTGACGATGAAGCCGTCGATCAACAACACCATGCCGGCCTCCGCCCCGGCCAACATGGCGCCGGCCAACATGGCAATTTCAAAGCCGCCAAAGCGGGCAAGCACACTCAAAGCATGCTCGCCCACCTGGGCACAGGACCTCCGCCCCCTCCCGTCCTCTCCCTCACCGGGGAGGTGGCTGATTTGGGGCCGTTCCGGCCAGGCCAGCAAGGCCTGCTCCAACAGGGCGCGCTTGCGCACCACGCCGGCATCGTCAAGGCCGGTACCGCGCCCGACCACGGCGGACAGGGGCAGCGCCGTCAGGCAATGGGTCAGCAAGGACGCCGAGGCCGTGTTGCCGATGCCCATTTCACCGAAGCCGAGCACGTTGCAGCCTTGGGCGGCCAGGTCGCGGGCAATGGCGGCGCCCTTGGCCAGGGCGGCGTCGCACTGTTCGACCGTCATGGCGGCAGTTTCGAGATAGTTGGCCGTACCGTAGGCGATCTTGGCATCCACCAGGCCCTCGCGCCGGCCGAAATCGTGGGCCACGCCGGCATCGGCCACCACCAGGCCCAGGCCATGCTGGCGGGAGAAGGCATTGATGGCCGCGCCGCCGGCGAGAAAGTTTTCCACCATCTGCCAGGTCACGTCCTGGGGATAAGCGGACACGCCGGCCTTAGCCGCACCGTGGTCACCGGCGCAGACGAGGATGTGGGGCTTGGACAACTGGGGGCTCAGCGTGCCCTGGATCAGGCCCAGTTGCAGGGCCAGGGTTTCTAGTTGGCCGAGGGCGCCGAGGGGTTTGGTTTTTTGGTCGATCTTGCGTTGCAGGTCGACGCCGAGGCCGCGATCAACGGCCTTGATCTTGAAGGAATGCACCGATTCGTCTCCGGTTACAACCGTGGGGCGAGGCCGCGGGTCCAGGGCGGTCCACCGTCACGGCGGGTGGAGGAACAACGAAAGGTCGGTCTTCTGGCTCCCGGATCGTCCTTCGCCTGCGCCTTCCCGGGCAGGGCCCAGTGGCATCGTGCAAGCGTCGTCCCCGGTTACAGCGGCGGGCCCGCCACGGAATTTCACCGTGTTCCCATGAGGGTTTTCCCTTGCGGAACCCCCTCACCAATCGCGGCCGGGATTATAGCCAACCCCCTTATAATTCAGCCCCTTCCCCTCCCGCAGTGGCAGCACTCCCATGACCAAGAAAGTCTTCATCCGCACCTTCGGTTGCCAGATGAACGAATACGATTCCGACAAGATGGCCGACATCCTTGCCCAGGGCGAGGATGCGGTGAAGACCGACAACGTGGAAGAGGCGGACATCATCCTGTTCAACACCTGCTCGGTGCGGGAAAAGGCCCAGGAGAAGGTGTTCCACGACCTGGGGCGGGTCAAGCACTTGAAGCAGAAGAACCCCAACCTCGTCATCGGCGTGGGCGGTTGCGTGGCCAGCCAGGAAGGCGCGGCCATCGTGGAGCGGGCGCCCTATGTGGACGTGGTGTTCGGCCCCCAGACCCTGCACCGCCTGCCCCAGTTGATCGGCGCCCGGCGCGAGACGGGCAAGGCCCAGGTGGACGTGTCCTTCCCCGAGATCGAAAAATTCGACGCCCTGCCCAACGCCAAGGTGGAAGGCGCTACCGCCTTCGTTTCCATCATGGAAGGCTGCTCCAAGTTCTGCACCTTCTGCATCGTGCCCTACACCCGAGGCGAGGAAGTCTCCCGACCCATGGAAGACATCCTGGCGGAGATCGCCAACCTGAGCCAACAGGGCGTCAAGGAAGTGACCCTGCTGGGCCAGAACGTGAATGCCTATCGGGGCAAGCTGGGGGACGAGGAAGGCGCCGCCGACCTGGCCTTCCTGATCGAGACCATCGCCGAGATGCCCGGCATCGAGCGCATCCGCTACACCACCTCCCACCCTCGGGAGATGACCCAGCGCATCATCGACACCTTTGCCAAGGTGCCCAAGCTGGTGTCCCATTTGCACCTGCCCGTGCAGGCCGGTTCCGACCGGGTGCTGGCGGCCATGAAGCGGGGCTACACCACGCTGGAATACAAGTCGGTGATCCGCAAGCTGCGCGCGGCGCGGCCGGATTTGTCCCTCTCGTCGGACTTCATCGTCGGCTTCCCCGGCGAGACCGACGAGGACTTTGAAAAGACCATGAAGCTCATCGACGAGGTGGGCTTCGACACCAGCTTCTCCTTCATCTACAGCCCCCGTCCCGGCACCCCGGCGGCGGAGATGGCCGACGACACGCCTGCCGAAGTGAAGAGCGCTCGCCTCGCCCGCCTGCAAAAGCGCATCGAGGAACAGGCCATGGAAATTTCCAAGGCCATGGTGGGCACGGTGCAGCGGGTGCTGGTGACGGGTCGGGCGAAGAAGGACGAAACGGAATTGGCCGCCCGCACCGACAACAACCGGGTGGTGAACTTCCCCGCCGGCGCCGGCGGCGAGCGGCTGATCAACCAGTTCGTCCAGGTGCGCATCACCGAAGCCCTGCCCCACAGCCTGCGCGGCGAACTGGTGATCAAGGACTGAGCGGCTACAATCGGCCCCTTGCCCTTTCCACTTTCCCGTCCCAGCCCGCACCTTGAGCGACACCGCCAAACCCGTCCGCCACCCGCGCCCCATTGAGGTGGCCTTCCGCCCGGTGGACAACGCCCGGCTGGCCAACCTGTGTGGTCCCCTGGACGAAAACCTGCGCCAGATCGAAACCGCCTACGACGTGGCCATCGCCCGCCGTGGCGAAGTCTGCCGGGTCAGCGGCGACACGGCCAACGCCCGCCACGCCGCGGCGGCCCTGCGTCACTTTTACGACCTGTGCGAAGCGCCCCTATCCATCGACGCGGTGCAACTGGGCCTGGTGGAGCTGGCCAACAAGGCGCGCATGGAAACCCCGTCCGCCGGACTCGTCACCCGCAAGGGCGACCTCCACGGCCGCACCGCCCACCAGGTGGAATACCTGCGCAAGATCCAGGAACACGACATCACCTTCGGCATTGGCCCCGCCGGCACCGGCAAGACCTACCTGGCCGTGGCCTGCGCCGTGGACGCCTTCGAGCGCGACCAGGTGGAACGCATCGTCCTCACCCGCCCCGCCGTGGAAGCCGGCGAAAAGCTGGGCTTCCTCCCCGGCGACCTGAGCCAGAAGGTGGACCCCTATCTACGCCCCCTTTACGACGCCCTCTACGACCTGATGGGTTTCGACAAGGTGACCAAGCTGTTCGAAAAGGGCCACATCGAAATCGCCCCCCTCGCCTACATGCGGGGCCGCACCCTGAACCGTTCCTTCATCATCCTCGACGAGGCGCAGAACACCACGCCCGAGCAGATGAAGATGTTCCTCACCCGCATCGGCATCGGCGCCAAGGCGGTGATCACCGGCGACGCCACCCAGGTGGACCTGCCCCGGGGCCAGAAGTCCGGCCTGGTGGAAGCCCGCCGCATCCTGTCCGAGGTGCGCGGCCTCGCCTTCACCGACTTCGACGCCAGCGACGTGGTGCGCCACCCCCTGGTGGCCCGCATCGTCGCCGCCTACGAGCAACATGGCGAAAAATCCTGACACGGCGAAGGCAAGGGGCAAGGGGCTAGGGGCTAGGGTAAAACCGCCTGCAGTCACTGATCACGCCGCAACACAGACCCAACCGCGCCTCACCAAAATCACCTCCCGCCCCAAGGCGGCTAATCAATCGTCCCCTCCCCCGGGGAGGGGGGCGAGGGGAGGGTCGTCCAATTCCCTAAAGGGGAGCGCCAGCGCTCCCCCTTCCCTGAAAAGGGGGACCGGGGGTAGGCCTACTACCGCAGGCGTATTGCACCGCCTGTCGTTGGCAGTGCAATATGCCTGTAACGGAGATGACCTACCCTCCCGGCCTCGCCTTCGCCGTTGGGTGCAGGCCAGCCTGGAACGGCCCGCCGAGGTGACCATCCGTTTCGTGGGCGCCGAGGAAGGCCAGGCCTTGAACCGGGACTACCGGGGCAAGGACTACGCCACCAACGTGTTGTCCTTTGTCTACGAGACCGCACCGAAGGTGCTCGGCGACCTGGTGGTCTGCCTCCCCGTGGTGCTGCGGGAAGCCAAGGAACAGGGCAAGACGGTGGCCGACCATTTCGCCCACATGATCGTGCATGGCATACTCCACCTGCATGGTTACGACCACGAAACCGGAGCGGCGGACGCGGAGGCCATGGAAGCCAAGGAACGCACGATTCTTGCTCGATTGGGCATAGCCGACCCTTACCAATAACCAAGGACGGGACGATGCGTGATCGGTAATGACAGTCCAACCACTGCCCTTACCCATCGCCCATCAACCCTGACCAGAATGGACCCTTCCAGTAGTAAACCCAAGCTCAAGCTGATCGAACGCCTTTCCGCCCTGCTGCTCCACGAGCCGGAGGACCGGGAAGAACTGCTCAAACTGCTGCACGGCGCTTTCGAGCGCAACCTCCTGGACGCCGACGGCCTCTCCATGATGGAGGGCGTGCTGGCCGTGTCCGAGACGACCGTCCGCGACGTCATGGTGCCCCGCGCCCAGATGGACGTGATCGACATCAACGATTCCCCCGAGAAGATCGCCGAGTTTGTCGTGGAAGCGACGCACTCGCGCTTTCCCGCCATCGGCGAGAACAAGGACGATGTGGTCGGCATCCTGCTGGCCAAGGACCTGCTGCGCTACTTCGCCGGCAAGGAATTCGACCTGCGCGACACCCTGCGCCCCGCCATCTTCATTCCCGAATCCAAGCGCCTCAACGTGCTACTGCGGGAATTCCGCGCCAGCCGGAACCACATGGCCGTGGTGGTGGACGAATACGGCGGCGTCGCCGGCCTGGTCACCATCGAGGACGTGCTGGAACAGATCGTCGGTGACATCGAGGACGAGTACGACTTCGACGAAGCCGCCGGCAACATCGTCCTCGACAACCTGGGCCGCTACCGGGTCAAGGCCGTCACCGAGATCGACGACTTCAACGAGTCCTTCGGCACCTCCCTGGCCCACGACAACGTGGACACCATCGGCGGCCTCGTCATCCAGCACCTGGGCCGCCTGCCCAAGCGCAACGAAGTGGTGGAACTGGACGGCGTGCGCATCACCGTGCTGCGCGCCGACAGCCGTCGGGTGCATACGCTGTTGGTGGATCAGCAGCGGAATTTGGGCTTGGCGGAGCAAGAATAAATCAGCTTTTCAACGGCCCTTGCAAGCTATAACTCACTGATGTGCTGCCGGACAAAGAAGCGAGACTTGGCGAAAGGTTGGGACTTTAACCCCGGAAAACGAGCGCGTCATTCAATGCCTTCTCGACAGGGTTTATATCTTGATCGTTTCTGCTAGTTAGTGCCGTTGCCTCGCCAGAGGATGTCGTAAGGATTATTTTGTGTTCGAAAATCGGTTTAATAGAACGAAACCAAAAAATCCCAACAGCAATCAACCCAATTGACCAAAGAAACGAACTAGCACTGCTATTACCAGAGAGAGCAGCAAGAAGCCAGATTGCACCGACGACAATAAGAATTAACGGAAAAGTTTTGGGAGGAGTAATGTCTGTCGTTGTGACCTTGACTGAACTTACAGCGGCCATTGCATATGTTTGATTACCAACAATGAACCGGCTGTTCGTAACTTTGACGTTATTACTCTCAAAAAATACTGTTTCGTCCATCAAACTCTCCCTAATTTTCTAGTGCGAAGTAAGCGATATATTGAAGTCGGACTGAGGCGATGTAACTTACTGCACCACAAAGATACATCAAATTCACATAGCATCATTTTGTCAAACAACTCACTAGCAAATCCACAAAAAAGCCGGGCCACCCCTAAGGATGGCCCGGCTTTTTTACGTCACCCACTGGAATAGGTTCAGCTCTTCGGTGTCGCCTCGTCGCCGCCCCCCAGGGCCTTGTACAGCTGGGCGCTGGTGGCCAGCAACTGGCGCCGCACCTGGACGGCGGTCTGCTGGGCGGTGAAGCTGTCGCGCTGGGCGTCGAGCAGTTCCAGGTTGCTGGCGATGCCGGCCTTGTAACGGGCTTCGACCCGCTTCAGCCGTTCTTCCTGGCTGGCGCGGTTGGCGTCCTGGGCCCGCAGTTGTTCCACCAGGGTGTCCCGGGCGGCGAGCAGGTCGGCCACTTCCTTGAAGGCGGTCTGGATGGTCTTTTCATAGGTGGCCACGGCCACCACCTTGCGTGCCTCGGCCACGTCCAGGTTGCCACTGTTGCGGCCCCAGTCGAACAGGGGTTGGTGGATGCTGGGGGTGAAGCTCCAGGCCTCGGTGCCGCTCTTGAACAGACCGGACAACAGCGGGCTGGCGCTGCCGAAGGCGCCGGTGAGCACGATCTTGGGCAGGAAGGCGGCCCGCGCCGCGCCGATGTTGGCGTTGGCGGCGATCAGCTGCTGCTCGGCGCCACGCACGTCGGGCCGGCGCAGCAACACCTCGGCCGGCAGGTCCGCCGCCAGGTCGGCGCGGATGCCTTGCTCCGCCAGGGGCTTGGCCGCCGGCAGGTCCTTGGGCAGGGCGCTGCCCACCAAGACGGCGAGGGCGGTGCCGGCTTGCAGGCGCGAACGCTCGATGGCGGCCAGGTCGGCTTTGGCGGACTCCAGGGCGCCGTCGGCGGTGAGGAAATCCAGGTCGCTGGCGATGCCCACTTCCCGCCGCTGTGCGATCAGGTTGCGGCTTTCACTGCGGGCACGCACGGTATCCCGGGCCAGGGCGGCCCGCTCTTCCATTTCCTGCAAGGTCAGGTAGGCGTTGGCCACGTCGGCGATGAGGCCCAGGCGCACGGTGCGGCGGGCTTCCTCGGTGGCAAGGTAGCTGGCCTTGGCGGCCTCGCTCAGGTTGGCGACGCGACCCCAGAAATCCAGCTCGAAGGAAAGCAGGTTGAGGCTGCCGTCGTAGCGGTTCACCTGCACGTCCTTCGCCGCGCCGGTGATGGCGGCGGGGCTGCGCGAGGCGGTGCGGCCGACGGACAGATCGGCGTTGGGGAAGCGGTCGGCCCGCTGCACGCCGTAAAGGCCACGGGCTTCGTCCACCCGGGCGACGGCGATGCGCAGGTCGCGGTTGTTGGCCAGGGCCAGTTCGATCACCGCTTGCAGGCGGGGATCGGGGAACAGGTCGTGCCAATCCAGGTTGGCGACGGCCCGGGCGCCGGCGGGATTGACGCCCTCCGGCCACTGGTTGTCCACCGCCAGATTGGGGCGGGTGTAGTCAGGGGCCAGGCTGCACGCGCTGAGAACGGCGGCGGCCAGCACGCTGACGGTGAGCCCGGTCATGGAGTGCTTAGTCATGGTGGGTCTCCTGGGTAGTCGAGGTTGTCGGCGGGGTATCGGCATGGTGGCGGGGATGGCCGGGGAAGAAGCGACGGACGACGACGAAGAACACCGGCACGAGGAACACCGCCAGTACCGTGGCGCCGATCATGCCGCCGATGACGCCGGTACCGATGGCGTGACGGCTCTGGGCGCCGGCACCGCTGGAGATGGCCAGAGGCAGCACGCCGAGGATGAAGGCCAGGGAAGTCATCAGGATCGGACGGAAACGCAGGCGGCAGGCTTCCAGAGTGGCGTCGACGACGCTCATGCCACGCTCGTTCAGCTCCCGGGCGAACTCGATGATCAGGATGGCGTTCTTTGACGACAAGCCGATGATGGCGATCAGGCCCACCTTGAAGTACACGTCGTTGGGCAGGCCCCGCAGCAGCACGGCCAGCACGGCACCGAACACGCCCAAGGGCACCACCAACAGCACCGAGAAGGGGATGGACCAGCTTTCATACAGGGCGGCCAGGGCCAGGAAGACGACGATCAGGGACAGGGCGAACAAGCCCGGCGCCTGGTTGCCGGAAACCTTTTCCTCCAGGGAAGTGCTGGACCACTCGAAGCCGACGCCGGGCGGCAGCTTGGCGGCCATGGCTTCCATGGCATCCATGGCCTCGCCGGTACTGCGGCCGGGGGCCGGACTGCCGGAGATCTTGTAGGAGGGCAGGCCGTTGTAGCGGTCCACCTTGGGCGGGCCGATGATCCACTTGGGCTTGGCGATTTCCCCCAGCATCACCATCTCGCCACGGGTGTTGCGCACCGGCAGCTTGAGGATGTCCTCCGGCGTTCGACGCAGGTCGGCGTCGGCCTGCATCTGCACCCGCAGGATGCGGCCTTCGCGGACGAAGTCGTTGATGTAGCCCACGCCCAGGGTGGATTGCAGGGTGTCGTTGAGGCTGCCCAGGTCCACCGACAGGGCCCGGGCCTTGGCCCGGTCGATGTCCAACTGGATTTGCGGCGCCGGTTCCTGGCCCTCGGGCCGGACGCCCACCAACACAGGGTTCTGGCTGGCCATACCGAGCAGCATGTTGCGCGCATCGGTCAGCTTGTCGCGGCCGATACCCGCCCGGTCTTGCAGGCGGAAGTCGAAGCCGCCGATGGCCCCCAGTTCGGGAATGGGCGGCACGTTAACGGCCAGGGAGAAGGCCTGCTTGATGGAGAAGAGGAAGCCGTTCATGCGCATGATCAGGCTCTGCACCGAATGCTCCTTGGCCTTGCGCTCGTCCCAGTCCTTCAAGGTGGTGAACACCAGGGCGGCGTTCTGGCCGCGACCGAAGAAGGAGAAACCCAGCACGCCGATGACGTGGTCCACTTCCGGCTGTTGCAGGTAGTACTGCTCGATCCGGCTCAGCACTTCGGTGGTCCGCTCGCGGGTGGCCCCTGGCGGCAACTGGATCATGCTGATGAAGTAGCCCTGGTCCTCGTCCGGCAGGAAGCTGCCGGGCAGCTTGGTGAACAACCAGCCGGTGGCGACCAGCACGGCGGCATACACCACCAGCCAGCGACCGGGTCGGCCCAGCACGCGAGCGACGCCGTTGCGATAGCGCTCACTGGTGCGGGTGAACCAGCGATTGAACACGCCCAACACGCCGGTCTCTGGCAGAACGTGGCCCTTTTCCGCCGGCTTGAGCAGGGTTGCGCACATGGCCGGGGTCAGGGTCAGGGCCATCAGCGCCGAGAAGAACATGGTCAGCACCAGGGTGACCGAGAACTGGCGGTAGATGGCGCCCACGGAGCCGCCGAAGAAGGCCATGGGAACGAACACGGCACAGAGCACCAGGGTGATGCCGATGATGGCGCCGATGATCTGGTCCATGGCCTTGCGGGTAGCGTCCCGGGGCGACAGGCCTTCCTCGCTCATGATCCGCTCGACGTTTTCCACCACCACGATGGCGTCGTCCACCACGATGCCGATGGCCAGCACCATGGCGAACAGGGTCAGCACGTTCACCGAGTAGCCGAGCAGGTACAAACCGGTCAGGGCGCCCACCAGGGACACCGGCACCACCACGGCGGGAATCAGCGTGGCGCGCAGGTTGCCGAGGAACAGCCACATCACCAGGAACACCAGCACCATGGCCTCGAACAGGGTGTGCACCACTTCCGAGATGGAGATGTCCACGAACTTGGAGGTGTCGTAGGGCACTTCCCACTTGATGCCGGGGGGGAAGTACTTTTCCAGTTCGCCCATGCGGGCCTTGACCGCCTTTGCCACGTCCAGGGCGTTGCCGTCTGGGGCGACCCGCACCGCGATGGCGGCGGAGGGGCTGCCATCGGTACGGGCGAAGACGTCGTAGCTCTGGGCCCCCAGTTCCACCCGGGCGATGTCCTTGACCTTGACGGCGGAACCGTCGGGCTGGGTCTTCACCAGGATTTCGCCGAATTCCTCGGGAGTGGTCAGGCGGCTACGGGCAACGATGACGGCATTGAGCTCCTGCCCCGGCGCGGCCGGGTTTTGCCCCAGTTCGCCTGTGGCGAGCTGGATGTTCTGCGCCTTGACGGCGTTGGAAACGTCGCTCGGGGAGATGTTGTAGCTGTGGAGCTTAGCCGGGTTGAGCCAGATCCGCATCGAGTATTCGGTGCCGAACAGGTTGGCCTCGCCCACGCCCTTGACCCGACGGATCTGGTCCAGCACGCTGGCGGCGGCGTAGCTGCCCAGGGCGACGTTGTCCTTGCTCTTGTCGGGCGAACGCAGGATGACGAACATCAGGTAGTTGCGCTGGGGCTTGGTCACCGGCACGCCGAGGCGGCGTACATCGTCCGGCAGACGGGCCTCGACTCGCTTGTAGCGGTTTTGCGCTTCCACCGACGCCACGTCCACGTTGGTGCCGGCCTCGAAGGTGAGGGTCAGGGTACCCACCCCCAGTTCGGAGGAGGACTCCATGTAGAGCAGGTGCTCGATGCCGTTCATTTCCTGTTCGATCAGGGCGGTGACGGTCTGCTCGATCACCTCGGCACTTGCGCCGGGATAGGTGATGTTGAAGGCGATGGAAGGCTGCGCCACCTGCGGATACTGGGAAATGGGCAGCTTTTTCAAGGCCAGCGAACCGGCCAGGAGAATCACTAGGGCGATCACCCAGGCGAACACCGGGCGATCGATGAAGAATTTAGCCAGCATGGTTTAGCTCCCTTGCTTGGCGCCCTGGGGCGCGGCCGCATCCTTGTTCTGTTCGGCCTTGGGTGCTGCTGCCGGTGCCGCTGCGGCAGCCGGCGCGGCATTGGCCGTGGCTGCGGGGCCATTGGCGGCGGCAGCCGGATTCCACGGCACGGCCTTCACCACGGCCCCCGGCTTGGCTTTTTGCAGGCCGTTCACGATCACTTGGTCGCCTTCCTTCAGGCCGTCGTTCACGATCCAGTCGCTGCCGCTCATGCCGCCCACCTTGATGGGACGGGGCGCGACCTTGCCTTCACCATCCACCACCATCACGCTCTGACCTTGGGGACCGGACATCACGGCCCGTTGCGGCACCTTGATGGCTTTTTCGATATTGGCCTGGGGGAAGCGGATGCGAGCGAACATGCCGGGCAGCAATTCGCGCTTGGGATTGGGGAATTCGGCACGCAGGGTGACGGTGCCGGTGTTGGGGTCCACCGCCATGTCGGAGAACAGCAGCTTGCCGCTGAGGGGATAGAGGCTGCCATCCTCCAGCAACAGCTCGACCTTGGTTTCCTTGGTCTGTTGCAGCTTGCCGGCCATGATGGCCTTCTTCAGGCGCAGCAATTCGTCGCCGGACTGGGTGAAGTTGGCATAGATCGGGTCCAGTTGCTCAATCAGCGCCAGTTGCGTGGCTTCGCTCTTGCCAACCAGGGCACCCTCGGTCACTAGGGCCCGTCCGATGCGGCCGCTGATGGGGGCCGGCACCGAGGCGTTTTCATAGTCGAGTTCGGCCTTGGCCAATGTGGACTGGGCCTGCTTCAGCTTGGCAGCGGCCTGGTCGTATTCCTGTTGGCTCACGGCCTTGGTTTCCAGCAGGGGCTTGTAGCGATCAACGGTCAGCTTGGCGACTTCGACGTCGGCCCGAGCCGATTCCACGGTGGCCTTGTAGGTGCGGGGATCGATGGTGAACAGCGGGGTGCCCGCCTTGACGTCGCTGCCTTCGACGAACAGGCGCTTTTCCACCACGCCTTCCACCCGCGCCCGCACTTGGGCGCTGCGGATCGCCTGCAAGCGGCCCGGCAGGTCCTGGGTCAGGGTGGCGCTGGCGCTGGCGATGGTCACCACGTCCACTTCCGCCGGGGGCATGCCCGCGCCGGCGGGGGCGCCTTGGCCATCGCTCTTGCTACAGCCGTTGATGAAAAGGATCGAAACGGCCAGGGCTAGCGTCAGTTTTTTCATTTTCTTCTCCATGGGGGATCTTCCGTTCTATTCAAATCGGTAGGCGCGCAGGAAGCATTCGGTGATCTTGCGCGTCCGCACTGCGTTTTCTTCATCTGACAAAAGAGGGCCACCCGCGAGCCGTTGCGAACGGTCGGCGTGGATCAACATCGAGGTCAACATTTCCGCCGCGAACTTGGGATCGTCTCGCCGCAATTGTTGCCGGTCCATGGCCGCCGACAGATAGCTCGACAGGATTTCCACGATGCGGCACGTCACCCGGCCATGGATCGCCATGGCCATTTCCGGCACCCGCGCGCTTTCCATGTGGAAGGAGCGATAGATGGCGATGCCCTTGTCCGACAGAGCCCGATTGCGCATTTCCAGGCCGAAGCGGTAAAGGGTTTCCGCCAGACCATCGCGGCCGAGAAAGAGTTCCTCGGCCAGGGAGTCGGCCAGTCGCGTGCCTACCTCGCGGAACAACTCCTCCTTGTTACCGAAGTTGTTGTACAGGGTCTGCTTGGCGACGCCAGCCTTGGCGGCGATGTTGTCCACGCTGGCGCGATAGCCTTTTTCCAGGAAGGCCTCGGCGGCAGCCTCGATCAATCTCGCGCGGCAATTGCCGTGGACATGGGTTTCGTCGGGGGAGTAGGACATGAAGACTTGGTACAAAATGGACTGTACAGTCTAGTCTAGAGTTTCCCGGCGAACAACCGTAATTCCACTTAGGAAATAAAAAAGGCAGCCGAAGCTGCCTTTCCTATTGCAACAAAACGTAAACCGCTTAGTGGCCGGCCTTGCGCAAGCGCTGGATGGCGGCCAACTGGGCCACGGCTTCGGCCAATTCGGCCTGAGCGCGGGCGTAGTCCAGTTCGGAACCACGGTTCACCATGGCTTCCTCGGCCTTCTGCTTGGCTTCGGCGGCCTTGGCTTCGTCCAGGTCCTTACCGCGGATGGCGGTATCGGCCAGCACGGTCACCGTTTCCGGTTGCACTTCGAGCAGCCCGCCGGCGACGAAGATCAACTCCTCGGCTTCCTGCTGGGGCAGCTTGAGGCGCACGGCGCCGGGTTTGATGCGGGTCATCAGCGGCATGTGACTGGGCAGAATGCCCAGTTCGCCAGCCTCGCCGGGCAGGGCGACGAATTCCGCCAAGCCGGAGAAGATGGACTCTTCCGCGCTGACAACATCAACATGAATGGTCATAGCCATATCAGACTCCTAGTGTGGAGGTCGGGCCGGGCGCCGCCTTGCTGCTGGCGATGCCCGGCTGACGGCCGTCCTTATTGCAGCGTCTTGGCCTTTTCGACGGCTTCTTCGATGGCGCCAACCATGTAGAAGGCCTGTTCCGGCAGGTGGTCGTACTCGCCTTCCACAATGGCCTTGAAGCCCTTGATGGTGTCGGCCAGGGGCACGATCTTGCCGGGGGAGCCGGTGAACACTTCGGCCACGTTGAAGGGCTGGGACAGGAAGCGCTGAATCTTGCGGGCGCGGGTCACGGCCAGCTTGTCTTCGGGCGCCAGTTCGTCCATGCCCAGAATGGCGATGATGTCGCGCAGTTCCTTGTAGCGTTGCAGGGTGGCTTGCACCTTGCGGGCCACGCCGTAGTGCTCTTCACCCACCACCAGCGGGTCAAGCTGGCGGGAAGTGGAGTCCAGGGGATCCACGGCGGGGTAGATACCCAGCGCGGCGATGTCCCGGGACAGCACGACGGTGGCGTCCAAGTGGAGGAAGGTGGTGGCGGGGGAGGGGTCGGTCAAGTCATCGGCAGGCACGTACACTGCCTGGATGGAAGTGATGGAGCCCACCTTGGTGGAGGTGATCCGCTCTTGCAGACGGCCCATTTCTTCGGCCAGGGTGGGTTGGTAACCCACGGCGGAAGGCATACGACCCAGCAGGGCGGACACTTCGGTACCAGCCAGGGTGTAACGGTAGATGTTGTCCACGAACAGCAGGATGTCGCGGCCTTCGTCGCGGAACTTCTCGGCCATGGTCAGGCCGGTCAGCGCCACGCGCAGACGGTTGCCGGGGGGTTCGTTCATCTGACCGAACACCATGGCGACCTTGTCCAGCACCTTGGAGTCTTCCATTTCGTGATAGAAGTCGTTCCCTTCACGGGTACGCTCACCCACGCCGGCGAACACGGAGTAACCACCGTAGGACTTGGCGATGTTGTTGATGAGTTCCATCATGTTCACGGTCTTGCCCACGCCGGCGCCGCCGAACAGGCCGATCTTGCCGCCCTTGGCGAAGGGGCAGATCAGGTCGATCACCTTGATGCCGGTGGGCAGCAGTTCCACGGAGGGAGACAGCTCGTCGAACTTGGGCGCCTTGGCGTGAATGGGGCGACGCTCTTCGCAGGGAATGTCGCCGGCTTCGTCGATGGGACGGCCCAGCACATCCATAATGCGGCCGAGGGTGCCGGTACCGACGGGCACCTTGATGGCGGCGCCGGTGTTCTTCACGTTCATGCCGCGGCGCAGGCCGTCGGAGGAACCGAGGGCGATGGTACGCACCACGCCGTCACCGAGCTGTTGTTGAACTTCAAAGGTCAGGCCGGCTTCGGCGTTGCCAGGGTTGGCTTCGTCGAGAACCAGGGCGTCATAGACCTTGGGCATGGCTTCGCGGGGGAACTTGATGTCCACCACGGCGCCGATGCACTGGACGATGTTTCCGTTGCTCATGGTTATATCCTCAATGCTTAGTAATCCGTTAACCCGCTATCAGCCCGCAATGGCCGCCGCGCCGCCGACGATTTCCGAGATTTCCTTGGTAATCGCCGCTTGCCGTGCCTTGTTGTAGACCAGTTGCAGTTCCTTGATGACGTTGCCGGCGTTGTCGGTGGCCGCCTTCATGGCCACCATCCGGGCGCTCTGTTCGGAGGCCATGTTCTCGGCCACCGCCTGATAGATCAGGGCTTCCACATAGCGCACCAGCAGTTCGTCAATCACCACCTGGGCGTCGGGTTCGTACAGGTAATCCCAGGAACCGCTGGGCTTGCCCAAACGCTCGCCCGTCAGGGGTAGCAACTGCTCCACCACGGGCTCCTGCTTCATGGTGTTGATGAAGCGGGTGTAGGCCACATAGACGGCATCCAGCTCGCCGGCCTGGAAGCTGTCGATCATGACCTTGATGGGCCCGATCAATTTTTCCAGGTGGGGAGTGTCCCCCAGTTGGGTCGCATGGGAAACAATCTTGGTGCCCATGCGTTGCATGAAGCCAAAACCCTTGTTGCCGATGCAGGTGGCGCTGATGGAGCTGGCGCCGTCCTTTTCCCACTGGCGCATGCTGTTGACCACCAGGCGCAGGATGTTGGTGTTGAGACCGCCGCAAAGACCCTTGTCCGTCGTCACCAGGATCAGGCCGATGCGCTTAGGCGCCTCGGCCTCGCCGCCCTTGCCGAGGAAAGGATGGCGGTAGTCGGTGATGTTGGCCTGGGACAGGTTGGCCGCCAGCTTGCGGATCTTCTCGCTGAAGGGGCGGGCCGACCGCATCCGGTCCTGCGCTTTGCGCATTTTGGATGCGGCCACCATTTCCATGGCCTTGGTGATCTTGCGGGTGTTCTGGACGCTCTTGATCTTGGTGCGGATTTCCTTTCCGACGGCCATGATCGTTCTCCTTAATTCAGGTTAATTAAGGATCAGGCCCAGGACTTCTTGAACTCGGTCACCGCCGCCTTGAGGGCAGCTTCGGTGTCCTTGCTCAGATCCTTGGTGGTCTCGATCGTGTTCAGAATGTCGGCGTGCTTCTGCTTCATGTACTGATGCAGGGCGCTTTCGAAAGCCAGGATCTTAGGCACATCCACGTCGTCCATGAAACCTTCGTTGGAGGCGTAGAGGGAAACGGCCATGTCGGCAACGTTCAGGGGAGCGTACTGGAGCTGTTTCATCAGCTCGGTCACGCGACGACCCCGTTCCAGCTGCTTGCGGGTGGCTTCGTCCAGGTCGGAAGCGAACTGCGCGAAGGCAGCCAGTTCACGATACTGGGCCAGGGCCAGACGCACACCGCCGCCGAGCTTCTTGATGACCTTGGTCTGAGCGGCACCACCCACGCGGGACACCGAGATACCGGCGTTCATGGCGGGACGGATACCGGCGTTGAACAGGTCGCTTTCCAGGAAGATCTGACCGTCGGTAATGGAGATCACGTTGGTCGGCACGAAGGCGGACACGTCACCGGCCTGGGTTTCGATCACGGGCAGAGCGGTCAGAGAACCGGTCTTACCCTTGACTTCGCCGTTGGTGCACTTTTCCACCCATTCGGCGGACACGCGAGCAGCACGTTCCAGCAGACGGGAGTGGATGTAGAACACGTCACCGGGATAGGCTTCACGGCCGGGAGGACGACGCAGCAGCAGGGAGATCTGACGGTAGGCCCAAGCTTGCTTGGTCAAATCGTCATAAACGATCAGGGCGTCTTCACCGCGGTCGCGGAAGTATTCGCCCATGGTGCAGCCGGCGTAGGGAGCGATGAACTGCATCGCGGCGGAGTCGGAGGCAGAGGCGGCGACAACGATGGTGTATTCCAGGGCGCCGTGCTCTTCCAGCTTGCGCACCACGTTGGCGATGGTGGAAGCCTTCTGACCGATAGCGACGTAGATACACTTAACGCCTTGGCCCTTCTGGTTGATGATGGTGTCGACGGCAACGGCAGTCTTGCCGGTCTGACGGTCACCAATGATCAGTTCGCGCTGACCACGGCCCACGGGCACCATGGCGTCGATGGCCTTCAGACCGGATTGCACGGGCTGATCCACGGACTTACGCCAGATCACGCCGGGCGCAACCTTCTCGACCTTGTCGGTGATCTTGTTGTTCAGGGGGCCCTTGCCGTCGATGGGTTCACCCAGGGCATTGACCACACGACCCAGCAGTTCGGGACCGACGGGCACTTCCAGGATGCGGCCCGTACACTTGACGGTATCGCCTTCGGAAATGTGTTCGTATTCGCCGAGCACCACGGCACCCACGGAATCGCGCTCGAGGTTCAGAGCCAGACCAAAGGTATTGCCGGGGAACTCCAGCATTTCGCCCTGCATCACGTCGGCCAGGCCATGCACGCGGACGATACCGTCCGTCACCGACACCACGGTACCCTCGTTGCGGGTGGTGGCGGAGAGTTGCAGGTTCTGGATCCGGCTCTTGATCAGGTCGCTGATTTCAGACGGATTGAGGTTACTCATGGAATTGCTCCTAATTCTTTAGCGCGGTGGCCATGGCAGCAAGCTTGCCGCGGACGGAGGCATCGATCACTTCGTCGCCGATGGCGATGCGCACACCGCCGATCAGTTCGGGCACGACCGTCACGGTCGCGTTGATCTTGCACTGGAACTTGCGTTCGAGATCGGCCACCAGATTCTTCACAGCGGCGTCATCCATGGCGAAGGCGGATTCCACTTGGGCATCGCGCACTCCTTCATGGGCGTTCTTCAGCTCGTTGAAGAGCTGAGCGATCTCGGGCAGGACGGTAAGGCGGTCGTTATCCACCAGGACGCGAACGAAATTCTGCTGTTCCGCGCCGAGGTCTTTGCCGGCCACGCCGACGAACAACTGAGCCAGTTGTTCCGGTTGCAGCTTGGGATTGGCGACGCATTCCTGCATCTCGGCTGTTCCCGCCACGGCGGCCATGCTGCCCAGGGCACTGGACCAGGCGGCCAGGGAGGAAGCCTTGGCCAGCTGGAAGGCGGCCTCGGCGTAGGGACGCGCTAGGGTGACGTTCTCGGCCATGGCGAATTAAAGCTCCGACTTGAGTTGGGCCAGCAGATCGGCGTGGGCCTGTGCATTGATTTCCTTGCGGAGAATCTTTTCTGCACCGGCGACGGCCAACTGAGCCACATGCTCGCGCAGGCTTTCCTTGGCGCGCTGCGACGCGGCGGCGGCTTCGGTTTCGGCGGCTTCACGGGCGGCAGACACGATGCGGGCGGCTTCGGCGCGAGCCTCTTCCACCAGCTTGGCGGCCTGCTTCTCGGCGCCACTGCGCAGTTCGGCACCGGATTCCCGCGCCTTGCGCAGTTCCTCGGCCACCTTCTTTTCTGCGAGGGCCAAATCGGTCTTGGCCTTGTCAGCGGCCGCGAGCCCGTCAGCGATCTTCTTTGCCCGCTCGTCGAGTGCCTTCACGATGGGGGGCCACACGAACTTCATGGTGACCCAAGCCAGCACGAAGAACACAATCAGCTGGGCAAACAGCGTTGCGTTCAGATTCACGGTATTCGCTCCTTAAAAGCGTTTAAGGGAGACGATTACTTCAGGATGAACGGGTTGGCGAAGGCGAACATCATCGCGATACCGACACCGATCAGGAAGGCGGCATCGATCAGACCGGCCAGCAGGAACATCTTGGTTTGCAGGGCGTTCATCAGCTCAGGTTGACGAGCGGAGGCTTCCAGGTACTTGGAGCCCATGATGCCAATACCGATACAGGCACCGATAGCACCAAGACCGATGATCAGGCCAGCGGCCAGAGCAACGAAACCGAGAACGTGTTCCATGACAACTCCTTTTGAATAAAAGTAAAAACTACAAGGTTGAAAACAAAGACTGCGAAAACGTTGTTGCTGCGTATTGCTTAGTGACCTTCGTGGGCCTGGCCGATGTACACCAGCGCCAGCATCATGAAGATGAAGGCTTGCAGCACAACGATCAGGATGTGGAAGATGGCCCAGATGGAACCCGCCAGAATATGGCCGAACATCAACAGAGGACCGGTCGCACCGGAACCGCCCCAAGCCGCGCCCATCAGGGCGATCAGCATGAACACCAGTTCGCCGGCGTACATGTTGCCGAACAACCGCATGCCGTGGGAAATGGTCTTGGCGGCGAATTCGATCAGCTGCATGGCGAAGTTCACCGGATACAGCACGGGATGGCTGCCGAAGGGGGCGGTGAACAACTCATGCACCCAGCCGCCGAAACCCTTGATCTTGACGTTGTAGTAGAGGCACAGCAGCAGCACGCCGAGGGACATGCCCAGGGTGGCGTTCAAGTCGGCCGTGGGCACGACGCGCATGTAGGCGTGGTGATTACCGGTAGCTGCCTGGAAGAGGTTGGGCAACAGGTCCAGGGGCAGGAAGTCCATGGCGTTCATCAGGAACACCCAGACGAAGATGGTCAGGGCCAGGGGTGCCACGTACTTGCGGGACTCTTCCTCGTGAATGATGCCCTTGGCTTGGCCGGCCACCATTTCCACCAGCACCTCGATGGCGCCCTGGAAGCGGCCGGGCACGTCGGAACTGGCCTTGCGCGCGGCAAGCCAGAGAATGAGGATGGTCAGCAAACCGAGGGTAACGGAGTAGAACAGGGTATCCAGGTTCACCACCGAAAAATCGATGATGCTGGACTGGGCATGGCCCGAGCCGTTGTTGTGGGTGAGGTGGTGAACGATGTATTCGCCCGCCGTGGGGCCATGTTCTGCGGCCTCGTGGGCCACTTGGGTGCCAGCTTCTTCGATAGACATGGTCAGGTCTTCAATAAGAATGCAAAAAGATTCGCTTTGAGCGCCGCGAAGAGCCCGACGAGCAGGGCCAGCCAATGCACGTCGTAAAACTTTTGCGCAACGATCAGAATTCCAATCGTGGCGGCCACCTTGAAGAACTCACCGGCAAAGAAGGTGACCGCACTGGCACGGCCGCTAGCGGCCGCAATTTTCAGGCGCAGGACGAAAAGCAGGTTCGGAATCAGGTAAGAGGCTCCACCGATCAGAGCGGAGATCGCGCCTTGCGCGCCAATCCATCCTCCGGCCACTGCCGCCACCACCATCAGCACACCCAGTTGCAGACCAATTGACTTCAGCATCGCTTGCCCGCTGCGTGCACCAATACGGTGATTGCCCAGCACCAAAAGCCCGCGAATATATAGCCGTGGCATCGCAAAGTCAAATTTTCCGAGAAATTTTTCCTATCTTTTCCCTGCATGTCCTATATAAGACATATGTTGTTGGCTTTCTTACAAAACTTACAAACCCCCATTTCATGCGCTTTTATGACGATTTTCCTCAAGTCCCCACTGGACAAACATGTTTAAGTAATTAAACTCATCACCATGAAACTCGCCTACGCCCGGGAAATCCCCCTCGTCTGGAAAAACGTCACCAAAACCTTCGCCGCCCTCGGCGACGAGCAGCGGCAGCGCATCCTGCTGACCTTCGACCGCGGCGAGCGGCTCAACGTCACCCAGATCGCGGAAGCCTCCACCCTCTCCCGCCCCGCCGTTTCCCACCACCTGAAAATCCTCAAGGAAGCCGGCGTGCTGGCCAGCAGCAAGGAGGGCAAGGAAGTGTTCTACTGGATCGACAAGGCCTTCCTGCAAGGGGCCCTGGGGGCGGTCATGGACTACCTGAACGCGGAAATCTGAGTCATGCCCGGCCAATTCGCCCTGCTCCGCCGTCGCCGCTTCCTGCCCTTGTTCCTCACCCAATTCCTCGGTGCCTGCAACGACAACCTGTTGAAGAATGCCCTGGTGGTGATGATCGCCTTCCAGGGCGCCCATCTCACCAGCCTCGACCCCGGCCTGATGGTGAACGCCTGCGCCGGCCTGTTCATCCTGCCCTTCTTCCTGTTCAGCGCCAGCGCCGGACAATTGGCGGACAAATACGAGAAGTCGCGTCTGATCCGCCTGGTCAAGCTGCTGGAAATCGGCATCATGCTGCTGGCGGCCGCCGGCTTCCTGTTGCCCAATCTGGTTTTGCTGCTGTCCGCCCTGTTCCTGCTAGGCCTGCACTCGACCCTGTTCGGCCCGCTCAAATACGCCATCCTGCCCCAGCACCTGCATGCGGAAGAGCTGCTGGGCGGCAACGCCCTGGTCGAATCGGGCACTTTCCTCGCTATTTTGCTCGGCACCTTGCTCGGCGGTCTGGCCATGACCTTGGGCCCCTGGGGACCGCCGGTGGCCGCGGGCGCTTGCCTGGCCTTGGCCTTGCTGGGCTACCTGAGCAGCCGGGCCATTCCCCGCGCCGCCGCCGCCGCCCCGGAATTGGCGGTCAACCCGAATCCCTGGACGGAAACCTGGCGCAATCTGCGCCTCGCCCGCCAGAATCGCGACGTGTTCCTGGCGATCCTGGCCATTTCCTGGTTTTGGTTTTACGGTGCCGTCTTTCTTTCCCAGTTTCCGGCCTTGGCCCGGGATGCCCTGGGCGGCAGCGAGAGCCTGGTCACCTTGATGCTGGCCCTGTTTTCCGTCGGCATCGGACTCGGTTCCCTGCTGTGTGAGCGCCTGTCCCGCCAGGGACTGGCCTTGGGCCTGGTGCCCCTGGGCGCCTTCGGCCTGAGCCTGTTTGCGATGGATGTGTACTGGGCCAGCCCGGCACCATCCGGCGGCACGCTGCTTGACCTCGGTGCGGTCCTGGCGCGGCCCGGCAGTTTGCGCACCCTTGCCGACCTGCTCCTGATCGGCGTTTTTGGCGGGTTTTACTGCGTGCCGCTCTACACCCTGATCCAGACCCGAACGGCGGCAGAACGCCGTTCCCGCATGATCGCCACCAACAACATCCTCAACGCGCTGTTCATGGTGGTGGCGTCCCTGGCTGCCATGGCCCTGCTGGCGGCGGGATGCTCCGTGCCCGCGCTGTTGCTGCTGGTCGGGCTGGTCAATGCCGCCCTGGCCCTCTGGCTATTCCGCGCCGCGCCGGAATACCTGCACGGCTGGGTGCGCTGGTGGCGCGCCCTGGGCCAACGGCAAAGCTGAATCAGTCCTTGCCGACGCCCAGCCGGGCCAGGATGCCGTCGAGCTGGTCGAGACTGCCGAAGCGGATCGTCATGCTGCCGGCGCCCTTGCGGTTGGCGGCGATTTTCACCGTCGCCCCGAGACTGTCGGCCAGTTCTTCCTCCAGGCGCAGGATGTCCCGGCTGGGTTCCTTGGCGCCGCCCTTGGCCGCCGGCGGATTGAGCTCGCGGCTGACGATGCGCTCGGTTTCCCGCACGGAAAAACCCTTGTCCACCACCCAGGCCGCCACCCTGCCCTGCTCCGCCTTGGGCAGGGGCAGCAGGGCACGGGCGTGGCCCATTTCGATGTCGCCGGCCATCAACATGTCCTGAGCCGGCTTGGCCAGCTGCAACAAGCGCAGCAGGTTGGAGGCGGCGGGCCGGGAACGGCCCACGGCGTCGGCGGCCTGCTGGTGGGTCATACCGAATTCGTCGATCAGGCGTTGCAGACCTGCGGCTTCTTCCAGGGGGTTGAGGTCTTCCCGCTGGATGTTTTCGATCAGGGACATGGCCAGGGCCGCGTCGTCCGGGATTTCCCGGATCAGCACCGGCACCTCGGTCAGCCCGGCGATCTGACTGGCGCGCCAGCGCCGCTCGCCGGCGATGATTTCGTAGCGGTCATTGCCGATGGGGCGTACGGAAATCGGCTGGATCAGGCCCTGGGCCTTGATGGAAGCCGCCAGCTCCTCCAGGGAACCGGGATCCATGCGGGTCCGGGGCTGGTACTTGCCCGGCTGCAAGGCGCCGACCGGCAGGCTGTCCTGTCGGCTCCCCTCGGGGGAATTGTTGGCGGCCAGCAGGGCATCCAGGCCGCGGCCCAGGCCCTTGAGTTTCGGTGGATTCATCTCGTTACCTCCATCGCGTCGCCCCATCGGGCAGCGGCAAAATAGTCGCCCCTTTCCTGGGGAAAGGGGTTGGGGGAAAGGTCGTCCCTACTCTTTCCAGTTCTTGACCCGTTCGATCATTTCCTCGGCGAAGGCCAGGTAGGCCTGGGCGCCCTTCGCGGCCCGGTCGAACACCACGCCGGGCATGCCGTAGCTGGGAGCTTCCGCCAGACGCACGTTGCGCGGCACCAGGGTCTTGAACACCTTGTCGCCGAAGTGCTCCTCCAGCTGGTCGGACACCTGCTTGGAAAGGGTGCTGCGGTTGTCGAACATGACCCGCAGCAGGCCGATGATCTTCAAGTCCCGGTTCAGGTTGGCGTGCACTTTCTTGATGGTGTTCACCAGGTCGGACAAGCCTTCCAGGGCGTAGTACTCGCACTGCATGGGGATGATCACGCCGTGGGCGGCGCAAAGACCGTTCAGGGTCAGCATGGACAGGGACGGCGGGCAATCGATGAGGACGAAATCGTAGTCGGCCTCGTGTTGCTTGAGGGCCGCCTTGAGCCGCATCTCCCGTTGATCGAGGCTGACCATTTCCACTTCCGCCCCGGCCAGGTCGCGATTGGCCGGCAGCACGTCGAAGCGGGCCTCGTAGTTGCTGCTGGTGGAAGGCTGGCGCGCCTGGGCCAGGTCCGACAGGCCGAGCAGGACCTGATAGACCGACTGCTGCAAGCCCTGCTTATCCACCCCGCAACCCATGGTGGCGTTGCCCTGGGGATCCAGGTCCACCAGCAAGGTCCGTTGGCCGTGCAGGGCCAGGGCCGCGGCAAGATTGACCGTGGTGGTGGTCTTGCCCACCCCACCCTTTTGATTGGCGACGGCGAAAATATGCACCCGATGTTCTCCCTGAATCCTGTTAATTCTTTTGCAAAACAATCAAATGGCGCTGGGCAGCGAGGCCCGGCACCTTGAGTTCATGACGCGCCACCAGCATCCAGTCCGCCGGTAAGCGGGCGATTTCCTCCTCAGGATAAACACCCTTCATGGCAAGCAGGCGTCCGCCAGGGGCCAGCAAATGACCGGACCAATTGACGAAATCGGCCAACTCGGCAAAGGCGCGTGAAGTCACGGCGGGGAACTGCCCCTGCACCTTTTCCACCCGGGCACTCATGGGGGAGAAATTGTCCAGTCTAAGCTCGATCTTGGCCTGCTGCTGGAAAGCCACTTTCTTTTCCACCGTCTCGATGGACGTCACCTTCAGCCCGGGACAGACGATGGCCAGGGGAATGCCGGGCAAGCCGGCACCGCTACCCACGTCGGCCAAGGAAGCCAGTTCCCGCACGTAGGGCACCATGGTCAGGGAGTCCAGCAGATGATGGCTGACCATCTCGGCCTCGTCGCGGATGGCGGTCAGGTTGTAGGTGCGGTTCCACTTGGACAACAGGCGCAGATAGGTCAACAACTTGGCTTCGGTAGCGGCGTCCAGATCCAGGCCGAGGGCCACGATGCCCTCGTGGAGTTGGCTTTCCAGACTCATGCCGCATCCGCCCCGGGCGCGGCGGACACCTTGTCCGCCAGATTGCGTCGTTTCAAATGCACCAACAAGAGGGAAATCGCCGCCGGGGTAATGCCCTGGATGCGGGAGGCCTGGCCCAGGGTTTCGGGCTTGAACTGGTTGAGTTTCTGCTGCACTTCAATGGACAGACCGCGCACCTCCCGGTAGTCCAGGTCGTTCGGCAGGCGCAGGGTTTCATTGGCCTGGGCCTTTTCCACTTCTTCCACCTGGCGGTCGATGTAACCCTGGTACTTGGCCTGGATTTCCAACTGTTCGACCACGGCCGCATCCGTCACCGGTTCGCCGGCATTGGGCAGGGTCAGGAGATTTTGGTAACTCACCTCGGGGCGACGCAGCAGGTCGAACAAGCTGTATTCCCGCTCCATGGACTTGCCCAGTACCCGCTCCGCCTCGCTCGGCGGCAGGGTACGGGGATGGACCCAGGTGGACTTGAGGCGCTCCGCCTCCTTGGCCACGGCGTCCCGCTTGCGATTGAAGGCGTCCCAGCGCAGGTCGTCCACCAGACCCAGTTCGCGCCCCACTTCGGTCAGGCGCAGGTCGGCGTTGTCTTCCCGCAGGGACAGGCGGTACTCGGCGCGGCTGGTGAACATGCGGTAGGGCTCGGCCACGCCCCGGGTAATCAGGTCATCCACCAGCACCCCCAGATAGGCCTGGTCGCGCCGGGGCGACCAGCCTTCCTTGCCATGAGCGTAGCGGGCGGCATTGACCCCGGCCAGCAGACCCTGGGCGGCGGCTTCTTCGTAGCCCGTGGTGCCGTTGATCTGGCCGCCGAAGAACAAGCCCTGGATGTGCTTGGTCTCGAAGGTGGCCTTGAGGTGGCGCGGATCGAAGTAGTCGTATTCGATAGCGTAGCCAGGACGGGTGATGTGCACGTTCTCCAGGCCGCGGATGCTGCGCACCAGGGCCAGTTGCACGTCGAAAGGCAGGCTGGTGGACACGCCCTGGGGATAGATCTCGTGGGTGGTCAGGCCTTCCGGCTCCATGAACACCTGATGGCTGTCCTTGTCGGCAAAGCGGTGGATCTTGTCCTCAATGGACGGGCAGTAACGGGGCCCCACCCCTTCGATCACACCGGTGAACATGGGCGAACGATCGAGGCCGCCGCGAATGATCTCGTGGGTGCGGGCATTGGTGTGGGTGATCCAGCAGGGCACCTGGCGCGGATGCTGTTCCGCCTTGCCGAGGAAGGAGAACACCGGCACCGGATCGTCACCGGGCTGGCGTTCCATCACCGAATAGTCGATGGTCTTGCCGTCCAGGCGCGGGGGCGTACCGGTCTTGAGGCGACCCACGGGTAACTTGAGTTCCCGCAGCCGGTCAGCCAGGGAAACGGAGGCGGGGTCGCCGAAGCGGCCGGCGCGGTAGTTTTCCAGGCCTACGTGAACCAAGCCGTTGAGGAAGGTGCCGGCGGTGAGCACCACCGCGGCAGCATCGAAACGGATGCCCAATTGGGTGACGGCGCCGGTGACCTTGTCACCGTGGACGATCAGATCGTCCACCGCTGCCTGGAAGATGGTCAGATTGGGCTGGTTTTCCAGTCGGGTACGGATGGCCAGCTTGTACAACTGGCGGTCGGCCTGGGCCCGGGTGGCCCGCACGGCGGGGCCCTTGGAGGCATTGAGGATGCGGAACTGGATGCCCGCTTCGTCCGTCGCCGCTGCCATGGCGCCCCCCAGGGCATCCACTTCCTTCACCAGATGGCCCTTGCCGATGCCGCCGATGGACGGGTTGCAGGACATGGCACCTAGGGTTTCGATGTTGTGGGTCAACAGCAAGGTACTGGCGCCAGTCCGGGCCGAGGCCAGAGCAGCCTCGGTTCCGGCATGGCCGCCGCCGATCACGATCACATCAAAACGGGTGGGGAACTGCATGGGGTTTGCCTAAGGAAGAGAGCGAAAACACGCCTCAAAAAAGAGGCGCAATCATACGCTCCCCACTCCCAAAGTGAACCCGGGGCCGCTGCTCCTTGATGAGTTCCCATGTTTCACATGAAACAAAACCAACCAGTGCCACCCTCCCGCCTCGATGTTTCATGTGAAACATGGGGGATCAAGCAGGGAAGAAGGTATCGAAACCGATCTTGAGCAGCAGGGCGCCGGTCACCAACAGGAACACGCCACGGACGAAGCCGGCACCATGTTTCAAGGCCAGACGACTACCGAAGCCGGCGCCAGTAATGTTGCACACCGCCATCACCAAGGCCATCGGCCAAAGTATCTGCCCATGGGGAATGAAAAAGGCCAGGGCCGCCACATTGGTGGCGACGTTGACCACCTTGGCGCAAGCCGAGGCCCGCAGGAAGTCGAAACCAAAATAACGGATGAAGGCGAATATCAAAAAGCTGCCGGTACCGGGACCGAAGAAGCCGTCGTAAAAACCAATAACGCCACCAATCAACACGGCCGGCAGCAGGGGGCGCGCCGGCATGGTGCCGTGGATCCGGCCGAAGTCCGGCTTGAACAGGGTGTAGCCGAGCACGCTGGTTATCAGCACCAAGACCAGGGGACGCAGGATTTCCTTGGATATCCAGGCCACGGCCGCGGCACCACAAAAGGCGCAAACGAGCGCGGCCAAGGTTGCCGGTAAAACCACCTGACGCCAGGGAATGGCAATGCGGCGTCCATAACGCCAAGCCGCATTGAGGGAACCGAACACGCTGGCCCCCTTGTTGGTGCCAAACAAAACCGCGGGGGATTCGCCGGGCAAAGTGGCCAACAGGGCCGGCACCTGGATCAACCCGCCACCGCCGGCCACCGCGTCCACAAAACCCGCCGTGAATGCCGCCAGGGCCAGGAACAGGAGTTCCACTACTTGCCGATGCAGAAACGGGAGAAGATTTCCCCCAACAGGTCGTCCGGGGTGAATTCGCCGGTGATACGGGACAAGGCGTCCTGAGCCAGGCGCAGTTCCTCGGCGCAAAGCTCGATCCGGTCCAACTGGCCTTGCGCCAGGTCGAGCCGCCTGGCCGCCTCGGCCAGGGCTTCGAGATGGCGTTCCCGGGCCAGGATCACGTCCTCGCCGTGGCCCTGCCAACCGGCTTTTTCCAGCAACAGATCGTGCAACAGGTCGATGCCCAGGCCCATCTTGGCGGAAAGGGCCAGATGGGTACTGCCGCCCTCCTCCCAACGCCGGGGTTCCTGCTTGGCCAAATCGCATTTGTTATGGATCACCACCCGGCGCGCACCGCCCGGCAAACGGGAAGCCACGACCCGGTCGGCGGGAGTGATGCCACTACGGGCATCGACCAATTGCAGGACCAGATCGGCCTTGGCGATTTCCTGCCAGCTGCGTTCGATGCCGATCTTTTCCACAGGGTCGTCGCTCTCCCGCAGACCGGCGGTATCGATGATGTGAAGGGGTATCCCTTCTATCTGGATGGTTTCCTTGAGGGCGTCCCGGGTGGTGCCGGCGATGTCGGTGACGATGGCCCGCTCCTCCCCCGCCAGACGATTGAGCAGGGATGACTTGCCAGCATTGGGCAGGCCTGCCAGCACGACATGGAGGCCGCTGCGCAACAAACTGCCCTGACGGGCCCGGTCGCGCAAATCGACCAGGGTGCCGATCAAATCTTGCAGGCGCTGGGCAGCATCGGTATCCCGGATGACGTCGATTTCCTCGTCGGGGAAGTCCAGGGTGGCCTCCACTAGCAGACGCAGGGCGATGAGCTTATCCACAAGTTTGTGCACAGCTTGGGAAAAGTCGCCGGAGAGGGAGCGCAAGGCCGATCGGGCGGCGGCGGCGGTCGAGGCCTCGATCAAATCGGCCACCGCCTCGGCCTGGGCTAGGTCCAGTTTGTCGTTGAGAAAGGCGCGGCGGGAAAACTCGCCGGGTTCGGCCAACCTGGCCCCCAAGGCGAGGCAACGGGCCAGCAACAACTGCATGACCACCGGACCGCCATGGCCCTGGAGCTCAAGCACGTCCTCGCCGGTGAAGGAATGGGGTGCGGGAAAATAAAGCAGGATGCCTTGGTCGAGGGCCGCGCCTTGTTCGTCGCGGAAGGTGGCCAGGGTGGCCAGGCGCGCCGCGGGCCGGCGGTCGCAAAGCCGCTCGGCGAAATTCAGCAGGTCGGGACCGGAGACCCGCACCACGCCGATGCCGCCACGACCGGGAGCCGTGGCGACGGCGGCGATGACGCTATCAGGCGACTTTCTTGCCACCTTCGATCATGCGATTGATCTGCCATTGCTGGGCGATGGACAGGGTGTTGTTCACACACCAGTAGAGCACCAGGCCGGCGGGGAAGAAGAGGAACATGCCGGTGAACACGATGGGCATGAACAGCATCACCTTGGCCTGGACCGGATCGGCCGGGGCCGGGTTGAGCTTGGTCTGCAACAGCATGGTGGCGCCCATGATCAGGGGCAGCACGTAGTAGGGGTCCTTGCTGGACAGGTCGGCGATCCACAGGATCCAGGGCGCGTTACGCATTTCCACCGCGCCCAACAGGGCCCAGTAAAGGGCGATGAAGACGGGAATCTGGATCAGGATGGGCAGACAGCCGCCCAAGGGATTGATCTTCTCCTTCTTGTACATCTCCATCATTTCCTGGTTCAGCTTGGCCCGGTCGTCGGCGTACATTTCCTTGAGCTTTTGCAGCTTGGGCGCGACCTGCTTCATCTTGGCCATGGACTTGTAGCTGGCCGCCGACAGGGGGAAGAAGATGGCCTTGACGCCCACCGTCAGCAGGATGATGGCCCAGCCCCAGTTGCCGGTGAGCTTGTGCAGCATTTCCAGCACCCAGAACAGGGGCGCGGCGATCACCGTCAACCAGCCGTAGTCCACCACCAGTTCCAGGCCCGGGGCGATCTGTTTGATCTTGTCCTGCTCCTGGGGACCGGCGTACAGCGGCACGCTGACCTGACCTTCATTGACGGGCAGAATCACGCCCGCCGCGTAGAGGTCGCCCACCTTGCGGGCGTAGAACTCCCGCTCCACCCCGACCTTGGGAATGAAGGCGGAGAAAAAGTAGTGCTGCACCATGGCCACCCAGCCGTTGTCGGCCTTAGTGGCATGCTTGGCCTTGTCCTTGGCGATGTCCTCGAAGGAAGTCTTTTGGAACTTCTCGCCATCGGTGTAAAAGGCCGGACCGGTATAGGTGCTGGCGCCCATGTAGCCACTGCTTTCCACCTTGCCGTCACGAACGATCTGGAAATAGGCATTGCCGGCCTTGGCACCGCTGAAGGAAACATCCACCAGATAGCTGCCGCGATGGAAGGTGTAGGTTTTGATCACCTTGTTGCCAGCCGCGTCATTGGCCGCCAGCTTCACTTCCAATTGGTCCTGGCCGTCCTTCAGCTCGGTATCCCCGGGCAGGATCTGCCACTGGCTCTTGTGATTGGGCTGGCCCTCGCCGGTCAGACCGGATTGGCCCAGATAAATATGGTGCTCGCCAGAATCGAACAGGACGAAATTCTTCTTGGCGTCGCCGTCAGCCAAATGCTTTTCCAGTTCCAGGCGCACCAGATCGCCACCCTGGGCGGAAATCTCCGCCCGCAGCAGATCGGTCTTGACTTCGACCTTGGGGCCGGTGGCAATGGATTGCGCCGAAGGGCTGCCAGGCACCACGGGCGCGGAAGCATTGCTGTTGGTGGATGGAGTGGGCACGGCATTGCTGCCGTTGGCACCAGCCTGCGCCGCAATGGCGGGAGCTTGGGGGTGGTTGTGCTTCTGCCAGGCATCCCACAACATGATGAGGGAAAAACCGAACACGACAAACAGGATCAAACGACGGTGGTCCATGAAATCGCCTATGACAATGGGGCTAAACGCAGCGCGGAAATTATTAGGGAACGGGGTCGAAACCACCGCTGTGCCAAGGGTTGCAACGACCTATCCGTTTGACGGACAACCACAATCCCTTGACCAAGCCATGCTTTTGCAAAGCCTCGAGAGTGTACTCGGAACAGGAGGGATAAAACCGGCAGCTGCGCCCGAGAAAAGGACTGATCGCCAGTTTGTAAAACCGGATCAAAACGAGTAAGGGATAGATCAGCGGATTCTTCATGACGCGTCAGAGACCCGTTCAGCCGGCTTCGGTTCCCCGCCACCCGATCGGGGCAAGGCTTGTAGAAGGGCCATGACATCCTCGGCCAAAGCCAGCCGCAATTCTGGATCGCCAGGGCGGCTGGACAGGGACTTGCCCTCCTTGCCCGGACCACGGGCCAAGCGCAGCACCAAATCCATCTGGGGCAAGTCGGCCAGGGAACGCCGGAAAGCCTCGCGGGCGATGCGCTTCATCAGATTGCGCAAAACCGCCCGCCTGGCCAATCGTTTCGGCACCACCAAGCCCAGACGGGGCAACATGGGTACGCACGAATCCCCTGCGGCAGCGGCACATGGCCGCCAATGCAAATCGAAGAATTTTCCCCTGATCACCCGGCGGTTTTGGAAAACCGCTGAAAACTCAGAGGCTTGGTGAAGCCTGTGAACGGGGCGGAAGCGATTGTCGACCGCCACCCCGGATCGGAACCGACGTTTAGACGCTCAGACGATGACGACCCTTGGCGCGGCGAGCTGCCAGAACAGCACGGCCACCACGGGTACGGGAGCGAACGAGGAAACCATGGGTACGCTTGCGGCGCACGACGGAAGGTTGATAAGTACGTTTCATGGAGGCATCCCCCGGCTAAAGAAAACGCGCGATTAGATATTTTTCAGAAGGAACTGTCAACAATTTCAAGGAAATGTCCGCCGTTTTTCCCTTCTGTCCAAGGATTTTGGGTTGCTGCGAAGTTGGCTCGAAGTTGTTGTTGAATTAAGGAATCTATAAAGTCCTCTGTTGACAACTAATGCACCCCTGTCCCTGTGAATAAGTCATTAGTCTTTTATTTTTCAAAAAGTTACGACAATAAAAAACACTGAGTAAGTACGGTATGGCGTTGGGGACAATTGTGGAGCTTTTGTTCGCTTGGGTAAAACCGGCGACTTATCCACAGTCCGCCACGGGGTTTTCCAGGGCTTGTTCACGTCGATGACCTGGGTCGCGGATCAATCCGCCGATGGCCTCAACCGTCGGCTTGAACGCCCGATTTGTCTTGTGGATAACTTTCCGTTAACCCGATAAAATGCGCCGACTCAACCGAGAGATGGTTGGCTGATTTTCGCCTCATCTAGCAGTCAAGCGGGCAGTTGAGCGTTTAACCCGCCCCTTGGGCTGCCAGGGCATCACCATGAACTTTCAGGAACTTAGCAACACATGAGCGATTTTTGGTCCGCCTGCTTGAGCCAGTTTGAACAGGAGCTGTCCTCCCAGCAGTTCAATACCTGGATCAAGACCTTGCGCATGGAAGACGATGGCGACCATCCCCGGCGTTTGCGCTTGTTGGCTCCCAACCGTTTTGTCCTGCAATGGGTCCGCGAACGCTACCTTGGTCAGATCGAAGCCCTGAGCCAAGCCTTTTATGGCGAGCCGGTGGATCTATCCCTGGGCTTGTCCGACGGCAACGGGGCTGGAGCTGAAAAAGAAACCGTCCCCGAACAAGAGGATTTCCTCGCCCTGGCCGAAACCGGCGCGGGGGAAAAACCGGGTGGCAGCAACCACCTGATGGCATGCGCTCCCCTGGAGTCCCTGATGGCCGCCCCGGTGGCCAATGCCAATTTCGAGAAGTCCCGCCTCAATCCCACCTTCACCTTCGACACTCTGGTGACCGGCCGCGCCAACGACCTGGCCCGCGCCGCCGCCCAGCAGGTGGCCGTCAATCCCGGTGTGTCCTACAACCCCCTATTTGTTTATGGCGGTGTCGGCCTGGGCAAGACCCACTTGATCCACGCCATCGGCAATGCGGTGCTGGCCGCCAATCCCAGCGCCCAGGTGCGCTATCTGCACGCCGAGGACTTCGTTTCCGACGTGGTGAAGGCCTACCAGAACAAGGCCTTCGACGCCTTCAAGAACTACTACCGCAGCCTGGACCTGCTGCTGATCGACGACATCCAGTTCTTCAGCGGCAAGAACAGCACCCAGGAACAGTTCTTCTACGCCTTCAACGCCCTGGTGGAGGCCAAGAAGCAGATCATCATCACCTGCGATACCTATCCCAAAGATATCCACGGCCTGGAAAACCGTCTGATCTCCCGCTTCGACTGGGGTCTCACGGTGCAGATCGAGCCGCCGGAGCTGGAAATGCGGGTCGCCATCGTCAAGAAAAAAGCCGAGGCCTCCCGCATCGAAGTCTGCGACGACGTGGCCTTCCTCATCGCCAAGAACCTGCGTTCCAATGTGCGCGAGCTGGAAGGCGCCCTCAACCGGGTGTTGGCCTTCGCCCGCTTCCACGGCAAGCCCATCAGCATCGACGTGGCCAAGGAAGCCCTCAAAGACGTCATCGGCGCCACCAACCGCCAGCTCACCCTCGAGCTGATCCAAAAGACCGTCGCCGATTATTACAAGATCAAGGTGGCCGACATGTATTCGCCCAAGCGCACCCGGGCCATCGCCCGGCCGCGCCAGGTGGCCATGTGGTTGTGCCGCGAACTCACCGCCCACAGCCTGCCCGAGATCGGCGACGCCTTCGGTGGCCGCGACCACACCACCGTGCTCCATGCCTGCCGCACCATCGTCGACTACCGGGTACGGGACAGCCAGCTCAACAACGATCTGCACGTGCTGTTGCAGACCATCAAGGGCTAGGCCGTGGTGACTGTGAATTTGCCCAAACCCCCCTCAATTCGACACAGTCGTTTTCACGCTTTTCCAATAGACTTTCCCATTAATCAAACTGCTGAAATCATTGGTTTTTCAGAATCTGGCGGACCTGGCCGCCATGACCAGTTTTCTAAGGAGAATTAAACGATGCTTCTATTCAAAGGCCCCCGCGACCAGATCCTGGCTCCGCTACAGTCTGTCAGCGGTATTGTCGAGAAGCGTCACACCCTCCCCATCCTTTCCAATGTGTTGATGGAAAAGGACGGCGAGCGGCTCACCCTCCTCGCCACCGATATCGAAATCCAGATCAAGACCGGCACCCAGGCCGTCGGTCCCGAGAAAGTGGCCCTCACCGTGGCCGCCCGCAAGCTGCAAGACATCCTGCGCTCCCTGCCCGAGTCCGCTGAAATCAGCCTCGACTTCGAAGACCGCCGTCTCCAGCTCAAGGCCGGCAAGAGCCGCTTCAACCTACAAACTCTGCCGGCGGAAGACTTTCCCCGCATGGCCGGTGCCGAAGGCCAGCAGACCAAGCTGACCCTGTCGCAAAAGCAGTTCAAGCGCCTGCTTGCCCTGGTGCAATACTCCATGGCGCAACAGGACATCCGCTACTACCTCAACGGCTTGCTGCTGGTGGTGAACGGCAACGAAATGCGCGTCGTCGCCACCGACGGCCACCGCCTCGCCTTCGCCAGCGAAGCCCTGCCCGACCACCACGAGCGCATGGAAGTCATCCTGCCGCGCAAGACCGTGCTGGAACTCTCCCGCCAACTGGCCGACAACGACGAACCCCTGGAAATCGTCATCGCCCCTACCCAGGTGCAGTTCCGCTTTGGCGACATCGAGTTCGTCTCCAAGCTGATCGACGGTAAGTTCCCCGACTACGAGCGCGTCATTCCCCAGAACCACACCAAGCTGCTGCGCCTGCCCGCCGCCTTGCTGCACCAGTCCCTGTTGCGCGCCGCCATTCTTACCAACGAAAAATTCCGCGGCGTGCGCCTGCTCTTGTCCAACGGCAGCCTCAAGATCATTTCCAGCAACGCCGAACAGGAAGAAGCCCAGGAAGAAATCGAAGTCGAATATTCCGGCGACACCCTGGACGTGGGTTTCAACGTCACCTACCTGCTCGACGTGCTCAACAACGTCAGCGCCGAGACCATCGAAATCCGTCTCGCCGACGCCAATGCCAGCGCCCTGTTCTCCCTGCCCGACAACGACCGCTTCAAGTACGTCGTGATGCCCATGCGCATTTGATCGGGCGCCGTCGCACCTTCTCGGTCCCCGGCGTGCCGGGGACTTCGTTTTTCTTGCACCACTTAGATATCGCGTAAAACACCATGACTGAGCAAACATCCGCGCCCGGCTACGGCGAAAACAGCATCCAGATTCTCGAAGGGCTGGAAGCGGTGCGCAAGCGTCCGGGCATGTACATCGGCGATACCTCCGATGGCACCGGCCTGCATCACCTGGTGTTCGAAGTGGTGGACAACTCCATCGACGAAGCCCTGGCCGGCCATTGCGACGACATCGTCGTCACCATCCACACCGACAACTCCATCTCCGTCACCGACAACGGTCGCGGCATTCCCACCGGCGTCAAGATGGACGACAAGCACGAGCCCAAGCGCTCCGCCGCCGAAATCGCCCTCACCGAGCTGCATGCCGGCGGCAAGTTCAACCAGAACTCCTACAAGGTCTCCGGCGGTCTGCACGGCGTCGGCGTCTCCTGCGTGAACGCCCTGTCCAAGTGGCTGCGCCTCACCGTGCGCCGCGACGGCAAAAAGCATTTCATCGAATTCGAGCGCGGCGTGCCCGTGGACCGAGTTCTGGAAATGCGCGACGGTTTCGAAGTCTCCCCCCTCAAGGTGCTGGGCGACACCGACAAGCGCGGCACCGAAGTGCACTTCCTCGCTGATGACGAAATTTTCGGCAACGTCGAATTCCACTACGAAATCCTCGCCAAGCGCCTGCGCGAACTGTCCTTCCTCAACAATGGCGTCAGCATCCGCCTGGTGGACCAACGCAGCGGCAAGGAAGAACTCTTCGCCTTCGCCGGCGGCGTGCAAAGCTTTGTCGAATACATCAACCGCAGCAAGACCGTGCTGCACCCGAGCATCTTCTACTCCCAGGGCGATGCCGTGGTGGCCGATGGCGTCACCATCGGCGTTGAAGTCGCCATGCAGTGGAACGACAGCTACCAGGAACAGGTGCTCTGCTTCACCAACAACATTCCCCAGTCCGACGGCGGCACCCACCTCACCGGCCTGCGCGCCGCCATGACCCGGGTGATCAACAAGTACATCGAAGAAAACGAAATCGCCAAGAAGGCCAAGGTCGAAATCACCGGCGACGACATGCGCGAAGGCCTGGCCTGCGTGCTTTCCGTCAAAATGCCCGACCCCAAGTTTGCTTCCCAGACCAAGATGAAACTGGTGTCTTCCGAAGCCCGCCCGGCGGTGGAAGAAGTGGTCGCGCAAAAGCTGGCCGACTACCTGCTGGAAAAACCCATCGACGCCAAGACCATCTGCGGCAAGATCGTCGAAGCCTCCCGCGCCCGCGAAGCCGCGCGCAAGGCCCGCGAAATGACCCGCCGCAAGGGCGTGCTGGACGGCATCGGCCTGCCCGGCAAGCTGGCCGACTGCCAGGAAAAAGACCCCGCCCTGTCCGAGATGTACCTGGTGGAGGGCGACTCCGCCGGCGGTTCCGCCAAGCAGGGCCGCGACCGTAAGTTCCAGGCCATCCTGCCCCTGCGCGGCAAGGTGCTCAACGTCGAGAAGGCCCGCTTCGACAAGGTGCTCTCCTCCGAACAGATCGTCACCCTGCTAACCGCCCTGGGCTGCGGCATCGGCGCCGACGACTTCAACATCGAAAAGCTGCGCTACCACCGCATCATCATCATGACCGACGCGGACGTGGACGGCGCCCACATCCGCACCCTGCTGCTCACCTTCTTCTACCGCCAACTGCCCGAGCTGGTGGAACGCGGCTACATCTACATCGCCCAGCCGCCCCTGTACAAAATCAAGCACGGCAAGACCGAGCTGTACATCAAGGACGACGCCGCCCTCAACCAGCACATGCTGACCCTGGCCCTGGACGGCGCGCAACTCACCCCCCGTACCGGCGCGCCGGTCATCGAGGGCGACGCCCTGGGCGAGCTGGCCAAGAGCTACCTCACCTCCGAATCCATCATCAAGCGCCTGTCCGACTTCGTCGACAGCGAAGTGCTGCATGCTTTGCTGGCCAACGTCATCGACCTCAAGCTCGACGACGAAGCCAGCGCCCAGGCAAGTGCCGACGCCCTGCGCCAACACGTCAAGGAAGTGAACATCGTCGCCGCCTACGACGAACGCAAGGAAGCCTGGCAACTGCGCATCGAACGCATGCGCCACGGCAACCAGCGCGTCACCAAGATCGACCCCGACTTCCTGCTCTCCGGCGACTGGGCCCAACTGCACCGCACCGCCCAACTGATCGCCGGCCTCATCGGCCCCGGCGCCAACGTCAAGCGCGGCGAAAAATCCGCGCCCACCGACAGCTTCGCCCAAGCCATCAACTGGCTGCTGGCCGAAGTGGAACGCGGCCTCAGCAAGCAGCGCTACAAAGGCCTGGGCGAAATGAACCCCGAGCAACTCTGGGAAACCACCATGGACCCCGCCGTGCGCCGCCTGCTCAAAGTGCAGATCGAAGACGCCATCGCCGCCGACGAAATCTTCACCACCCTCATGGGCGACGAAGTGGAACCCCGGCGGAATTTCATCGAGAGCAACGCGCTGTACGCGAAGAACATTGACGTGTAATTTTGTAGGTTTGTAGGTTCTCACTGAAGTCTAGATATTTCCCAAAAGTCGAGATTTCATGAGAATTATTTAGAATGGCCGCATAATTTATGCGGCCATTTGTTTTTGGAAAAATTGGTGGCATGGCGTGACTGAACGACGGGACGGATATCAAGGAAAGAATGACGAGTGCTACAAATGTAGAACTTCAGAGTAAAGCTAACCAGCAACAGCTTGAGGCCATAAAGTCCACCGATGGGCCGGTACTAATCATTGCTGGGCCAGGCTCGGGCAAGACCTTCACACTGGTTGAGCGGATTGTCTACCTCATTACCCACAAGGGAGTCGCCCCCGAGTCACTGCTGGTTGTTACCTTCACCGACAAGGCCGCGCGCGAGCTGACCACCCGCATTTCAAACCGGCTCGCCGAACTGGACATCCAGTTCAACCTGAACGAGATGTACCTCGGTACGTTCCACTCCATCTGCCTGCGGCTGCTGGAGGATTACCGCGAGTTCACCCGGCTCAAACGCAGTTTCACGCTGTTCGACCAGTTCGACCAGCAGTACTTCATCTACCAGCACATCAAGGACTTCCGCGCGCTACCAGACGCTGACTTGGTCATGGGCGATGACCAGACGGGCCGCTGGACGCAGTCGGAGAACTTGCTCAAGTGGCTCAACAAAGTCAGCGAGGAAGCGCTCGACGCAACCACGCTTGCAGAGGCCCCTGAACCAGAAGTCCGCGCGTTGGCGACCTGCTTCGCCAAGTATCAAGAGCTGTTGCACGAGTACAACTCGCTGGACTTCTCAGGCATCCAGTACGAGGCCTTGCAACTGCTGGAAAAACGTCCCGAGTTGTTGGCACAACTGCGCGAAAAGCTCACCTACTTGATGGTGGATGAGTATCAGGACACCAACACCATTCAGGAAAGCATCCTTCTGCTGCTGGCGGGCGAGCGTCGCAATCTATGCGTGGTGGGCGACGACGACCAGGGTTTGTACCGTTTTCGTGGTGCCACCATCCGCAACATCCTGGAGTTTCCAGCGCTGTTCAACGACGGGCAGTGCAAGCAGGTCAAGCTGACCGTCAACTACCGCTCGCACCCGGACATCATCCGCTTCTACAACGAGTGGATGAAGGAGCAGGTATGGGACGACGGCACTCGCGTGTTTCGCTTCGCAAAGCAGATCGTCCCGCGCGGGGGTGACTTCCCAGACCTGTCGACGGCGGTACGGCTGGCTGCCAGTGACGACAAGGACGACACCACCAATTGGCACGCTGAGGTGTTGGCCTTCCTCAACGGGTTGAAGGACTCGGGCCAGCTTTCCGACTGGAATCAGGTCGCATTCCTATTCCGCTCGGTCAAGAACGACAAGGTCGTGGCACTGGCACGCTTCCTCGAATCGCAGGGCGTGCCTGTGTTCTCGCCCCGCTCGAACATGTTCTTCGAGCGCGAGGAGATCCGCCTGATGATCGGCGCGTTGATCTTCTTGTTTCCTCAGTTTCCCAAGGTGCGGGCATGGTCCGAAGGAGTCACGCTGCCCGTTTGGGACTTCTACGATCATCAGTGCTTCAAGCCCTTCATCGACGAGCTGCGCAAGCCGGAAAACAAACCGCTGCTGGACTGGGCGCGTCCGCTGGCCAAGCGCCATGCCGTACTCACGCAGAACACCGACTACTCCTTCTCAGGCCTGTTCTACCAACTGCTGCAGTTCCCACTGTTTTCGCGCTTTCTTACTGAGGAGGCTGTGCAAGGCGTGGACAAGGGACGCGCAGCGCGCAACCTTGGCACCTTCTCCAAGCTGCTCACCAAGTTTGAGTATCTGCACTACGTCAGCGTCCTTAACCCCGAGTGGCTGGAAAAGAACCTGCGCGACCTGTTCAACCAGTTCCTGCGCTTCCTGCAGGACGGCGGCATCGGCGAATACGAGGACGAGGCCGAGTATGCACCCAAGGGCTGCGTCTCGTTCCTGACCATCCACCAGTCCAAAGGGTTGGAGTTTCCGGTCGTCGTGTGCGGCTCTCTGGAGGCTGTGCCGCGTAAGCAATACAGTGAACTTGACGTACTACTGGAAAATGGCGGCTACCTTTCCAAGGAACGCTTCGAGCCGCTCGGCCACATCAAGAACTTCGACTTTTGGCGGCTTTTTTACACTGCGTTTTCTCGAGCCCAGAACTTGCTGGTTCTTGCTGCTCAAGTGAGGCAAGGGCGTGGCCGATCACCCTCTAAGTATTTCGATCGTTTGTTTTACGAGCTGCCGAGTTGGCGTGACGTCGATCTCTCAGCACTGACTTTCGAGGCTGTTAAACAGATCAATCTCAAGCGTGAATACTCGTTCACTTCGCACATTACAGTGTTCGAAAACTGCGCTGAGCAATACCGCTTCTTCAAGGAACTTGAGTTCAATCCCATTCGTGCCGGTGCCCAATTGTTTGGTACGTTGGTGCACCAGACAATTGAAGACATCCACAAGGCTGTTCTTCGTGGCGAAGAAGCAATTGTCACTCCCGATCAGATTCAATCTTGGATGTCTATCAACTACCAGTACCTTTCCAAACGCGAACGCCAATACCTTGCACCGCAAACGTTAAAAGCGGTGGAAAAACACGTTCTGGGCTATTACGAGCGAGAGAAAAATGACTGGGATCGCATCAAAGAGGCTGAAGTCGAGATTTCTCTCATCAAGGATAAGTACATTCTGAAGGGTAGTGTAGATCTGATCCGGGGTGAGCATGGCACTGTAGAGATCATCGACTTTAAGTCGGAGAAGAAGCCAGACATGGAGAGGGATCGGGATCGCCTGCGTCAGTACCAGCACCAGCTGGAAGTGTACGCCCATTTGGTGGAGGAGCGTACCGGCCAGAAGGTTAGCCGGATGCACCTCTATTACACTGGCGAGGATGATGGAAACCCTTACGTGTCCTTCACCAAAGACGACTGTGCTATTGGTAAGACCATTGCACGCTTCGACGACATCGTTTCGCGCATAGAGCGGCAGGACTACAAGATTCCGGCACGCCCGGCCAAGCGTTGTTTGGAATGTGATTTACGCGCTTACTGCGACAAAAAGAATTGGAAATTCAGGAAAAACGACTGATGAGCAAGAACACACTCGCGCAGGAAAGCCTGCAACTGGACACGCCCGAAGGCACAACCACCGACGTCGAGAAGTACGAGTTTGAGCCGATCAAGGGCTATCCGATGCTGAACTGGCGCGGCAAACGCCCGTTTACCTCGACGCAGTATTACCCGGCACAGTTGAAAGAAGTCCATGGAGAAGAGGTGGATGGCTGGCGAAACAAGATCTTCTGGGGCGATAACCTTCAGGTGATGAGCCATTTGCTGAAGCAGTTCAGGGGAAAGGTTGATCTGATCTACATCGACCCACCGTTTGATTCGAAGGCGGATTACAAAAAATCGATCGTCCTCAAAAATAACCAAGTAAACAATGATCAGAATAGCTTCGAAGAGAAGCAGTATTCAGATATTTGGAGCAATGACGAATATCTCCAATTCATGTACGAGCGGCTTGTGCTTTGCAGAGAGATGCTCAACGAATGCGGGGTTTTTGTCGTTCACTGCGACTACAGAAAGAGTCATCACCTTCGCTGCATAGCCGACGAGGTTTTTGGTGTGGATCGGCTGATAAATGAAGTTGTTTGGAAGCGTCGTACCGGAGTACTTAACCAATCGCGCAAACTAGGAGCATCTACTGACACGCTGCTTATTTACGCCAAAAACTCTGATAAATACCAATTTATTCCGCTCTTCACTCCTTACGAGGATGATGATCCATACGTACTCTCTAAGTTTGTCTACAAGGAAGACGGAACTGGAAGGCGCTATAGACTTCACGCGATCACAAGTCCGTCGTACAGCCCAACGCTCGTTTATGAATACAAAGGCTATCAGTCGCCCGCGAACGGCTGGGCTTTCTCTCGGGAGACGATGGAAGATTGGGAGCGAGCCGGAAAACTCTATTTCCCAGAGGATAAATCTCAAAGAATTCAGAGAAAACAGTATCTCGACGAAACCCCTGGCCGGCCAGTGCAAAACCTTTGGGATGACATTCGTCCAGTGAATTCACAGGCTCTTGATGATACAAAGTATCCGACTCAGAAACCTGTTGAATTGCTGAATAGAGTGATATCACTTTTTACTAAGCCAGGTGACTTGGTAGCTGACTTTTTCATGGGCTCAGGAACAACTCAAGCAGCAGCTATGCGACTCAGTCGTCGCTTTATCGGCGCGGACATTAATCTGGGTGCAATCCAGACGACGGCAAAGCGGTTAATTGGTATTGCCGAAGATTTACGTCAGAAGACGCTTAATGATGAGGCAAAGAACTACATCGGATTCGAACTGCATAACGTCAACCACTACGACATCTTCCGTAACCCGGTTCAAGCCAAGGAATTGCTGATCGAGGCGTTGGAAGTGCAGAAGCTTGAATTCAGCACCGTTTTCGACGGCGAGAAGGACGGGCGCATGGTCAAAATCATGCCCGTCAACCGCATCGCTACGCGCGCCGATCTGAACGAGCTGATTGCGGGTTTCGACTACAAGGCGTGGGAGCGCAAGCAAAACGACAGCCCGAACCGCCCGGTAGAGAAGATAGCCCTTGTCTGTATGGGCCACGAGCCAGACTTGGCCGCGCAGCTAGAGCTGGCCGCAAAACCCTTCAAGATCGACGTGGAGGTGGTGGACATCCTGCGCGACAAGGCCAATCTGGAATTCAAGCGTGATTCGCAGGCCAAGGTTGTCATCAACAACGGCGAGTTGGTTATTGAGAAGTTTTACCCGATGAACTTGCTGCAAAAGCTCTCGCTGCAAAAGGAATCGGTCGAGGACTGGAAGGAACTGGTCGAGTCGGTGCTTATCGACTGGAACTACGACGGCGCGGTGCTGCAACCGGCGGTGTTGGACATCCCTGGCAAGAACGAGATGGTCAAGGGGGCGTACAAGGTTCCGGGCGATGCGGGAACTATCCGCGTGAAGATTACCGACCTGCTGTCTGAGTCCTGGGAAGGGAGCGTCAGTAATGGCGACTAAGCGCGCGACTGCACAGGCCAGCACTGCCGGCGCGTCGCTGGATTTCGCCTTCTTCCGTTTCCTTTGGCAGTTTTACAAGGACAACCGAGGGTCGATCCGGCAGAACTACAAGGAGCTGACCCGCAAGTTCCTCGACTTCAATAACCCGGAGAAGAACACAAAGGCCTTCCTCCGTCAGCCGCAGTTCGAGGCGCTGGAAACCTATGTTTTCCTCAAGGAGTTCCTCGGCAACGCCAAGGTTGAAGAAGTCTTCCGGGCTTGGTACGAGCGCAGCGGGAAGTTCGAGGGTCGAAAGTTTGGCTCCTTCCTTGGCACTGCCGGGCAGGAGATGTTCTCCTTCGGGGAGTCCGACGAGCTGGAACTGAGCTCGTACAAGCTGTTGTTTGAGAAGATGCGTAAGAACTCGCGCGCCTACCCAAACTACATCTTCGCGCTGACGATGGGAACGGGCAAAACTATCCTGATGGCGACCTGCATCTTCTATGAGTTCCTGCTCGGCAACAAATTCGAGAAGGATGCGCGCTACTGCCACAACGCGCTGGTGTTCGCACCTGACAAGACGGTGTTGCAGTCACTGAAGGAAATCGAGTCCTTCGACATGACTCGTGTCGTGCCGCCGGAGTACGTCAACTTCCTGACCACGCACCTGCGCTTCCACTACCTCGAGGAGGCCGGTACCTCGCTGGACACTTTGGATCGCTCGCGCTTCAACATCATCGTCTCCAACACGCAGAAGATCATCCTCAAACGCCAACACAAGGAAAAGACTTCTGTTGACAAGCTGTTCGGTGCGACCGGCGAAACCCTCGCCGCCAACGGTGTCTATGCCGATGCCGCCGACCTCTACAATTTCGATCAGCCCGAGGAAGAAGGGGAACTGACCACCAATCAGCGCTTCGAAAAGCTGCGCCGCCTGGAGCAGTTGGGTATCTTTGTAGACGAGGCCCATCACGCCTTCGGCAAGGCGCTGGCCAAAGACATGGGTGTCGGAGCCAAGGAAACAGACACCAGCCTACGCACCACCATCGACGTCCTGGCCGCCAGCCTGAGCGCGGCGGGTACGCGGGTGGTGGCCTGCTACAACTACACCGGTACGCCCTACGTGGGGCGCGAGGTGTTGCCTGAAGTGGTCTACGCCTACGGACTGAAGGAAGCCATCGACAAGGGTTTTCTCAAAAAGGTGATGTTGCATGGCTACGCCAACACTCGAACCGACGAGTTTGTCGACATCGCCATCGAGAATTTTTTGAAGGAGTCTGGCGAGCTACGCCCGGAAGGCTTGCTCCCGAAGCTGGCTTTCTTCGCGGCCACCATAGACGAGCTGACCGGTGAACTGCGTCCTGCGGTAGAGCGTGCGCTGCTCAAGCACGGCATTCCTACCTCGCGCATCCTGGTCAACGTAGGCGATGACAAGCTCACCACCAACGACGACATTCGCGAGTTCAATCGGCTTGACACCGACGGGTCTGAGAAGCAATTTATCCTGCTGGTCAACAAGGGCCGGGAAGGCTGGAACTGCCGTTCGCTGTTCGGTGTAGGCCTGTTCCGCGAGCCCAAATCCAAGGTGTTTGTACTGCAGGCGACGATGCGCTGTCTACGCGCAATCGGGCAGGCCCAGCACACCGGCCATATATTCCTCTCGGACGACAACCTCAATACGCTGAACGACGAGCTGCAGCAGAACTTTCGCATCAGCGCCGACGAGCTGCAAAAGACAGGCAAGGACAAGGAGCGCGTGGAAGTGCGTGTGGTTGAGCCCCCGGTCAAGATCAAGCTGGTTCGCGTGCGCAAGCAGTACCAGATGCGCGAGAAGGCACTGGTTCCTGGCCAGACGCTGGGAATCGACCGCGCTGATAAGGAAGTCTGGAACACGCTGGTCGAAAAGTACCGACTGATCGAAACGCAGCAAGATGGCTTGACCGCTGCTGACGCGGCGCGCGCGTCAGGTAGTCGTACCTTGGATTTGACATCACGCCGGGAAAAGCGAGCCTTCTCACGGCTGTCACTAGTGGCCGAGGTGTCCCGCTATCTCAACCGAAGCCCACTGGAGATCGAGGATCTGCTTGACGCGACGAAAGAAGGTACCGACGAACTGGTTGCCATCACCAACGAGTTCAACGAACTGCTCTACGACGAGATCATCCCGCGTTTGTTCCGCCAGCTCTACGACCTGGACGAGTCGCAGCAAACCGAGGAGCACGAGGTCGATCTGATCAAGCTGCCTCCGAACGGCTACTACGAGGTGTCGGCGGCAAAAGACAAGATTGTTCGCATGGGCGACGCGCAGATCAAAGACGAAGAGCGAGCCAAGAGCTTCCACCTCGACACCTACTGCTTCGACTCCGGCTCGGAGAACTGGCTGTTCTGGGATCTACTGCGTGAACAGCGGGTAAAGAAAATCTACTTCACCGGGATGCTGACACACGGCCAGTCCGACTTCTTCATCCAATACATAGATCCAGACTCTCGCACAGTGCGTAGCTACTACCCCGATTTCATCTTCCAGCGCGAAGAACCGGATGGTAGCTTGAAGTACGTGATCGTCGAGGTAAAGGCCGATAACCAGATTGAGGATGCGGTGGTTCAGGCTAAGAAAGATTTTGCCCAACAAATCGCGGTGGCCAGCGGTATGGAGTACCGTATCCTTAAGTCATCTGACGCTGACAAGAGACATTTCCGGATGTTGCTTTGAGACTATGAAGTTAATCTCCATGGCTGCATAGTTTCAAATGGCCAGTGCTTGTGTGATATTCAAGTCGTTATGCTTATCTGCATATTAGGTGCTCAGACGAGAGGTAACACGCTGTCTGCTGCTGTCTAATCAAGTTTCTTCTCAAGCACTGAGATTGACCTTTTCTCCATCCCAGAGAACGCAAACGGGCAGAGATTCCGAGTCACAAGATATGTTTCTGCGCACCAATCACCATTGGGTTTCGTGGCAGCAGTATGGATGCCGTCAATGATGCTAAGGGTCGGTCCGAGCGTTTGCGTCTTTTGGAGTTGGCCAATGGCATCGACCATTGCTCTATAGCTCTGGAGGCTACACGCTTTAAGCCCTTCGATCATCAGCGCATTGAGCTCCGGGCTCTTGGGGTGGCAGTACGATTCAATGTTAGTGAAAGCTACTAATGCTTGGTTGTGACCGTCTATCCTGTCTTTGTCGAATGCAGGATGTTCGTTCAGAACCGAGAGGATGCCGAGAAGTGCAGCGACCATGGCACCCGCTGTCCACTCTGGTGGAGGAGATGTTTTCTCAATTAGGTCTGGGAACCAATAGATTCCGGCAAGAAAGCCAACCAATACGTATGTGGCGGCGGAAAACCAATTCCCTTTTATGAGATTGAAAGCTGCAAGCCCGAATCCCACCACGATGCAACTAATGGCGAGGGTGATAAATGCATTTCGAATCGAGATTTTTCCCATTGCCATTCTCGCTTGACTAGTACTAGTGGTAAGCAGATCAAGAGCATTAGAAGTTGAACAGACGTTTGCGGTCCTTCCTGTAGCATTTGATAGCAAGCAAGAAAAAGCTTACTAACGAAACCCAGGCAACTTTGTCGTATTTATGAACGATCTTTTCTCTGATTACATCAGTCAGGGGAGCAAGATTTCCGTGAATTTCAAAGGTGCTAGCGAAGTAATCCCCTGTGAGCATTGTTCCGACAAAAAATACCATTCCAAATAGAAGAGCCAATTGGGTCTTCGTGGAATAGGCGAGTACTACAAGAAACTCATCGAAAGCTTCGCGCATGACCATGACTCCGTTAGCTCAAAATAGGAAGAGATTTTTTGGTTGTGAAGTCCAGAGCCAAGTGAATCAGGTATGCCGATATGGCCAACATTCCCGCACCCCTTAGAAACTTTTCCAAATCAGTTGCTGGTTGCCAATTGTTGAGCTGACGAAAACCCTCAACAAGTCCCGCAGCAAACACCACACTGTGGAAAAACGACCGATGATTCGGTGAAGTCGCTGGCTCCAGCAAATCAGGTAGGTTCGTTAAGAGCGCTGCCGCAGCGCCACCGAGCAATGGTTTGCTTGTGGGACCAGTCGTTCTTTCCTGGTTAGCCAAGTAAAGGCTAACTGCAGTTGCAGCAACCAGCTGGTGAGTTGGTCTATTCACTTCTTATGTTCCTTCCGGACGCCTTTGAACGGATCGCCATCTTTCTTTTGGTCCATGAATTGACCAGTACCCGTGTCACGCTTGACCCAGGTGTTTGTGGTGGGATTAAAGACTTGAGAGCGATCACGAACGGCGCCGCGGCGTGCGTTGTCACCAATCGGGGGATTCTTAGCCATTTGGAACTCCTGTGTTGTTAGACGTCGATCGTATGGGTCCATCCGGGCAACCCACTTTGAGATAAGTAGTCCACCAGGGGAGGGCTACCAAAGAATTGAACTTGGCCGCCGCTGGAGAAAGCGAGGGCAGACTGGTCGACCTGGAGGTTGGCGCCCCGTGCTTTGGCGGTTAGCTGAGCGAGAAGCTGGGCGTTATCGCTGCGACTGCCGGAAGATGATCGTGCATCAAAAACAGCAAAATTGATCCACCCACCATTGCGGGCGCGCTCACGAAGATGTGCGAGATGAATTTTCATTGACTGCTCCTTGTTTAAACCTTTTCAGGCGTGGAGCAAGTATTGCTGACTCAGTAGCTCAAATAGTGAGCTACTTAAATTCAGGAATTGAATTTTTTGTTATTGCATCGCACAGCAAGGAATGAAGTTTTTGCCGTAGCTCGGGGGGCTCAAGTACTTCCACTTCTGGGCTATGACGAAGTAGGTCCATGACCAGCTCCTGATCATTGGAGTAAGGAACTTCCAATACATAGCTTCCATCTTCGAGGTAAGAGCTTGTCTGGTCATGGTGCCAAGTCTCTTTTCCAACCCATTGAGAGCGTTCTGGTGAGAACTTCAGGCGTGCACGATGTTTGGCAGTGCCGGCGAAGATTCCGTAACCGCTCCTGAAATGCTCTTTCATCTGCGTGGAGCTGATGCTGATGGCGCCTTCGTCCAGAATCTGGACGGACTGGATTGCATCAAGAGCGAATGAACGAATTGCATTCTTGCTGTGGCACCAGGCATCAAGAAACCAGTTTTCACGGTAGTGAACAAGTTGCTGCGGTGAAATGACCCGTTTAGTACTCTCCCTACGGTCTCGATTCCAGTATTCCAAGTGCAGACGCTTCCCTTCGAGCAATCCACTGGCGATAAGCTGAAAGTGTTTCGGTTCAACCTTACGAGGCGCGAAATGGATCAGACGAAGTTTGTTCTCGATAGGATGAGAGGATGAGGTGCCTTCAGCCAACATGCTCCGAAGCCGAGACTTCATGGGAGCAACATGGTCTTCGAGTAGGCCGGGCTGAATTCCTTCAAGGAGATGCAGCATTGTCAGAAGTGCAACGACTTCTGATGAGTCGAACCAGATGCCGGGAAGTTCAAACTTACCTGCACCCGCCTGATCATCGTTGATGACATATCCTCGCTTGCTTCTGTCCCATTCAATGGGGCATCCAAAGCGATCGCGTAGAAATTCGATATCACGTTTGAAGGTGGCTTCTGAAATCTCAAGTTTTTCTTTGAGAAAAGACTTGGGAGCTGAACCGCGCAATCGAATCAAACTGACAATTTTCGAAATGCGCTCCAAACTAACTTTGGACATTGCCCTCTCCGTTGATCTTAGGCCACTGAACGATTGAGTGGCCCCAGAGATTCAAATTATGCATTCGTAATTAATCTGAATGCAATAATTCTATTAATGCCCACATCAGACTACTTATTCTTGTGTCCCAACGTTGGGAAAACGGTAGTGTGCATTAAATAATGCATTAATTATCAATGGGTTAAAATTGTTTTGCTGCAAAAGTCATGATATTTTCGGAGGGGTCAAATGATCATCTGTCCGAATTGCCGTGAGCCCTTTTTCCCGTTATCTGAAGTCGCTGCGAAATAGTCGAGGACTGCGTCAGAAAGAGCTCGCCTATAAACTCGGCTACGAGCCAAGCTATCTATCGGCAATCGAACGTAGCGAGAAGGGCCCACCCAAAGAAGATTTCATCCGCCGGCTGATCAAAGGCCTGAACCTGGATGAAACCGAGCAAGCTGATCTGCAAAGAGCCCTCAAGCTTTCCCGACGTCAGGTCTCCCTACCGCCGCAGGCAAGCGAAGAGGAATACGGCCTGATCCACGAGCTAGAACCTCAACTGGGTCAGCTCACCCCGCTCCAAATCCACTTGATCAAGCTGGCCTTGAGATTGCCAGCGTCTTTGTCCGTGCCATCCGAATTGCTCGGTATGGCACCCCCTCCATCCGAAGGGAAGGAGGCACCCAAAATGTAAAGGGCAAGCACGGAGGCCTGCCCTTCGGGGGGTGCTGCAAGAACGATACTTAACTGCCTTAGACAAGCAAAGTATCGTCCTCTCCTGCCTAAGGCGTCAAGGCCTATCCCCCTGATTTTCTGAGAAACCGGTCGGTTCTACACCGATCGCGGGTTCTCTTTTTCTAAAAATCTTGAAATGCGCGGTGGTCGCAGGGACTCCTGTCGCCCGCCGCCAAGGAGAAACACGATGCTGTCACGTAACGCGCTAACCCGCAGTGGCCGGGGATTCCGGATGCGGATTCCGTCCACGAAGCTCAATCGCATGGTTGAGTGTGAGTCAATTCTGGAGGGGAATGTCGCCCTCTTGCTGGAGTACTCCCCGGGAGTTGTGTCCTACCGGGAGCAACCCGCCCTGATCCAGTACTGGGACGGGGAACAGATGCGGGACTACTTTCCCGATTTCGAAGCGGTGCTGCTGGATGGAACCCGCATCCATCTGGAAGCCAAGCATTCCCACGCATTGGCCAAACCCAAGATCGTTGGGAAGTATCGGGCCATTGCCACCCACTACCAAGGGATGCCCATTCAGTTTCGCATCGTCACCGAGCTGGAATGCCAGAAGGAACCGCTACGCAGCAACTTGCGGCGGCTCAGTTATCTGCGGACAAAGGTGACTGCCGAACCTTTGCCTTCCCTGGCGGAATTATCCCGTCTTCTGGGGCATGCACCCATCCCTCTGGCCAGCACGGAGGCGATCTTGGGAATTGAGGTCACTCAGCGGCTACTGGCCGTCGGCCTGCTCCATTGCGACCTCACGGCAGAGATCACCCCAGCCACCCTTGTTTCTACAGCGGAAGGAGATCGTCATGCATCGCTTCTCTTTTAAGTTGGGCATGCGTCTGGTGGAGACGCTGACCAATATCGGCCACCAAATCTCCCGGCGTCTCGCTACCGGAAAGATTCAACTCCTCTCGGACAAGGGTGATATTCAGAACCTCAGCGACGCTGAACTCCACCAGAAGTGGCTCTCCCATGAATGGGAGATCGATGAAGCGTCTCTAGGTTCCACCAAGGACGCCGTCTATATCACCGCTCCACGGGACCTGGGCACCTACCCAGAGAACCACCAGCAGGCGGCCAAGCGGCGCAAGCACTACCTGGACAGGATCAATCCAGAGGCCAATCCCTACCAGCCCCGGGAGTGGCGATCTTTGATCGAGGAGGCCGCCAAGGAGATCGAGGATCGCTATCCGCCCTCACCTTCCACCGTGCAAGCCTGGTGGCGACGGTATCGGAACACCAAGAGCATCACTTGCCTGGTTCCCCACAATAAGCCGTCTACCGGTCCCCGGGCCAGGCGCCGATACCAGATCTTCGAGGAGGTGGTGGCCACGGTCTATCTCACCCTGCAGAAGCTGCCCAAGCTCAAGGTGGTGGAAGAAGTGTTCCGGCGCATCGAGGGGGTGAACAACAGCCTGCCCACGGAGGAAAGGATCAAGCGGCCGGCCCAAGCCACCATCTACCGCTGGTTGGAGAATCTCCAACAAGACCTGGTGGACAAGTCCCGGGAAGGGGCGGAAGCGGCCCGGATCAAATACCGGGCGGCCCTGGGCAATGTGAAGATCGGTAGCGTTCTCGAACGTATCGAGATCGACCACACCCCCTTGGACCTATTGGTCATCGACAACATCACCCAGCTTCCCCTGGGACGCCCCTGGCTGACCATGGCCATCGACCATCACTCCCGGATGGCGATGGGCTTCTACATTAGCCTCAATGCGCCCTCCGGTCATGGCGTTCTTCAATGCCTGCGCCGGTCCATCCTGCCCAAGGACAAGTGGCTGACCCGTTTTCCTGACATCAAAGGCAGTTGGCCGGCCCATGGCATCCCGGAGCTGATCGCGGTGGATAACGGTACCGACCTTCATTCGGATGCTCTGGAGTCCGCCTGCCTGGAGATGGGCATCCAGATGCTGTTCTGTGGGTCCAAGACTCCGCAGCATAAGGGGGCCATCGAACGCTTCTTCCGCACCATGAACATGGGCTTGATCCACCGTTTGCCTGGGACGGTGTTCAGTTCGGTGGATGAGCGTGGTGACTACCCGGCGGAGGACATGGCCGTCATCGACATGGAAGGCCTGGTCCATCTGATGACCAAATGGATGGTAGAGGTCTACAACGTCACCACCCACCGTGGCATCGGCGCCCGCCCCATCGACAAATGGCTGCAATCCGCCGACCGCCGCATCATTGAGTTGCCGGTCTATCCCCAGCAATTGGAGGTAATTATCGGTATCCCGGCCAAGCGCACCCTGTTTCACTATGGCATCGAACTGGAGGGTCTTCAGTACAACTCCGAGCTGCTCCAGGTCCTGCGCCGCCGTACCGGGGAGAACCTTCCCGTACAGATCAAGTTCTACGAGGACACGGTGGCCCACATCCACGTCTTCGATCCGGTGACCAAGGAGTACCTCAAGGTCCCGGCCAAGCTCATGGAGTACGCCCAGGACCTGCCCCGACAAATCCATCGCCTGGTCCGGGAACGGGCCCGCAAGCGCTTTGGTGACCATGTGTTGTCGCCGCAGTTGCTGCAGGCCAAGGCCGAGATCGAGGAGCTGATCCAGGAAGCCCTCAAAGCCAAGAAGATGGGCCACCGCAAGACCGGCGCCAAGGTCGCCATGCACGACTCGGAGGCCGTGCTGCAAGGGGGCGACCCCCTGGCCGATGTGCGCAAGCCGGTGAAGACCGCCAAGCAGAAACCACCCGAGGATCTTCCCTCCGGCCTGGATGACGACCTGCCGGACTTCGGCAACGCGGAGGCAGCATGACCATGGATCCGATCACCCTCCTATCACGCTATGCCCCTGGGGATCGGGTCCATCCCGATCTCCCCGGCCAGGGCTTCAAGCTGGTTCTGGATCCCCTGCCCCACCGGCGCTACCAGGAAGCCATGCACGCCATGGCGGAACTCCATGTGCGCCGGCGCAAGCACAGTGTCGGCGGTGGCCTGCTACTGACCGGTCCCTCCGGGGCGGGCAAGAGCACCATGGTGCGGGCCTATCTGGACAGTTTTCCGCGGGTCCATGAAACGGAACGCACCCATATCCCGGTACTGCTGGTCTCGGTACCTTCTTCACCCACCAGTCGCAGTCTGGCCAGCGCCATCCTGGAAGCTCTGGGTTACAAGAAGGCCCACCGGGGCACCGCCCCGGAAATGACCGCCCGTATCCATGAGCTCTTCATCCGCTGCGGGGTGGAGATGGTGTTGCTCGACGAGTTCCAGCATCTTTTCTACGCCCCGAGTCTCAATGCCTTCCGGGATGTCACCGACTGGCTGAAGAACTTCCTCGAGGCCACCAGGGTGGGCATGGTGGCCTGTGGTCTGCCGGCGGCGGAAGCGGTGGTGAACAGCAATGAGCAGTTGGCGAGGCGTTTCTCTGCGCGGATCCGGGTGGCGCCCTTTGCCTTCGACCAGGACGAGGACTTCCAGGAGTTCCGCGGTGTCCTGAAGTCCTTAGGTACCTACCTGCCCATCCCGCCCGAGACCCCCTTGTATGAAAGCAACCTGGCCCGGCGCATCCATGTGGGCAGCTACGGCCTCATGGACTATGTGATCAAGATCCTGGAGGGAGCGGTCTCCGTGGCCGCCAGTGCCGGACTGGACCGCCTCGACCTGGACACCCTGGCGGCAGGTTTTCGGAATCGGGTCTGGCGGGACGTGCCGGAACGGCTCAATCCCTTCCATCCCGAATCCCTCCTGCGTGCCCTCGACAAACCCGGCGAGGTGTTCCAACTCCACACCCGCCAGGACCTCGTCGGCTCCCCCGTCGCCAGAAAACTCGGCATGAACCTCTCCAAAGGAAACCCGAAATGAACGACATCAGACCCCCTTTTAGTGATCCCCTCACCATTCCCGACCTCCTGGTCCGTCCCACCCCGGGCCGCAGCGAAGGCCCCCAAGGCTATTTGCTGCGCCTGGCCGAAGCCAATTGCCTTAGCCTGCATGAGTTGAAACAACTGGGGGCCCGCTACGCCCCGGTCTGGCTCCAGCAGAACCATCTGTTGCCCAGCGCAGCCCTGGACCCGGACCTCCACGCCCACGTCCACCGCATGGCGGAGCTGGTCCAGGACAAGGGCCGGATCTGGAACCAACGGCTGGCGCGGTTTTGTCCGCAATGTTTGATGGAGGCACCGGTGTGGCAGGCCAGTTGGGAACTCATGTTCCATGACGCCTGCCCCCACCATGGGGTGTGGCTGGTGGACCAGTGCACCTCCTGCGGCCAGCCGATACCCTGGCGCCGGGAGCACTTACTACGCTGCCCCTGCGGCGCCGACCTTCGACAAGAAAACCTCCAATCCGCACCGGACAGCGTTCTGCGTCTGGCCGGGTACCTGGAGAACCGACTGCTGGGCCGGGACACCGGTGAGGACTTCCCCGTCCTGAGCGGGATGAATCTCGAACAGGTGCAGCGCCTGGTGCGTTACCTGGGCGGCTACATGGATCCCATCTCCGGGCCGAAGCCTTTGAAACTCCGGCAGGCCTTCTCGATGCAGGCTTCCTGGCCGGTGTCCTCCCTGGCCGCAGAAATCCTGGTCCAGTGGCCCCAGGCCTTCGAGAACAGTTGGACCCGGATGCAGGGTCTGGTGGAGGGGGACAAGGTAGGGCTCAAGGGGGCTTTCAAGCAGGCCCATTATTATTTGTACAAAGGTCTGTCGGAGGCTGCCTTCAGTCCGGTGCGGGATGCCTTCGAGCAATGGCTGAGCCAGCACTGGAAAGGCGGCCTGAGCAAGCGCAATCGTCTGGCAGAGCAGCTCTTGGCCAAGGCCCAATGGATCCCCGCCCAGGCGGCGGCCCGGGAGATCGGCGTGTCGCCCAACAAGCTGCGGGCCATGGTGCGGGATGGTTTCCTTGAAGGGCAGGAATCCGTGAGCAGCACTGGCCGACAGTTCATGGTGGTGCGGCGGGACCAGTTGGACGGGGTACTGGCCCAGCTCGACAACGAGATCACCATGAACACGGCGATGGAGATGCTGGGGCTGGGGAAGCTGCGCATGCGCCGCATCCTGAAGCTGCTGTTTCCCACCGCCAGACGGGTAGCGCCTCGGGGTCCCATGCCCTGGTGTGTTCCGCGGAACGAAGTGGAAGCCCTGCTCGCCTTGACCGAGGGTCTGCCGGTGGAAACGATCCCCGAGGAACATCAGGTGGCCCTGGGCCATGTTTTGCGGTACTGGACATGGACCACGGAACATGTGGCCACGCTGGTGGAAGTGGTGAAGTCGGGAAGCGTGAAACCCCAGTCTGTATTGGAAGGAGTGGTCGGCTTGTCCGGCTGGGTCTTCGATCGGGCGCAATTGAAAACCTGGTGGTCGGGTCTGAACAAGGGCAAGCTGACCTGGATGACGATCCCGGAAATGGCTCGGTATCTCGCTATCAAACAACAGATGGCCTACTGGCTGTGTCAGAACGGCTATGTCTCTGCGGAGAAGCTGGGCAACGCACGGGAGTTGGGGTCCCGGGTACGGATCGAGGACGTGGAGCGGTTCCGGCAGACCCATGTGTATCGGCGGGATATGGCGGCCAGCTTGCGGACCAGCTCCAAAAAGCTCGGCAATCTTCTTGCGGAGGTGGGAATTTTTCCGATCCGGGGTCACACGGTCATGCCGCCGCGGTTGGCGGTTTATGCGGTGACGGATGAGCTCAGGAGGTTTCTGGCCGATTTGATGGGCGTGCGGCCTTCGGAGCTTCAGTTAGGCAGTAAAATGGGCGCCAATGCATCACGTGCGGAACTCGTAGGATTATCCAATTGGGCGGGAAATTCAGACGGTTCCTTCTCGTAATCGAAAACGTATCCAGCTGATCGATTTGTATGGAGCTCTCATGATGAATGAGAACCTACAAGGTTTTGGCAAATATCCCCGATGCTGAGGTTCTCTCCTTAAATGAGCAACAGGTCAACGTCGTAATGTTCCTGGTAGCGCAAGAAATCGTGCACCGGGACATCAAGCAAGAAAATATCCATATTTCCAGAGCTATGCTATGTAGCAGTCGTACAAAGGGAAGTGCTAGCAGCCAGGTAAACCTCTGCTAATTGGGCCATCTTAGCGGCATAACCGCTACTCATAGTCTGTCGATTTATAGTCATCGGTCAGAAACAATTATGATTCCAATTAATATGTTCCGACGATGCCTCGACGCCCAGGCCCTTCACTGCGAGCAGTCCTTGCGGAAAATCTACGTAGATTTCGCAAGACCCATGGTTATTCGCAAGAAAAGTTGGCCGACCTTTGCGATCTCCACCGAACCTATATTGGTTCGGTAGAGCGTGAAGAGCGCAATATCACTTTGAATACTCTCGAAGTTCTTGCGCGCGCACTTAAAGTTAGCGTCCCGGAATTACTGACTCAGGGGCATGGGGAGCGTGAAGTATCTTGACACCGGATCACGGCTTGCCAGCAATACTCTAGCGTACTGGTTGGAAAATGCTCTCAGCGAGGCGATATCTGAGCTACGCGTTCAAACTGGTTTCTTTTCGCTTGAGGGTGTTGGTCTTCTTATTCCAGCTCTAGCTAAAGGCACCGAGCTGAACCTCCCAACTAAGATCCTTATCGGATCGAATGATGGGTGCACACTACGAGACGACGTAACGGGCCTTGCTACGCTTCTTGGAATTCCGAGAAGCGGCGCCCAACTCGGCGTTGTAAGTTTCAATGGCGGCTTTTTCCATCCAAAAACGTATCACGTTCGACGTCATGACGGATCAGAAGCGGCATTCGTTGGGTCAGCGAATTTGACCACTCGCGGGTTGTCTGTCCATGTGGAGGCCGGTATAGCGCTAGATACGCGTGAAGGTGATGATCCTCAACAGCTATCGCAAATTGCAGCTGCAATTGATAGTTGGTTTTCTGAGGCGCGCAAAGGTATGACTATCGTGAGCAGCCTTCAGGTTCTCGATGATCTTGTAGCGAATGGCATATTGGCTCTTGCACCTCAACCCAAAGTAGCATCTACAGGGAAAGGCGATAAAGCGGGTAAGCTAGCGCAACATAGATTGCAACCCTTGTGCAAACTGCCTTCTATTCCCTCGAGTGGTACGCCACTGCCAATTGCCGCTTCTCAGGCCGCTGCATATCCCGTTGTTGCAGTTGCTACGGTCGCTAATCAGCAGTCGGAGAGTAAGCCAGGTTTCCCTGCGTATTTCCTTTTTGATCCAACTGCCACGGCACCAACATTAGGAACAAATGCGCTCTCGGGAACACCTCTACCTGAGCATGCGGTAGGTATCATAATTACGCTTACAAAGGATAGCGACCGGCTATTTACTGGAAAAATTGGAACTAACAACATTACATTGCCCATCCCTACAGTTCCTAGTCTACGGTTTGGCGTAGGTGGCGATTGGAGTCGCCCGTGGGCCAATTTCGATATTCAAGCACGATATGTTGCTGCTAATGGCGGAAGCGTAACGGCCGCCCCAACAGCTACAAGTGTTCAGGCATATGGATACATAGCAGGGGAAAAGTCGAGTCAGAATATCCGGCTTGTCGTTGTTAAGTCCGCAGTCAGCGATATTGCCCTAGCCATAGCCAAGAACAAATGGATTGAACCAAAGGCCGGTGATTTAGCGTTTCTTGAATGGCCAACCGCAGCAGCTCCAACGTTCCGACTGTCTTTCTTAGAGAGGACATCGGCACTCTATGCAAGCGCGGATGCGCTTTTCAATGGAGCAAAGACCGCAAAACAGCTTGTCGGGAAAAGTGCTTGCTGGCTGCCATCAGGTTTTTCGCCGAGCTGGTAATCGTTCCTATGTCTCTTGGGAACGAAGAATGACCAGAGCCTCCGTGCTGGTTGCGTTATTCATGTGCAGCCCATAGCGTTGGTAAGCCTGGAGTGGGATGGTTTCCACATACTGCCAACCTCGGGTAGTAGCGATGTTCGCCAAATGAGCCGGCGTATCAATATCGAACCGCCTACCACTAAGTACAGTATGGTTGCCACCCACGATTAACCCAAAAGGCGCGTTCGGCTTCGTTAATCTTCTGATAGAAGAAAATGCGTCAGCCATACTGGCAAAGTACCGATAGAGTAGGCGCGGGACGGCTTGTCGCCGGAACCCATCATCACCGCTAAGCGTGTTTTGTAATCGAACGCAAAGCTCGTATTCGCGTTCTGGCAGCATGGCCTCGTTAGCCTCAAGTGCTTGCAATAATTCCTTCTTGTTTCTCCCTCGAATTTCACGGCTGCCAACGAGTTCCGCTTCTAGGGTCAAAATGTCAGAAGGGGGAAGCAGTCCGAGCCAAACAAGACTTAACCTTTGTGTATCGATGTACGGTAAAGCGGTTGCGTATGGAGGACTTGTCAGCACAAGATCAAATGACTCAGGTTGAAGATTGGGATGGTTATCGGCCTTCTTGCAATCAACATGGATAGCTTTTGAATCCGGGTCAGCCACGCCAAGGGTCTGCTGCGCATCAGCAAGCCGAGTGAAATAAGTTCGTGCCGCATCCTCGTAAGCATCAAGGAATGGCATCTCAGGAAATGGTGAAGTTCTGCGGCGAATACGTAAATCATGCGGTTCTTGCAATGAATAGTCGCGCAATAGATTGGATACCAGAGCCAAGAGTATCGGGGCACCGTCTCCAGCGTTATCTTCAATTGACTGCCGCAGCCTTTCGATTGCAGGAAGGTACTCCATAGGAAACCATGATCGAAGGTATTCGCCGCGCTCCCCCGCAAGTTTCGGTACTGCCCGCGAGCGCCTTGCGACCTTGATGCTTTGTATTGCAGATGCCAATAGTTGTTTTGCGGGCATCCCTAGCGATTTCAGCTTTGCGTTCGCCAGGAACACCGCCATCGGATTGATGTCGGTGCCCACAGAGCTAATTCCCATGTGTGCGCACTCTACTAAGGACGTGCCACTTCCGCAAAACGGATCAAGTGCCAGTTGCCCAGGTTGGGCATCGAAAATGTTCAGCATTGCCTTAGCTGATTGAGGATTGAACTTGCCTTTGTATTCGTGCAAGCCATGCGCGGAATATCTTGTGGACTGGCGACTTACTCCGTTACCATTCACACGCTCAAGAAGGCTTTGTTGCGTTTGAATTGGCGGAACACCATCTTGGGATGCTGCGGAGAAATAGACCAACCTGCTCGCTAAATCGGGACGCGTTGGGCGTTCCAATTGAACTACATCCTCGGCAACTTGGATACTAGCGGGGGACAGCAGACTTTTAATTTCCCGTAGAGCCAGATCTTTCTCATAGGGGTAGTATTTGTAGTTATGCCAAGCAAGTTGCATTTGGTGTTTAAATTTTCTGAAACACAAGAACTGTCTCGGTCTTGATGTTTGCATGAGAAAGATTGAAAGATTTACGAGTTGCGCTGATTACGCGCTCAAATCGGGATACTGGTTCCATACCAACTTCTGTAGCAACTTGATAGATGATGTCGCCGTTATTGATGATTTCCCCGTGTATCTTCGATCTGCCGACAACAAAACAAACGTAGCCACCCTTAACTAGCACGCTATTGATCAGCGCAAATGTTCCCTTCATCTGATCCACAAACATCTTGGCAGTGTGGTGGTCCTTCTTAAAGAAATGTGCGCGAGCACCAATCTCTTTTTCTTTCACTGTAATTGGATCAAAGCCAAGCCACCACATACGGTACTTGTGATATAGCCAATACTCGTAAGCATTGGGATATGGAGGAGATGTCACCACCAATCCAACGTCCATCGGGATTTCAGACGGGAGGACCTCAAGAGTATTCGCTTCGAGTACATGAGTTTCTGGCAATGTCCATGTGCGATCCAAAAGTGCTTTCTCAAGTTTGGATGCGGCAAGACTAAATGCGTCGAACACATCCTTGTACGCCACGTTTTTTTCGACGGCGGCGTATCTCGTATCACTATCTTGGTTTGAGACACGGACCAAGATACTTGAAAGAGCAAGTCGGAGTTGATCGTGCCATGAAGCGTATGCCGGGCATGCAATCGCCTGTGCCAGTGCCCCAATAGCAGTCTGCACATCAGGCTTGAACCAATGATCGACGTTTGGAATGTCTGGTGCGGGCAACGACTGGATGTTCCGGGCACTTGATATGACCTGCTGTACTACCTCTGCAAATCCTCCGGGCAAAAGGGATGTCTTGACGCGCGAAATTAGGCAAGCAATCGGATTGAGATCAATGCCAATACCATTGAGACCAGCCCGTTGTGCCTCCATAAGCGATGTTCCTGATCCACAGAATGGATCAAGTACAGCAGTACCGCGAGGTATGGGAAGCGTTTCAATCAATGCACGAGGAATGTCGCCGATAAACTTGGCGGGATAAGGATGAATTGCTTCAATGCTCGGCGACTTGGCCCGGCGGGCAAAGCTCCAGTCGATGCGTCCCAGGCGGCTATCGATGAGATTAGGGTTGGACTTATGTGCTAAAGCCAACGAATCGTATTCAGCTAGTTTGTTTGTTTCCACCAAATCGCCCTTTAGCCACAGCGCCACGCGGTTTATTAGGAGCGATCTGGATGCGGGACAGCGCGCTCCTGAAATCCACTCCATGCTCCGCCATTTCGCCCATCAACGTCACAATAACAGCTAGATGTGAGGGCACTTCTCCCCGCTGTGAGTAGTTGGTGATTGATTTCGGGTGAAGCTTGACGAGTTCACCGAACTCGCGGGCAGTAACCCCTGCCTTCCCTAGCTGCCGCTTGAATTCTTCGTAGCGCATGGCCTCAATCATAACGAGTCTCTCAAACCCAACTTACATATATTAATGTATCACATTAACTATTTTATTTCGATAAAAAACAAAATTATTCCCTTTATTCGCCTCTGGCTTACGTCATGAGCCTGTCACCACGTAAACTAAATTTATGGCTCACCAGCAGCACTTCTAGCTGACAGCAAAAGCACAGTAGCTCTCGATCAAACGGCAGCAAGTGCATAGGCGCTTACTGAAGTCTAGATTTTTCTCAAATTTCTAAATCGAACAATAAAAGAAAGGCCACTCTCAAGATGATCATTCTTTTAGAGCGTTCTCCTCTGATGTTTCTTATTCTGAATCTCTTCCAATGACTCCCAACCCCAACCAACCCACCCTCTTCGCCAAGCTCCTCTCCCTCATCGTCGCGGCGACGGCGTTGACCCTGGCCTTCATGTTCTCCCTGGTACTGATCCCCGCTTTGCTTTTGCTTGGCACCGGCCTGTGGTTCTATTTACGTTGGAAGATGAAGCAATGGCAGCAGGCCATGGCGGCGCAGATGGCGCAAGCCCAGGACGCGGCGGGGGCGACCGATGGGGGCGAGGTGATTGAAGGCGAGGCCGTGGTGGTGCGGGAGGGCAAGGACGTGTTGTTGGTGGAGACGGTGACGGTGTCGTCTGCGGCGAAGGCTGATGACGATCACCCCGGCGGCGCGGCCTGAGTTTTTTCTTTTTGCTTGGCGCGGCCTTGCCGCACTTGCTCCACCAGGGCGGGCGGTAGCTGGCCGGGCCAGAGGGCTTCGACCTTGTCGCCGCGATTCACCACCAGCAGGGGCACGCTGTCCACCAGTCGGTTGAAGCGGGCTGGCGGCAACAGCGTGAGGGGAAACGGATTGTCATAGAGCGACTGCCCCTCGCTCATCACCAGCCGGGTGTCCGGCAGCAGATTCATTTCCCGCGCCAGTTGCAGCACCCGCAGCATGCGGCCGCACTGGGCGCAGCTTTCACTGAGGAAAACGGTGTATTGCTCCCCCGCATTGCCGGGGCGCAACCCGGCGTGATTCGCCAGGGCGGGCCAGGGGGCGCCGCTGAGGAACGGTGGACGCGGCCACAGCCGCCCCAGGCGCAAGGACTGCGCCGTCAGGGCCGCACAAGCTCCAGCGCAGACGACGGCGATCAGCCAGGCCATGGATGGGGTGGTCAATCTAGGCAGCCGATCAAGGTTGAGCAATGCGACGGAGAGGCACAACAGCAGCACGCCATCCAACAGCCACACCAGTCGCGGGCCGAGCCAGGCAAAGCGGCCGTAGCAGCCGCAATCGCTGCGCACACCGCGCCAGCGCGCGGCGAGGCTGAGGCTCATCAGGCCGACCAGCAACAGCAAGGCACACGCCGCCACAAAAGCCGAGGGCGCCAGCACCAGCAGCAGGGCCAGTCCGCCTTGCGTGGCGACCAGCAGCAACAACATTGCCCGCGCCAGGGCCGGCGGCAGGAAGGGGCACAGTTCGATCAGGGCCGCCAATGCCGGGCGGGCGTTGATGGCCTTGGCGGCGGCGGCGAAGGCGAGGATGGCGGCGGCCACGAAAGGCGCAGCCACCAGCGCGGCGACAGCGAGGAGCGCGAAGGGATCAGCCATGCAACACACCCAGCAATAAGCTCGCCAAGGCCAGGGCCGGCCAGGGCGGCAAGCGGGGTGCCTGGTCGAGGCGGGCGCCGCTGTCGGCCAGGGCCAAGGCGCGGCGACGATAGAGTGGGTGGTCGGCGTCGGGGTCGGCCAGGGCTGGCGGCATGGTGGGGGCCGTGGTGGCGGCCTCAGTGACGGCATCCGTCATGGCATCCCTCGGCGCGACGTCGCTGTCGGCGCTGGCGCTTTGCGTCGCGCGGGTTTCCAGTCGTCCCTTGCGCAACAGCCATTGCCGGTCGCACAGGGCCAGGGTGTCCGGGTCGTGGGTCACCACCACGCAGCTCGCGCCCTGGGCGCGCACGGCGGCCAGCACTTGGCGGCGGCTGGCGTCGTCGAGGGCGGAGAGGGCTTCGTCCAACACCAGCAGGCGCGGCAGGCGCGCAAGGGCGCGGCCCAGCAGCAGCTTTTGTTGTTGTCCCGTGGAAAGCAGATCAGCGTGGCTGGGGCTCGCCATGCCCATCGCCATGGCGGCGATGTCCGCCGCCAGATTCACCTGGGCCGCCGCGTGCCAGGCGCGGCGCGTGGCGCCCGGGTGCAGGCCGCCCAGCACTTGCCGCAGCAGGCCGGCGGGCAGGGTTTCGTCCTGCTGCACGGCGCCCCAATCCCGGCGCAGGGCGCGGCGGTCGAGGTCGGTGAGGGACTGGCCGCCGTAGGTGACGCAACCCCGCTGGGGCGGATAAAAGCCCAGCAGCAGACGCAGCAGGGTGGTCTTGCCGCTGCCGGTGGGGGCCGTCAGCGCCACCACCTCGCCGGGGGCGAGGCTGAGGTTGATGCCTTCCAGCACGGGGCGGCCGTCGTAGGCGAAATGCACGTCGCGCAAGGTCAGCGTCTGGCGGCCTGGTGGCGCCGACTGGGGACCGGCCTCGTCGGGGCCGTTGAGGACGGCGGCCCAGCGCCGCGCTTGGCGGCGGTTCTCGGCCAGGGCGCCGAGGTTTTCCCCCAGCTGTCCGGCGGCAACGGCGGCCAGGGCCGCCAGGGCGGCGAGGGACGCCGTTGCCGTTGGGCTCGTCGTCACCAGCAAGGCCGCCGCCAGGGGCGCAAACAAACGCAGCGCGCGGCGGCCCAGCAGGCAAGCCTGACGCCAGGTGTCGGCCCGGTCCGCGGCGGCGCTGCGCGCCAGCCATTGTTGGTGCAGGGACGTGGCGGCGCCCAGGGCGCGGAACTCCGCCAGGCCGCCAACCACCAGGCGGAGGAAGCGCTTGGCGCCGATCCGCGCGTCCTCGCCTTCGTCCCGGGCTTGCTGCTCGCGCCGTTCCAGGGCCGCCTGGGCGACCAGGACGGTGAGCAGCCAAGGCAGCAAAAGCCCCGGCCAGGGCGCGGCCTGGATGCCGAGCAGGGCCAGGGCCGCCGTCAAGGCCAGGGCATCCACCAGGCGTTGCTGCCGGCGCGGCGGCTGTTGCCGGGCCAGATTTGTGTCGCCGGCCACCGCCGTCGCCAGTAGGCCCAGGGGACGTTGATGCACCCAGTGGGCCGACCAGCCCAGGGCCCGGTGCCAGGTTTTGGCGCCATGGCTCAAGGCCAGCAACAGGTCCCAGCGGGTGGCGATGCGTTGTCGACAAGCGCTGCCCAGGGCCACGGCGATCACCGCCGCCAGCAGGCCGGGCAGGGACGGCGCGGCCAACAGCCAGGCCACCAGCAGCCAGCCGCCCCATTGGGCGATGGCCGCCGCCAGCGCGCCCCAGGCTTCCTGCGCGGTGGCTAGCCGCGCCGCGCCGTGGCGCGGATGCACGCCGTAGTAGCGCGCGCTGCTGTCCAATGACGACTGCACGTGGCTGCCGGGGGGAAGGTGGCGCCAACCGTCCTCGTCCAGCACCAGCAGGGGCAGGCCGGGATCGGCGGGCAGGGGTTCGCCGCCCAGGGCCAGGGGGCGCAGCATGAGGCCGGCCCTGGCGGCGGCGCTGGAGAGGGTGGCATGGTCGGGCAGGGCCGGCAAGGTCACGCCCAGGCGCGCCGCCGCCCCGGCCAGGGCCGCGCGGGCGGCGGCGGTCAGGGGTTGGGCCAGGGGATCGTCCACGGCTGGGTCCACGGGTTCGGCGGGCAGCGGGGGCTGGGCGGCGCTGGCGCTGTTCGCTTCGGTGGGGTCGTTTGCGGCGGGGCTCTCGGCACCCTGGTCCGCCGCGCCCAGCCACAGCCGTTCGTCGCAGTGGGCCAGGGAAAGGCGGCGCTGGCTGATCAACACCACGGTGATGTGCCGTTGCCGCAGGCGGCGCAGGATCTCGGCTTCCTTGTCCTGGTCGACGCCGTCCAGGGTTTCGTCGATGACCAGGATCGCCGGTCGGCGCAGCAGCGCCCGGGCCAGCATCAGGCGCCGTCGCTGGCCGCCGCTCCAGTTGTGGCCGCCCTCTTCCACCGTCGCCGCGAGGCCTCCCCTGGCCGCGACTTCCGCCGTCAGGCCGGCCAGGGCCAGGGCGTCGTCCAATTCGGCGTCGGCGAAACCCTCTTGCCACAGGCGCAGGTTGTCGGCCACGCTGCCGGCGAACAGCAGGGGCTCGCTGCCCACCCGCAGCACCGGACCGCCGGCGGCCACCAGGCCCGACCGGGGCGTCAGGTTGCCCGCCAGCAATTTGCCCAGGGTGGTCTTGCCGCTGCCCGGCGGCCCCGCCACGCCCAGACAATGGCCCGGCGCCACGTCCAGGTTGAGCTGGTCGAACAGGGGCGCCGTCAATTGGCCGTAGCCGAAACTCAGGTTCACCAGGGCCAGCCGGCCGACGATGGGCAGGGGCCTGACGCCGTCGGCGGCCAGGGGCGGCGCGGCCAGGTCGGCCAGGGCGGCGTGCAGCGCCGGCAGGGCGAGGCGGGCCTGGAACAGGTCGTCCAGCCAAAGCCAGGGCGCCAGCACCAGGGCGGTGAGGGCCAGGTTGGCCCATCGTTCCGCCGCCGGCGAGAGCATGGCCGTGGCTGCCAGCAGCGCCGCCGCCACGCCCAGGGTGAGGGCGTGGCCGATGGCCGCGACGCGGTTGCCGTCGTGGCTGGCTTCGCTGCCCCGGGCGATGGCGCCGCATTGGCGGATCAGGGCGTCCTCGTCGTGGCCGGAGAGTTGCAGGGTTTCCAGCACTGCGAGTTCATGGGGGCCGAGCACGCCCTCGGTCTGGCCTTGGCTCTGGGCGCGGCGCCAGGGGCTGCGCCGGTGCAGGTGAAGGTGTCGCTGGGCCAGGCCCAAGGCCAGCAGCGCGGCACCGACCAGGGCCGCCGCCCAGGGCGCGCGCCAGGCCAGCCCGGCCAGGGGCGGCAGGCCGGCGAGCAGCGCCAACAGGCTGTGGCCGGCCGCGCCGCCGCACAGGTCGGCCAGGGCGCCGGGGGCGGCCAGCAGGCTGAGGCGCACGGCGGCGGAACGGTGCACCAGATAGGCCGGCCCTTGGGCCGCGAGTCGCCGCCAGGCCCAGTCCCGACCCCGGCGGCGCAATTGGTCGCGGCCCCAGAGCAGGGCGGCGAGGGTGGCGACCAGGCCCAGCGCGGCGGCGGCGAGATAGCCGGCTTGAGCGGCGCCCGCGCTGACCACGGCCAGGGCTTGCGCCGTGGCGCCGAACAAGGCGGTCAGCGCGGCCAGGGTCCAGGGGGCGGGCCAGGGCAGGGGCCAGGGCACGGCCTGGCTTGGCTGGCGCCGGGCCAGGGTGCCGGGTTCCAGGGTCAGCACCAGGCCGGAGAAAGCCCGGTCCATTTCGTCCCAGGTCATGGGACGCGGCCCGCCGGCTGGGTCGTTGATCTGTAGGCCTCGGTCGTCCGCCGCCTCCACCACCACCATGTGGTTGAAGTTGAGGAAGACCATGGCCGGCAGGGGCACGCGGCGCAGGTCGTCGAGCTCGCGGCGGAACACCCGCAGCCGGTAGCCGTAGTGGCCTGCCAGGGCTCGCAGTCGGGGCAGGGGCATACCGTCGCGGGAGACGCCGGCGGCCTGGCGCAGTTCCTCCAGGCCCACGGCGCAGCCCTGGTGGCCCAGCAGCATGGCCAGGGCGGCGAGGGCGCATTCGCTGACTTCGAATTGGAGGATGGTGGGCGTGACGACCGGACGCGGCTTCATGCCAGGATTTTTCGGCTCTCGTATTGGCGGTCGATGGTGAGCAGGCCGTCCCGATCCGCCAGGCGGTTGAGCATGATGCCCTGCATGGCCTTGTTGTCGGCGGCGGTTTCGTAGTGGCAGACGCTGTCGCCGCCGAGGGCGTCCATCTGGCGCCGGCAGGCGGCGACCAGGCCCGCCACCAGCCAGGCGCTGCGTTGCAGTTCGGGGATGACGTAGCCCACCGGGTAGAGGATGTGGCGCGGCTGGATTTCCTCCACTGCCTGAATCCAGCCCACCACCTCGTCCCGGCGGCGCAGCAGCAGGCTGCTGGCTTCATAGCGCGGCTGGTCGGGCAGGGGCCGCATCAACTCCGGCGCGGTGGCGGCCAGGGCGTCCACCCGGGCCAGGTCGGCTTCGTCCGCCGCCGCCCAGGGCGTGGCCGACCAGCCCTGACGCTGCAAGCGGGCGAGGATGGGCGCCCAGTCCCGTTCCGCCGTCGTCACCCAGTCGGCGCGGCCCGCCAGGCGTAAGCGGTACAGCTGCGGCGCGTCCCAGCCGCCAGCCCGCAGCAGCGCCTCGAAGGCGACGCGGGCCGGCAGGCCGTCGGTGTGCAGCGCCATGAGTTCGCCCTTGCCCTGCTCGCGCTGGTATTGCTCCACCGCCGCCAGCAGGGCCAGGCCGATGCCGCGTCGGCGATGCGCGGGCACGACAAAGACGGACGCCAGCCGCGCCGCCGGCCATTGTGCGTCGTGGATGGTGAGGGCCAGCCCCAGCGGCGTGTCGCTGTCCCAGGCGGCGATCGCTGCGAAGGGCGGACGCAGGCCGGTGTCTTCCGCGTTGGCGTCCGGCATGAGGACCTTGCGCCAGCGGGGGTAGGTCAGGGCGGCCAGGCGCCCGTCGCGCTGGCGCACTGGGGCGATGGTGTAGGTGGTGTCGGCGATCACGGCGACGGAGCGGTGGAAGATGGGGAGGGAACAGCCTACGGGAGGGCTATCACAAATCCATCACAACCTCGGGCGATTCACCCCGGCGCGCCGTGATCAGCGTCGCGGTGGCGGCGGCGATCCTGGCAATGGAAAACAGGGGAACGACATATTCCTCCGCCTAAAGTCAGCGTCCGCCCCGGGCCCTTCGCCCGAACTCAGGATGGGCGAAGTCTAAGGGCCAAGTGCTTCGACTTCGCCCGCTGCGCGGGCTACGCTCAGCACGAACGGGTACCCAGGGAGTCAGCGATGCCCAAGACATCGTGACCTGCCAAGGCGGCTTCCCCTCACCCTGTTCCTCTCCCACAAGGGGAGAGGGAACCGAGTGTGACAGTCATGGCAAGCACGCCCCCTCTCCCCTCGCGGGAGAGGGCAGGGGTGAGGGGGGAGAAAGTCTCCAGCGCTGGCAAGCCCCAAGGGCCAGGCCACTCCCTCGCGCATCAGGCGCAGGGAGACGGGACGATCTTCGCAAATGGCCGGACGGTGTTCAGCCCGGTACGGTGGCCAGCAGCGCGTCGGCCCGTTGCAGGTCCGGCGTGTCGGCGCCTTCGCGGCATTCGGCGCGGCATGCGGCGAGCAGGTCCTGGGCGTCCTCGGCGGGCGTGGCGGGCACGGTGCACAGGTCGCAGGCGCAGCGCAGGGCGAGGATCTTGGCACCCTGCTGGCGGGCGGTGGTCAGCGCTTGGCGCAACAGCGCCGTCACTTCGTCGTCGTCGGGCCGCAGGGCGGCCAGGGCGTTGGCCTGGAGCCGCAGCAGCTCGGGCAGGAGGTAGACGTCCTCGTAGGATTCGGCCAGTGCAATGGTTTCCCGCGCCCCGGCGAGGGCCTCGGCGTGCTGGCCGAGGCGCAGTTGGGCGTCCACCTGGAAGGAACGGAAGGTGGCTTCCACCAGGCGCATCGCCACCCGCGAGGCGGCGACGCCGGCCAGGATGGGGGGCAGGCCTTCCGGGTCGCCCAGGGCCACCCGGGCCCAGCCGCCGACGGTGGCCGCCGCCGCCAGCCAGAGGGAGAGACCGTGCTTTTCCGCCAACTGGCCCAGCTCGGCGCAGAGCCGTGCGGTTTCCGCCGGCAGGCCCAGATGGCGGTTGAGCACGGCGGCGAAGGTGAGGGCGAAGCCGAGGCTGTGGGCGTGGCCGCCGGCGCGGGCGTCGGCCATGGCCCGTTCCATCTGTTGTCGGGCCTGATCGGCATGGCCCTGGAACCACAGGGTCCAGGCCAGGAAGCTGCGCGCCAGGATGCGCGAGTCCTCGCCGTAGTGGGCGATCAGGTGGTTGCCGCTGACCCGGTCGGAGGCCGCCAGGGCGCTTTCCTGGTGGTGCCGGGCGTCGTCGTAGCGGGCCAGCCAGAACAGGTTGTTGCCGTAGGCGTAGTCGGTCACCAGGCGGTGGGCCGGATCGCCGGAGGACTGGGCGATGCGGTCGAGGCGGGCGGCGAATTCCAGGGGCGCGGCGGTGAGGTTCACCGAGCGGCCGCCCTGCCAGAGGCCGAACATGACCGGGAAGGAGGCGGCGTCGTCGCCCACTTCGCGGCTCAGGGCCTCGGCCCGGGCGAAGCAGTCGCGGGCACCCTGGGAGCCGTAGCCGAGCAGGGCCACGCGCAGGGTGCCGAGGGCTTCTTGCAGGGCGAATTCGAGCCGCACCTGGTGTTCCGAGGCGGGTAGTTGCGCCACCAGGGCCAGGCCTTGCTCGAAGTGGTCCGCCGCTTCCTGGTTGGCGGAGTGGGCTGCGGCCCAGCGGCCCGCCCGCAGCCACTGCGGGATGGCGGCGAGCAGGTCGCCGGCCAGGGTCAGGTGGCGGGCCAGGACTTCCGGCGGCGCGTCCTGTCCGCCATCCGCCGCCAGGACCTCGGCGATGCGGCGATGGTGGCCCTGGCGCTGGCTGCGGGCGAGGGATTGGTAGGCGGCGTCCTGGATCAGGGCGTGCTTGAACTGGTGGGCGCCGGGGGCCAGGGGCAGGATCAGGCCGTTGCCGAGGAGCCGCGCCAGGTCCTGGTCCACCGCCTCGGCGGAGAGGGGCGAGACCTGCTTCAACAACTCGGTGTCGAACTCGCGGCCGAGGGCGGCGGCCAGTTGTGCCGTGGCCTTGGCCGGGCCGGTGGCGTCGAGGCGCGAGGCCAGCAGTTCTTGCAGGGTGAGGGGCGTGTCCTGGGCGCCATCGTGGTCGGGGGCGGCCATGCGCGCCATTTCCTCGGCGAACAGGGGAATGCCGTCGGACCAGGCGACGATGCGCGCCTGGGCGGCCGGCGACAGGTTGCCCGCCAGGTGGTGCACCAGGGCGCCGGTGTCGTCGGGGGCCAGGGGCGGCAGATCGAGGATGGCGTCCGCCGCTTGCCAGTCGAGGCCGGGGCGGGTGGTGATCAGGGTCAGCACGGGGGCGCCGAACTTGCGATGGACGTGGCGGGTGAGCAGGTCCAGGGTGGAGGGGTCGCACCAGTGCAGGTCCTCCAGGATCAGCAGCACCGGGCGGTCGTGGGCCAGGCCCTGGATCAGGCTCAGCAACAGCTCGCCGGTCTTTTCCTTGCGCTGTTGCGGCGGCAGGTCGAGCACGGCGGCGTTGGCCGGCGGCGGCAGGTGCAACACGTCGGTGAGCAGCGCCAGGGCTTCCTCCGGCGCCGGGACGATGGCGGCGACGCCGGCCAGGTAGGCCGCGATCTTGTCTTGCTTCTGCCGGTCGTCGTCCGCGCGGGCGAAGCCGAAGCGGGCCGAGAGCAGGGTCAGCACCGGATGGAAGGGGGTCTGGCTGAACTCGGGGTGGCAGCGCATTTCCAGCAGGTCGTGGGCCTCGTCGCCGAGGCGCTCGATGAGGCTGTGCACCAGGCGCGATTTGCCGATACCGGCGTCGCCCCGGATCAACAGGCTGGGATGGCGGCCCTGGCGGGATTCCTGCCACAGGCTCAACAACTCGGCCAGTTCCGTTTCGCGGCCCACCAGGGGGCCCAGTTCGGAACGGCTTTGCAGGCGGGTGACGGCGCCGGTTTCGCCGAGCACGCGGTAGGCCGGCAGGCGGTCGCGCCGTTGGCGCGACGACAGGTCGCCCAGGGCCTGGCAATGGAAGTAGCCCTGCACCAGGCAGCGGGTGGGCTCGCTGATGGACAGGCTGCCGGGGGCGGCGGCCTCGGCCAGGGCGATGGCCCAGGACGAGGCGACGCCGGCGATGTCCGGTTCGCCGGCGCGGGCATCGACGATCACCGGGCCGCTATGGACGCCCAGTTGCAAGCCCACGCCGGCGGGCGTTTCGCGCACGATGGCCAGGGCCGCCTGGACCGCGTGGCGGGCGGCGTTTTCCCGGGCCAGGGGAAAGCCGAAGTAGGCCAGCAGGCGGCTGCCCTGGCTGACGATGCGGTGTCCGCCGGCCTCGGCGATCAGGGCCTGGCAGCGCTGACGCAGGGGCGCCAGGGTTTCGGCGATCAGGTCCACGTCCTCGGCGTCGGGCAGGTGCAGGTCGCAGCAGAGCACCGTCACCAGGCGCCGCTCGGTGGTCGCCACCGCCGCCGGGGCCTGCTCGTCCTGGAGCTTGCCGGCGCGGATGCGGGCTACCAGGTCCTCGGTTTCGACATCGGGGGCCACGCCCAGCTCCCGCTCCAACATGCGGCTGCAATCGTCGTATTGGGCCAGGGCGGCGGCGGTGTTGCCGGCCAGGGCCAAGAGGCGGATCACCTGGCGCTGGGCGTTTTCGTTCCAGGGGTCCAGCTCCGCCAGGCGGCGGGCGTAGCCGAGGGCACGCTCGCTCTGGCCGCTGCCTTCCGCCAGGCGCCGGGCCTGGTCGAGCAGGGAAACGGCGTGGCGCTGGCATTGGTTGCGCCGGGTTTCCACCCATTCCTCGAAGTCGGGACAGTCGGGCAGGGTCAGGCCGTGGAGGAATTCGCCGCCGTACAGGTCGATCTGGGCATCGAGCAAGGCCAGGGTGGCCGCGTCGGTCTTGCCGTTGGCCGGCGGCGCGAGGAACAGGGCGGTGTCCCGCCAGAGGGGATAGTCGGGATTGAGGCGGACCAGGTTGTGTTCCACCAGCAGGCCGGCGGTGCCGTCGGGCAGGTCGAGGGCGCCGCGCAGGTTGGAGAGCAATTGGCGCAGGTGGCCGGGGGAGCGGATGGCGAGCAGGTCGCCGAGTTTTTCCCGGGAATGCCAGCCCTCTTCCAGGGAGAGAAACGCCAGCAGGCCGCGCCCCTTGCGGTAGCCGGGACCGGCCGCGGGTGATCCGTCGATTTCCAAGCGCCAGCCGCCCAGCGTGCGCAAGATGCTTCTTTGTGTGATGTGTTTCATGCCCTTCAATGCCAGCAACGGCGGCCTGTGACGATCCTGTGACGTGGGCTGCGCAGAATCGGTCCCAGTCAAAACGCAGGGTTCTACGATACCGGCTTTCGCGGATTTTTGTGTTACAGCGCGGCCGTCGTGTGATCCCTGATGCATTCCCCACCGGGCCCACAAGGAGCTGAACGATGTTGTCACTGAATCCCGAAAAACTGCTGGAGAACCGCCTGTCGGTGCAACGGGCCATCCTGTTCAAGGCCCAGCAGGATTTGCGTTTCCGCGCCGCCCTCAAGGCCGACCCCAAGGGTGCCCTCAAGGAATTCCTCGGCGTGAACTGGGATCCCCGGGTCAAGCTGGAGGTGATCGAGGAGAGCGACGACCGTTGCGTGCTGGTGTTGCCGCCGGTGATCGGTGCCGAGGCGGCCAACGACGAATTGTCCGACGCCGACCTGGAACTGGTGTCCGCCGGTGCCAGCGGCGGCCAGACCCCGACCTGCTACGTGAATCGTTATGGCGTAGAGAAGTGCGGCTCCGACGGCAACAACGGCGGCTAAGCCCCCCCATGAGTTTTCTATTTTTACGGCAACAAGGAGCAGTCATGAGCAATGAGCAACAAACCAAGACCCTGCCTGAGCAGCCCCAGATCAACGGCGAATTGAACGACAGCCAATTGGAAAAGGTGTCCGCCGGTTCCCGGCCCAATTGCGCCACGCCTTTGGATAGCAATGATCCCAAGGCCAGCGACAACTTTGCCCGCCGCAACTGACGCCATCGGCACCATAGGAGCGATGACCATGAACCAAAAGCCCCAATCCGCATTGCAAGAAGAACAAGCAAGCAAGGCCCTATCCCAAGACAAGGCCGAGTTGAGCGATAGCCAGTTGGAGCAGGTGGCTGCTGGCTCTACTGTGCTGCCTGAGCAGCGAGCGGCAGACAAAAAAATGCGTGAATATTGGAAGTGATGGCCAGTGGTGCAGGTGGCTGCTGTCCATCGCCGCCGCGTGATTGGTTCCATCTAAGCGCTGAAAGGAAAGATGATGAGCGACAAGATTGAACCCCAGCAGGACATCCAACCGATGCTGGAAAAGGACGGCGAGTTGAGCGACAGCCAGCTTGAAAAAGTCGCCGCTGGCTCGACACCGATGTCCCATGGCCCCAGCAGTAGCAACCTTCCCAAGAACATGAACTGAGGCTGACATTTTGTCGGCAGATTATCGACGGCCCAAAAAAATGGCGACCGTCATCCCCGGTAAGCCTTCACTATCACCCATGGAAAGCGCGAAAGGAAAACAATGAATCAACAGGACCAAACCAAGCAGCCCGCGGAACCGACGCTGGACCATGAAATCGAGGCGAAGGATGACGAGTTAAAGGACAGCGAACTTGAAAAAGTCGCCGCAGGGGGTAGTGGCGGCCACTATGCCAAACACAAGAATCACTACTAGGCACCACGGATAATTTTGGATCAGGTGATGGTCATGAACAATGAAGAGAAAACCAAGCTAGGGGAAGTGGAAGTGCCTGCACAAATCCATGGTGAGCTGGATGATGCTCAGTTGGAGCAGGTCGCCGCGGGCACCAGCAGCCAGATCCGTGGGCCCGTCAGTCTCGAAGGCAAGCGTCGGGACTGAGCATTCCCTGCGTTTTCCATGGGGCTGGAATGGAGGGCTTGCCCTTCATCCGGCCGATAGCAGCCAAAAGGAACAGACCATGAACGACAAGATTGAACCCCAGCAGGACATCCAGCCGATCCCGGAAAAGGACGGCGAGTTGAGCGACAGCCAGCTTGAAAAAGTGGCCGCCGGCTCGACGCCGACAAGCCGGATGAAAACGTCAGCCGATGTGAAGATTGGGTGAACCCGATCTCCTAGCGGTCGACTGGCGCAAGCCAGTCTGTCCGGAATAGGGTTTCCTGCCCGTCGCCTGTGCAAAAACCTTGCACGGGCTTTTGTTTTTTTCATCGGTCTCCGATCCGGGTTTCACCTCATGCGTCGTTTCGGTTTTTTTGTCTGTGTTGTTCTGTTCCTGACGACAAGCGGGACGGCGGTCCGCGCCGAGACCCTGAGCGAGGCCCTGGCCGTGGCCTATGCCAGCAACCCCAGCTTGCGCGCCGGCCGTCTCGGCGTCGGCGTACTCGACGAATCGGTGGCCGAGGCGGTGGCCGCCTGGCGCCCCAACCTCAGCCTGAGCACCACCTCGGGCCGCACCGCGAGCCGCATCCGCAGCGGCAACGACACCACCCTCACCACCCTGGACGGCCGCCAGAACACGATTTCCCTGACGCAGCGCCTGTTCGATTTCGGCCAGGCCAACAACGCCATCAAGGCAGCGGAGGAACGGGTCATGGCCGGCCGCGCCCAATTGCTGGGCAATGAACAGAACATTCTGTTGACGGCGGCCCAGGCCTACATGGACGTGCTGCAAGCGGAAGCCGTGGTGGCCCACAGCCGGCGCAACGCCGAGGTGTTGGAACGACAGTTGGCGGCAGCCGAGGCCGGCTTCCAGCGTCAACTGTCCACCCGCACCGACCTGGCCCAGGCCCAGGCGCGGCGCGCCAACGCCCAGGCCAACCTGGACGTGGCCCTGGAGTCCCTCGATACCGCCAAGGCGGTTTATGAAACCGTGATCGGCCAGGCGCCGGGCAGCCTGGTGTTTCCCGCCAAGCTGCCCCTGCTGCCCGCTTCCATGGCCGAGGCCGTGCAGCGGGCCGTGACGGAAGCGCCGGCGGTGGTGGCGGCGGAACGCAACGTGGCCGCCGACCAGGCCAGCAACGACGCAGCCAGGGCCGCCCTGCTGCCCACCATCAGCCTCCAGGCCCAAGGCAGTCGCAGCACCAATTCGGCGGTGGGGGTGGACGACTATTTCGAGCGCAAGGTCGGCGTGCAACTGACCATGCCCCTCTTCGCCGGCGGCACCCAGCAGGCCCGCATCCGCGGCAGCGCCCTCGGTGTCGAGCAGCGTCGCGAGGAATTGGAGGCGACCCGCCGGGCCGCCCGCCAAGGTGCCCTCACCGCCTGGAACGGCCTGCTCACGGCGCGGGCGCGGGTGGGCAGCTTCGAGGCCTCGGTGAAGGCCAATGAAGTGGCCTACCAGGGTGCCCAGGCCGAGTACCAGCGCATGGGCACCCGCACCTTGCTCGACGTGCTCAACGCCGAGCAGGAACTGTTCAACGCCCAGGTGAACCTGGCCCAGGCCCGTCGCGACGAGGTGGTGGCGGCCTTTCAGCTGATCGCCGCCACCGGCGCCCTCACCGCCCGCCGGCTCGATCTGCCGGTCTCCATCCACGATCCGGCCCGCCACCTGGAACGGGCCCGGAGCAACTGGTTCGGCCTCGGCGCCGAGCTGGAATAGGAAAGCCCCATGTCTGCCAACCTGCAAGATCGCCTGTTCCGCAAGGTCGCCCTGGAGCGGCTGTCCTCCCCCGACCAGCTGGACCAGTTGGTCACCATCGCCGATCCGCGTTCCTGGCTGGCCCTGGCGGCCTTCGCCCTGATCCTGGTGTTCGTCCTCGGCTGGGGCATCTTCGGCCGCATTCCCACCTCGGTGCCGGCCAAGGGCATTCTGGTGGCGGAAGGGGGCCGCGTGGTGGCGGCCATGAGCCCCGCCAGCGGCATTGTCGAAAAGGTCTCGGTCAAGCTCGGCGAACGGGTACGCAAGGGCCAGCCGGTGGCCACCATCCGCCAGGTGGAAACGGAACAGCGCCTGGCCCACGCCACCACCATGGCGGCGGAACTGGACAAGGACCTGGCGCGCAGCCGCGCCCAGTTGCAAAAGGAACTGGCCTTCAAGCGCGACACCCTGCGTCAGCGCGCCACGGCCCTCAAGCAGGTACTGGCTTCGGCCCAGGCCCGCATCGCCTACTTGGAAAAGCAGGTGGCCAACCGTCAGGAGATGTTGCAGATGGGCTTCGCCACGGCGGAGCGCATCCAGGAAACCCGCAACGAACTAAGCCAGGCCAAGCGCGAGGCGGCGGAGGCCCAGGCCCAGTTGATTTCCCTCAGCGCGGAAGAGGCCACGGCCCAGGCCGCCATGGACAGTGAATTGGCGCGCAAGGAAAACAGCGCCACCGAGGCCCGCCACCGGGCCGAGGAATTGAAAACGACCCTGGGTGAGTCGGCCCAGGTGCTGGCCCCCGACGATGGCCGGGTGACCGAAATCAAGGTGGCCGACGGTGCCGTGGTGAGTACCGGCCAGCCCCTGGTGGGGATTGAAACCCGGGGCGGCAGCTTGCAGGCGGTGGTCTACATTCCCACCGAGCACGGCAAGAAAGTGAAGACCGCGATGGTGGCCCGGGTGGCGCCGTCTACGGTGAAGAAGGAAGAGTCCGGCATGTTGTTGGGCAAGGTGACCCAGGTGGCCGCCTTCCCCGCCACCCAGCAGGGCATGGCCGCCGTGGTGCAGAACGAAAGCCTGGTGGCGGGTTACGCCAAGTCCGGCGCGCCCTACGAGGCCCGCATCGACTTGACCCCGGCCGATACCCCCAGCGGCTACGCCTGGACCTCGGGCCGGGGCGCCGAGGTGGAACTGACCACCGGCACCACGGTGGATGCCGCCATCACGGTGCGCGAGCAACGTCCCATCGAGCTGGTGCTGCCCTTCCTGCGCAAGGTGTTCAGCGGTGATTGAGCGTCTGCGCGGCGCGGCGAACGCCATCGTCGCTTTCCTGGGCGGGCAGCGCGCGCGGCTGAACCTCGGCGCCAAGGGCGAGGGCGGAACGCGGGTGCGCACGCCCACGGTGTTGCAGATGGAGGCCGCCGAATGCGGCGCCGCCAGCCTGGCGATGATCCTCGGCTACCACGGGCGCTGGGTGTCCCTCGAACAGTTGCGCCTGGAATGCGGCGTGTCCCGGGACGGCAGCAAGGCCTCCAACGTGCTCAAGGCGGCGCGGGTGAACGGGCTGAACGCCAAGGGTTTCAAGAAGGAACCGGAACAGCTCGCCAGCCTGCCCCTGCCCTCCATCATCCACTGGAACTTCAACCACTATCTGGTGTTCGAGGGCATCGTCGGCGGCAAGGCCTACCTCAACGATCCCAGCCTGGGGCCGCGCCAGGTGGATCTGGCGGAGCTGAATGAATCCTTCACCGGCGTGGTGCTGGCCTTTACGCCGGGGCCCGAGTTCCAGCCCGGCGGCCAGCCGCCCCGGGGTTGGCGGCAGTTGTTCGATCACCTGGGCGAAGCGCGTCGCACCCTGGGTTACGTGGCGGCCCTGTCCATCATGTTGGCGGTGCCTGGCATCGTCATTCCCGCCCTTTCCAAACAATTCGTGGACCAGGTGCTGGTGCAGCAGATGAAGACCTGGGTGGTTCCCCTCTGTCTCGGCCTGCTGGCCGCCGGTCTGTTCCAGACGGCGCTGACCTGGTTTCAGCGCCACGCCCTGGTGCGGCTCCAGGCCGGCTTGTCCACGGTGATGGCGACCCGCTACCTGAGCCGCCTGCTGCGCCTGCCCCAGGAGTTCTTCACGCCGCGCCAGAGCGGCGACCTGGCCAACCGCTTCGCCGCCACCGAGCGGGTGGCGCAACTGCTCTCCGGCGAGTTGTCCACCAATCTGTTCAACCTGTCCGCCGCCCTGCTCTACGTCATCGCCATGGCCGGCTACGACCTGACCCTGGCCTGCCTCGGCGTCGCCGCCACCCTGGCCAACATCGCCCTGCTGCGCCTGGCGTCGCGCCGTCGCACCGACCTCAATCGCAAGCTGGCCAACGATCAGGGCAAGTTGCTCGGCGCCACGGCCAGCACCATCGTCACCATCGAAACCCTCAAGGTGGGCGGCGGCGAGAATGCCGCCTTCGCCGCCTGGAGCGGCTACCAGGCCCAGGCCCTGAGCACCCAGCAGGAACTGGGTTTCCAGGACGGCATGCTCAACGCCAGTCCGGCCCTGCTCTCCAGCCTGACCACCGCCGCCATCCTCGGCCTGGGCGGTTTGCGCGTGATCGGCGGCGAGTTGTCCATCGGTTCCCTGGTGGCGATCCAGACCCTGATGGGCTCCCTCACCGGCCCCATGACGTCCCTGGTGGGCCTGGGCAGCCGCTTGCAGGCGGTGACCAGCGACCTGGAACGGCTCGGCGACGTGCTCGGTCAGCCGGAACCCAAGCCTCCTGTCGCCCAGGCCGGCGTGGCGCGGCTGGAGGGCCGGGTGGAAATGCGCGACATCGTGTTCGGCTACAACCCCTGCGAGGACGCCCTGGTCAGCGACTTCGCCATGCGCCTGGCGCCGGGCATGCGGGTGGCCTTGGTGGGCGCTTCCGGCAGCGGCAAGTCCACCCTGGGCCGCCTGCTCTGCGGTCTCTACCGGCCCTGGCAGGGCGAGGTGCTGATCGACGGTCGACCGGTGGCGGAGATCGATCCCGACCTGATGGCCAATTCCGTGGCCTACGTGGACCAGGACATCTTTTTGTTCGAGGGCACGGTGCGCGACAACCTCACCCTGTGGGACGACAGCGTGCCCGAGGCGGCCCTGGTACAGGCCCTCAAGGATGCCGAGATCCACGCCGAGATCATGGCCCGGCCCGGCCACCTGGGCGCCGCCGTGGCCGAGGGCGGCATGAACTTTTCCGGCGGCCAGCGCCAGCGCCTGGAACTGGCCCGGGCCCTGGTGGGTGATCCTTCCATCCTGGTGCTGGACGAAGCCACCGCCGCCCTCGATCCGGTGGTGGAAAAACAGATCGACGACAACCTGCGCCGGCGCGGCTGCACTTGCGTGATCATCGCCCACCGCCTGTCCACCATCCGCGACTGCGACGAGATCATCGTCCTGCGCCATGGCCGCGTGGTGGAGCGGGGCAACCATGACAGCCTGGTGGCCCGGGACGGGGCCTATGCCGACTTGATCCGGGCGGGCCGCTGATGAGCACGATCATTTTGAACGCCGACCAACCCCTGGCCCTGTGGCAGGCTGATCATCCCTGGCGGGTCGAACAGGGTTTCGTGGACCTCTTCGCCGTGCCGGTGCACGCTGGTCGCGGCGACGGTGCCCGGGTGTTCCTGCTGCGGGTCGGGCCGGGCCAAGTGTTCTTCCCCCTGCCCCTGGCAAGCCAGGACGCGGAAAACGTTGGCGTTATTGCCGTGGGCGGCCTCGCCTGCCGCATCGCCGCCGAGGCCGCGCCCGCGCCACGGGATATCGACGCCTGGTTGCAAGCCCTGATGGTGCCCTTGCAGGAGGCGCCGGTGCTGCGCTGCGACCGCATCGCCGCCGAGGGCAGCCTGTTGCTGCCCCAGGACGGCGTGCTGGTGGGCAGCGCCCAACGGCTGCTGTGGTGCCGCGTCAGCCGGGGCCGTTTGCGCCTGCTCGACGATGTGGACTTTCTGCGTGAAGCCGGCAGCGCCCCCCTGCCCCTGGGACCCAGCCTCTGGTTGCAGGCCACCGAGGAGGCGGAGCTGGAGTTGCGTGGCAGCGAGGCTCTGGGGGCCGACGTGGTCGCGGCCCTGGCCGACTTCCACGGCCTGGCGGCCATCCTGGTGCAACGCCTCGTGGCTCGGCGCCGTGCCCAGCAGGCGGACCGCCTGCAACGTCGCGCCGAGCGTTCCCGCGCCGCCCTGTCCAGCGGCCTCGGTCAACTGGTGGACGCGGTGCTGCCCCAGGCCCGCGTCAACCTGCCCAGCGCCGGCGGCGATGCCCTGCTCCAGGCCCTGCGCCGGGTGGCGGACAACGTCGGCGTCGAGGTGCGCGAGCCGGGACTGGAGGAATTGCGTTACCTGCGCGGCAGTCGTCTCGACATTTTGATCAAGGCCTCGGGTCTGCGCAGTCGCGGCGTGCTGCTGCGGGGCGATTGGTGGCGACGGGAAAGCGGCGCCCTGCTGGGCTGGACCCAGGACAGCCGCCAGCCGGTGGCCCTGCTGCCCCGTGCCGGCGGTGGCTACACTTGGTGGAATCCGGCCACGGACCAGGGCGGCGAGGTGGACGAGGTCAGCGCGCTCGCCCTGGCCGCCGACGGCGTGATGCTCTATCCGCGCCTGCCCGACGGTCGGCTGCGCTGGCGCAGCCTGCTGCACCTGGGCCTGGGCGCCAGCCTGCCCGACCTCAAGGGTTTCCTGGTTCTATCCCTGGCCGCGGCCCTGCTCGCCCTGCTGGTGCCGGTGGGCACCGGCCTGCTGGTGGACGAGATCATTCCCGCCGCCGACCGGGGACAACTGGCGGTGCTGGTGGGCGGCCTGGTGGCGGCGGCCCTGTGCACCGGCGCCTTCGAGTTGGTGAAGGGCGTGGCCCTGCTGCGCATCGAGGGCCGTCTCGACGCAGGCCTCCAGTCCGCCCTGTTCGACCGTCTGTTGCGCCTGCCCGCCACCTTCTTCAAGCAATACACGGCGGGGGACCTGTCGGACCGGGTGCTCGGCGTTCAGGCCATCCGCCAGCTGCTGGCCGGCTCGTCGGTGGCGGCCCTGGTGGGGGGCGTGTTTTCCTTCGTCAGCCTGGGCGTGCTGTTCGCCTACGACGTGCGCCTCGCCCTGGTGGCGGTGGGTCTGACCGTCGTTTCCCTGGCCGTGACCGTCGCCCTCACCATCCTGCAACTGCGCCACGAGCGGGCCCAGGCGGAAAATCGCGGCAAGGTGGAAGGCCTGGTGCTGCAACTGGTGACCGGGGTCACCAAGCTCAAGGTGGCGGCGGCCCAGGACCGCGCCGTGGGTGCCTGGGCCGGCCATTACGCCGACCAGAAGCGGCGCTTCGTCCGCGCCCAGAAACTCGCCGCCGACCAGGCGGTGTTCCAGGCCCTGTTCCCGCCCCTGGCGACGGTGGCGATTTTCGCCGCGGTGGCCTGGCTGATGAAAAGCACCGCCGCCGAGGCCGCCCTCAAGGCCCTGGTGGACAGCGAGGGCGAGGTGAAGATGCTGGGGGCCGGTTCCTTCCTGGCCTTCCAGGCGGCCTATGGCCAGTTCCTCGGCGCCATGACCCATCTGGTGCAAAGCCTCACCGCCACCCTCGGCGCCCTGCCCCTCTATGAGCGGGCCAAGCCCATCCTCGAGGCGCCGCCGGAAAACCAGGCGGGGCGCAGCTCCCCCGGCGTGCTTGACGGCGCGGTGGAGTTCGCCGGGGTCAGCTTCGCCTACCAGGCCGACGCGGCGCCGGTGGTACAGGATCTGTCCTTCACCCTGCGCGCCGGGGAGTTCGCGGCCCTGGTGGGGCCTTCCGGCAGCGGTAAGTCCACGGTGTTGCGGCTGCTGCTGGGGCTGGAGAATCCGAGCCAGGGCGAAATCTTTTTCGACGGCAAGCCGGCCAGTCGCCTCAACCTGGACGCCCTGCGCGCCCAGGTGGCGGTGGTGCTGCAAAGCGGCCGCATCCTGCCCGGCAGCGTGTTGAGCAACATCGTCGGCCAGGACGAGGCAAGCCTTGCCGATGCCTGGGAAGCGGCGCGCCTGGTGGGCCTGGACGAGGACATCCGGGCCATGCCCATGGGCATGCACACGGTGTTGATGGAGGGGGGCGGCACCCTCTCCGGCGGTCAGCGCCAGCGGCTGATGATCGCCCGCGCCCTGGTGCGCAAGCCCCGCATCCTGATCCTGGACGAGGCCACCAGCGCCCTGGACAACCGCACCCAGGCCATCGTCACCGAAAGCCTGAAGACCCTCAACATCACCCGCCTGGTGGTGGCCCATCGGCTGACCACCATCGAATCGGTGGATCGGGTGCTGGTGATGAGTCAGGGACGGCTGGTGGAAAGCGGCACGGTGGCGGAGTTGCGCGCGGGCAGCGGCGTGTTCGCCGAACTGGCGCGGCGTCAGGTTTTTTAGCGAAGGAGTTGTGTCATGCGCAAGGTGCTTTACATCCTGGGGCAGTTGGACGACATGGACGTGGACTGGTTGTCCCGCAACGGCATCAAGCGTCGCATCGATGCCGGCACCGCGATCGTGCGCCAGGGCCAGCCGGTGCAGTCCCTGTTCGTGTTGCTGGAGGGACGGCTCGGCATCACCGTGAAGGGGCTGGGCCACATCGCCAGCGTCGGCCCCGGCGAGTTGATCGGCGAACTGTCCTTCGTGGACCGGGCGCCCCCTTCCGCCACGGTGGCCGCCGAGGGCGAGTGCGTGGTGCTGGAGGTGGACAAGAAGGCCCTGGAGGCCAAACTGGCGGCGGACCCGGCCTTCGGCCACCGCTTCTTCCGCGCCCTGGCCCTGTTCCTCGCCGACCGCCTGCGCGGCACCATGCAGCGCATGGGCTATGGCGGGGACAGCGGCCTCGATAGCGAGGAAATCCTCGAGGACGAACTGGACGACAACATCCTCGATGGCGTCTCCCTGGCCGGCGACCGCTTCGACCGCCTGCTGCGCACCCTCAGCGAGGCCCGCACCGCCTAGCCGGGGGCCGTTGCAAAAAGCGGATTTGCCCGGGCAAAGGCCCCGTCATCGTCTTTTGTTTTTTTCCGGGACGGGCATACTTTGCCCATCCGGTCATGGAGGGCGACGGCATGGGCACCAAGGAATTGTTGGACCTGTTGTTGGAGATCGAGTCGGAAGACCCGATCGATTACGCGGACCTGCCTTTCGACGAGGACGACCTGCGCCGCTTGGCCTGCGTTAACGTCGCGGAGTTGCTGGACTCGGGGGCCTACCGCCACCTGCCGGTGGAAGACCGGGAGTTGATGGCAGCAGCCACCATCGCCAAGCTGGTGTTGGAAAACATGGTGCTCAACGCCCGCCTGCTGCGGGTGCGCTGAGATCCGTCGCAGCATTCACTTGGCCGCCAGCAGGCGGTCCAATTGTTTGGCGAAGGCTTGCCGGTCCGCCGCGCTAAAGGCGGCGGGGCCGCTGGTGTCCACGCCGCTGGCGCGCAGGGTGTCCATGAAATTGCGCAGGTCCAGCAACTGGCCGATGTTGTTGCCGTCATAGCGCTCCCCGCGCGGGTTGAGGGCCAGGGCTTGGCGTTCGATCACGGCGGCGGCGAGGGGAATGTCGGCGGTGATCACCAGGTCGCCGGGCGCCACCCGCTCGGCGATGTAGCGGTCGGCCACGTCGAAGCCCTGGGGTACCTGCACTGCGCGGATATAGGGCGAGGCGGGCACCTTCAACCACTGGTTGGCCACCAGGATCAGGACCAGTCGGGTGCGTTGCGCCGCCCGGTACAGGATTTCCTTCACCGCCACCGGGCAGGCGTCGGCATCCACCCAGATGCGGCGGCCCGGCGTGCTGTCGTCCGCTGCGTTCATGCCGGTTCGCTTTCCGTCGTCGGCGCCGGTCCGTTGCGGGCCGCGGCTTCCCGCAGCTTGTCTTTCTTGCTTTTGCGCTTGCCCTTGATGCCGCCGTTGGCCGGGTGGTTGGGATCGTTGTCGGCCAGGGCCGGGGCGCGGTCGGCCCGCACGGTCGGCGCCAGCGTCGGTTCGAAACCGGGTATTTGTTCCCGGGGCAGGCGTTGGTCCTGGCGTTTTTCGATCAGCCGGAAATGCCCCTCGTTGTCGGCGTCGAGGAAGCTGATGGCGAGCCCCGGTGCGCCCGCTCGTCCGGTGCGGCCGATGCGATGGATGTAGTCCGCCGTGGCGCGGGGCAGGTCGTAGTTCACCACCACCGGCAGTTGGGCGATGTCCAGGCCCCGGGCCGCCACGTCGGTGGCGATCAGCAGCGTCAGGTGGCCGGCGCGGAAGTCGGCCACCACCTGGTTGCGGCGTTCCTGGCTGAGGCCGCCGTGGAGGGCGGCGACTTCGATGCCGGCCCGGCCCAGCTTGTGGGCGACCAGTTCGCAGGCGTATTGGCTGGCGACGAAAACCAGGGCCTGGCGCCAGGCTTCGGTCTGGAGTAGGTGGCGCAACAGCTGGGTCCGCCGCGACGGGTCCACGACGATGGCCCGCTGGCGGATGTCGGGCGAGTTGGCGGCGTTGGCCGCGCTCTCGATGTGCCGGGGCTGGTGCAGCAGGCGCGCGGCCAGCTCGCGCACCGGCGGAGGGAAGGTGGCGGAGAAAAACAGGCTTTGGCGTTGGCGCGGCAGTTGCGCCAGCAGGGCGCCGACTTCGTCGGCGAAACCCAGGTCGAGCAGCTTGTCCGCCTCGTCCAGCACCAGCAGGGACAGGCGATCCAGCACCAGGGCCCGGTGCGCCAGCAGGTCCAGCAGGCGCCCGGGGGTGGCGACGAGGACGTGGGCGCCGGGACGCAGGGCCATCATCTGCGGGTTGATGCTGACGCCGCCGTGGGCCGTCACCAGGCGCAGGGGCAGCTGGCGGCCGTACTGGCGCAGTTGCTCGGCCACCTGCCGGGCCAGTTCCCGGGTGGGCACCAGCACCAGGGCGCGCACTTCATTGCTGCCCAGGGCGTCGCCCCTGCCCAGAAACTGTTGCAGCAGGGGCAGGGCGAAGGCGGCGGTCTTGCCGCTGCCGGTTTGCGCCTGCACCGTCACGTCGTGGCCCGCCAGCGCGACAGGGATCGTCTTGGCCTGGACCGGGGTCGGGATTTGCTGGCCGAGGTCGGCCAGGGTGCGCAACAGGGGTTCGGTCAGGCCGAGGGTGGCAAACGTCATGGGGCGTGGGCGGAAGGGCGGCGTGGGGCGAAGTTTACGTCCCCCGGCCATGGCCGGGGCGGAGCGTGACTATACTGGGCTTAAGGCCCTGCAAAAGGCTTACCTCAGGGAAACGATGATGACAGCGCACTTGCCGACCACCTCCGGCCGCGACCAGAACCTTCTGGACTCGGTGGATGCCCGCACCAACCTGGCGGGCACCAATCGCATGGAACTTCTCCTCTTCAAGGTGGGTTCCGATGTCACTTATGGCATTAATGTCTTCAAGGTAAAAGAGGTCATGCCCCGGGTGGAAATCACCCAGCCGCCGCAAAGCCAGCAGTTCGTCAGTGGCATGGCCTCCCTGCGGGGCATGTTGGTGCCCGTGATCGACCTGATCGCCCTGACCGGCAATCCGCCGCCGGCAACGACGCCGCTGATGATCGTCACCGAGTTTTCCCATTCGACCCAGGCCTTCCTGGTGTCGTCGGTGGAAACCATCATCCGCATCCACTGGAGCGACGTGCATCAGCCGCCCGACATGCTGTCCGGCAACTCGAAGGTGACCGGCGTCACCGAACTCGCCGACGGGCGCCTGGTGTCCATTCTCGACGTTGAGCAGATCCTGCACATGATTTCGGGCAAGAGCGACGTGGTGGACCTTCCCACCACCGCCTTCGCCAAGCGCCCGTTCCCGCCGGGCCTTAAGGTCTTCTTCGCCGACGACAGTGCCTTCGCCCGCAACCAGTTGCAACAAATCCTCGACAAGCTCGGCCTCAATTCCGAATTCGCGATCAACGGCCGCGAGGCCTGGACGCGCCTCGACGCCATCGCCAAGGCCGCCGAGGCGTCGGGCAGCAAGATCGAGACGACCATGCCCTTCATCATCACCGACATCGAAATGCCGGAAATGGACGGTTTCATGCTGACCCGCCAGATCAAGGCCGACCGGCGCTTCGACGGGGTCAAGGTATTGCTCCACTCCTCCATGTCCGAGTCCTCCAACCGGGACAAGGGCCTGGCCCTGGGGGCAGATGGTTTCCTGGCGAAGTTCAATCCGACCAGCATCGCCGAAGCCTTGCAGGCCGCCCTGGCGGACAGGTTCTCCAGCGAGCAGGCGATCGCCTAGGCTGTGCCGGGCGTGGCCCGGTTCAGAGCAGTTCGGTGTCCTCGTGGCGATAGGCCGGGCTGCAACAGCAGAGGATGCGCAGCGGCGCCTCGCCGACGGTTTCGATGCAGTGGGCCACCCCGGGCGGGATCAGCACCGTGTCGCCCACCGCCACCGCAAAGTGTTCTTCCCCAAGGGTCATCAGGCCCCGTCCGGCGCTGACGTGATACAGCTCCTCCGTCCGTCCATGGCGGTGCAGCCGGGTCTTGCCGCCCGGCGGCACCGTGGCCTCGGCCAGGCTCTGGTTGAGATTGCCGTGGTGGTCCGGGTGCAATAGCTCGCGGATTTCCGAACCGTCCTTGGTGACGTAGGCGGCGATGTCGGCGTAGGCGGTTTTCATCCCAGGTGCTTGGCGAGGAAGGCCAGGGTGCGCTGCCAGGCCAGGGCAGACGCCTCGGCGTCGTACACCTCGGGCCGCAACTGGTTGAAGAAAGCGTGGTCGGCGACGTAGCGGTGGATTTCCGGCGGATTTCCGGCGGCCTTCATGGCCGCCTCGAGGGCGTCCACCTTGTCCGGGGTGATCCAGTCGTCGCGGCTGGCGAAGTGGCCCTGGAAGGGGATCGTGATCTTGGCCGGATCGGCGAACTCGGCCGGCGGGATGCCGTAGAAGCAGACCCCGGCGGCCACGCCGGGAACATGCACCGCCGCGCCGATGGTCAACGCGCCGCCCATGCAAAAGCCCATGACGCCCACCTTGCCGCTGATGGCGGCGAGGTGGTTCACCGCGCCGCGAATGTCCTGGTGGGTGGCGCCGGGGAAGTCCAGGTGGCTCATCATGTGGCTGGCTTCCGCGGCATCGCCGGCGATGCGGCCCTGGTAGAGGTCCGGCGCCAGGGCGTTGTAGCCGGCGGCGGCAAAGCGGTCGGCGATGCCGCAGATCTGCGGGTTGAGTCCCCACCATTCCTGGATCACCACGATGCCCGGCTTGCCCCGGCCGGCTTCGGCCAGGTAGCCGCGACAGGGGCTGCCGTCGGGACGTTGGAATTCGATCAGGGCCATGGTGTTCTCCTCTCGTGGGTCAGGCGCGGTCGGCTGGTCGCGACCAGCGCCATTGATTGATGGATTCCGGATCCACGCCTTCGCGGTGGGCATGGTTGCGGTGTTCGATGATGGCCTCCGCCATGCGGCGACGCAAGTCCCCGGCGGCCAGGCCGGGCAGGCGGTCAAGACAGTCGATCACCAGGTTGAAGCGGTCGATCTGGTTGTCCATGGCCAGTTCCAGGGGCGTGTTGATATTGCCCTGTTCCTTGTAGCCGCGCACGTGGATGCGTTCCTGGCGGTGGCGGCGGTAGGTGAGCTTGTGGATCAGCCAGGGATAGCCGTGGAAGTTGAACACCACCGGCCTGTCGGCGGTGAACAAGGCGTCGAAGGCCCGGTCGTCGAGGCCGTGGGGATGCTCCTCGGCGGGGGCGAGCTTGAACAGGTCCACCACGTTCACGAAACGCAGCTTGAGTTGCGGCAGTTCGGTCAGCAAAATCTCGGCGGCGGCCAGGGCCTCCAGGGTGGGCACGTCGCCGCAGCAGGCCAGCACCAGGTCGGGTTCGTCCTTCCCCTTCCCTTGCACGTCTTCACGCCCGGCCCAGTCCCAGGGGCCGATGCCGGCGGTCACGTGGGCCGCCGCCGCGTCGGCGTCCAGGTATTGCAGGTGGCTTTGCTTGTCCGCCACGATCACGTTCACCGTGTCGGTGCTTTGCAGGCAGTGGTGGGCCACCGCCAGCAGGCAGTTGGCGTCCGGCGGCAGGTAGACGCGGGTGACGGCGGGGCTCTTGTTGGTCACCACGTCGAGGAAGCCCGGATCCTGGTGGCTGAAGCCGTTGTGGTCCTGGCGCCAGACCGTGGAACTGAGCAGCAGGTTGAGGCTGGATACCGGCGCCCGCCAGGGCACCTTGCGGCTGGCGTCCAGCCATTTGGCGAACTGGTTGAACATGGAATCGATGACGTGGGCGAAGGCCTCGTAGGTGGCGAAGAAGCCGTGACGCCCACTCAGCAGATAGCCCTCCAGCCAGCCTTCCAGGGTGTGTTCGGAGAGCATTTCCATGACCCGGCCGTCGGCGGCGAGGAAGCCGCCGTCATCGTCGCCGGGCAGGCGGTCCGCCAACCAGGTCTTGGCGGTCACCTCGAACAGGGCGTCGAGTTTGTTGGACGCGGTTTCGTCGGGGCCGAAGACGCGGAAGCGGTCCAGGTTCGCCACCATCACGTCCCGCAGCAGGCGGCCCAGGGGGCGGGTGTTCTCGTGGCGCTCGCGGCCGGGGCCGCCAAGGTCCAGGGCATGGCGCCGCCAGTCGGGCAGGTCCAGGGCACGGCGCAGCAGGCCGCCGTTGGCCACCGGATTGGCGCTCATACGGCGCGGCCCGGCGGGGGCCAGGGCAAGCACCTGGGGCATCGGCTGGCCGGCGGCGTCGAACAGTTCCTCGGGGCGGTAGCTGCGCAGCCATTGCGCCAGTTGGGCCAAGCGTTCCGGGTGGTGGGCCAGGTCGTTGAGGGGCACTTGGTGGGCGCGCCAACTGCCGGCCACGGCATGGCCGTCCACGGTCGCCGGGCCGGTCCAGCCCTTGGGGCTGCGCAGCACGATCATGGGCCAGCGCACCCGCTTTGCTTCGGCGGCGTGGCCCCTACGCGCCTCGGCCTGGGCGGCGCGGATGGCATCCACGCAGTCCTCCAGGGCGACGGCGAGGGTGTTGTGAATCGCTTGGGGCGTCTCGCCGCCGGCGTAAGTGACGAAGCGGGGCGACCAGCCGTAGCCTTCCAGCAGGCTGCGCAATTCCGCTTCGGGAATGCGCGCCAGCAAGGTCGGGTTGGCGATCTTGTAGCCGTTGAGGTGGAGCACGGGCAGTACCGCGCCGTCCCGCACCGGGTTGAGGAACTTGGCCGAATGCCAGGCGGTGGCGAGGGGACCGGTCTCGGCTTCGCCGTCGCCCACCACGCAAGTCACGATTAGCTTGGGGTTGTCGAAAGCGGCGCCGAAGGCGTGGGACAGGCTGTAGCCCAGTTCGCCACCCTCGTGGAGGGAACCCGGTGTTTCCGCCGTGGCGTGGCTACCGATGCCGCCGGGGGCGGAAAAGCGGGCGAAGAGCTTGGTCATGCCGGCTTCGTCGCGACCCACCTCCGGCCAGGCTTCGCTGTAGCCGCCCTCCAGCCAGGCCGGCGCCAGCACCGCCGGCGCGCCATGGCCGGGACCAGCGATGAAGATCATGTCCAGGTCGCGTTGCTGGATCAGGCGGTTGCAATGGCCGTAGAGCAGGGTCATGCCCGGGTCGGAACCCCAGTGGCCGAGCAGGCGCTGTTTCAGGTGTTCGCGTTGCAAGGGCTGCCGCAGCAGGGGATTGGCGCGCAGGTAGATCATGCCGGCGGCCAGGTAGTTGCTGGCTCGCCACCAGGCGTCCAGGGCGGCGATGTCTTGGGCGGAAAGACTCATGGTGCGTCCACGTCCACGCTTGCGCCGGTGGTGAAGAAGTGGCCGCCGGCCACGTAGTGCAGGGTGCGCAGGCTGTCGTCGGCGTGGTCGAAGGTCCAGCGGCCGTCGCGGAAGACGCGGGGATCGGCCTGGGCGGCCACCACCTCGCCGATGAACAGATCGTACTGCTGCTGGTTGTGGGGCTCGGCGACGATGCGGCATTCGAGCCAGCCGACGCAATCCGCCACCAGGGGCGCGCCGATGCGTTCGGCGGGGAAGTTCTTCAATCCCGCCGGCGTCCATTTGTCCTGTTCCGCTGCCAGGGCGAGGCCGCTCAGCTTGCCGGCCCGCAGCACCTCGGCGGCGATGCGACGGCAGGGGATGTTGAGGGCGAATTCGCCGCTGGCTTCCAGCAGCTGCCGGGTCAGGGTGTTCTTGTCCACCACCACGGCCACCTTGGGCGGATCGAAGTCGAGGGGCATGGCCCAGGCCGCGGCCATCACGTTGCTGCGTTCGCCCTGGGCAGTGCTGACCAGGGTGACGGGGCCGTGGTTGAGCAGGCGGTAGGCGTGATCGAGGGGGACGGGCAGGGGGGCGATGGCGGCGGTCATGGAGCGCAAGGGTAACAGGGACGACGGTTGTCCATTTTCACCGGGGGCTTGTATTTCGTAAAGCGACGATTTATATTTCGTTCCGTAGCGAAATTTGATTCGCTGTAATTCGAAATTAATTGTGAAGGAAATTCATGGCCAAGGCCCCCGCTCCCGACATGGACGACATCATGAAGGCCCTCGCCCACCCGGTGCGGCGGGAGATTCTGGCCTGGCTGAAAACGCCGGAGAAGATCTTCATCGAACAGCACTACCCCTTCGACAACGGGGTGTGCGCCGGCAAGATCTTCGAAAAGGCGGGCCTGTCCCAGTCCACCGTCTCGGCCCACCTGGCCACCTTGCAGAAGGCCGGTCTGGTGACCACCCGCAAGGTGGGCCAATGGATTTTCTATTCCCGCAACGAGGCGCTGATTGCCCAGTTCCTCAAGCGCATGCAGAACGACCTCTGATTTTTCGCCCTTACTTTTCCATCAGGAGTAACGAATGACCACCCTTTTCGATCCCATCAAAGTCGGCGACCTGACCTGGCCCAACCGCATCGTCATGGCCCCCCTGACCCGCTGCCGCGCCGCAGCCGGTCGCGTGCCCACCGCCTTGATGGCCGAGTACTACGCCCAGCGTGCCAGCGCCGGCCTGATCCTGTCCGAAGCCACCTCGGTCACGCCCCAGGGCGTGGGTTATCCCGACACCCCGGGCATCTGGTCCGACGAGCAGGTGGCGGGCTGGAAGCTGGTGACCGACGCGGTGCATGCCGCCGGCGGCCGCATCTTCTGCCAACTCTGGCACGTGGGCCGCATTTCCGACCCCGAACTGCTCAACGGCGAACTGCCCGTGGCGCCCAGCGCCATCGCGGCGGAAGGGCACGTCAGCCTGCTGCGCCCCATGCGGCCCTATGTCACCCCCCGTGCCCTGGAAACCGCCGAGTTGCCGGGCATCGTCGAGGCCTATCGCAAGGGTGCCGAGAATGCCAAGAAGGCCGGCTTCGACGGCGTGGAAATCCATGCCGCCAACGGTTACCTGATCGACCAGTTCCTCCAGGACAGCACCAACAAGCGCAGCGACGCCTACGGCGGTCCCATCGAGAACCGCGCCCGCCTGCTGCTGGAAGTGACGGACGCCGCCATTTCCGTCTGGGGTGCTGGTCGGGTTGGCGTGCATCTGGCACCCCGCGGCGATGCCCACACCATGGGCGATTCCAACCCCCTGGCTACTTTCGGCTATGTGGTGGAACAACTGGGCCAGCGTAACGTGGCCTTCGTGTTCACCCGGGAATCCCTGGGCGAGGGCCGCATCAGCCCCGAGCTGAAGAAGCGCTTCAAGGGCGTCTTCATCGCCAACGAGGGCTTCAACCGGGAAACCGCCGAGCAGGAACTGGCCAGCGGCCATGCCGACGCCGTGGCCTTCGGCAAGACTTTCATCGCCAACCCCGACCTGCCCCGCCGTCTGCAACTGAACGTGGCGCAGAACCCCTTCGACATGGCCACCTTCTACGGTTACGGCCAGACGGACTTCACCAAGGGCTACACCGACTATCCCACCCTGGTGGCGGCTGCCGGTTGATGTTTTTCCGCCCTGCTGGGCCGGACTCCAGTAGCGGAGTGCGCTAACGCTAGGGCGCTGGCGGCGATTCTTTCGCTGCCAGCGCCTTTTCTATGCGGCGGTCCGGCACCAGCCAAATCAGGGCAACGAGGGCGTAGATGCCTTCGGCGATCCAAGGTTGCAGGAAGGTGGCGCCCATGGCCAGCAGATACAACAGGGGAGAGAGCTTGCCTTTCCAGTCCTGGCCGAGGGCGGTTTTCAGCAGTGAGTCCTGACCATCGTTGCAGATGATGGCCTGCTCAAGCAGATAGTAGGCAAGGGCCGCCATGAGCAGCACGAAACCGTACAGGGCAGTGGGCCCGGCGGCGAAATGGTTTTCTCCCATCCAGGCCGTGGTGAAGGGAATCAGGGAAAGCCAGAACAGCAGATGGGCATTGGCCCACAGCACGCCGCCACTCACATGGCGGGCGGCATGCAGCAGATGGTGATGGTTGTTCCAGTAGATCGCCACGTAGATGAAGCTCAGCACATAGCTGAGAAAGACCGGCAGCAGGGGCTGCAAATCCGACAGGGAATCACCGTGGGGGACTTTCAGTTCCAGCACCATGATGGTGATGATGATGGCCAGCACGCCATCGCTGAAGGCCTCCAGTCGGGTTTTGTTCATGGCCGATCCCTACGGATGGGGGGAATACTTTTCCCCTGCTGTCACCGAAAAGGGCAATCGGTTTTCCGGTGGTGCCAGGGGGCAGGTGGCGAAGGGGGTGAAGGCGCAGGGCGGGTTGTAGGCCCGGTTGAAGTCCAGCACCAGGTGGCCGTCCTGCGGTAACCGGGCCCACAGGAAGCGGCCGGCGCCGTAGCTGCCGTTGCCGTTCTTCTTGCCGCTGGTCTGGTCGGCGAAAACGAAGAACAGGCCCTTTTCGTCCACGTCCAGAGGGGTGAGGCTGTAGGTCTTGCCTGCGTGGTCGAACAGGGCCCGGCCGGGAAGCTGGCGGGTTTCCAGGCCGCCGCTCATGGTGGCGACCTCCAGGGTTTGCGGGGTCGGGTCCCAGCGGGCGTTCAGTTGCCAGTCGGGGGCAAAGTCGAAGGCAGGGATGCCGACGAAGGCGAGGCGGGCCGGGCTGGCGTTGTCGCGCAGGCGCAGGGCGACCTGGCCGTCGCGCTCGATCAGGATGAAACTGGCCTCGCCGTCCCGCACCACGCTGGGCTGGCCCTGGGCGTCGCTGGCGAGCACTTGTTCAGCTTGCCCCGGCACCTGCCAGCGGATGTCCTCGCCCACGACCAGGGTGCCCCAATGGGCGGGGCCGGCGTCCAGCACCAGGGCGTTGTCGGCGGCGCTGCCCACGGTCTGGGCACCCTTTTCCAGCCAGTAGAGGCCGGCCAGGCTGAGCCAGCCGTCGGGGGCGGTGAGTTCCGCGACCCGTTGCCGGCGCCAGTCAGCGTGATCCATGGTCAGAGGCCTTGCAGGGTGCCGTAGTTGCCCTCGCCGTAGAGCAGGGGCACCGGGTCGTCGCCGGGGCGGATGCGCAGGGCTTCCACCTGGCCGAAGAAGACGCCGTGGCTGCCCATGTCCTTGACTTCCAGCAGGGTGCAGTCGAAGTTGGCGAGAGCGTTGACCAGGGTCGGGGCGCCGCTGGCGAGGCTGTCCCATTCGCCGTGGTGGAAGCGCTCGTCGCCGCTGACGGCGCTGGCGAAGCGGTTGGAGAGGTCGATGTCCTCCGCGGCCAGGACATTGACGGCAAAGCGGCCAGCCTCGCGGATGGCGGCGTAGCTGCCGCTGGCGCGGTTGACGCAAACCAGCAGGATCGGCGGCTCGGCGGAAACGGAACAGACGGCCGTGGCGGTGAGGCCGCTGCGATTTCCGTCGGCGGTCTGGGTGGTGACCAGGGTGACGGCGGCGGTGAGCTGCCGCATGCCGGTCTTGAACAGGGTGGGGTCGATCATTGGAATGCTTTCAGTACAGGACAAGGGCCCCGCTTGCCGGAGCCCTTGGGGCCAAGGGTAACTCAGTCCGCCGGCCTTGCAAAACGGCGGCGGCGGAAGCCGAGGTCCGCACCGGTGTGGGCGGCCCTCCTGCGCGGCGGGGCGAAGCCCGGGTTTTCTCCCCGTCTTCCCGCCGTTTCGAGCGGGAAGGGGGCCGTATGATCCGGCCATGAAAACTCCACCCTGGCTTTCCGCCCTGTTCACCCGGCGCATGCTGATCTGCGTCTTCACCGGCTTCAGTTCCGGCCTGCCCCTCTACCTGCTGCTCAACCTGCTGCCGGCCTGGCTGCGCACCGAGGGCATCAGCCTCAAGGCCATCGGCCTGTTCGCCCTGATCCAGTTTCCCTACACCTGGAAGTTCCTCTGGTCGCCCCTGCTGGACCGCTACGCCCTGCCCTGGCTGGGCCGCCGCCGGGGCTGGATGCTGCTGACCCAGTTGCTGCTGCTGGGGCTGATCGGCGCCCTGGGCCTGTTCGCGCCGGGCAATGAGTTGCAGGCCATCATGGCCCTGGCGGCTTTGCTGGCTTTCGCCTCGGCCACCCAGGACATCGTGCTCGACGCTTTCCGCCGGGAAATCCTGTCCGACGACGAGCTGGGCCTGGGCAACTCCGTCCATGTGAACGCCTACCGCATCGCCGGCCTGGTACCCGGCTCCCTGTCCCTGATCCTGGCCGACCACCTGCCCTGGGGCCAGGTCTTCGCCGTGACCGCCCTGTTCATGCTGCCCGGCGCCCTGATGACCCTGCGCGTGGCGGAGCCCGCCCTGGTGGGCAATGCCCCCAAGACCCTGAGGGAGGCGGTGGTCGAGCCCTTCCATGAGTTCATCACCCGGGCCGGCTGGCGCGAGGCGGCCCTGATCCTGGCCTTCATCTTCCTCTACAAGCTGGGGGATTCCCTGTGTACCGCCCTGGCCACGCCCTTTTACCTGGACATGGGCTTTTCCAAGTCCGAGATCGGTCTGGTGGCGAAGAACGCCGGGCTCTGGCCGGCGGTGATCGGCGGCCTGCTGGGAGGCCTCTGGATGGTGCGCCTGGGCATCAATCGGGCCCTGTGGCTGTTCGGTTTGGTGCAGCTGCTGTCCATCCTCGGTTTCGCCTGGATGGCCTGGCTGGGCCATAACGACAGCGTGGGACCGGCCCAGTTGAGCCAATTGGCCCTGGTGATCGGGGTGGAGGCCCTGGGGGTGGGCCTGGGCACGGCGGCCTTTGTTGCCTTTATCGCAAGAACGACAAATCCCCGCTACACCGCCACCCAGCTCGCCCTATTCACTAGCCTGGCCGCCGTGCCGCGCACCTTCATCAACGCCTCCGCCGGCTGGCTGGTGGAGGTTTTGGGCTGGCCCGGCTTTTTCCTGCTCTGTTTCGTCCTCGCCCTACCGGGAATGGCATTGCTCTTGCGTGTTGCTCCGTGGCAAGTCCGCAACACTTGAAATTGATTTGCTTATTCCCATCTTATCTTTGCGATTGGGCGGTCGATATAGTGAACACGCGGTTGCCGTTATGGCGGCGGCTCCGGGTCCACGCAAACACTAAAGGGGACTCATCATGTTGATGGTGATGGATATGAGCTCAGGAAAGATCATTCAGGACGAATTCGGTTCTTTCGAGGACGAAGTGATGAACGCCGGTTGGGTGCCTGCCCAAGCGGAAGTTCAGCTCGGCTTGCAGGACGTGCACACGGCCAATGCCGTGGCCGCGCCCAACGCCGGCTTCGACGCCGATGCCTTCCTGAATAACGTGTACATCAGCCAGGAGTAATTCCTCCCCCACCCCGTGCGTTGCCCTGGCAGCGCACGGTTTGTCACATCCCGCTTTTCCCCCTTCCCCACCCTTCCCGTCGTCCTCCGAATAAGCTATAAAGCTAGCGTAATCCTCTACTTACGTTGAGGTTCCTGCGGTGGCGCTGACGACCAACAGCCTCTCTTCCTCTCTGCACTCGATTGGGATCTCCCAAGCGAAGGGCGTTGCCGTGCCCATGCTGCGGGAGCAGAACGCTGCCACCCTCAAAGGCAGCCAGGGCGATACCGCGTCGACCCAGTCTACCGCGGACGATAGCGGCAGCACCCGCTACACGGCGACGACCTTGACCCCGGAACAACAGCGGCAACTGGAACAGCTGCGTCAGATCGAACGGGACGTGATCGCCCACGAACAGGCCCACATGGCGGTCGGTCGCGACTTGATCACCGGCGGCCCCACTTATTCCTATGCGGTGGGGCCCGATGGCAAGCGCTACATCAACGGTGGCGAGGTCGGCATCGACACCTCGCCGGAGCGGGAGCCCCAGGCCAACATTGAAAAAGGCCTGCACATCCAGGCCACGGCCTTGGCACCGAAGGATCCGTCCACCCAGGATTACCAGGTGGCCGCCATCGGCGGTCGCTTGGAAAGCCGGGGCCGCACCGATTTGTACCGGCAGGAAGCCGCGCAGCAGGCCGAGGCGGAAGCGGCGCGGCAAAACGCCCAGGCCGATAACCAGCGTCAGGCCCTGGCCAAGACTTACGGCACGGACACGGCGACGAGCGAGGCGGTCAGCGTTTTCGCTTGAAGGAGGGCCGTGGCTGCGATTCGCCGGCGTGGCAAGTCGGACACCACGTACCGTTCCCCTTTCCCGCCGCTGCGGTGATACCGTCCTAATCCAGGTAGCTGCGAGCTTCTTCGAAGCGCGAGGCAAACCAGCCCCGTTCCAGGCTTTCGGTCCGCACCGCGCCCTTGCTGCTGGGGGCGTGGATGAAGCGGCCGTCGCCGATGTAAATGCCGACGTGGGAATAGGGCCGGTTGGCGGTGTTGAAGAACACCAGGTCCCCCGGCAGCAGGGCGTGCTTGTCCACCGGTTTGCCCTTGCGTGCGATGTCGGCGGCGGAGCCGCTGAGCCGCAGCCCCGTGGCCTTGTCGAACACGTAGCTGACCATGCCGCTACAGTCTAGGCCCGCCTCCGGGTTCTTGCCGCCGAAGCGGTAGCCGGTTTCCATCAGACCCAGGGCGAAGATCACCACCTCGTTGCTGCGTGCCAGGGCGTTGTCGGAGCGGATGCGGCTCGGCGCCCCCGGGGCGATCGTCGTGCTGGTGCCCCATTGCGGCAAGCTGCCGCAGCCGCCCAGGCAAAGGGCCGCACCAAGGGGAAGGAGTCGAAGGGCGTGGGAAAAACGGGCCATGGCGCCATGGTAGCGGCGACGACGACGACGGATGGCGGCGAACAGGCAGGGAAAGCCGCCGGCTTCCCTTTTTAGCGACAGGGGTCCAGGCAGTTAAGACGGGCGGCGGTCTTGCAGCAGGCGGACCAGGCGCCAGGCCACCAGACCGCGGCGTCCCCAGCGGAACACGGTGCGGGGACGCAGAACCACGACCAGGGCCGCGGCGGCGGCCACCAGGCCGGGGCGCGCACGCAGCCAATAGACGCCATCCACCACCTTGTCCGCTGTGGTGAACAGGGGCGACAGGGGTTGGCAATCCACGGCCAGAGCCTGGCGCAAGCCGGTACTGCGCAGCACTAGGCGTTGCTTCTTCAGGGCCAGTTGCAGGGACGAGCTCACGACCGGGGTGTTTGCAGGCTTGCGCGGTCCTCGCGCAATTCATCCAGGGTGGCGGCCAGGGGCGGTTCCCGTCGCCGGGCATGGGCCGAGACAATGGCCAGGACCGCCACGCCGCCGCCGAGGAAGAACAGGGTGCTCAAGCCCAGGGCCAGCAGGCGATGCTCATCCCACCACAGCACGGTGAGGAAAACGGCGAGGAAGACCAGGCCGATCACCAGCAGCAACACCGCCGCGGCACCCCAAGCCAACAGCTTGAGCAGGCGGTTCTTTTCTTCCTCGAGTTCGGTCAGGGCCAGTTCGAGACGAACCTGCGCAAGCTCCAGGCCGTGGGCGAGGAAGTTGCGCAGGGATGCCCCCAGACCGGGGCGGGACGATGCCAATTTCAGCGACGACCGATCAGCAGGCCCACCAGCAGGCCGAAACCGGCGGCGATGCCGACGGAGCGCCAGGGATTGTCATGCACGTAGTCGTCGGTGGCGCGACCCACGGCCTTGGCCTTCTCGATGGCCTTTTCCTGAGCTTCGGCCAGGTTGTGCTTGGCGTTCACCAGATGGCCTTGCAGCTTTTCGCGCAGTTCGGCGGCCTTGTCGCCGGCTTGGCCGGCAGTGGCCTTGAGCAGTTCTTCGGCATCGGCGACCACTACTTTGAAGTCGGCGATGAGTTTTTCTTTGGTCACGGTATCGGTCATGGAATTTTCCTTAGAAGGACGGGTGAAAGCTGGAACAGGGCAAGGCTACTCATTTTGCCCAGGCAGCGCAATGATTTGCGTCATGGCGGCAAGGTGGACGCCCGGGACGCGGGATTAGTTTTCCGCCAGGCGGTAAAACTCCACCCGGTTGCGCCCACCTTCCTTGGCGCGGTACAGGGCGTGGTCGGCGCGGGCGAAGATGGCTTCGCTGCTACCGTCCTCGGGCAGGAAGATGCTGACGCCGATGGAGACGGAACAGGTGATTTCGCCGCTGTCGGTGCGGGCCGGATGGTCGTAGACGTACTGGCGGAACTGTTCGGCGAAATTGACGGCACCCGCCAGGTCGGTGCCCGGCAGCAACACGGCAAATTCCTCACCGCCCAGACGGCCGAACAGATCGCTGCTGCGCAGACGATGGTCGGCCAGGCGGGCCAGGTGGCACAGCACCTCGTCACCGGCGGCGTGGCCGTAGGTGTCGTTGACCCGCTTGAAGTAGTCGATGTCCAGCATCAACAGGGCCGCCGGGGTCTTGAAGCGCAGGCAGCGGCGCAGCTCGGTTTCGGCCTGTTCGATGAAGCGCCGGCGGTTGGCGACGCCGGTCAGGGTGTCCGTGGTGGCGAGCCGTTCCAATTCCTGTTCCATGGAGCGACGGTCGCTGATGTCGCGGGCCACGCAGAGGAAGCCCGTGGGCCAGCCGGAGCCGTCCTGGAGGGAACTGAAGATGGCGTGGAAATAGCGCGGCTGCCCCCCGTCCACGGGGGTCAGGGAAAACTCCCGGGCGATGGGCGTCAATTGGGTGATCAGGGTGGGAATCACGTCGGTCAGCACGGCGGTCAGATCCGCCGGCAGCGACTGGTGGTAGTCGCGGCCGATCAGGGCCGACACGTCGGTCAGCTGGGGGAAGATGCCCGGATTGTGGAAGGTGCTGATGTGGCCGGCGGTGTCCAGGGTCAGCACCAGGTCGTCCATGGCGCCGATCAGGGTTTCCAGGTGGCGCTCCTTCGCCGCCAGGGCCGCCTCGGTTTGCTTGCGCTGGGTGATGTCGGTCAGGGTCAGCACCAGGATCGGCCCGGCATCCTCGGGCTGCTGATGGAGCAGGGCAGCCTGGCCGTAGACCCAGGTCAGTTCGGTGAGGGAGAGGACGCGGAACTCCCGGTGGAAGCCGCCGCCCTCGGCCAGGGCGTGACTCAGTTCGGCCGTGACCTCGGGGCGATCCTCGGAGTGCACCATGTCCAGCCAAGTCGCTCCCTTGCTGCTGGCGTCGGCCTGGCCGCTGATTAGGCTCCAGCGGGCGTTGGCATAGCGGCAGCGGAGGCCGTCCTCCAGCAGCAGGATGGCCACCGGCGCGGTGGCGGCCAGGGTGGAGAAAGCCTCCTCGCTTTTGCGCAGGGCCAGTTCCAGTTGGCGCCGGGCCAGCAGGTTGCGCACCCGGGCCAGCAGCACCGGGCCGATCACCGGCTTGACCAAGTAGTCGTCGGCGCCCTGGTTGAGCCCTTCCAACTCGCTGGTTTCCGAGGAGTCGGCGGAGATGAAAATCACCGGCAAGTCCCGGGTGGTCGGCTCGGCGCGCAGGCGGCGCTGGACTTCGTGGCCGCTCATTTCCGGCATCATCACGTCCAGCAGCACCAGGTCGGGCGGATTGCGACCCACCAGTTCGAGGGCCTCGGCACCGGACAGGGCGAAGCTGAGTTCGTAGTCCTTGCCGAGGATGCCGGCAAGGACTTCGAGGTTGGTCGGCACATCGTCCACCAGCAGGATGGCGGGCCGGGCAGGGGCTTTGAGCGTGTCAGCCATGGTCGGAGGGGACGGCGGCAAGGTGTTGGCGCAGGGCGGCAAGGAGTTCCCGCGCTTCGCGGAAGCGGAAGCCGCGGATCAGGTTTTCCATTTCCTTCAACTGGGGCAGCTCGCCGGGAAGCAGCAAGTGGAGTTCGGTGATTTGTTTGCGGGCTTCCAGGCTGTTGCGTTGCAGGGCATTTTCCAGGGCATGGAAACGGGCTTCCAATTCGGCCCGGTCCAGATCGACCGTGGCGCTGCTGCTGGGGGCGGTTTCCTTGCCCAGCGCCAGCCAGGCGTCGATGCTGGCCATGGCGGCAGAGAGCTGTTCGGTCAGCGTCGTCACTGCCGCAACGATGGCGGCCGGTGCCGGGCCATCCTCCGTCCATTCCTTGCGCACTGCCTGGTCCAGTCGCGCCGCTGCCCGTTGCACGCCGGACACGCCGGCATTGCCCGCCTCGCCCTTGAGGCCGTGGGCCAGTTGGCGTAGGCCCTTGCGGTCGGCGGCGGCCAACAGCTTGCCGAGCCGGCTCGCGGTGTCCCGGTTGTGGTCGGCGAACAAATGCAGGATGGCGTCGTAATGCTCGCGGCTGCCCCCCAGTCGGGCCAGGGCGGCGGTGACATCGAAGCGGGGTTGGGGCGTGTCCGCCGCCGGGGCGATGTCGGCGCCGTGGGCTTGTCCGACCCAGCGGCAAAGGGCGGCGAGCAGGGTTTCCGGATCGAAGGGTTTGACAACCACGTCGTCCATGCCCGCCGCCAGGGCATCCTGTCTATCCTCGTCCATGGCCGCGGCGGTCATGGCCAGGATCGGCACCGTGCCGCCGGGGAGCGCGCGGATCTCGCGGGTGGCGGCCAGGCCGTCCATGCCAGGCATGTGGATGTCCATCAGGATCAGGTCGAACGGACGTTGCCGGACTTGGGCCAGGGCTTTCTCGCCGTCGTCCACGGCGACCACCGTCATGCCGGCGATTTCGAGGAAGGTGGTGGCCACCTGCTGACTGAGCTTGTTGTCCTCCGCCAGCAGGATGGTGCGACCGCGCAAGGCCTCGACGGCGGCGGGGTGGCGGCCGGGGTGGGCGATGCTCGTCAGGTCTTCCGCCACGCCGCCAAGGCCGAAGCGGGCCGTGAAGTTGAAGGTGCTGCCCTGCCCCGGCAGGCTGGACACGGCGATCTCGCCCCCCATCAATTCCGTCAGGCGGCGGCTGATGGCCAAGCCGAGGCCGGTACCGCCGTAACGCCGGGTGATGGAGGCATCCCCCTGGGAAAAGGCCTGGAACAGCTGGGTGAGCTGTTCCGAGGGAATGCCGATGCCGCTGTCGCGGACGCTGAAGCGAAGGGCGCAGTGACCGGTGTTGCGCTGGGCGACTTCCACGTTGAGCCGGATTTCCCCCTGCTGGGTGAACTTGATGGCGTTGCTGAGCAGATTGGTCAACACCTGTCCGAGGCGCAGGGCGTCGCCGGTGACCACCGGCGGCACGTCGGGGGCGAGGCGTACCTGCAAGTCCAGGCCCTTTTCCCTGGCCTGGAAGGCGAACAAGTCCACCGCCTGGGTCACCGCGGCCGCCAGGTCGAAGGGGCGTTGCTCCATCTTCAACCGGCCGGCCTCGATCTTGGAATAGTCGAGGATGTCGTTGAGGATGGCCAGCAGGGCTTCGGAGGATTTCTGGATCTTGTTCAAATAATCCTTCAATTCGCCGCCGACGGCCCGCTCCGCCGCCAGGCGGGTGAAGCCGATCACCGCGTTCATCGGGGTGCGGATTTCGTGGCTCATGTTGGCTAGGAACTGGCTTTTCGCCTGGGTGGCCTGCTCGGCCTGCTCCTTGGCCCGCTGCATGGCCAGCTCGGCTTCCTTGATCGGGGTGATGTCGAACACCAGGGCGTAGAAGCCCTCCACCTTGCCGTCCCGGACGTCGGGCACGTAGTGGGCCAGTACGTGGCGCGTCGCCTGGCCGGGCTTGATGTCCTCCAGGGTGCGTTCGAACTCCTGGGGTTCGCCGGCCAGGGCGCCCTGGATCATGGGCAGGTTGAGGGCATAGATTTTTTCCCCCAGCAGGTCGCGGATGTGCATGCCGGGCAGCCCCTCCGAGCCCAGGTGGTACCACTCGCGGTAGGTCTTGTTGCCAAAGCGGTTGCGCAGGTCCTTGTCCCAATAACCCACCAGGGCCGGGATGTTGTCGAGGATGGTCTGGAGATCCCGCCGCTGCTTTTCCAGTTCCTGGGCCAGTTGGCGCCGGTCGGTGATGTCGAGCAGGGTCCAGATCACGCCCTTGGACAAGTCGCGCCGGTCCAGGGGGGTGCCGGAGACGGAACACCAGAACACGCTGCCGTCCTTGCGCCGGAAGGGATACTCGATGTTGACCAGGGTGCTGGTCAGCAACTTGTCGTAGTTGGGACGAAAGTCCTCGAAATGGACACGGTCCACATGGACCTTCTCAAAGCTCGCGCCGATGAGTTCCTCCGGGCGATAGCCGAACATCTCGAAGATACGGAGGCTGGCCTGTTCGAGCTTGCGGTCGGCGGAAGCCAGGAAGATCCCCACGGCGCTGTTGTCCAACAGGGCCTGGCGCAGGGCGTGGCTCTTCTCTTCGTCCTGGCGCGCCAGCACCTGCTCGGTGATGTCCACGTAGGCCACCACCACGCCATAGCGTGGATTCTTCAGGGGCAGGGCGCTGGTCATCAGCCAGCGCGTGCCGTACTGGGTGACGACGCCCATCTCCACATTGCGCACCGTCTTGCCGCTGCGCAGGGCGCGCACGCTGGCGTATTCCTCCGCCGGCATGGGGCTGCCGTCCGGGCGTAGCACGTTCCATAACTGTTCCCGGCCATGATGGTTCTGGGCCAGGTGCTGAGCCTTGGTGATGCCGAGGATTTCCTCCGAGGCCCGGTTGCAGTCGATGACGTTGCCTTCGGCGTCGCTGACGGAAATCCCCACCGGCAGCACTTCGTAGAGGTGGCTGAGCAGTTCCTCCCGTTCCCGCAGGGAGGCTTCCAGTTGTTTGCGCGGGGTCAGGTCGCGATAGGAGGCCAGCAGGTAGTGCTGACCGTCGAGCTGGATGCCCTGGGCCGCCACCTCGACGGTGAGTACGCGGCCATCGGCGGTGCGGATGTTGCGTTCCGTGTACTGGGGAATTTCCCGCGTGAAGGTGGATTGGAAGTCGGCATCGAGGGCCAGGGAGTCGTTGCTGGCGCCGAGCACCACGTCCCAGTCGCGGATGTTGAGGGGTCGCTTGCCATCCGCCGGCCGGCCCAGCATTTGGTAGAAGGCGTCGTTGGCTTCCACCAGATTGCCTTCGTGGTCGAGGATGTGGATGCCGTCCCCCACCGTCTTGAGCAGGGCCAGGTAACGCCGCTGGCTGGCGCTGATGTGTTCCTTTTCCCGCTCCAGGCGCAGGATCAACAGGGCGATGGCGATGCTGGTCAGCATGGTGGCGAACAGGCCGAGCAGCAGGCGGTGCCGGCTGTTCTGGGTCAGCTCGGCGATGACCGCCAGTTCGGCCGCCTCGTCCAGGCCGGCGGAAACCAGCAGCGAGCCCTGGGGCAGATATTGCCAGGCCCAGATGCGGGAGGTCTGATCCATTTCCGAAGTGCCGTAGAACACCCCGGTCTGGCCCGGCGTTGCGCGCAGCTGGGGATGCCCCGCGGCGAGCTGGTGGCCGACGTATTGCTGCCAATTGTGGCTGCTGGAGATGAAGTCGCCGCTCGGCAGGGTGACGAAGACCCGGTCCCCTTCCCGCATGGTCAGGCTGTTGAGGTTGGCCGACAACTGTTCGGGCAACAGCCGGATGCCGATGGCGCCGACCATTTTCCCCTGCCGGTAGATGCCCCGGGTCAAGGGAATCAGCCATTCGTTGGACAGGCGGCTCTTGATCGGCTTGCCCACGTACAGGCGGTCTTCCCGGCTGTTGAGGTGGACGCGGAAATGATCCCGGTCGCTGACGTTGATTCTGCTTTGATGGCTGTCCGAGGAATAAACCAAATCCCCCTGGGCGTCGAAGATCACGACGTTCCTGACCGTCGCCATCGGATAACTCTTGCTGACCGATTGCACGGCCTGGTCGAGGGAGCGCCGGTCGTTGACGTAGATGTCGCGCAGGTGGAGCAGGGCCAGATCCATGCTGCGCAGGAAGGTGTCGAGCTTGTCGCTGGCGGCGGTGTTGAGTTGGATGGCGCGCCGTTCGGCGGTCTTGCGCGACTGGCTGAGCAGGATTTCCTGATCCCGCAGTTGCAGCCACCAGAGCACGGCGCAACTCACGGCCGTCACCAGGACGACGAAGAGGGGCATCCAATAGGAGCGGTGCAGACCCCGTTTGACGGTTTCCTTGATGGTCGGCCGGGCGGCGGTCACGACTCCCCCTCAGATGAACGGACGATGGGTTAACTACAAAGGAAAATCATAATCCACGGTGAGGGGAGCATGGTCGGAAAACCGCTGTTCCTTGTAGACCTGTGCGGCTCGGGCCTGGGCCGCCAGCCCCGGCGTGGCGATCTGGTAGTCGATGCGCCAACCCACGTTCTTGGCCCAGGCCTGGCCCCGGTTGGACCACCAGGTGTAGGCCTCGCCGCCGGCCTCGGGATACAGGCGGCGATAGACGTCCACCCAGCCCTGCTCGTCGAACACCCGGGACAGCCAGGCCCGCTCTTCCGGCAGGAAGCCGCTGTTCTTCAGGTTGCCCTTCCAGTTTTTCAGGTCGATTTCCTTGTGGGCGATGTTCCAGTCGCCGCAGATCACCACTTCCCGGCCCTCGGCGATCAGGGCGGCGAGCACCGGGTAGAACTCGTCCATGAAGACGAACTTGGCCTGCTGCCGCTCCGGCGAGCTGGAGCCCGAGGGCACGTAGACGGAAATCACCGTCAGCTTGCCGAAATCGGCCCGCAGGTAGCGGCCCTCGGCGTCGAAGCCGGCGTGGCCGATGCCCTCCACCACCCGGTCCGGCGCCCGCTTGGCGTAGATGCCGACCCCGGAGTAGCCCTTTTTCTCGGCATAGTGGAAAAAGCCCCGGTAGCCCGGCGGCGCCTTCATCAGGTCGTTCAGGTCGGCGGCCTGGGCCTTGAGTTCCTGCAAGCAGAGGATGTCGGCGTCATGGCCTGCCATCCAGTCGAACAGCCCCTTGCTGGTGGCGGAGCGGATGCCGTTGAGGTTGAGGGAAACGATGCGCAGCATAGGAATACGTGAATAGGTGGGTGCCACGAGGACAACCGTGGGTCAGGAAATCCAGGGAAACGGCCGGGGGATGGCCCGGCCGTAACTTACCACTCCCGCTCAGACCTGGGGCAGGTCGGCGTATTGGGGGCGGGCGGTGGCCATGGCATCGTCGATGCTGGCGGCGACGACGGCGACGATTTTCTGGTCCACCGGGTCCTCGCCGGCCACCTTGCCGAGGAAGGCCAGGGTGTCCTCGGCGTTCAGGCCCTGGCGGTAGGGGCGGTTCTGCACCATGGCCTGGAAGATGTCGGCGATGCGCAGGATGCGCGCCTCCAGGGGCAGGGATTCGCTCTTGAGGCGGAAGGGATAGCCGCCGCCGCCGGGCTCTTCGTGGTGATAGGCGGCCCAGGGCGCGATTTCCTCGAAGCCCTTGATGTTGTGCAGGATGCGGAAGGTTTCAAAGCTGTGGGTGTGGATCATTAGCCGTTCCCGGGTGTCCAGGGCACCGGGCTTGTCGAGGATTTCATCGGGCACCCGCAGCTTGCCCAGGTCGTGGAGCAGGCCGGCGATTTCGATCTTCTCGCAATTGTCCGGGGAAATGCCGAGCTTGCCGGCGAGGAACTTGGCCAGGCGGGACACGCCGAGGGAGTGCTGGGCGGTGAAGGGGCTCTTGGCGTCCACGATGCGGGAGAAGATTTCCGCCAATTGCTTGAGCTCCGCCATGGACATTTCGTAGCGGCGGTCGAAGGCCAACTGGTCTTGCAGGTAGCCCTGGATGGAACTGGGTTCCAGCAGCAGCCAGAAGGCCTCGGAACGGGAAATGTCGAGAAAGACGTCCACCAGTTCCGGGGCGAAATAATTGTCGCGACGGGCCTGGATCTGCGCGCGGATGTCAGCCATGTGCTCCAACAGGCTGCCGTCGCTGTAGTGGGGCGCCGCCAGGGCATCCACCCGGTCCACCATGAAAATCAGGTTGGCCTGGCGCGCCACCGCCGGGTCCAGGGGCAATTGCCGCAGGGCCTCCCAATGGGTGTGATGGTAGTGGATCGGCTCCGCCATGGCGGCCAGGGGAGCGAAGTCCTTGAGCAGGGCACAACCCAGCTCGGCGTGGAGTTGGGAACCGGCCCAATCGAATTCGCCGACCAGCTTCTGGTGGGTGTGGGTGGAGGACACGCCGATATCGTGCAGCATGCCCAGGTCGAACAGGAAGGTGGTGTCGGTCCGGGAGAGGCCCATGGCCTGGGCGCATTCCGCCGCCATGATGCCGACCCGCTTGCCGTGGGCCACGTCGTCCACCCCCACCAGGTCGAGGGCATCGGACAAGGCGTAAATGACGTGACGCAGATCGGCATGGATGCTCATGGTGCTTCCCTTTTCCTGTGGGGCGCGGGCGGCCCGAAACGGCAACCCCGGAAAAGGGGGAACGTACGGACTTGGCGTCCGGCGGCCCTGCCGGCATCGTGCGTACACGGTAGCCCAGTGGCTTTGCGTCCCCGGTTTTCACCGGGTTTGCCCTGCGTCCGATTCTAGCCGAGGACCATGACCGCGCGGTGCCACGGCTTGCCATGTAGAATCGCACGCCTATGAAAAACCAAGACTTTAGCCGCGATTTCATCGCCTTCGCCTGCGCCAAGGGCGTCTTGCGCTTCGGCGAGTTCAAGACCAAGGCCGGCCGCCTCTCGCCCTATTTCTTCAATGCCGGGTTGTTCAACGACGGCGATGCCATGGCCGCCCTGTGCGACTTCTACGCCAAGACCATCCTGGCCTCGGGCGTCGAGTTCGACGTGCTGTTCGGCCCCGCCTACAAGGGCATCCCCCTGGTGGCGGGCATCGCCATCAGCCTCTCGCGCCTGGGCCGCAACGTGCCCTTCGCCTACAACCGCAAGGAGGCCAAGGACCACGGCGAGGGCGGCACCCTGGTGGGTGCGCCCCTCACGGGCCGGGTGCTGATCGTGGACGACGTGATTTCCGCCGGCACCTCGGTGCGTGAATCGGTGGAGATGATCCGCGCCGCCGGCGCCACGCCGGCCGGGGTGGTGATCGCCCTGGACCGTCAGGAAAAAGGCACGGGCGAGTTGTCCGCCGTGCAGGAAGTGCGGCAAAGCTACGGCATCCCCGTGGTGGCGGTGGCCAATTTGCAGGCCCTGATCGCCTATCTGCAAGGCAATCAGGAATTGGAAAGCAATCTGGAAGCGGTGATCCGCTATCGTGCGCAGTACGGAATCCGGGAGGACTGACCATGTTCACACGCTTCGCCCCTCATGCCGCGCTGGCCCTGGCCATCGCCGCCGTCAGCGGCCCCGCCTTGGCGGCGCGTACCTTTTGTTGCACCGACGACAACGGCGTGCGGGCCTGCGGCGACGTGCTGCCGGAAACCTGCCGCAACAAGGCCTACGTCGAGTTCAATGAAAAGGGGCAGAAGGTGCGCAGCCAGGAAGCGCCCCTGAGCGAAGCCCAGCAGGCGGTCCGCGACGCGGAGCAGAAGCGCAAGCGGGAGGAAGAGCGCCAGGCCCTGGAGCAGCGTCGCCGCGACCTCGCCCTGCTCAACACCTACGCCACGGAAAAGGACCTGGACACGGCCCGCGATCGGCAGATCGCCGAGATCGAGCGCAGCATGAAGCAGACCCAGGAAAAGATCGAGGCGGCCAACAAGACCAAGGCCAAGCTGGCCAAGGAGGCCGAGTTCTACAGCCACAAGCCCCTGCCGCCGGACCTGAAGGAGTCCATCCGCCGCAACGAGGCCGACATCGTCGCCCAGAACGGCGCCCTGGAAGCCAAGGGCAAGGAAATCGAGGAAACCAAGACCCGTTTCGAAACCGACCGCCAGCGCCTGAAGGTGCTGCGCAGCAAGGACGAGAAGAAGTAGGTCGCGACTTCACCGCCATGAAAAAGGCCACCCGCGGGTGGCCTTTTGTTTTGCCGGAGAGGCGGATCAGGCCCCCAGTTTTTTCTTCAACAGATCGTTCACCTGCTGCGGATTGGCCTTGCCCTTGGTGGCCTTCATGGCCTGGCCGACGAGGGCGTTGAAGGCCTTGTCCTTGCCGGCGCGGAACTCTTCCACCGACTTCTGGTTGGCGGCCAGCACTTCGTCGATGATGGCCTCGATGGCGCCGCTGTCGGTGATCTGCTTGAGGCCCTTGGCTTCGATGATGGCGTCGGCGTCCTTGCCTTCACCGTTCCACAGGGCATCGAACACGTCGCGGCCGATCTTGTTGGAGATGGTGTTGTCCAGGATGCGGGCCACCACGCCGGCCAGTTGTTCGGCGCTGACGGGGGCGGCGGCGATGTCCAGGCCTTGCTTGTTGAGGCGGGCCGCCACTTCCCCCATGACCCAGTTGGCGGCAATCTTGGCACCGGCCGTGCCAACCTTGGTAACGACGGTTTCGAAGTAGCGGGCCGTGTCCAGGCTGGCGGTGAGGGTGATGGCGTCGTAGGCGGAGAGGCCGTAGTCGGCCTGGAAACGCTGCTGCATGGCGCTGGGCAATTCCGGCAGGCCCCCCTTCACCTCGGCGATCCAGTCCGCCTTGATTTCCAGGGGCAGCAGGTCGGGGTCGGGGAAGTAGCGGTAGTCCTGGGCGTCTTCCTTGCTGCGCATGGCGCGGGTTTCGCCGGTGTCCGGGTCGAACAGCACGGTGGCTTGCTGGATCTTGCGGCCGTCCTCGATCTCGCTGATCTGCCACTGGATCTCGTAGTTGATGGCCTGTTCCAGGAAGCGGAAGGAGTTGAGGTTCTTGATTTCGCGCCGGGTGCCCAGGGGCTCGCCGGGGCGGCGCACGGAAACGTTGGCGTCGCAGCGGAAACTGCCTTCCTGCATGTTGCCGTCGCAGATACCAATCCAGGTCACCAGGCTGTGCAGGGCCTTGGCGTAGGCCACGGCCTCGGCGGCGGAGCTCATGTCCGGCTCGGAGACGATTTCCAGCAGGGGCGTACCGGCCCGGTTGAGGTCGATGCCGGTCTTGCCGTGGAAGTCCTCGTGCAGGGACTTGCCCGCATCCTCTTCCAGGTGGGCGCGGGTCAGGCGGACGAACTTGGGTTCCTGGCCTTCCACCTGGATGGTCAGGCCGCCGCCGGACACCACGGGGATTTCAAACTGGCTGATCTGGTAGCCCTTGGGCAGGTCGGGGTAGAAGTAGTTCTTGCGGGCGAAGATGGAACGGGGGGCGATCTGCGCGCCCACGGACAGACCGAACTTGATGGCGCAGACCACGGCTTCCCGGTTCAGCACCGGCAGCACACCGGGCAGGGCGATGTCCACCGCGCAGGCCTGGGCGTTGGGCTCGGCGCCGAAGGCGGTGGCCGCGCCGGAAAAAATCTTGGATTGGGTTTGCAGCTGGGCATGGGTTTCCAGCCCGATCACGACTTCCCACTTAGCGCTCATATCTCGTCTTTCAGGAACAACGGCCCGATTTGGCGTCCACCAGAATCGGCCACAAATAATCGAAGGATTCCCCGCTGCATTGCTGGGGACAGTTGTTGAAACCCACGGTGAGCTGCCGTCCCTGGGTCCACAGGCGCAGGGTGCACTCGCTCGCCTTGTGGCTGAGGACCGCCGAGGCGCCGCTGGCGGTCTGGCGAAAGTCCTTCAGGTCGAAGCTGCAACTGCCCCGCTTGGGAATGGTGACGGAAGCGGTGAGCTGTTCCACTGTGGTGTTCTTCACCTTCAGCGCCAGTTGACCGCGATAGCCGGTGGGGTCGCGGAAGCTGCACTTGGTCTTGGCGTTGATGGGCATTTCCGCCATGGGTTTCAGATTGCGCCCGAGCAGATGCTTGAGGGGCTGGGATTCCCACTTGGGTTCTTCCGCCTCGACCGGGGCGGCATCGGCCACCACGGGCGGCGGCGCTGTTGGCGTGGCGCAGGCACCCAGCAGCAAAGCCGCCAGGGGGGCGGCACCGCGCCAAGACGGAATCGTCACGCTCATGCCCCCAGGCCTTGCGGCTGCCGCAGGTGCCAGTCGGTGGCTTGCTGGTATTGGTGGGCGGCGTTCAGCATCTTGGCTTCGCCGAACCAGGGGCCGATCAGTTGCAGGCCCACAGGCATATTGTCCTTGCCAAAACCGCAGGGGTGGGACATGCCGGGCAAGCCCGCCAGGTTGGTGGAGATGGTGTAGATATCGGACAGATACATCTGCACCGGATCGGCGCTCTTCTCGCCGAACTTGAAGGCGACGGAAGGCGAGGCGGGGCCGGCGATCACGTCGCAGACCTTGAAGGCCTCGGTGAAGTCATTGGCGATCAGGCGGCGGATCTTTTGCGCCTTTAGGTAGTAGGCATCGTAGTAGCCGTGGGACAACACATAGGTGCCGATCAGGATGCGGCGCTTCACCTCCGCGCCGAAGCCCTGGGCGCGGCTCTTGGCGTACATGTCGTTGAGGTCGTGGTACTCGGCGGCGCGATGGCCGTAGCGCACACCGTCGAAACGGCTCAGGTTGGAGCTGGCTTCGGCGGGGGCGATGACGTAATAGGCGGGCACCGACAGACCGGAGTTGGGCAGGCTGACTTCCACCGTGGTGGCGCCCAGTTGGCGGTACTGATCCAAGGCCGCGTCAACGGCGGCGCGCACGTCGTCGTCCATGCCGGGGCCGAAGAATTCTGTGGGCAGGCCGATGCGCAGACCGGTCAGGGGCTTGTCCAGGTCGCGGCGGTAGTCCTCGGCATCCCGTTGCAGGCTGGTGGAATCGCGCTCGTCGAAACCGGCCATGGCATTGAGCAACAGGGCGCAGTCCTCGGCGCTCTTGGCCATGGGGCCGGCCTGGTCCAAAGACGAGGCGAAGGCGATCATGCCGTAGCGGCTGACCACGCCGTAGGTGGGCTTGAGGCCGGTGAGGCCGCACAGGCTGGCGGGCTGACGGATCGAGCCGCCGGTATCGGTGCCGGTCACGGCCGGTGCCAGGCGGGCGGCGATGGTGGCGGCGGAACCACCGGAGGAGCCGCCGGGGACGCGGTTCAGGTCCCAGGGGTTTTTCACGGCACCGTAGTGGGAGGTTTCATTGGAGGAACCCATGGCGAACTCGTCCATGTTCACCTTGCCCAGGGTCACCATGCCGGCCTGCTTGAGCTTGGTCACCACGGTGGCGTCGTAGGGGCTGACGAAGTTGTGCAGCATCTTGGAGCCACAGGTGGTGAGCCAGCCCTCGGTACAGAAGATGTCCTTGTGAGCCAGGGGCACGCCCAACAGGGGGCCGGTTTCTCCGCCGGCGCGGCGGGCATCGGCTTCGGCGGCCTGGGCCAGGGTCTTGGCCCGGTCCACGGTGACGAAGGCGTTGATGGTCGGATTGAGTTTTTCGATCCGGTCGAGGAACAGGGTCGCCAGTTCGACGGCGGAAACCTGTTTCGTCGCCAGGGCAGCGGACAGTTCTTTGAGGGAAGCGTTGATCATTTCATTTCGTCTCCGCCATGCGGAGTCGCCGATTAGTAACCCCCACCCTCAGGGCGGGGGACAGGGGATAGGGAGCTAGTGAAAGGAATGAATCGCGAGATTCATTCGATCACCTTGGGCACCAGGTAGAGGCCGGCCTCGGCTTCCGGGGCGATGGCCTGGAAGGCGGCGCGGTGGTCGCCCTCGCTGACCCGGTCTTGCCGTAGCCGCTGCACCACGTCCACCGCGTGGGCCATGGGTTCGATGCCGTCCGTGTTCACTGCCTGCAATTGCTCGATGAAACCGAAAATGTTGTTGAGCTGGTCGCGGGTGGTCTCCGCCTCGGCGGCGGACAACTCGAGACGGGCCAGTTTGGCGATGCGGCCAATTTCCTCAAGATTCAGTGACATGGGGAAAAATCCCTGTTTGTGCGGGTTATAAGGTCAAGCGCGTTAGGGTATCATAAGCACCGTTTTGCGCTTTCTCGAAAAGCTCTTCTTTCCGCGCTAACTCACTGATTGGAAATACATGTTCGGCCTTCTGCGCTCTTATTTCTCCAACGATCTGGCGATTGACCTGGGGACTGCCAACACCCTCATCTACGTGCGCGGCCGCGGCATCGTGCTGGATGAACCTTCCGTGGTGGCCATCCGCACCGAAGGCGGTCCCAACGCCAAGAAGACGATCCAGGCCGTGGGCGCGTCGGCCAAGCAGATGCTGGGCAAGACGCCGGGCAACATCATCGCCATCCGCCCCATGAAGGATGGCGTGATCGCCGACTTCACCGTCACCGAGCAGATGCTCAAGCAGTTCATCAAGAAGGTCCACGATTCCCGCCTGTTCTCCCCCAGCCCCCGCATCATCATCTGTGTGCCCTGCGGCTCCACCCAGGTGGAACGTCGCGCCATCCGCGAATCCGCCCTGGGCGCCGGCGCTAGCCAGGTGTACCTGATCGAGGAACCCATGGCCGCCGCCATCGGCGCCGGCCTGCCCGTGTCCGATGCCTGCGGTTCCATGGTGGTGGACATCGGCGGCGGCACCACCGAAGTGGGCGTTATCTCCCTGGGCGGCATGGTCTATGCCGGTTCCGTGCGGGTCGGTGGCGACAAGTTCGACGAAGCCATCATCAATTACATCCGCCGCAACTACGGCATGCTGATCGGCGAAACCACCGCCGAGCAGATCAAGAAGGAAATCGGTTCCGCCTTCCCCGGCTCCGAAGTGCGCGAGCTGGAAGTGAAGGGCCGCAACCTGGCCGAGGGCATTCCCCGTTCCTTCACCATTTCCTCCAACGAAATCCTCGAGGCCCTGACCGATCCCCTCAACCAGATCGTCGGCGCCGTGAAGATCGCCCTGGAACAGACCCCTCCCGAGCTGGGCGCCGACATCGCCGAGAAGGGCATGGTCCTTACCGGCGGTGGCGCCCTGCTGCGCGATCTGGACCGCCTGCTGATGGAAGAAACCGGCCTGCCCGTGCTGGTGGCCGACGATCCGCTGACTTGCGTGGTGCGCGGTTCCGGCTTGGCGCTGGAGAAGATGGACAAACTGGGCAGTATTTTCGCGAACGAATAATCCCCTCGCCCCTTAGCCTGCACGGCGGCGCAGACCCTGCGCCGCTTTTTCATTTCCGGGGCGAAAACGCAAGGCAGCAATGAACGTCGTCGGCCACTCGCCACCACCGTTTTTCAAGCGGGGCCCCGCGCCCCTGGCCCAGCTCGCCTTTTTCACCACGCTGTCCATCCTCTGCCTGATCGCCGACCTGCGCTTCCACACCCTGGAATGGCTGCGCCTCGGGGTCGCCACCGTCTCCCTGCCCTTGCAAAAACTCGCCTACCTGCCCGTCGAGGCGGGTGAGGACATGAGTAAGTATCTGACCCGGATGTCGGTGTTGCAGGAGGAAAACGACGTCCTGCACCGCCGCCAATTGTCTACCGCCGCCCAGATGCTGCGGCAACAGCACCTGGAGGACGAGAACAAGCGCCTGCGCGCCCTGCTCGACATGGAAGAGCGCCAGCCCGTGTCCGGCCAGGTGGCGGAAATCCTCTACGCCGCCCGCGATCCCTTCGCCCGCCGCGTCATCATCAACAAGGGCCTGCAAAGCCAGATCGAGCCGGGCCAGGTGGTGATCGACGACCTGGGCGTGATCGGCCAGGTCACCCGCTCCTTTCCCCTGACCGCCGAAGTCACCCTGCTCACCGACAAGAACCAGGCGATCCCGATCCAGGTCCAGCGCAACGGCCTGCGCGCCGTGCTGGCCGGCGCCGGCGCCGGCATGTTGGAACTGCGCTTCCTCGCCTCCAACGCCGAAGTGCAGCCGGGGGACGTGCTGGTGACCTCGGGCCTTGACGGCGTTTACCTGCCGGGCCTGCCGGTGGCCAAGGTCGCCCGCATCGACCGCAACAACGAATTCGCCTTCGCCCGCATCATCTGCGAACCCCTGGCCGGCGTCGAAAAACACGGCGAGGTGCTGGTGCTCTCCCCCCGTAGCGGACTGCCGCCCCAGCCCGACGACCCCGAGCAACCCAACGAAAAACCGGGCAAGGGCCGCCGGGTGAAAAAGGCCGGACGATGACCCTGCAAGCCACCCACACCTCCCGCCGCATCCTGCTGCCGGTCCGTCACTGGTTCATCCTCTTTTCCCTGGTCGTCGCACTGCTGTTCAACATGATTCCCCTCGGCGGCTTTCCCGGCCTGCCCGACTGGGTTGCCCTGGTGCTGACCTTCTGGTGCATCCATCACCCGCTCAAGGTGGGCATGGGAACCGGCTTCATCCTCGGCATCCTGATGGACGTGGCCGACGGCAGCGTCATGGGCCAGCACGCCTTCGCCTATGTGTTGCTGGCCTTCGCTGCCGCCGGCCTGTCGCGGCGCATCCTTTGGTTCCCCTTGAGCTACCAGGCGATCCATGTGTTGCCCCTGCTGCTGCTGACCCAGGTGGTCATGCTGGTGGTGCGCCTGATGGCTGGGGGCGCCTTTCCCGGTGTGCTCTGGTTCGTCTCCAGCATCAGTGGCGGCCTGCTTTGGTACCCCATCACCTTCCTGCTGCTGCTGCCCCAGTACCGGCCGGTGGAGCGGGACGAGAACAGGCCCATATGAGCGCAGCTCATATGGGCCTGTTCCCGAAGTCGACAGCCCTCCCCCCACCCCCTCCCCATGGGAGGGGGCGACTGGTTTGGGCGCCTGCGGCGCCTGACCTGGTCACCACCCCTTCTCGGAAGGGGTGGTCGGGAGGGGAAGCACGTGTGTTCACATCATTCGCCCCCTGCGGAGGCGAATGATGGAATTCACCAACCCTCAGGAAGGTCTCGAAAAATTCCGCGCCCGGCTTGGAGTGGCGGCGGGGTTCGTGTTGCTCTGCTTCTTCCTGCTGTTCGCCCGTTTCGTCTGGTTGCAGATCTTTCAGTACAGCTACTACAAGACCCGGGCCGAGGAAAACCGCATTTCCCTGGTGCCCATCGTTCCTAACCGGGGATTGATCGTGGATCGCAACGGCGTGGTGCTGGCCCGCAACTACTCCGCCTACACCCTGGAAATCACCCCTTCCAAGTCCCTTAACCTGGAAGCCACCATCGACGGCCTGTCCAAGATCATCGATATCCAACCCAAGGATCGCAAGCGTTTCAAGCGCCTGCTGGAAGAGTCGAAGAACTTTGAATCCCTGCCCATCCGCAACCGTCTCACCGACGAGGAGGTGGCCCGCTTCATCGCCCACCGCTACCGTTTCCCCGGCGTCGAGATCAAGGCCCGCCTGTTCCGCCAGTACCCCTTCGGCGATCTGGCTTCCCACCTGCTAGGCTACATCGGTCGCATCGATGCCAAGGACGTGGAAAAAATCGCCGACCAGGAACAGGACGACAACTACCGGGGCACCGAGCATTTCGGCAAGCGCGGCATCGAGCAGCACTACGAATTCCAACTGCACGGCGTCACCGGTTTCGAGCAGGTGGAAGTGGACGCCGGCGGCCGCGCCGTGCGCACCCTGGCCCGCACCGCGCCGGTGGCGGGCAACAACCTGACCCTGACGGTGGACGCCAAGTTGCAGGAAGTGGTGGAAAAGGCCTTCGGCGACCGCAAGGGCGCCCTGGTGGCCATCGAGCCCGCCACCGGCGGCATCCTGGCCCTGGTCTCCATGCCCAACTTCGATCCCAACCTGTTCGTGGACGGCATCGATTCCCAAAGCTGGCAGGATCTCAACGACTCCCCCGACAAGCCCATGATCAACCGGGCGGTGTACGGCACCTATCCCCCCGGCTCCACCTTCAAGCCCTACATGGCCTTGGCGGCGCTGGAGGCGGGCAAGCGGCGGCCGGAGCAAACCATCTTCGATCCGGGCTTCTTCAATTTCGGCGGCCACCAATTCCGCGACGACAAGAAGGGCGGCCACGGCACGGTGGACATGTACGCCTCCATCGTCCAGTCCTGCGACACCTACTACTACATGCTGGCCAACGACATGGGCATCGACGGCATCGCCAGCTTCATGGGCAAGTTCGGTTTCGGTCAACGCACCGGGGTGGACATTCCCGGCGAAGCCGAGGGCGTGCTGCCCTCCCCAGAATGGAAGCAGCGTCGCTTCAAGCGTCCCGAGCAGCAGAAGTGGTACGCCGGGGAAACCATCTCCATCGGCATCGGCCAGGGCTACAACTCCTACACCCCGATCCAGTTGGCCCAGGCCATGGCCACCCTGGCCAACAATGGCGTCATGTACCGTCCCCACCTGGTCAAGTACATCACCGACACCAAGACCGGCAAGCAGACCATGGTGGAACCCCAGCCGGTGAAGACCATTCCCCTCAAGCCCGAGAACATCGAAACCATCAAGAAGGCCATGATCGGCGTGAACAAGGAAGGTACCGGCGCCCGTGCCTTTGCCGGTGCCGAGTATGTGGCGGCGGGCAAGACCGGTACCGCCCAGGTGTTCTCCCTCAAGGGCAGCCAGTACAAGGAAGGCGGCACCAAGAAGGAACTGCGCGACCACGCCCTGTTCATCGCCTTCGCCCCCGCCGATGCGCCGCGCATCGCCTTGGCGGTACTGGTGGAAAACGGCGGTTTCGGCGCGGCGGCGGCGGCGCCGATCGCGCGCCAGGTATTCGACTATTACCTCCTCGGTAAGATGCCCAAGGGTCCCGCCGGGGAACAGGAAGCGGGGGACGGCGACTGATGCTGCGACAACTCTGGTACAAGCTCATCGCCCCCATCGATCCGCCACTGATGACCCTGGCCGGCATACTCATCGGCATCGCCCTGGTGGTGCTGGCCAGCGCCTCGCCCGACCGCTTGCCGGCCCAGTTCATCAACATCATTGCCGCCCTGGCCGTCATGCGCATGGCCGCCCAGTTCCCACCCCAGCGGCTGATGCACATCGCCCTGCCCCTCTACCTATTCGGCGTGCTGCTGCTGGTGGCGGTGGCCCTGTTCGGCGACATCTCCAAGGGTGCGCGGCGTTGGCTCAACCTCGGCTTCATGCGCATCCAGCCCTCCGAGCTGATGAAGATCGCCATGCCCCTCATGCTGGCCTGGTACTTCCAGAAGCGCGAATCCATGATCCGCTTCCGCGACTACGGCATCGCCGCCCTACTGCTGCTGGCGCCGGTGGCCCTGATCGCCAAGCAGCCCGACCTGGGCACCGCCATCCTGGTGTTGGCGGCGGGCTTCTACGTCATCTTCTTCGCTGGCCTGCCCTGGAAGGTGATGATCGGCCTCGCCGCCGCCGCCGGTGCCGCCGCGCCCCTGGCCTGGGCCAAGCTGCACGACTACCAGCGGGCACGCATCATGACCCTGTTCGATCCCGAGTCCGATCCCCTCGGCAAGGGCTTCCATATCATCCAGTCCACCATCGCCATCGGTTCCGGCGGCATCCTCGGCAAGGGCTGGGGCCAGGGTACACAGGCCCAGCTCGAATTCATTCCCGAACGCCACACCGACTTCATCTTCGCCGTCATGTCCGAGGAGTTCGGCCTGCTCGGCAACCTGGCGCTGCTGGTGGTCTACGCCATGCTCATCGCCCGCGGCCTGATGATCGCCGGCAACGCACCCACCCTATTCACCCGTCTGCTGGCCGGTTCCATCACCCTCATCTTCTTCACCTACGCCTTCGTCAACATGGGCATGGTGAGCGGCATCCTGCCCGTGGTGGGCGTGCCCCTGCCCCTCATCAGCTACGGCGGCACCGCCCTGGTGACCCTGTTCTTCGGCATCGGCATCCTGATGAGCGTGCACAAAAATCGCATGCTCGTGCAGAAGTAGCCTACCGAGCCGCATTTCTCGCATCAGCCACACGAAACGCCATACCGAAAACGGTGTGGCGTTTTCTTTTGGGCGTCACGCCAACTTACATTGATATAAATATATTTGGTACCATTTCACCATCTGCCGTCATCGGACGGCCTCGATGAGGGAATGCAAAGCAAATGGCAAAAGCGGCTGGCAAGAAATTGCCCATCCAGGTATTGAAGAAATTCCGCCTCATTTTCGGCGCGGTGCGTCAGCACTTCCGCGTGGTGGAGGAAACCTGCGGCTTGTCGGGTTCCCAGTTGTGGATATTGCAGGAGGTTGCCAACACGCCGGAGGTGGGTGTGTCGGAGCTGGCCCAAAGACTGTCCATCCACCAGTCCACGTGCAGCCAATTGGTGGAAAAGCTGGTGACCCGAGGTTATCTGGCCAAACAGCGCAGCCAGGAAGACCAGCGCCGGGTGGGCCTGACCTTGACCGGCGCGGCGCGCACGGTACTCGCCAATGCGCCGGGGCCGGCGGCGGGGCTGTTGCCGGAAGCATTGGCCGCCCTGCCCGCCAAAACCCTGTTGAACCTCGACGCCTCCCTGGAGGCCTTGATCGAGCAATTGCACATCGGTGACGACGCATTCGCCGACCAACCATTGGCGGACCTCTGAATGCGCCGATTCACTTTTTCTCGCCAAACCCTGCCATGGCTTGTCGTGCTCGCGCTGGCGGGTTGCGGCACCACGGGCAGCAAACCCGCCGACGACCGCGCCGCGACCACCGCGTCGACGTCGACCGTCAATGCCACCACGACAAGCAGCCCCACTTCCCGTCGTCCGGGCAGTGCCCGCAAGCCCCTGAGCGAAGAACCGTCGGTGCAAAACCAGGTGGCGGCGGACCTGACGGTGTACTTCCCCACCGGCGTCGTTCAGCTTTCGCCCGAAGCCCTCGATGGCCTGCGCGGCATTGCCGATCAACTGCGGGCGGACCGGCAGCAGGATGCCCAACTCACGGCGCGGGCACGCTTTGTCGGCAGCCGTTCGCTGTGTCTCGCCCTGGCCACCCAGCGCCTCAACGCGGTGGCGGAAAAGCTGGTGCAGCTCGGCGCGCGCGGCGATCAGCTGCGGCAGCAGAACATGAGCTGCGACAACCCCAAGGTTGCCCAGGTGGCCTGCCCGTCCCGCACCTGCAATGACCCGGAAGAGCGGGTCGAGGTTCGGCTGCTGCGATGATCAAGCTGGCCGTCATGCGCCGCACCGTCAGCAGCGCGCGCTGGCAAACCCGCATCGCCCTCTGGGGCGCGGCGGCCTGCGCCGGTTTGCTGGTGGTGGCCTTCGCCAAGCTGGCCGACGGCGCCCTGGCCCTGTTCTTCTGGCTGTCCCGGGAAAGGCCCTGGGTGCCCTTTATTCTGGCACCGACCGTGGGTATGGCCACGGTGTGGCTGACCACGCGCTACGCACCAGGTGCCCAGGGCAGCGGCATTCCCCAGGTGATCGCCGCCACCCGCCGTGCCGCCAAGGGCCAACCGGTGGACACCCTGGTCTCCCTACGCATCGCCCTGGGGAAAATCCTGTTCGGCTGCCTGGCATTGGTGGGCGGTTTTTCGGCGGGTCGGGAAGGTCCCTCGGTCCAGGTGGCGGCGTCCATCATGCACTTTGCCCATCGCTTCCTGCCCTACTCCCGCGCCCTGCGCCGGCAGGACCTCATCCTCGCCGGCGGCGCGGCGGGAGTGGCCGCCGCCTTCAATACGCCCCTGGCCGGCATCGTCTTCGCCGTGGAGGAACTCGGCAAGCGACTGGAAACCCGCACCAGCGGCGTGCTCGTCAGCACCATCATTCTTTCCGGCCTGGTCTCCATCGCCCTGGTCGGCAACTACAGCTACTTCGGCCATCTGCAAGCGGCGGAGGTGGGCGTCGCGGTGCTGCTGCCTGTGGTGCTGTCCGGCGTGGCCTGCGGCCTGATCGGCGGCCAGTTCAGCCGCATGATGCTGTGGCCGCAGCAGCACGCCCATCTTTCCATCTGGCGTTGGCGGCGTCAGCATCCGGTGTGGTTCGCCGGCGGCTGCGGCTTTGCCGTCGCCCTCATCGGCTTTGTCAGCAGCGGCATTTCCTACGGCAGCGGCTACGCCATCACCGCCAGCGCCATCGCCGGTGAAACCGTGTTGCCCTGGTACGCCCCAATAAGCCGCTTTCTTGCCACCCTGGTCAGCTATTTTTCCGGCATCCCCGGCGGCATCTTCGCGCCGTCCCTCGCCGTGGGCGCGGCGGTGGGGGCCGATCTCGCCCCCCTCTTCGCCGACCCCAACCTGCCTCTCATTCCCCTGTGCATGGCCGGCCTGCTGGCCGCCGTGACCCAGGCACCGATCACCTCCGCCATCATCGTCATGGAAATGGTGGACGGTCACGGACTGGTCATCAGCCTGATGGCGGTGGCCTTGATCGCCAAGGGCGTCAGCGCCCGCCTCGGCCCCGAGCTTTACCAACAGCTTGCCCTCGGCTTCAGCTTCGAGCGCAGCATCGACGCCCTCTGCGACAGGGCAAAACAGGCCGCAGCAGCGGCCTCCGCCAAGAACTGACGCTCGCCCGTCCGCCATGGTTGCCATGGTGTCGTTCCGCGAGCGCAGCACACACAAAGGAGAGAGACATGAACATCGGGCTCATTGGCTTTGGCAAGACCGGCAAGGCGGTTGCCTCCATCCTGCTGGAATCCAAGCAAACCAACCTGCGCTGGGTCGTCCGTCGTTCCCATACCCTGGAGCATCGCTCGGTGCCGGAGTTCCTTGGTGTGGAGTCGGACGAGCCCGGTATCATCTTTTCAGCGGAGGAGTTCAGCGCCGGGGAACTACTGGACCGCCACCCAGTGGACGTGATCGTGGACTTCTCGTCGGCGGAAGGCATTGCTTACTACGGCGACGAGGCGGTGAAGCGCGGCATCAGCATCGTCACCGCCGTCTCTCACTACCCCGAGACCATCATCGCCCGGCTCAAGCAGATGGCGAAAAAAACCCGGATCATCCATTCCCCCAACATCACCCTGGGCATCAACTTCCTGCTGATCGCCGCCAAGATCCTCAAGAACATCGCACCCCACACCGACGTGGAAATCATCGAGGAACACTTCAAGACCAAGCCCGAAGTCTCGGGCACGGCCAAGGTCATCGCCAACAAGCTGGGGGTGGATCAGGGAGCGATCAAGACCGTGCGTGCCGGCGGCATCATCGGCACCCATGAAATCCTGTTCGGCTTCCCCTACCAGACCGTGCGGCTCAAGCACGAGTCCATCTCCCGCGAGGCCTTCGGCAACGGCATCCTGTTTGCCCTGGACAATCTCCCCAGCCGCCGCACGGGTCTCTACACCATGGAAGACCTGCTCTACCCCTACTTCCACCGCAGCCAACGCGACAACGCCGCCTTCAACCCGAGCCGGCCTTGGTGGAAGATTTGGTAGGTGTCCACGGTCAATGACGGGTGATCCAGCCGGGTCATCGACGATCACCGGCAACAGCAAAGAAGATCGGACATCTCGGCTTTTTCCGCGCCTGTCCGGTTCCTGCTTGTGGGAAGATGGGCGACCGCCGATCCCGATCAAACCCCGTCCTGCCATGCGGATTCCCTTTTCTTCCTCCACCTGTCTCGCCCTCGTCGCCCTCTTGCTGCTGTCCGCCTGCGGTACGTCCGCCCTGCGCCCCGTTGCGGTGGAGAGCGAGCCAGCAGCAGCCAAGCCCGTGGCCAAGAAAGCCGCCGCCAAGCCCAACTACGCCTTGAAGAAGGGTGGTGGCTTCTACCTGGACGACGGCCCCGGCGACAATCCGCCCGAGGACATGGACGCCATTCCCGATGCGGTGCCGCGCATCGAACCCCTGCACAAGTTCGCCAACAATCCCTACTCGGTGCTGGGTAAGGATTACGTACCCCTGCGCAACCTGGGCGGATACAAGGCCCAGGGCATCGCCAGTTGGTATGGGCGCAAGTTCCACGGGCAGAAGACTTCCTCCGGCGAGCCCTACGATATGTACGGCATGACCGCCGCCCATCCCATCCTGCCCATTCCCTCCTACGCCCGGGTGACCAATCCGGCCAACGGCAAGTCGGTGGTGGTGCGGGTGAACGACCGGGGCCCATTCCACGCCGACCGCATCATGGACTTGTCCTACACCGCCGCCTGGAAACTCGACCTGGTGGGTGGCGGCTCTGGCTTCGTTATCGTCGAAAGCGTGTTGCCCGGCGACGAGCTGCCGGCCTACGCCGCCAAGCCGGCAGCCAGGGAAGAGCCCATGGCTGCGCAGGCCAGGTCGGAAGCCGCGCCCCGCCCGACGCCCGCGCCGGTGGCCGTGGCCGAGAGCAAGGGCACCTTCATCCAGTTGGGGGCCTTCGGCAACCCGGACAACGCCGAGTCCTTCCGCGCTCACATGGCGCGGGAGCTGGATGCCTTTGCCGACAAGCTGCGCACCGAAGTGGCCGGCAGCCTGCACCGGGTGCAGATCGGTCCCTTCGCCAGCCGGGCCGAGGCCGAGGCTGCCGTGGCGCGCATCGTCTCCAGCCTCGGGGTCAAGCCCACCATCGTCGTGCGCTAGGGAAGGTTGGACCAAGTCCATTGCGCTTGTCGAACCGCGTAGTGTGTGAACGCTGGGCTTCGACAGGCTCAGCCCGAACGGCGGCGACTTGATCAGATTGTTCCAAGGGTATGGCTGACCGGCCGAGGAAGTGCCGATCATTGCGCCACGTCCCTGCACGGATATTCAAATGCGGGTACAGCGCCGTAGCGCGCGGCAAGTTGCCGGCTGACGGTGCCGTGCTAATTAGTCCCGTTGATGCAGTTCCGACTCAACCGGCCTGGATGCTGCCGCGCCAGAGTTTGCCGTCCGCCATCAACAACACCTGGTTGCTGCCGTAGTTGATGGTCATCTCGGCGGCGGGGCGCATGCCGGAAAACAGCGCGGCGTAGCGGGCCGCCACCTGTTGAGCGTCGCCGCTGGCGGCGGTGCCGAGGGTTTGGCCGCCCAGGCTTTCCTGGGCCTGGACCTGGGCGCCCACGGCGCTGAGGGTGCGGATGTCGTTGGCCAGGGTCGGCTGTTGGCTCAACAGATTCTGAACGCGACGCTGGGTGGCGGTATCGACGCCGCTCACTTGCACCTGCCCCTGGCCGTCCACGCTGAACTGCACGGGCTGATCGTTGTTGATGCCCGCGTCGCGGAAAAGATTGCCGATTTTGTCGGCGAGGGCGGCAGAAAGGTCCTGCACCGTGGCGCTGGTCGGGGTCGTCAGGGCGTTGTCATTACCCAGGTTTTCGACGCTGTTCGCCAGTTTGCGGCCGGTGAAGGAAAGGCTGACGCGGGTTCCGTCGGTGCTGCTATCCCCCTGGGAATCCGCTTGGGCAGCGGCTTCGCCGAGGGCGTAGGTTTTTTGCAGCGCCGCCATGGCGGCGGAGGCGGAAGAATTGGCATAGCCGGCAACGGTCAAGCTCATGGTTGGGCTCCGGGTTCGAATACCCATCCATTTGCAGGATGCGGACCAGCGGTGTTTCTTGCCGCCCCGCGCGGGCGGCGGCGCGGCGCGGAAGGCGCCTCGCGGGACGGTGCGGGATCAGCGCACCGGGTTGGCGTAGAGGGTGGCGGCGCCGGTGTTGTAGTCCGCCAGGCCCTGCACCGTGGCGCCGATGGCGCGCAGGTCGGCGGCGATCCGGGTCAGGGCCAGCAACACGGTGAACCAGGCGACGGCGCCCACGGCCAGGGTGCTCGCGGTGTCGCGCAGGGCCGCCAGGGTCAGGCCGACGATGCGGCAGGCGGCGGTGAAATAGGGCGTCTCGGCGGCGTCCTGCTGCACCAGGTTGAGGGCGGCCGCGGTTCCGGCGCCGGTCGCCAGCAGCAGGCGGGCGTCGAAGTCGTGGTCGTAGCCGAGTACGGCCCGGGTCGGATCGCTGCCGGGGAAGCAGGTACCGCGCAGATAGACCGCGCCCCGGTGCACGATGTCGATGGCCTGGGTCACCAGGACGAAGGATTCCCGCGCGCCCTTGGCGATGAAGCGGGCCAGGTTCCACAACTCGTCCTCCAGCCGCTGCCAGACGCCGCGCACCGCGCGCTTGAGCCAGGCCCAGAGCCGCTTGGCGCCATCCCAAAGGCGGCTGGCCAGTTGCCCCAGCTTATCCATCAGGTCGTTGCTGTGCTTGGCGGCCCGGGCCAGCAGGGCGTCCACCAGGGCCGGATCGTGGTCCTCGTCGTCGGCCGCATCCAGGGCGGCCAACTGGGCGAAGAAGGCCGTGGAAAAGCGTCGATTCGGCAACGCGCTGCGGGCCTCGGGGAATTTTTCGGTGAAGTCCGCCAGGGCCTCGGCCACCGGGTCCATCCAGACGTAGTCGGGGACGTTGTGGGGACCGTGGCTGCCCTGCGGGCGCCGCACCAGGGGTTGGCTCGGACCCAGGGCGACGTCGTAGCCCAGCAGCCAAAGCTCGACCCGGGCGATGGCATTCACGAAACCGTCATTGGCCGGGTCGTCGATGAAGCCGGGGTGGTCGGCCAGGGCGGCGATCAGGGCGTCGTGACCGTAGAGCAGTTCCAGCACCGTCGTGTCGAGGCGGGGTGTGGTGTCCGCCACCGCCAGGCCGAGGGCTTGGGCGCTGGCGAGAAAACGGCCCAGGCCGTCGCGCAGGGCCGGGTTGTGTGCCAACTGGCATTCACTGGTGGCGGACAAGGCCGGCGCATCGGGCAGAAAGCCCAGGCAGTAAAGCCGCAGGTATACGGCACGGCCCACGGCGGGATAGGCGGTGGGATCGCGGCCCAGTTCGCCCCATTGCGCGGGCGATTGCTCCTCCTCGAAGCTCACCAGTTGTTGCAGACGACGCTTGGTCTGGGGGCCGGCCCAGCCGTCCACATCGGCGCCGCTGAAGCCGGCGTCCTGTTGAAAGGCGCGGATCGCCGCGCTCAGTTCCGGGGTCAGTTGCTCGCGCTTGGCCGCCTCTGCCGTCAGGTAGCCGAGGCTGGCCAGACGGGCGCCCAGGGCCCGCAGGTAGAGGGCGCTGTTGGCCTGGTTGTTGCCCTCGTCGCCGGCCACGGCCAGCCAGGGGTCGGGCAGTTGCCGCGCCTGGCTGGCCTGGTCGAGGCCGTCCCCCAGCTCGGCGAGATCGCCGTCCATGGCGGCGGACTAGTTGTCCACCATCTTGACGATGGCCGCCTGGAACAGTTGCACCAAGGCGGTCCGCTTGGCGGCGGCGCTATCCACCAATTGGTTATGGGCGCTGATCTCCGCCGGGCTGGCGTCCTTGTCGTAGAACACCGTGGTGTCGCCGTCCAGCTTGGCGCGGGTGCTGGCGACCAGGGTCAGGTTGCCCTGGCTGATGGCGCTGTCGAGGATCTTGTCGAAGCTGGCCGCCTTCACGTCGGCGGCGGCGAGCTTCACCGTGCCCTTGTAGGTGGTGACTTCGAGAGACGTGAGGTCGCTGATGCCCTCGGCGATTTTGTCGAATGCTTCCTTGAACGATGCCATGCTTGCCTCCGTTGCGTGGGTGGATGAAAAGGAAATCAGGGCCGATCAGGGCTACTCAGGGCCATAGGGCCTTGGTGCGCTTGAGCCATTCGCCCCGCTCGGCGAGGCCGATGTAGCCGCCGTTGATGGCGCGGGTGATGCGGCGCAGGTCGTCTTGGTCGGCCAGGGTGTTGCAGCCCTTGCTGCGCCATTCGGCGGCGGCCACCGCTAGGCACCAGGGGGCCGCCACCACCTGGTCGGGTTCGACGACGAAGTCGGGGGCGGTCGGGGTGGCCTGGCGCAGGATGTCGGTAGCCTCCCGGTAGCTATCCTTGCCGGTGAGTTGCAGCAGGCCGCGACCACGATAGGCGTAGCCATCGCCGGGGGCGACGTTGCCCATGCGACCGCCGTACACCGCGTTGGCGAGCTTTTCGGGATTGTGGCCGTAGGCCTGGGGATCGAGGGGACCCTTGGGCAGGAAGCGGGAAGGCCACACCTTCACCAGCCGCTCGGGGCTGTAGTTGAGGTTCTCGAACTGGATGGTGAGGCCGCCCGACTCGTGCAGCACCTGGGCCAGGAAATGGGCCAGGCGCAGGTTGTTGGCGGCGATGTCGAATTGTTCCAGCACCGGCGCGCCGGAAAGCAAAGCCTCCCGGTAGCTGGAGCGGGCGCTGGGGGCCAGTTGCTGGAGTTGCTCGGGGCTGACGGTTGCCATGGCTCACCTCATCGGCATATACCGATGCCATTTCAACACACAACGCCGGGCGCGCCTAGCACCCGGAATCGGCGGCCCGGGAGGGGGCTTGAGCGGGCGGCTTACTTGTCCTTGTCCAGGACCAGGCCCAGGGCCTGCATCTGCTGCTTGCGGCCGGACACGGCCTGGCGCAGGTTGCCGTCGGCGGCGACCGGGATGCCGGCTTGGTTCAGTTGCGCCACCAGGGTCTGGGCATCCTTGCCCGTGAGCTGGGCCAGCACCGGGATGGGGGCGTCGATCAGGGCCTCGGCGGCCTTCACCGGCGCCGGCTTGCCGCCACCGCCCTTGTCGCCCAGGGGCAGGAAGGAAAGCACCAGCACCAGCAGGAAGGCACCGATCACGGCGAGGGCCGCGCGTTGGCTGAAGTAGCGTTTGAAGGAACCGAAGTTGGCGGCGCTATGCAAGACCACGCCGGCCACCATGGCCCAGCCCAGCCACTCGTGGGCGGGCTTGTTGAGGCCGCTGTCGAGGTGGAAAAACATCAGCACGCCGGTGACGGCCATCAAGGCGAAGCTGCCCATGGTGAGGGGGGTGGCCCATTCTCTGAGGGTCATGATTGTCTCCCTGAAACAAAAAGGCCATGTTAGCGCCGAGGTATGAATGGGGTGTGTCCACCGGGGGACGGCCTGTTACCGCAGGTAAGCGGCGATCTGCTGCGGCGTCACGGCAGGGCCTCCAGCGAACGCAGCACGGCGCGGCCGACGGCCTCGCGCTTGGGCAGATCGTCGGCCCGCTGCGGCGTGTCGATGTTGAGGGCGAAGAACACCGGCCCGTCGGGTTTTTCCACACAGCCCACCCACCAGCCGAGGCTGCCGCTCCAGCCGGTCTTGGCGCGCAGTATCCAGTCGCGGCCCGCCTCCACGATCATCACGTCCTTCACCAGGCGCTGGTGGGCCAGCTTGAAGGGCAGTTCGTTCCGATACAGGCGGCGCAAAAAGGCGATCTGTTCCTGGGCCGAAATCGCCAGGCGACCGTCCAACCAGTAGCCATATTTGCCGCCGGACGGGTCGGCGTTGCCGTAGTTGCTGGCAAGCAGATAACGGCGGGCCTGGTCCTCGCCTAGTTGGCCGGCGATCCACTGGTAGACCCACACGGTGGAATTGCGCATGGACGAACGCAGGTCCTGGTCCCGGTTCCAGGCTGGGTAGTCACGCACCTGACCGTCCCAGGGGAACACCTGAAACTCGTCCCGCACCACGCCTGCTTCCAGGGCGAACAGGGCGTGGGCAATCTTGAAGGTGGAGGCGGGAATAAAACGCTGCTGGGCGCGCTCGGCGTCCACCACCCACCACTGGCTGCCGCCCTTGCGCTCATCCGCCACCGCGATGGTGCCGTTGGCGCCCTGGGTGGCGAAGATGGCCTGCCAGTCGGGGCGTTCCTGCCAGCCCGCAGCCTGGGCCAGGACGGGCAACAGCGCAGCGGCCAGGAACAGAACGGCGCGGAATGGCATCCTGCGCTGCCAGGGGCGATCGGACACGCGCAAAGCGCGCATGCCCGTCATGCCGCAACGGAACGCCTGGACGACGTTGATGGGGAAACTGATCTTCATGGGGCGGCCATCAGCATGCGCAAGGGAAAACGGGTTGAAGGGCGGTGCAAGACGGTCGGCGCCGGGGGACGGCAGCGCTGCTAGCGGGAACGGCCATCAAGATGCATGACCGACAAGGCCGAAAGATCGACGCCCTCAAGGCAACGGGCATTGATCGCCGCCTTGCGCTGGCCCGCGGGGTCGGTCGCTTCGCCAAAAGGATGAATGCCGCAGGTCGGACAGAAATGGTGCTGAATGGCATGTTTGCCGAAGGTATAGGTGGCCAGGTTGCCCTCGGGAGTGAGCAGCCGCAGCGCTTCCCGGGGGACAAACCAATGCAGCGATCCCATCCGCGAGCAAATGGAACAGTTGCAATCCGCGACCTGGGTCAGCTCCCCGTCCACCTCGAACGCAATGTTCCCGCAGTGACAACTACCTTTGTAGATCATGGAGGTTCCTTTTATCGGCAGCGATGGTGAAGCGTAAACGATGACGCTCGGGTCGTCCAACCCGCCAACACCCGCACCCGGATTGCATCGGGTTGCTTCGCCCCGGTGGCCCCTGGCGGCACCGGATCAGGATTGCGTCGGCGTGCAGCGGTTCCGCAGCACTTCTTGCCACAGGGCCTTGGTGTCCACGTTCGTCAGGTAGTGGCCGTTGCGTGGCTCCTGGTAGGCGCCGATGCCGTGAAGAATGGCCCATTGGGGTTCGTAGCTGGGCGGTCCGATTCTCGTCAGCTCCGCGCAGTAGACCTTGACCTGTTCGGGATCGGCCTGGATCTCCTTGCTCGTCCTCGACGACTGTTCCCTTTCCTCCTTCGTCAAGTCGGCGAAGGTATTCATGATGAGTACCGTCCTGGCCCCCTGGGTGGATTTATCCGCCAGCCGTTTCAAGTCGTAATAGGCAAAGCCGTAGCCGGTGGTCAGCAAGGCCCACGCCTTTGCGTATTCCTGCGCCTTGATGCATTGCTTGGCCGCGTACAGCAGGGCAGGCGGATTGAATTCGCTGGTGACTTCCTTCATCGTAACGCACCCCAGGTCGACGTTCGGTTGCAGGCTGCCGGCAACGCGGACTTCCCGGATCACCGCCCCGTTGCTGAGCTGGGTTTCCTTCACCTGCGCGTTCTTCAGCCGTTCTTCCAGGACCGGGTTGGTATTCGCCCCGGACTTTGCTTCCTGCGCGCCGACGTTCTGGGCCAGGGGAATCAGCAGGCAGGGCAGCAGCAGTCGTATTGTTTTCATGGCGGGTCGTCTCATGGTGAAGGGAAATGCCGTGGCGGGTTTGCGTGCCGTCAATCGCGCCAGGCTAGGGCGCCTGGGTCGGCAGGCTGGCCGTGCAGGATTGCAGGGAGTCGGCGGCGGCCTCGACGAGATTCGACAATTCCGCCACGGCGTCCGCTTCTCCCTCAGGGCCCAGCGGCGTCTTGAAGTAGCGCAGCCCGGCCACCTCGATGCGGTCTCGGCCATGCACGAAGAGCCGGTGAACGGACAGGGAGTAAAGCAGGCCATCCGGTCGGTTCGCGATCGAGCGGGCGAAGGGGAACGGCGAGCCCTTGGCCCCCTCGGTGGAGTTGCGTATCGTCAGGACCAGCGAGGGCCCCAGCACCCCCGTGAGCTGGCGTTGGGCGAAGTTGGCGGGGTAGGCGTCCACATTCCTTTGGTTCTGCGCGGCCAGGTTGCCAATCTCCACCTCGGCGGTGCGTCCGACAGGCACCATGGAAGTGGCGACGTACAGGGCCGTCTGGTCCTTGTATGCGGCACGGCTGAAGTAGAGGGTATTGTTGTTGTACAGGGCCTCGGCCAGGCTTTCCGCCTCAGCGCTGCGGGGAAAGGTCAGACAAAAGACCTTGCCAAAACGATGCTGCCCCTTCCAGACGTTTCCCTGGATAAAACTGACCTCGTAAAACTTGGAGGAAAGCTGAAACGCCGGCTGGGCCAAGGTGTTGGATGCGCCGAGGATGGACAGGATGAGCAGGGAGAAACGGACCAGGCGGGAAAGTCTCATGGGCGATCAGGAAAAGGCGGAAAGGAAGGTTGGCGTGTCATCGCCGAACGGGCCCACGGCAAGGTCAGGCCCCATCCGGCGTGCGGCGGAAAAGGATGGCATGGCCCATGCCCACCAGACCGGCATTGCGCAGCCCCGTGCCAAGGGTTTGCATCAGGTCGGGGGTCGGCAATCCCGTGAGGACGAGATTCAACAACAGGCCGCCAGCGAAGAGCAGAACCGCAATCCGTGGCAGATTGCTGGCGCGATAGGCCTCCCAGGCAAAGAGAAGGCCGCCGACGACCATGAATCCGCCGTGAACCGTATAGGTCGTACCGAGACCACGCCAAAGGGTTTCATAGTCGGCAACATGTAGCGCCAAGGCGTACAGCGTTGAGTGGGTGAAATAAGCGAAGGAGACGCTGTAAAGCAGTGCCCCCACGAGGGCCGCGTAGCCGAGGCGCTTTTGCTGGATAACGTACACGCCCAACAGCAACCAACACATCGGCAGGAAGGCCAGGTAGTTCAGCCAAAGCTGTGGCGTCGAGAACCCGCCTTGATACCACTCCATCACGTCCGTGACGGAGTGCAGCACCGGGGCGACGATGGCCGCCGCGCCAACAACCATTTGCAGTGGGGAAAGACGGTATGAACCCATGACGACCGACATGATACGACCAGGCGCGCAACAAGTCGCGCCATGGCCGTCGCCGCACCAGGCCAAGCGCAGTCAGTGCATTGGTATGGCTAGGTGTCCTCGTGGCCCGTGGCGTACTGATCGTGGAGCGCCACGGCCACCCTGGCGATCAGGGCGTAGGGAATCGGTTCCTTGTACCGGAAGGCGAGATTCCCCTTCTCGTTCCGATAGGGCGCAAGCTCGCGCACCAATGCCGCATCCGCCCGCAGCGGCGGATAAATGCCCAGATGGTGCTTGAAGGCGGCGAAGTAGAAAAAGATCTTGCCGTGACGGTAGGCGGGCATGCCGTAGCCGATGCAGCGTTGCGCATCGGGCAGGTTGGCTTCAACCACCGCCTGCACTGCCCGCAGTATCTCCTGGACGTCAGGAGCGGCGGCGGCAATGTATTCCTCGTGGGAGCAGAATTTTTCTCTTGCCGGCATGGGGTTAGGCGAGGCTAACTTTGGAGGCAACCACGCCGAAAATCCAGAGGAGAGGCCCCCCAAAGCTCAGCTTGCTGGGTGTCCGGTTGGCTGAGAGGTTAGGTGTGCCGCTGAATGACACAGCCCCACCCATCGTACTCAGCGCCGAATATTTCAGAGAGGCATCCCATTAGGCCAGATACGGAGCAGAGCACTTGCTGCGTGATCGGCATATGAATTGTCACAACGATTCGAAAGTCACCTTCTACTTCTTCGATGCGTGGGACACCGTACTGGTTGTCCTGAACAAACAATGAAATGGTTTCTGCCTTTTCCTTCTCTTTTGTTCGTAATACAAAATCAACATCTCTTGGCACAGAGAAATCGTCACCGAGCGCATCGTTCTTGATGAGTAGTTGAGTGTCTTCGTAAGCGGCAGTTAGCAGCGTGTCGATGATGGGCATGAAGCACCTAAAGTGGAGATAACCGGCCTGCGCGGCTTTTTGCGCAGGTCCGGTGGAATGATGGGTTAGCCACGGATACTCTTTCGATGCAAAAAGGGAAGCAAGTGCTTTTCTCCGTCTAGACGAGCATAGCCAATTTTCAAAGAAAGCTCATCGGAGTTATCGTCGTACGAACACAAACCACGCAACGCTTCCTGAACCTCAGGCGATTCTGGCAGAACTATCTTTGTGTGGTCTTGCAGTAGAGTAATGTAGTTTCCTATACGACGGACTACCTCCGTTACGAGTTCACCGAAGTCAATAAAACCAAGATAGACCTTCGTTCCGACAAGCACTCGAACCTCAAGTAATGCGCTTTGATATCTTTCTCTGGCAAGAGATAAGGCATTCATTCGCATCTTGTAGGCATCGGCTTCAGATACGCGCCATCTTTCATTTTCTGTCGTCTGCTTAATCTCCTCAGCAGAGAACGCCTTTCGTTCATGGTCTTGAATCGGACGTCGTGCCTGATTTGTCGCCGTGGTGAGAAGATGGCTTTCCATGATCAGAGTCTTCGTTGCAGCATAAATCTCTTTTCCCGCCATCTCGCGCTTCCATATCAGCGCACCGTAGACAGCAACGATGGTGGTAATAAATGCCGCTACACCAAGCAAGGCATCCTTAGTAAGAGTGATCCATTCTTTTAGTTCTGCTGGCGGCATATGAAGGAAAAATGTCGGGGGGCTAACGTGAAGGTCACTGGTGCTGCGTGGCTTTATCGCGCAGCATCCAGCGAACCGCAGGGTTATGCATCGGGGCCTGCACTCCGGTGACCTTCAAGCTCTTTAGCAATTTTCTTTGCTGCATGGACGGGCCAATTCTGCGAAAAGATGAACATGGCGAATAGTGCCGACACGATTCCACCGCCAAAGCCATAGGAGAACGACGTTAGAGTTTTGCTCCCGGAGAGAATGACAAGGCTGATTAACGTTGCGGAGAGAAGCAAGAAAAAATACGCGGATAGCTGGTTGTACCAGTAACTGAGTTTTTCAGAAAAATCCAACTCTCTGACTGTAACGGTTTCATCCGCAGCAACCTTCAGGTAAGGATGCGCTCGACAAATATGGCGCCATGTAATGAGGTGGGAAGTCGCTTCATGCAACTTGATGAAAGCATTCCGGACACGACTTTCAGCGTATATGCCTGTGGCTATCTTGAAATAGTGAGCATCCCTGAGGTCTTGGATTACCTTAATTGTGTTTGCGTCACCAGAGTTTGGCGATGAAACGTAAGCATCAAACTGCTCAAGCCGTCGCTTTTCCTTTCGTTCAAGTACATCGAAAACGCGGGGAATATTCTTGTTCGCCAAGAGCCAGAGAAAAAATGCGACGAGAACAATCCACCCGGACAGAGGTAACGTAGATACGGCGTCCAGCAGCGACGGAAGGCTTTGAATCGCCTTCGCTAAGTCTTCAACCTGCGGCGCTAGTTCCATAGATGAATCTCCGATGCATAACGTGGAATTGAGGCGCCTGTGCAGCTTTTTGCGCAGGTCGTCTCGAGCGAAGGGTTAGGCCGCATTTGCAGCCAACTGCCTAAAGGCCGGACTACTGCCCCGACGTACTACGCCACATGCGGTACGGGCGTAGGCACACTTCAGAGGATGCCCCGGCTTCACTGACGGTGGTTGACCATAGACGGTGACGGACTCGCGGGATTCGAGTCTACGAGGCCAAGGTCTGTTGTCGATAAGGATGGGCTGAGTGTATGCACCACGTGAGTCTGTGCCTTTGTAGAAAACACCAGCTTCTTCAACGGTAACCGCAAACGCACTGAGATTTGTAATTTCAATGCAGAAGGTTAGCCTGGCATCTGCGGCCCCGTAAGGTATTGCGTGCTTGGGCACGACCTTCAACTTTACGCGCGTGCGATCTAGCTGATGCCAGGTGTTAATGAGACCAAGCACTGCTCCTAGAACAGCAATTGCAAGAGTGACAGCCTCAAGAATTGTCATTGTCGCCATAGGCCTAACGTGTTGTAGACGACAAAACGGGAAGTAAAGAGATGATTGGACACATGGACCTCTTCCCGTTTGTCATGTAAAGGCTTGCATATAAACACAGTATTTTTATGAAGTCCACGGCGACCCAATGAGAAAGGCCTCCATATGGAGGCCTTTCTTTTTTGCTTGGCGAAGGATCGTTTGCGGGCGTGTGCCTACTTCGGATAATCCTTCACCGCCTCGGCGCCCGGCATCACTTTGTGTACGAACACGGCCCGGTCGATGGGGGTGACCCAGACCAGGCCGTCGCCGATGTGGCCGGTGTTGGCCACGGCGACGATGCGGTCCACGATCTGATCGGTCAGTTCGTCGGGGGCGACGATCTCGATCCGGGTCTTGGCGGTGTAGTCGGTCAGTTCTTCCTTGATGCTGCTCTTGCCCGGCCCGACCCGTTCCGGGGCGGACAGGCCCTCTGCCTTGCTCACGGTCATGCCGGGAAAACCGGGCACGCTGCGCAGGGCCTCGCGCAGGGCGGGCAGTTTGTTGGGACGGATGATGGCTTTGATTTCTTTCATGGCGGCTCTCACGGTCGGCGTATTGTCGATCAAATTGCGCGGTCGTGCTCCCTGCCCGTGGGGGCAGGGAGCGACGGGTCAGGTTTCCACGGGTTCCTCGTCGAACCACTTGTACAGGGTGGGCAGCATCACCAGGGTGAGCAGGGTGGAGGTGATGAGGCCGCCGATCACCACGATGGCGAGGGGGCGCTGCACTTCCGAGCCGGGGCCGGTGGCGAAGAGGAAGGGGATCAGGCCCAGCAGGGCCACGGTGGCGGTCATCATCACCGGGCGGAAGCGCTGGGTGGCGCCGTGCACCACGGCGTCGGCGACGGAATAGCCTTCCTGGCGCAGGTTGCGGATGTAGCTGACCAGCACCACGCCGTTGAGCACGGCGATGCCCCATAGGGCGATGAAGCCCACCGAGGCCGGCACCGACAGATATTCGCCGGTGAGGAAGAGGGCGATCACGCCGCCGAGGGAGGCGAAGGGCAGCACCAGGATGATGAGGCCGGCCATTTTCACCGAGCCGAACAGCAGGAACAGCAGGAAGAAGATGGCGCCGATGGTCACCGGCACGATCACCGCCAAGTGGCCCAGGGCCCGTTCCATGTTCTGGAACTGGCCGCCCCATTCGAGGTAGTAGCCCTCGGGCAGCTTCACCTTCTTTTCCACCTTCTGCTGCAACTCGGCGACGAAGCCGCCCAGGTCGCGGTTCTTCACGTTCACCCCGACCACGATGCGGCGCTTGCCCAGCTCGCGGCTGATCTGGGAAGGGCCGTCCAGCACCTGGATCTTGGCGATGGATTCCAGGTTCACCTGGGCGCCGTTGGGGGCGGACACGATCAGGTTGCGGATCGCCTCCACGTCGTTGCGGAAGCGCTCGGGCAGGCGCACCACGCCGGCAAAGCGGCGTTCGCCCTCGAAGATCTGGGTGGCTTCCTTGCCGCCGATGGCGGTTTCGATCACGTCGTGCACGTCGCTGGCGTTGAGGCCGTAGCGGGCGATGGCCTGGCGGTCGATGTCGATGGACAGGTACTGCTGGCCGGTTACCCGCTCGACGCGCAAGTCCTCGGCGCCCTGGATGCCCTGGGCCACCTTGGCGATTTCCTCGGCCTTTTTCTTGAGGGTGTCGAGGTCGTCGCCGAAGACCTTGATCGCCACGTCGGAACGGACGCCGGTGACCATTTCATCGACCCGGTCCGAGATCGGCTGGGCCATGACGATCTGCACGCCGGGCAGGGCCTTGAGCTTTTCCCGCATCTGTTCGGCGATGTCGTCCTGGGTCCAGCCCCGGGGCCATTCGTCGCGGGGCTTGAGGCTGACGATGGGGGTGGATTCGTTCTGGCCCTGGGGGTCGGCCGGCGATTCGCCGCGACCGACGCCGGACACGGCGGACTTGACGCCGGGCACCTGCATCACCAGGCGCATGGCCTCCATTTCCATCTTGATGGATTCCTCCAGCGAGATGTTGGGCACCCGGTTGATGCCCGGCACCACGGAGCCTTCCTTCATTTCGGGAATGAAGGCGGTGCCGAGGAAGGGGAACAGGGCCAGGGTGAACAGCAGCAGGCCGGCGGCGGCCATGAGGGTTTTTTTCTGGTTGGCCAGGGCCCAGTGCAGCAGCTTGAGATAGGGCTGCTTCATCTTGGCGATGGCCTTGGTCTCGTGGTCGCCGTGGCCCACTTCCACCTTGAGCAGGTAGGAGGACAGCACCGGCGACAGGGTGAGGGACAGCACCAGGGAGATGAACAGGGCGATGGCGATGGTGTAGGCCAGGGGCGCGAACATCTTGCCCTCCATGCCCTCCAGGGTCATCAGCGGCAGGAACACCAGGATGATGATGCCGACGCCGAAGATCACCGGCGTCGCCACTTCCTTCACCGCGTTGAAAATCACCCGCACCCGGGATTCGCCCGCTTCGTTGCGACCCAGGTGGGCGAAGGCGTTTTCCACCACCACCACCGAGCCGTCCACCATCAGGCCGATGGCGATGGCGAGGCCGCCCAGGGACATGAGGTTGGCGGAGAGGCCGTAGTGGTTCATCACCAGGAAGGTCATCAAGGGCGTCAGCACCAGGGTCGCCACCACCACCACGGCGGAGCGGATGTCGCCGAGGAAGATGATGAGAATGGCGACCACGAACACCACGCCCTCCAGCAGCACCTTGACCACGGTGTGGATGGCGGCGTCCACCAGCTCGGAGCGGTCGTAGTAGGGCACGATCTTGAGGCCGTCGGGCAGCATGCCCTTGGCGTTGATCTCGGCCACCCGTTCCTTGATGCGGGAGACGATCTCCTTGGCGTTGCCGGCGCGGATCATCATCACCACGCCGCCGACGGATTCGGTCACGCCGTTCTTCACCACCGCCCCGGCGCGGGTGCCGGCGCCGATCTTCACCTCAGCTACGTCGCGGATGTACACCGGCGTTCCGCCCACTTCCTTGAGCACGATGGCGCCCACGTCGTCCAGGTCCTTGATCAGGCCGACGCCGCGGATCAGGTATTGCTCGGCGTAGCGGGGCAGCACGCCGCCACCGGAGTTGGCGTTGTTGCGGGCCAGGGCCTCGTACACTTGCTGGATGGTGAGCTGGTAGTGACGCAGCCGGTCGGGGCTGACCAGCACCTGGTACTGTTTCTCGAAGCCGCCCTGGGAATTGATTTCCGCCACGCCGGGAATGGAACGCAGCAGGGGGCGCACCACCCAGTCCTGGACGATGCGGCGCTCGGTGAGTTCCTTCTCGGTCAGTTCCCGGTTGCCGTCGTCGGGCCGGTCCAGGGTGTATTGGTACACCTCGCCCAGGCCGGTGGACACGGGCCCCAGCACCGGCGTCACGCCGCTGGGCATGCGGCCGCCCACCTCCATCAGGCGCTCCATCACCAGTTGCCGGGCGAAGTACACGTCGGTTTCGTCGGTGAACACCAGGGTGATCAGGGACAGGCCGGGCTTGTTGAGGGAACGCATTTCCGTCAGCCCGGGCAGGCCGGTCATGGCGATTTCCAGGGGCACGGTGACGAAGCGCTCCACTTCCTCGGGGGAGCGCCCCGGCGCCTCGGCGGCGATCTGCACCTGGACGTTGGTCACGTCGGGGAAGGCATCCACCGACAACTTGCGCGCGGCGTTGAGGCCGAAGGCCAGCAACACCACGGCGATGACCGCTACCACCAGCCGCTGCTGGAGGGCGGTACGGACAAGACTCTCAATCATGGTGTCTCTCCGTTAATGGCCGGCCGGCGTTTCGGCGGCGGGGGCGGCACCTTCCAGTTCGGCCCGCTTGCGCTCGTTGTTGAGGTGAAAGGCGCCTTCCACCACCACCTTGTCGCCGGGCTTGAGGCCCGTTTCGACGACACGCAAGCCCTTGTGCTCGCTGCCCAGCTTGACCCGGGTCAGGCGGAACTGCTTGTCGCTGGTGGCGACGTAGACGTAGTCGTCGTTGTCCTCGCGCACCACGGCGGCGGCCGGCACCACCAGGCGTTCCTGGGGCCGCGACTGGATCAGCATGGTGGCCAGCATGGCCGGCTTGAGGTCGCGATGGGGGTTTTCCATCTCGGTGCGCACGGTCACCGTGCGGGTTTCCGGGTTCACGATGTCGCTGACGAAAATCAGCTTGCCGGTGAGGGGGCCGTTGCCCAGGGCGGGCACTTCCACCTCCACGGTCTGGCCCACCTTGACGGCGCTGCTTTCCGCTTCCGGCACCTGGGCGATGGCCCATACCCGGGACAGGTCGGCCACGGTGTACAGGGCGTCGGCGGGTTGCACCACCTGGCCCTTGGCCACCTTGCGTTCCACCACGATGCCCGACAGGGTGGCGACCACCGGCGAGACGGAGTTGATGCCGCCGCTGCTGGCCATGGTGTCGAGGGACTTGGCCGAGACGCCCAATACGCGCAACTGGTCGGCGGCGGCGCGTTGCTCGGCCTGGGCGATGGCGTGTTCCGATTCGCGCCGCTGCAATTCGGCGGCGCCGATCACGTCGGACTTGAACAGCAGCCGCGCCCGTTCGGCGTTCTGGGCTTGCAGCTTGGCCTGGGCGGCGGCCTTGACGTAGGCCAGTTGGGCGTTGCCCAGCTCGACGCTATGCAACTGGGCCAGGGGCTGGCCCTGCTTTACCGGGTCGCCGGGGTTGGCCAGCAGTTCCATGACGCGGCCGGTGACGGGGGCGCCGATGCGGGCCACCCGTTGTTCGTCGAAGTCGATACGACCGGCGACGCGCAGGGTTTCGCTGACCGGGGCGGTGCCGGTTTCGGCCACTTTGAGTACCTTGAGCAGGCTGTCGGGGGCCGTCACCAGATTGGGGTCGGGGGCCGGCGCGTTGCTGACGGCTTCGGGCTTTTCCTTGTCGCAGCCGGCGATGCCCAGGCTACAGGCGAGGACGATGGCCAACAGGCGGGGGAGCAGGACGGGCGTGCTCATGGGGCGTTTCCTTTGACGGCGGTGTTCGCTTCGGCGGGGGCGGCCCGCAAGCGATCGATTTCGATGGCGGCCACCTGCTGGTCGAAGCGGGCGGCGATGAGTTCGTTGCGGGCGGCGCGGTAGACCCGCTGGGCGTCCAGGTATTCAAGGATGCCGCGCTCGCCGTAGCGGTAGGCGGCTTCGGCCACCTTGAGGGCGGCCTCGGCCTGCTTGACGATGCCCGACTCCAGGGCGCCGACCTGGGCCGTGGCGATCTGCCATTGCTGCCAGGCGGTTTCCAGGTTTTGCAGCAGCGTGAATTCGCCGAAGGCTTCCTCGTTGCGGGCCTTGGCCAGGCGCGCCGTGGCTTCCGCCACGGGGCCGCCGCGCCAATCCCAGATCGGTACGGTGAGTACCAGGCCGAGGCGGGTGTCGCGGTTGTCCGGGGTCTGGTCGTAGCCGCCCTTGAGCGCCAGGGCCGGCCAGCGCTGGCGGCTTTCGTGGTCGCGCAGGCTTTCCGCCTGGCGGGTCAGGGCGCGCATCCGCGCCAACTCGGGGTTGCGCTCCAGCAGCTCGTTGCGCAGGGCGTCCAGGGCCGGCACCGGGGCCGGCGTTTCCAAACTGCCCGCCACCTCAAAACCCGCCGGCAGGGCGGCGCCCACCAATTGGCGCAGCACGGCGCGGGTCTGACGGATGCGCAGCTCGGCGCTCTGGGCTACCTTGCGTGCGTTGAGCAGTTCGGTGTCGGCCTTGATGGCCTCGAAACGGGGCGACTCGCCGCTGTCCACCTTGAGCTGGATGCGCTTGGCGATCTGGCCCATGGTGTCCTGGTCTTCCCGGGCAGCCTTGAGCTCGGCCTCCTGTCGCAGCAGTTCGTAGAAGCGGTAGCGCAGCCGGGCCAGCAGTTCGTTGCGGGTCAGTTGCTGTTCCGAGCGGGCGGCGTCGTAGCCGGCGTCGGCGGCGTCGATACGGGCGCTGCGGACCCAGGGGTATTCCAGGCGCTGGGTGACCCAAACGCCCTTGGTGTCGCCCTCGGTGGTGCCGGGCAGGCGCGCGCGCTGGGTGCCGCGCAGGGCTTCCAGTTCCGGGTTGGGAAAGGCCCGGGCGGTGTCGATGCCGGCCCGGGCGGCGTCCACCTGGTCGGCGGCGGCGTGCAGGCCCCGGTTGTTCTCCAGGGCCAGGGCGGTGAGTTGTTGCAGGCTGTAGCGGGCAGCGGTCTTGTCCTCGGCCTGGGCCGCCGGGAGCAGCAGGGCACAGGCCAGCGCTCCGCAGCAGAGGCGGAACCGGGCACGCGACAGCGTGATGGTTGGGCGATTCATGGCGACTTCCGAAAGGTCTGAAGAGAGAACGGGGCCCGTTGAACCGAGGGTTCAACGGTCTCGTCCGCAAGGGCTATGCCAAGGGGTATTCCAATGGCAAGCAGCGGGCTTCAGGCGCGGAAAATGGGCGGGCGCAGGAGGGGGGCGACGACGACGGGCACGCTGCCGGTCGCGGGGGGAAGAAAGGCCAGACGGGGGAGGGGAGGGGGCAGGACGGCGAGGCTGCTGGGACGCAGCAGTTGTTCCAGGTCGCCGGCCGAGTCCCCCAGGTCGACGTCGGTCAGGGTTACCGGCGGTGCGGGGTGGGGATCGGCCATCAGGGAGGCGCACTGTTGCGGTGCATGATCTTGCAGGGTCTCCGCCAGTACGGCGGACGGGTCCAATAGGCCCACCACGAGCAGGGTTGCCGCCAGGAGGCGGGCGATCAGGCGGCGGAAGGGGGCGGGAATGGACATCATGGCGGGGGACTGACTGCTGCGTCGCGGTGAAAGTTCCTTCAGCTTACGCAATAAGCTCGCCAGATCCGCGTACCTACTGCCAAAGGAGGAGTGCGGGATGCGTCAGGACGCTGGCGCGAGGAAGGCATCCAGCAGGGCGTTGAACAGTTCGGCCTGCTCGATGTTGAGCAGGTGGCTGGCTTGGGGCAGGACTTCCAGGCGGCTGCCGGGGATGGCGGCGGCGATGGCCTCGGCCATGGCTGGCGGGGTGCCGGCGTCTTCGTCGCCCACCAGCACCAGGGTGGGCGTGGCGATGGCGGGCAGGCGGTCCGTGGTGTCCAGGCTGGCGACCAGGCGGCCGCAGGCGGCGTAGCCGGCCACGGGGGTGGCGGCGATGAGACCGCCGATGCGAGCCATTTCCTCCTTGGCTTCAAGGCGGTAGGGCTCGGTGAACCAGCGCCCCAGGGTGCCGTCCACCATGGCGTCCAGGCCGGCGCTGCTGGCTTGGGCGATGCGTTGTTCCCAGAGCTTGGCCACGGCTTCGCGGTTGCCGCCGTAGCCGCTGCTGGTGCTGCACAACACCAGCCGGTCCAGGCGTTGCGGGGCGTCCAGGGCCAGGTATTGGCCGATCATGCCGCCGATGGAAAGGCCGACGAAGTGGGAACGGGCGATGCCCAGGTGGTCCCACAGGGCCAGTACGTCGTGCACCAGGTCGGCAAAGGTCCACGGCGAGGGGGGCACGCTGCTGCGGCCATGACCGCGCAGGTCGTAGCGCAGGATGCGGAATTGGCCGGCCAGGGCTTCCACCTGGGTGTCCCACATGGTGTGGTCGGCGGCGAGGGAATGGGCCAGGGTCAGCCAGGGCAACGGTGCATCCTGGCTGCTCACTTCGTAGTGCAGGTCCACGCCGGGGAGTTGGGCGATGGGCATTACACCGGCTCCAGCTTGGCGATGGCCAGGGCCAGCCATTTCATGCCGTGGCTGCCGAAATTGACCTGCACCTTGGCGTCGCTGCCACCGCCCTCGGCATTGACGATGACGCCGAGGCCGAACTTGGCGTGCATGACGGTCTGGCCGATGTGGAAGCCGCGTCCGCCACTCGTTGTTTCGCGGCGTCCGCGATAACTGCTGGCTTCGGCTACCTGGTTGTAATCGTCGCCGTAGTCGCCGCCATGGCTGCGCTCGTAACCGCCGCCGAAACCCTTCTTGGCCTTGGGCGTGAGCCACTTGAGCAGGCCTTCGGGAATTTCGTCGAGGAAGCGGGAGGGCACGTTGTAGCGGGTCTGGCCGTGGAGCATGCGGGTCTGGGCGAAAGAGAGATACAGCCGCTGACGGGCGCGGGTGACGGCCACGTACATGAGGCGGCGTTCCTCTTCCAGGCCCTTTTCCTCCATGGCGGAGTTTTCGTGGGGGAACAGCCCTTCCTCCAGGCCGCTCAGGAAGACCATGTTGAATTCCAGGCCCTTGGCGGAGTGCACGGTCATCAGTTGCAGGGCGTCGTCCTGTTCGCCGGCCTGGTGTTCGCCGGCTTCCAGGGCGGCATGGGTAAGGAAGGCGGCGAGGTCGGCGGAGAGTTCTCCTTCCTCGCCGACGTTGCCTTCCTCGGCGACGAAACCGGCGGCGGCATTCACCAGTTCGTCCAGGTTGGCGAGACGGTCTTCGCCTTCCCGTTCGTTCTGGTAGTGGCTGCGCAGGCCGGATAGCTCCACCACGTGTTCCACCAGTTCCTGCAAGGGCAGGTCCATGGCTTCGCGCATCTTGTGGATGAGCTGGGCGAAGGTGGCCAGGGAAGCCCCGGCCTTGCCCGGCACCAGGGGAATGGCGCCGAACAGGCTACTGCCGGCGCTCATGGCGGCATCCTGCAATTGTTCCAGGCTACGGGCGCCGATGCCCCGGGTGGGAAAGTTCACCACCCGGGCGAAGGCGGTGTCGTCGTCGCTGTTGGCGATCAGGCGCAGGTAGGCGAGGGCGTGCTTGATTTCCTGCCGCTCGAAAAAGCGCAGACCGCCATAGACCCGGTAGGGCAGGCCGGCGTTGAATAGGGCATGTTCAAGGACGCGGGATTGGGCGTTGCTGCGGTAGAGCAGGGCGATCTCCCGGCGGGCATGGCCGTCCCGGGCCAGGGCCTTGACCTCTTCGACGATCCAGCGGGCTTCTTCCAGGTCCGAGGCGGATTCGTAAACGCGAATGGGCTCGCCGGCGCCGGCGTCGGTCCATAGGTTCTTGCCGAGGCGGGCGGTGTTGTTCTTGATGATGGCGTTGGCGGCGTCGAGGATGTTGCCGTGGGAACGGTAGTTCTGCTCCAGGCGGATCACGTTCTGCACCCGGTATTCCCGCTCGAAGTCGCGCATATTGCCCACTTCGGCGCCACGGAAGGCGTAAATACTTTGGTCGTCGTCGCCGACGCAGAACAAACAGGCGCTCTCGCCGGCCAGCAGCTTGAGCCAGCGGTATTGCAGGACGTTCGTATCCTGAAATTCATCAACGAGGATGTGCTTGAACCGCTCCTGGTAGTGGCGGCGCAGGGGTTCGTTGCGTTCCAGCAGCTCGTAGCTGCGCAGCAGCAGTTCGGCGAAATCCACCACCCCTTCCTTCTGGCACTGGGCCTCATAGGCGGCGTACAGCTCCACCCGGCGACGGCTCCAGTCGTCCCAGGCTTCCACGGCGGCGGGGCGCAGGCCCTGTTCCTTCTGGGCGTTGATGAAGTACTGCAAATCCCGGGGCGGGAACTTCTCGTCGTCTACGTTCAAGGCCTTGAGCAGGCGCTTGATGGCGGCCTGCTGGTCGGCGGTGTCGAGGATCTGGAACAGTTGTGGCAGCCCGGCTTCCTTGTAGTGGGCCCGCAGCAGGCGATTGCACAGGCCGTGGAAGGTGCCGATCCACATGCCCCGGGTGTTGATGGGCAGCATGGAGGTGAGCCGGGTCAGCATTTCCTTGGCGGCTTTATTGGTGAAGGTGACCGCCAGGATGCCCTGGGGCGTCACCTGCCGGGTGGACAGCAGCCAGGCGATGCGGGTGGTTAGCACCCGGGTTTTGCCCGACCCAGCGCCGGCCAGGATCAGGCCGTGCTGGGGCGGCAGGGTGACGGCGGCCAGCTGTTCGGGATTGAGGCCGGAGAGAAGATCAGACATGGGGCGGAATTATAGAGAGGGCGGGGTCATGTATAAGACATAGTTGTTGCTATGCCGCAAAACGTGACGAGGGTCACACAAAAGTCTTTTCCTATCAATGGTTAAAAAACTACAATCCGTTTTGTGCGATGCAAAAGATATTGACAAGGCATACTACTAAAGCTATATTTCGCATGTACCCGAGAGAAAGAGAGCACGATATGAACAGCGATCACCTACCCTTGCAACTGCCCTGGCTGGCGCGTCAAGCCGGCGTGCCTGAGCTGAAGGCCAAGTCTTTGTGGCTGGAAGCGTCCGCCCAGGCTGCCCGTGAGTGCGGCAACAGCGATTCCCCGGAATTCTCCCGCGTGGCCATGGAACGGCTGCGGGCGCTGCTGCAAGCCGAGTCCGACCGTCTCAACGAGTTGTCGCCGACCCGCACCTGGGCGCGTTTTCAGCGCCATTGCTGGTCCCTGCAACTTGATTGGTTGGAGGCTGGCGGCACCATCGCCACCCGCACCTGGCGCACCTTGAGCGGCAAGGCCAAGATTTATTCCTGCTGAGGCGGCGCGTCAGCCCGCCTCTTCCCGGCGCCCTCAGCGGGTGGCCGTGGCATCCAGTCCCAGGGCCGTACCCACCGGCCCGGCGGCCAGTTCCGCTTCCTTCAGGCTGGAAAATCCCTTGAGCAGTACCTCGTAGCGCCAGTTTTTCTGGCCCCGCGTCACCAGCGGCCGCAACCGTACCGGGTAACCGGCGGTCCGGGCCCGGTCGTAGAGCGCCAGGGCCGAGGCTTCGTCGTCCAGGACGGGGCCCAGGCGCAGATGGAAACGTCCTTGGGCCCGTTGGCTGCCCTGTCCGCCGACCAAGTCGGTTTCCGCCGCCCGGGCCGCCAGTTCGTCCGCCGTGGCGTGGGTCAGGGTGGGCGGCTCGCCGCCACGGAAGGTCAGCAATACGCTGAGGGGATCGTCGAGCACCACGGCGTCTTCCTCGCCGGCGGGCTGCACTTCGATGCGGCCCTCGATCAGCATGATCAGGTCGTGTTCCCGGCTGGGCTTGCCCCACAGGTCGGTGCCGCGGATGCCGACGGTGGCGGTGCCGGCGCGGATGGTCAGCTCCCGTTTCTTGATTTTGGCCGCCTGGGCGGTGGTGAAGCGGAACGCGCCCTGAAGCACGTCGAGGGCGCCGCGGAAGGCGCGGCTAGGCTTGAGACTACGGGAGTACACGGCCATCCTGGCGCCTTCCCCCAGCTTGACTGTGCTGCCTTCCGCCAACTTGAGTTCGGCCCGGGCGCCGCTGCCGGTGGCTACCTGGTCGCCGTGGAGTAATTCCATGCCCGGTGCCAGGGGCTCGCTGACCTCGCCGCGCAAGCGCCAGGCCGGCGCCTGAACCGCCTCGACCCGGGCGGGGGCGGCGGCCACAACGGCTTCGGACAGAAGGAGCAGGAAGAGGCAGGCGGCGGCGCGGAGTTTCATGACGGAACCTTGGGTCGGGACGTTGGCGCGGGGGGAGACAGTCTAGCGGCAGCGGCCAGGAAAAGGGGACGACAAAAGAGGGTGTAAGAGGCGGCGGGTATAATCCGGCCTTTACTCGAATCGCGCAAGCAGCCCCGGAAAATGCAGGAAAAATACACCCCGTCGGAGATCGAAAAAGCCGCCCAGGACTACTGGGAGAGCCGCCAAGCTTTCAAGGCCAACATCGACAAGAGCAAGCCCAAGTACTACTGCCTGTCCATGTTCCCCTACCCCTCCGGCAAGCTGCACATGGGCCACGTGCGCAACTACACCATTGGCGACGTGCTGTCCCGCTTCCACAAGATGAAGGGTTACAACGTGCTCCAGCCCATGGGCTGGGACGCCTTCGGCCTGCCCGCCGAAAACGCCGCCATCAAGAACCAGGTGCCCCCCGCCAAGTGGACCTACGACAACATCGAATACATGAAGGGGCAACTCAAGTCCCTGGGCTTTGCCATCGACTGGAGCCGTGAACTGGCCACCTGCCGGCCCGAGTACTACAAGTGGAACCAGTGGTTGTTCCTGCGCATGCTGGAAAAAGGCATCGCCGAACGCAAGACCCAGGTGGTGAACTGGGACCCGGTGGATCAGACCGTGCTGGCCAACGAACAGGTCATCGATGGCAAGGGCTGGCGCACCGGAGCCGTGGTGGAAAAGCGCGAAATCCCCGGCTACTACCTGAAGATCACCGACTACGCCGACGAACTGCTGAAGGATCTGGACACCCTGGAAGGCTGGCCCGAGCGGGTCAAGCTGATGCAGGCCAACTGGATCGGCAAGAGCACCGGCGTGCGCTTTGCCTTCAGTCACGACATCACCGGCGACGACGGCAAGCTGATCAACGACGGCCAACTCTGGGTGTTCACCACCCGGGCCGACACCATCATGGGCGTGACCTTCTGCGCCGTGGCCGCCGAGCATCCCCTGGCCCTCCACGCCGCCAAGGACAACCCCGCCTTGGCTGCCTTCATCGAGAAGTGCAAGCACGGCTCCGTCATGGAGGCCGACATGGCCACCATGGAAAAGGAAGGCCTGCCCACGGGCTTGTTCGTCACCCATCCGCTCACCGGCGAACAGGTGGAAGTCTGGGTCGGCAACTACGTGCTGATGAGCTACGGCGACGGCGCCGTGATGGGTGTACCCGCCCACGACGAGCGGGATTTTGGTTTTGCCCAGAAGTACGGCATCGAGATCAAGCAAGTCATTGCCAATGGCGACAAGGCGTTCAGCACTGACAAGTGGGAAGAATGGTTTGGCAGTAAAGACGGCGTCTGCGTGAACTCCGGCAAGTACGACGGCCTCGCCTATGAGGCCGCTGTGGATGCCGTCGCCGCCGACCTCGCCGCCAAGGGCGTGGGCGAGAAGAAGGTGCAATGGCGTCTGCGCGACTGGGGCGTTTCCCGTCAGCGTTACTGGGGCTGCCCGATCCCCATCATCCTCTGTGACGATTGCGGCCCGGTGCCCGTGCCCGACGACCAGTTGCCCGTGGTGTTGCCCGAAGACTGCGTACCCGATGGTTCCGGTAATCCCCTGCACAAGCGGGAAGACTTCCTCGCTTGCAGCTGCCCCAAGTGCGGCAAGCCTGCGAAGCGGGAAACCGACACCATGGATACCTTCGTCGATTCCTCCTGGTACTACGCCCGCTACGCCAGCAAGTTCGGCGCGGACGCCATGGTGGACGACGAAACCAACTACTGGATGACGGTGGACCAGTACATCGGCGGCATCGAACACGCCATCCTGCACCTGCTCTACTCCCGCTTCTGGACCAAGGTCATGGGCGATCTGGGGCTGGTGAATTACCGCGAACCCTTCGCCCATCTGCTCACCCAGGGCATGGTGCTGAACAACGCCTTCTTCCACAAGCCCGAAGGCGGCGGCAAGAACTACTACTGGGAAAGCGAACTGGACGTGCAGCGGGACGCCAAGGGCCTCATCACCGGCGCCACCCTGAAGAAGGACGGCACCGTGCTGGAGCATGAGCTGACCACCATGTCCAAGTCCAAGAACAACGGCGTGGACCCCCAGGCCCTGATCGAGCAATACGGTGCCGACACCGCCCGCTTCTTCATGATGTTCGCCGCGCCCCCCGAGCAGACCCTGGAATGGGCCGACTCCGGCGTGGAAGGGGCCCACCGCTTCCTCAAGCGGGTTTGGGCGTTCGGTCACGCCCTGGCCGGTCAGGCCGTCGTGGCGGTGCCCGACAATCTGTCGGAAGACCTTGCCAGCGCCCGTCGGGAAATCCATCTCACCCTCAAGCAAGCCAGCTACGATCTTTCCAAGCAGCAGTTCAACACCGTGGCCTCCGCCTGCATGAAGATGCTCAACGCCCTGGAAAAGGTGCAAAAGGACGCCGCTGACGGTTGGCTGGCCGTGGCCCAGGAAGGCTTCTCCATCCTGCTGCGCGTCCTTTCCCCCATCGCTCCCCACATCGGCCACGCCCTGTGGAAAGAACTGGGCTACGGTGAAGACATCCTCAGCGCCCCCTGGCCCGAGCCCCTGGAAGCCGCCCTCAAGCAGGACACCGTGGAACTCATGTTGCAGGTGAACGGCAAGCTGCGGGGCAGTATCAAGGTGGCCGCCGATGCCGCCAAGGACGCCATCGAAGCCACCGCCCTGGCGGATGAAATGGCCATCAAGTTCATGGAAGGCAAGGCACCGAAGAAGGTGGTGGTGGTGCCCGGTCGTCTGGTCAACATCGTCGTCTGATGCGGCGCCTGACCTTCCTGATTGCCCTGGCGTGCGCCCTGCCGGCCCTGGCCGAGGACGCTGCTGCGCCGGCGGCCGAAATCCGCCTCGACGACCAGCAGGTGCTGCTGCCCGGGGAAGGCCCCGGCTGGCGCCTGCTGAACAAGGCCAGCGGCGAGGAAAAGCAGATCATCCTGCCGGCTTTCCATCCCGAGTTGTCAGCGCCGGTGGTGGTGGGCAAGCGCATGGCCTACGTGGGCCGCACCCAGAACCAGGGCAAGCAGCAACTGGGTTGTATTACCTTCGATCTGGCCCGGGGCAAGGTGCTCAACCGCCAGGTATCGGACCTTTATGCCCGGAACGGCCAGGCCCAGGAAAGCCCCCAGCTCAACGGTACGGACAACGCCGTGGTCTGTCATCTGGTCGGCGACCGGTGCAGCGGCAAGCAGCTGGAACGGTGCTCCCCCGCCGAGACCACCATCGCCCTGGATTTCGAGCCCGGCTCCCTGGCGAAAAAGGATTTGAAGGGCGCCAAGGCGGCCAAGTCCGGGAAGTCGGCCAAATACGCCAAGAGCAGCAAGGGCAGTCGCAAGTCTGCCGCCAAGGGCACGAAAAAATCCCCGCCTTCGGGTAAGGTGGCGGGCAAGCGTCCGTCATCGGGCAAATCCGCCGCCAAAACCGCCACTCCGAAAAAGGCCGTCCGTCCATGAGCAAACTGACTTCCCTGCTGTTGCTGGGCCTGACCCTGGTCCTCGGCGCCTGCGGTTTCCACCTGCGTAACAGCCAGGACCTGCCTTTCTCCACCCTCTACATCGCCCTGCCCGACTACGCCGACATGCGGGTGCAACTGGCCCGCAGCATCCAGGCCTCGAGCAAGACCCAGGTGGTGGCGGACCGCGACGAGGCCGAGGCCATCCTGACGGTGACTTTCGACCAACAACAGAAAGTGATCCTGTCCCTCAACGCCTCGGGCCGGGTGCGGGAATACCAGTTGAAGCGCAATTTCAATTTCCGCGTCCACGACCGGGAAGGCCGCGACCTGATGGTGCCCGCCAAGATCGAGTTGAAGCGGGACATCAACTACACCGACGACCTGGTGCTGTCCAAGGAAGCGGAAGAGGCCCTGCTCTGGCGCGACATCCAGAACGACCTGGTGCAACAGGTCCTGCGCCGGCTGTCTGTCGCCAAGACCAAGCCCATCGACCCGGACCAGCCCTGAGCCGTGCAGCTCCGCGCCGAACAGCTCGCCGCCCATCTGGAAAAACCCCTGGCCGCCCTCTACGTGGTCCATGGGGACGAGCCCCTGTTGACCATCGAGGCCGCCGATGCCATCCGCCTGGCCGCACGCAAGCAGGGCTTCGAGGAACGGGAGGTGCTGGTGGCCGGCCAGGGTTTCCGCTGGGACGACCTGTTTCTGGCGGCGGGCAATATGTCCCTCTTTGGCGGCAGCAAGCTGGTGGACCTGCGCATCCCCAACGGCAAGCCCGGGCGCGACGGCGGTGAAGCCCTGCAAAAGCTCTGCGACCTGAGCGTCAACGGCGGGCCCGGCCTGACCACCCTGATCACTCTGCCCCTGCTCGATTGGCAGGCCAAAAAGGCGACCTGGTTCACCCGGCTGCTGGACACCGGCGTGGTGCTGGAGTGCAACGCCCCGGCCCTGCCCCAGCTGCCGGACTGGATCGCCGGTCGCCTTGCCCGCCAACGTCAAAGCGCCGACCGGGCCGGGCTCGAATTCATCGCTGCCCACGTGGAGGGCAACCTGTTGGCGGCCCACCAGGAAATCCAGAAGCTGGGCCTGCTCTATGCCGAAGGGGCCTTGAGCCTGGAGCAGATCGAGGAAGCCGTGCTGGACGTGGCTCGCTTCGACGTGGACAAGCTCAAAGCTGCCCTGCTGGCGGGCGATGCCGGACGTTGCGGCCGCCTGTTGGACGGCCTGCGCGCCGAGGACACCGCCACACCCCTGCTGCTCTGGGCCATGACTTCGGAGATCCGCGCCCTGGCCCAGATCCGGGCCGCCATGGAGCGGGGCCTGCCGGTGGACATGGCCATGAAGGAAGCCAAAATATTCGGCCCCCGCCAAAATCCCCTACGGGCCGCCGCCCAACGCGTCAGCGCCAGCGCCGCACGCAACGCCCTGTTGCATGCGGCGCGAATTGACCGCATGATCAAGGGTCTGGTGCAGGGCGACGTGTGGGATGAGTTTCTGCAATTGTCGTTGCGCTTGGCGCAACGATAACTGCAAAAACACTCAACCTTACCCCCTCTCCCCATCCCTCTCCCGGGAGAGGGCGACTGATTGGATCGTGAAGCGATAAATTTAAAGTGACTGCTATGGACGTTACCGAATACATGAACACCCTGGGCCAGCAGGCCCGTGCCGCGGCCACCGAGATGGCCAAGGCGGGGACGCGCGCCAAGAACCAGACCCTGCTGGTGCTGGCTCGTCTGCTGCGGGAACAGACAGAAGCCTTGCAGGCGGACAACGCCAAGGACATCGCCGCCGCCGAGAACGCCGGTCTGGCCGCGCCCATGGTGGACCGCCTGCGGCTGACGCCCAAGGTGCTGGCCACCGTGGCCGAAGGTTGCGAACAACTGGCCGCCATGCCTGATCCCATTGGCGAGATCACCGGCGTCAAGCGTCGCCCCACGGGCATCAGCGTGGGCCAGATGCGGGTGCCCCTGGGCGTGTTCGGCATGATCTACGAGAGCCGGCCCAACGTCACCATCGAAGCGGCTTCCCTGGCTATCAAGAGCGGCAACGCCTGTATTTTGCGCGGCGGCTCCGAGGCCATTCACTCCAACGTAGCCTTGTGGCAGCTGGTGCAGCAGGCCCTGACCGAGGCCGGCTTGCCCGCCAGCGCGGTGCAGTTGGTGGAAACCACCGACCGGGCTGCCGTGGGTCGCCTGATTGCCATGCCCGAATATGTGGATGTGATCATCCCCCGCGGCGGCAAGGGCCTGATCGAGCGCATCAGCGCCGAGGCCAAGGTGCCGGTGATCAAGCACCTGGACGGCAACTGCCACACCTATGTGGACGCCGAGGTGGACATCGACAAGGCCCTGGTGGTGACGGACAACGCCAAGACCCAGAAGTACAGCCCCTGCAATGCCACCGAGTCGCTGCTGGTGCACGCTGCTTCCGCGCCGGCCTTCCTGCCCAAGATCGGCGCCATCTTCGCCGCCAAGGGCGTGGAAATGCGTTGCGACGGCGCGGCCAAGGCCATCCTTTCCCAGGTGTCCGGCGCCAAGCTGGTGGACGCCACGGAAGAGGATTGGTACACCGAATTCCTCGCCCCCATCATCAGCGTCAAGGTGGTGAAGGATCTGGACGAGGCCATCGCCCACATCAACAAATACGGCTCCCACCACACCGACGCCATTCTCACCACCAACCACCCCAACGCCATGCGTTTCCTGCGGGAGGTGGATTCGGCCTCGGTGATGATCAACGCCTCCACCCGTTTTGCCGACGGTTTCGAATACGGCCTGGGGGCGGAGATCGGTATTTCCACCGACAAGTTCCACGCCCGTGGTCCCGTCGGCCTGGAAGGCCTCACCAGCATGAAGTGGGTGGTGCTGGGGGACGGCGAAGTCCGTTCCTGAGACGATGAAAAAACCGGCGGCCCTGGCGCAGGGCGTCAACGACGCCCTGCTGCCCCTGGCTGACCCGGAACGGGCCGTTGCCATGGCGGCCTACATGCAGGATCACTTCCCCTTTCTCGGCATCCAGACGCCGCAACGGCGCAAGGCCGTGCACGCCTTGCTGCGGGCCTACGAAGGCGATGCTCTGGCGGCGGCGGACATCCTCTGGCATCGCCGCGAGCGGGAATACCAGTACGTGGCTTGCGACCTTCTGGCCATGAAAGCCAAGACCCTGTCCGTCGAGGCCCTGGAGCCCCTGCTGGCGATGGCCCAGCGCAAGTCCTGGTGGGACACGGTGGACAGCCTGGTGAAGACCGTGGGCAAACTGGTGCAGCAAACCCCCGCCCTTGTTCATCGTATGGACGAGCTGATCGTCCACGAGGATTTCTGGTTGCGCCGTATCGCCCTGCTGCACCAATTGGGTTGGGGCGAGGCGACGGACCCGAAGCGCCTGTTCCGCTATTGCCTGCAACAGGCCGGCGACAAGGAGTTCTTCATCCGCAAGGCCATCGGCTGGGCTCTGCGGGACTACGCCCGCCACGCGCCGACGGCGGTGGCGGATTTTCTCGCGCACAATGGCGCGGTGCTGTCGCCCCTGTCGCGGCGGGAGGCGGGCAAACATCTGCAAGGAGGCGAAGCGTGAACCAGCATCCGACCGAACCGACCTGGCAAGCCGTCGTTGCGGCGCCCGGCTTCTGCCTGGGCGTCCGTTGCAACGACGACGAAATCACCGGCATCGAATTCCTCGAGCCCCGTGCCGAGTTGGCGCCGGCCACGCACCTGGCCAAGGAGGCGGTACGCCAGTTGCGGGCCTGGTTGAAGAACCCGGCCCACGACTTCACCCTGCCCCTGGCCCCGGCCGGCACCCACTTCCGCCGTCAGGTCTGGCGCCAGATCGCCGCCATTCCCTGTGGCCGCGTGTTGACCTACGGCGACATCGCCAAGGCCATCGGCTCCGCGCCCCGGGCCGTGGGCGGCGCCTGCGGCGCCAATCCCTATCCGGTGGTGGTGCCCTGCCACCGCGTGGTGGCGGCGGACAAGGGCTTCAACGACGGCCTCGGCGGCTTCGCCCGGGAGCGGGGCGGTTTTTTGTTGGGGGTGAAGCGTTGGCTGCTGGCCCATGAGGGTGCGGTCTGAATCGGTCCATGCTGTCCGCCAACGCCGATCTGCTGGATGAATTCATCGACGCCATCTGGCTGCGGGACGGTCTGGCGAAGAACACCCTGGCCAGTTATCGCAGCGACCTGGCCCTGTTCGCCGCCTGGCTCGAGGGCACGCCCCTGACGACGGTGGGGGAGGCGGAAATCAACGGCTACCTGGCCCACCTCCATCGCCAGCCGACGCCGCCCAAGCCCACCAGCCAGCGCCGTTTGCTCTCGGCCCTGCGCCGCTTCTACGGTTGGTTGCTGGACGAGAACCGGGTCGCCTCCGATCCCTTGCTCAACATCCTGCCGCCGGCCCCGGCCAGCCGTTTTCCCAAGACCCTGTCGGAAGCCCAGGTGGAGGCCTTGATCGCCGCGCCGGATGTAGACACCCCCCTCGGCCTGCGCGACCGGACCATGATCGAACTGCTCTATGCCACCGGCTTGCGGGTGTCCGAACTGGTGGCGGTGCGCCTGTTCGAGATGGACTTGCGGGCCGGCGTGTTGCGCACCGTCGGCAAGGGCAGCAAGGAGCGATTGGTGCCCCTGGGCGAGGTGGCGGTGGAATGGCTGCAACGCTATTTGCAGGAAGGCCGCCCGGCCTTGCTCAAGGGCAGGACTTGCGACGAGGTGTTCGTCACCGGCCGCCAGAAGAAGAACGCCGGCGGCAGCGGTGCCATGACCCGGCAGATGGCCTGGGTGCTGATCAAGAAGTACGCGGTGCTGGCCGGCATTCCCCGCGATCGCATTTCACCCCATGTGCTGCGTCACGCCTTCGCCACCCATCTGCTCAACCATGGCGCCGACCTGCGGGTGGTGCAATTGCTGTTGGGCCACGCCGATATTTCCACCACCCAGGTGTACACCCACGTGGCGCGGGAACGGCTCAAGCGGCTGCATCAGGAACACCATCCCCGGGGCTAGGCCGGCCTGCTCCAGGCCGCAGCCTTGGTCCGCGGCGGATCAGAGGTGCAGGTTGCGCAGCTTGCGCAGGGCCAGGGCCACGTCTTCCGAGGCGGGCGGCAGTACTTCCTCCACCAGCATGCGAACCTCGGTTTCATCCCCCAGGCGGTGGAGGCGCACCACTTCGGCTGCGAGGTCGTGGAAGCGGTCGTGGGCTTCCACCAGGGCATCGAATCCAGGCAGGTCGCGGTAGTGGGCACCCTCGCCCCGCAGCCAGGTGCCCAGTTCGCAGGCGCCGCTGTCCCCCGCTTTTTCTGGCGTCAAATCCCGCTCCCCCACGCCCAGGGTGAAGAGCTTGAGGCGGGACAGCCACATGGTGTGGCGGGCCAGGGCGAGGTCGAAGTCGTAGCTGGTCATGGTCGGCGGCGTGGACGAAAACGCCCCGGATCATCGCGACCCGGGGCGTGGTGGTTCGGGGCGGCGCTCAGTTGGCGTCGTAGTAGTAGGCCTTGGTGGGGACCTTGGCCTCGGTGCGGCGCTTCATTTCCTCCTGGTCCTGGCTGGGCTTGTCCCACCACAGGGCGCGGCCATCCTTTTGTTCCTGCAATTCCTCGGGATGGGCCTTGAGCCATTCGCGGATGAATTTGGTGTGGTCGGATTCGTACAGGGCCATGGTCTTGCTCCTCCGGGTCGTTAGGGATGGGTGATCGATTCTTTGAGGCGGACCAGGCGCTGCACTTCGGGGATGTTGCGCAGGGACCGCAGGATGCGGGCCAGGTGGGCCCGGTTGTTCACTTCCAGGGTGAAGAACACCAGGGAGGTACTGCCCCGGTCTTCGTCCACCCGCACGTCGAGAATATTGGACTGGCTGTCGGAAATCGCCAGGGCCAGCTTGGCCAGCACGCCGCGCTGGTTGCGCACCAGGACGCGTATGCCGACCTGGAACAGGCGCTCGATCTGGGGTTCCCATTCCACGTCCACCCATTCCAGCTTGTCGCTGTGGCGCAGGCGGGCGATGGCGGGACAGTCGTGGGTATGGATCACCAGGCCGCGCCCCTTGCGGATCAGGCCGATGATGGGATCGCCGGGGATGGGGCGGCAGCAACTGGACAGCTGCACCGCGACGCCTTCGGTGCCCCGGATCAGGATCGGCCCCTGGGGCTTGGCCGGCTGTTCCGCGTCCGGCGTTTGCGCCCGCTCCACCAGGGCGCGGGCGATCACGGCGGGCAGGCGCTTGCCCAGGCCCACGTCGGCCAGGATGTCGGTCTTGGACTTGAGGCCGGTTTCCTTCAGCAGCTTGTCCCAGGCGGCGGCGCCCACCGCCACCAGGTTGGAGCCCACTTCGGTCAGGGCCCGGGCCAGCAGCCGCTCGCCCAGGGCGCCAGCCTGCTCCTGTTGCTGGGTCTTGAGGAAATGGCGGATCTTGGAGCGGGCCCGGCTGCTGCGGACATAGCTGAGCCAGGCCGGGTTGGGGCTGGCCTGGGGCGCGGTGACGATCTCCACCCGGTCGCCGTTGCGCAACTCGGTGCGCAGGGGCATCAGTTCCAGATTGATGCGACAGGCCACGCAGCGGTTGCCCACGTCGGTGTGGATGGCGTAGGCGAAGTCCACCGCCGTGGCGCCCCGGGGCAGGCTGATGATCTTGCCCTTGGGGGTGAATACGTAGACCTCGCTGGTGAGCAGGTCCACCTTGACGTGTTCGAGGAACTCCGCCGAATCACCGGAGGCGGACTGCAATTCCAGCAGGGATTGCAGCCACTTGTGGGTGCGCTTCTGCAACTCGGACAGGGCGTCCTCGTCCTTGTACAGCCAGTGGGAGGCGACGCCGGTCTCGGCGACGTGGTTCATGTCCCGGGTGCGCACCTGCATTTCCACCGGCGTGCCATAGGGACCGATCACCGTGGTGTGCAGGGATTGGTAGCCGTTGGCCTTGGGGATGGCGATGTAGTCCTTGAACTTGCCCGGCACCGGCTTGAACAGCCCGTGCAGGGCGCCCAGGGTCAGGTAGCAGGTGGGGATGTCCTTGACGATGATGCGGAAGCCGTAGATGTCCAGCACCTGGGAAAAGGTCAGGTGCTTGTCCTGCATCTTGCGGTAAATGCCGTAGAGGTGCTTTTCCCGACCGCTGATCTCGGCCTCGATGCCCGCTTCGGGCAGGGCCTTTTTCAGGGCGTCGAGGATCTTGCCCACCACTTCGCGGCGGTTGCCCCGGGCCCGCTGCACCGCCTTTTCCAGCACCCGGTAGCGCACCGGATGCAGGTAGCGGAAGGACAGCTCCTGCAATTCCCGGTAGAGGTTATTGAGGCCCAGGCGATTGGCGATGGGGGCGTAGATTTCCAGGGTTTCCCGGGCGATGCGGCGCTGCTTGTCGGGCCGGATCACATCCAGGGTGCGCATGTTGTGCAGCCGGTCCGCCAGCTTGATCAGGATGACCCGCACGTCCCGGGCCATGGCCAGCAGCATCTTGCGGTAGTTCTCGGCCTGGGCCTGCTCGTAGGTCTGGTTCTCCAGGCGGTCCAGCTTGGAGACGCCATCCACCAGTTCGGCGGCGGTCTTGCCGAAGCGCTCGGCGATCTCCTCCTTGGTGATGGCGGTGTCTTCCATCACGTCGTGCAGCAGGGCGGCGATGATGGCCTGGGCGTCCAGGTGCCAGAGGGCCAGGTTGCCGGCGACCGCCAGCGGATGGGAGATGTAGGGCTCGCCGCTGATGCGGTACTGGCCTTTGTGGGCAGCCTCGCCGAACTGGTAGGCGGCGCTGACCTTGGCGATGTCCTCGGCGGGGAGGTAGGCGGCGAGTTGGCTGTTGAGTGCCGCTAGCTCAGCACTGGCATCCCGGGCGGGCGCCAGTTCGCGGCCGGAAAAGGGCTTTTTGGAAGCGGTGGCGATGGAGGACGGGAGCACCGTGGCCATGGCAGCCGTCCATCCGAATCAAACGAAGAGGATCAGGACTGGCTGCGGGTCAGGATTTCGACGCCCACCTTGCCGGCGGCCATTTCCCGCAGGGCGATCACGGTGGGTTTGTCGCGCCCGGCTTCCACCAGGGGCGTGCTGCCGGTGGCGATCTGGCGGGCGCGGGTGGCGGCGGCCAGGGTCAGTTGGAAGCGGTTGGAGATGTACTTGAGGCAATCGTCGGCGGTCACGCGGGCCATGATGGAATCCTTTGCAATCAATGGGAATCGAGGAAGCGGAAGACGTCGGGACGATGTCCCCGCTGGGGTTCGAAGCGCAGCCGGGAGGCCCGCACCGCGGCCGACAGGTCGTCGAGGGCCCGCGGCAAATCGTCGTTGATTATAACAAAGGAGAATTCCCCCACATGGCGCATCTCGCCCAGGGCGCCGGCCACCCGGCGCTGGATCACCTCTTCGCTGTCGGAGCCGCGGCCGCGCAGGCGCCGTTCCAGTTCCGCCACCGAGGGCGGCAGGATGAAGATGCCCACCGCCTCGGGGAAAATCCGGCGCACCTGCTGGGCGCCCTGCCAGTCGATTTCCAGTAGCACGTCCCGCCCCGCCGCCATCTGCGCCTGGAGCCAGACCTTGGAGGTCGCGTAGAAGTTGCCGTGTACCTCGGCCCATTCCAGGAACTCCCCCCGTTCCCGCATGGCGAGGAAGGTCTGGATGTCCACGAAATGGTATTCGCGCCCGTTCTGCTCCCCCGGCCGGGGCGGGCGGGTGGTGTAGGAAACGGACAGCATCACCTGGGGGTCCCGCTCCAGCAGCAGGCGCACCAGGGTGGTCTTGCCGGCCCCGGAGGGCGCGGCGACGATGAACAGGGAGCCGGCGACGGCGGTAGTGGGCGTGTCGGTCATGGGGTCATTCCAGGTTCTGCACTTGCTCGCGCATTTGCTCGATCAACAGCTTGAGTTCCAGGGCGATGGCGGTGACGTCGGCGGAGACGGACTTGGAGGCGAGGGTGTTGGCCTCCCGGTTGAGTTCCTGCATCAGGAAGTCGAGGCGCTTGCCGACGGCGCCGCCCTTTTTCAGCACCCGTTCCACCTCGTCCAGGTGGGTCACCAGGCGGGCCAGTTCCTCTTCCACGTCGATCTTGGCGGCGAACACCCCCAGTTCCTGGCGGATGCGGTCCTCGTCCAGGTTGGCCACGGCCTCCCGCAGCTTGGTCGCCAGCCGTTCCTGGTAGTCGGTCAGGGCCACGGGTAGCAGGGGTTTGACCTTGGCCACCTGCTCGCGCATGCGGGCGGAACGGTCCAGCAGCACCGCCGCCAGCTTTTCCCCTTCCCGGGCGCGGGTGGCGATGAATTCCTCCAGCAGCTGTTGCAGCAGGGACAGGGCTTCCGTTTGCAGCTTGTCGGTGTCCATGCCCTCGTCGGCCAATACGCCGGGCCAGCGCAGCACATCGGCCACGGACAGGGGCTTGGCGCCGTGGAGGGTGGACAGCACGGCAGCTTCCATGCGCGCCAGTTGCTCCACCATGGCCTGGTTGGGCATCAGTTCCCGGCCGCCGGCCTGGCCCAGGGCGGCCTTGGCCTGGAGGCCGCCGCGCACTTCCAGTTTGCCTCGCTGCACCTTGGCGGCAATCTGCTCGCGCAGGGGCATTTCCAGGAAGCGCAGGTCTTCACTGATGCGGAAACCCAGGTCCAGATAGCGGGAGTTGACGCTCTTGAGTTCGAGATTGAGGGAGGCAAAGCCCAGGTCGCGGCTGCCTGCCGCATAGCCGGTCATGCTGAGGATCATGGTGGTCGTGTTTCCGGTCGGAAAGTTCGCGGTCAGCGTGTCCCAGCCGGCTTTACAGTGCCAGGCGGGCCACGCAGAATGAGGCGGATTCTATCCCGTCCCGACCATGTCCCCCGCCCAGGCCAACCAACCCCTGCCCGCCGGCTTCTGGCTCAAGCACTACCGGATCACCGGCCAGCTGTCCCTGGGCGGGTTTTCCATCGTCTATCTGGCGGAGGACGTGTTCGGCGAACCGGTGGTGATCAAGGAATACCTGCCCAACGCCCTTGCCCTGCGCGCCGGGGAAAGCCCCGAGCCGGTGGTCAGCCCGCGCCACCGGGCCGTGTTCAACCACGGCCTCAATTGTTTTTTCGAGGAAGGGCGCAACCTCACCAAGCTCGACCATCCCAACGTGGTGCGGGTGCTCAACTTCTTCCGCGCCCACGGCACCGCCTACCTGGTGCTGCGCTACGAGGAAGGCCGCACCCTGCAAACCCACATCCAGCGCCACCCCGGCACCCTGGAGGAGGACTTCATCCGCACCCTGTTCGGCCGCATCCTCAATGGGCTGCGGGCGGTGCACAGCAGCCAGTTGCTGCACCTGGACATCAAGCCGGCCAACATCTACCTGCGCCAGCACGACGGCAGTCCGCTGCTGCTGGACTTCGGCGCGGCGCGCCAGGTGATCGGCCATGACGCCCCCCAGCTGCGCACCATGCACACCCCCGGCTATGCGGCGCCGGAACAGTACGACAAGGGCGAAGGCCAGCAGGAACGCCTGGGTCCCTGGACGGACATTTACGGCATCGGCGCCAGCCTCTATGCCTGCCTCGGCGGCCGGCCGCCGCTGTCGGCCCAGGAGCGCCTGCACAAGGACCTCCTGGTGCCGGCGGTGAAGCAATTCGCCGGGCGCTATTCCTACCAGTTGCTGCACAGCGTGGATCAGTGCCTAGGCCTCGATCCCCTACAGCGGCCCCAAAGCGCCCATGCCCTGCAAAAACTCCTGGCCAGCGAGGATCGCGACCCGTCCCCGCCTGGCCTGGTGGGACGCCTGCGGCTTTGGCTACGGGGGGCGGGCAAATGAGCTACCGGGTCCATGGCGACAGCCGCATCGGCCGCCGCGCCGTCAACCAGGACCGGCTGGCCTTCCGCGTCCGCGACGACGCCCAGTTCCTGGTGGTGGCGGATGGCATGGGCGGCCACGCCCATGGCGAGGTGGCGGCCCAGGTGGCGGTGGACCACATGGTGGACGCCTTCGAGCACCGCCCATCGTCGGCCCTGGCCCAGCCCAGGGATTTCCTGGAGCAATGCTTCAACGGCGCCCACGGCGCCATTCTGCGGGTCGCGGGCTTGCGCGGCCTGGGCGAAGTTCCGCGCACCACCTGCGTCGCCTGCCTCGTTCTGGACGGGGTGGCGCACTGGGGCCATGCCGGCGATGCCCGCCTCTACCTGCTGCGGGAGGGCCGCATCCTGCACCGCAGCCGGGACCACACCCGGGTCCAGCAGTTGTTGGACAAGGGCCTGATCGACGCCGCCGCCGCCCGCCAGCACCCGGACCGGCACCGGGTTTACAACTGCCTCGGTGGCGCGGTGCCGCCCCAGGTGGCCCTCTCCGCCGCCATTCCGCTGCGCCCCGGCGATGTCCTCGCCCTGTGTAGCGACGGCGTCTGGGACCCCGCCGGGGACGGCGCCCTGGTGCGCCATCTGGGCACGACGGCGCCCGAACAAGGCGTGCCCAGCCTGATGGACGACGCCGAGCGGCGGGCCGGTCCCCGTGCCGACAACCTGAGTCTGATCGTGCTGCGCTGGGACGGGCGGAAAATCCGTCCGCCCCTGGCGCCGAAAAGCCACGAGGCAAATCCCGCATGGGCAGAGAGCGAAATTCCCGGCATCATTCGCCCCTCGCAAAACTGAACATCCTTCGGAAGGAAACACCATGACCCGTCCCAGCGGCCGCGCCCCGGCGCAACTGCGCCCCCTCACCATCACCCGCCAATACACCTGTCACGCCGAAGGCAGCGTGCTGGTGGCCTTCGGCAACACCAAGGTGCTGTGCACCGCCAGCGTGGAGGAAAAGGTGCCGGGCTTCCTCAAGGGCAAGGGCCAAGGCTGGGTCACCGCCGAATACGGCATGCTGCCCCGCTCAACCCACACCCGCAGCGACCGGGAAGCCGCCAAGGGCAAGCAGTCCGGCCGCACCCAGGAAATCCAGCGCTTGATTGGCCGCAGTCTGCGCGCCGTGGTGGATCTGGCCGCCCTGGGCGAGCGCCAGATCGTCCTCGACTGCGACGTGCTCCAGGCCGACGGCGGCACCCGTTGCGCCAGCATCACCGGCGCCCTGGTGGCCCTGCACGACGCCATCGGCAAGCTGTTGGCGGACGGCAAGCTGACCGCCAGCCCCCTCAAGGATTTCGTCGCCGCCGTCTCCGTCGGCATCGTGGATGGCGTGCCGGTGCTGGACCTGGACTACCCCGAGGACTCCGCCTGCGACACCGACATGAACGTGGTGATGACTGGCAGCGGGGGCATGGTGGAAGTGCAGGGCACCGCCGAGGGCACCCCCTTCACCCGTGCCGAGTTGGACACGCTGCTGGCGCTGGCCGAACAGGGCATTGGCGAAATCATCGCCGCCCAGCGCGCTGCGCTTGCCCAATAACAACGGCCATCCTCCATCCCCTTCCCGGGGAAGGGGCGACGGCATGGTTCGCTTCGCTTCAATTTATTTAGCCCTTCCCATGGGGATTGAGCTTTGGAAATGACTATGGACAAGATCGTTCTCGCCTCCAACAACGCCGGCAAGCTCAAGGAGTTCGCCCAGTTGCTGGCGCCCCTGGGGATCGAGGTGCTGCCCCAGTCCGCCTTCAACGTCAGCGAGGCCGAAGAGCCCCACGTCACCTTCGTCGAGAACGCCCTGGCCAAGGCCCGCCATTGTTCCCGGGCCACGGGTCTGCCGGCCCTGGCCGACGATTCCGGCCTGTGCGTGGAGGTGCTGGGTGGGGCGCCGGGGGTGCGCTCGGCGCGTTATGCCGGTGAACCCAAGTCCGATGCCCGCAACAACGAGAAACTGCTGGCCGACCTGGCCGGCGTCGTCGACCGCCGCGCCCACTTCACTTGTGTGCTGGTGCTGGTGCGCCATGCCGACGATCCCCAGCCCATCATCTGCGAAGGCGAGTGGCACGGCGAAATCCTCGACGCTCCCCGCGGCGCCCAGGGCTTCGGCTACGACCCCCTGTTCGGCGTGCCGGGGCTGAACCAGTCGGCGGCGGAGTTGAGCCACGAGGAAAAGAACGCCCGTTCCCATCGGGGCCAGGCGGTGGCCAAGCTGCTGGCCCGGCTCAAGGCCGGCTAAGCCGCCGCCGCAGCGCCGCCCGCCAGCGTCCCCGGCGCGGTAGGGCGACGAAGTACTGCTCCACCTTGCGCCACATGAGCTGTTCCAGTTCGTCCTGGGTCGCCGCGGCCACGATGGCGTGTTGGGCCGGAATCCGCGCCAGGAAACGGGCCAGCAGGTCCGGGTCGAAGTGCCAGCCGGATTGTTCCGCCAACTGCGCCAGCACGGTGTCCAGGGGCTGGGCGTCCTTGTAGGGGCGGCGCGAAGCGAGGGCGTCGAACACGTCGGCAATGGCGAAAATGCGCGCCGCCAGCGGGATGGCCTCGCCCTTGAGGCCGCGCAGGTAGCCGCTGCCGTCGTACTTCTCGTGGTGGTAGCGCACCACGTCGATGGCCCGGCTCAGCCAGCGGGAACCTTGCAGAATGGCCTCGCCCTGGGAGACGTGGGTGCGCATCGTCGCCTGTTCCTCCGCGCTCAGGGGGCCGGCCTTGAGCAGGATGGCGTCGGGGATGCCGATCTTGCCCACGTCGTGGAGGAAGGCGCCGGCGATCAGGTCGCGCATGGCGCCATCCACCAAGCCGCTCGCCTCCCCCAGGTCGGCGGCGTAGAGGGTGACCCGGTAGTTGTGCTCGTTGGTGTCGGTGTCGCGCCGGGCCACGGCGCGGCCCATGACGTCCATCAGTTCCACGTTGCCCCGCAGCAGGTCCCGCGCCTGGCGCTGGACGTCGCGGTTGAGAGCGAGCAGCAGGGGATAGACCGCCAAGGTGGTGACCAGCACCGCGATCAGGGCGACCACGAGGGCGGCCACGGCTTCCCGGCGCAATTGGGCGACGGCCGCCGGATCCACGAAGAAACTGCCGTCCACGTAACCCGCCAGTCGGCCGTCGCTATCCCGCACCGGTCCCTGGACATGGACCACGCTGACATTGCCGAGGACGATCTTTTCGTAGTGCAGGGCGTCCACCAGGGGGAAGCGCTGGCGACGTGGGGCCAGGGCCTGCTCCAGCGCCTCGTGGCCCGGATTGGTGGCGCTGTCCAGGCGCTTGCCCGCGGGGTCGAACAGTTCCACGTGGATGTAGTGGCGGCGCGCGTAGTCGAGGGCGCGGCTTTCCAGCCTGGGCTGGGCGGCCAGGTCGGCCAGGGTGAATTCGTCGAGCCGGCTGCCGGCCTGGCGCTGGATTTCGGCGTCGATGCTGACCAAGTCGTAGACCAGGGCACCGCCGCTCAGCAGCAGGGACACCCCCAGCCAGGCCGCCAGCAGGCGGCGGAACAGGCGGCGGTGCAGGTCGAACATGGCGAACCGGCTAGCGGCCGGCGCGGTCGGATTGGAGTTCCGCGTGCAGGGCGGCGAATTCCTGGCTCAGCTTGTGGCTCTTGTCCAAGTGGATCATGGGCTTGGCCTGCTGGTGGGATTCCTTGATCTTGACCGAGGCGGACAGATGGGTGTCGAGCACCGGCAGCCCCTCCGCGCGCAACTCGGCCACCACCTGCTGGGGCAGGCTGGCCCGGGGTTGGAACTGGTTCACCACGATCCCCTCCACTTGCAGGGCATCGTTGTGGTCGGCGCGGATTTCCGCCACGTTGTCGAGCAGGGTGTACAGGGCGCGGCGGGCGAACTCGTCGCAATCGAAGGGGATCAGGCAGCGGTCGGCGGCGATCAGGGCCGAGCGGGTGTAAAAGTGCAGGGCCGGCGGCGTGTCGATCCAGATTTCGTCGAAGTCCAGGGCCTCAAGAGCTTCCTTCAGCTTGTAGATCTTGTAGCGGGATTCGAGTTTGGCCTGCAATTCCTCCAGGGCGCCGTCGGCGGGCAGGATGGACAGGTTGGCGAAGGGCGTGGCGGCGATGAAGGCTTCGGTAGCCAGGGGCTGCAACTTGAAATTGAGCATCTGGTCGAAAAAGCCCGTCGCGGTGTGCTCCAGGCCGTCGGCGCCGTCGCCGAGCAGGTAGCGGGTGGAATTGGCCTGGGGGTCCAGGTCCACCACCAGGGTCTTGGCCCCGTTGGCGGCGCTGATGGCTGCCAGGTTGCAGGTGATGGTGCTCTTGCCGACGCCGCCCTTCTGATTGAACACGACACGCTTCATGGCCAAACCGCCTTTTGCTGATGTGGGTGGAATATTGGAACGGGAGCCCGGATTCTGCCATAGCCGTTCGCCGGCATTGTCGATGACGATAAGTGGACAAAAGGAAACAGCGGCGCAATATCTTTAGTCTTCTATAAGACTTGGCTGGCCTGGGGCCCGTCGCGGTAATCCGCAATATCGCCGTAAGCGCCGGAGAGTATGATCCAACGCTCCGAGGAGCCCGTCCGGAGCCTGCGTGGGCGGGAAGCATCAGCCAGACAAAACGACAGAGCAAGGAACCATGGACCAAAAAGCCAAAGACCTGCGCGAAGCCGCGCTCCAGTATCACGAATTCCCCACCCCCGGCAAAATCGCCGTGGTGCCCACCAAGGGCCTGACCAACCAACGCGACCTGTCCCTGGCCTACTCTCCCGGCGTTGCCGCCGCCTGTAACGAGATCGTCGACAACCCGGCCAACGCCAGCCGCTACACCGCCCGCGCCAACCTGGTGGGCGTGGTGACCAACGGTACCGCCGTGCTGGGCCTGGGCAACATCGGCCCCCTCGCCGCCAAGCCGGTGATGGAAGGCAAGGGCGTGCTGTTCAAGAAGTTCTCCGGCATCGACGTGTTCGACATCGAACTCCAGGAACCGGACCCCGACAAGCTGATCGACATCATCGCCGCCATGGAGCCCACTTTCGGCGGCATCAATCTGGAAGACATCAAGGCCCCCGAGTGCTTCTACATTGAAAAGAAGCTGCGGGAACGGATGAAGATTCCCGTTTTCCACGACGACCAGCACGGTACCGCCATCGTGGTGGGCGCCGCCGTTCTCAATGGCCTCAAGGTGCTGGGCAAGAAAGTGGAGGAAGTGAAGCTGGTCACCTCTGGCGCCGGCGCGGCCGCCCTGGCCTGTCTCGACCTGCTGGTGATGCTGGGCGTGAAGGTGGAGAACATCTGGGTCACCGACATCGAAGGCCTGGTCTACGAAGGCCGCACCAAGCTGATGGACGACCTCAAGGCACGCTACGTCAAGAAGACCGACATGCGCACCCTGGGCGAGGTGATCGAAGGCGCCGACGTGTTCCTCGGTCTTTCCGCCGGCGGCGTGTTGAAGAAGGAGATGGTGGCCAAGATGGCCGCGCGTCCCCTGATCATGGCCCTGGCCAATCCCACGCCGGAAATCCAGCCCGAGGAAGTGAAGGCCGTGCGCGACGACGCCATCATGGCCACCGGTCGTTCCGACTACCCCAACCAGGTGAACAACGTTCTCTGCTTCCCCTTCATTTTCCGTGGCGCCCTGGATGCCGGTGCCACCACCATCACCGAGGAAATGAAGCTGGCCGCCGTCAAGGCCATCGCCGAGCTGGCCCAGGCTGAAAGCTCCGACGTGGTGGCCGCCGCCTACGGCGAGGAGAACATCGCCTTCGGCCCCGAATACCTGATTCCCAAGCCCTTCGACCCGCGCCTGATCGTCAAGATCGCCCCCGCCGTGGCCCAGGCAGCCATGGATTCCGGCGTGGCGACGCGGCCCATCGCCGACATGGCGGCCTACCGCGACCAGCTCAACAGCTTCGTCTACCACTCCGGCTTCATCATGAAGCCGGTGTTCACCGCCGCCAAGAAGGCGCCGCGCAAGGTGATCTATTGCGAGGGCGAGGACGAACGGGTGCTGCGCGCCGTGCAGACGGTGGTCGAGGAAGGTCTGGCCAAGCCCGTGGTGGTGGGCCGGCCCGAGGTCATCGCCATGCGCCTGGAACGGGCGGGTCTGAAGATCAAGCCCGGCGAGGACTTCGAGGTGGTCAATCCCACCTCCGACAGTCGCTACAAGGAACTTTGGGGCGAGTACCACAAGATTATGGGCCGCCGTGGCGTGACCCAGGACCTGGCCAAGCAACTGATCCGTTCCGACCCCACCCTGATCGGCACCATGCTGCTGCGCCGGGGCGACGTGGACGCCGTGCTGTGCGGCACCGTGGGCCGCCACAACATGCACCTCAAGCACGTGGCTGACGTGATCGGCATGGAAGAGGGCGCCCACTGCATGGCCGCCATGAACCTGCTAATGCTGCCCAGCCACACCCTGTTCGTTTGCGACACCTATGTGAACGAAGACCCCAGCGCCGAGCTGCTGGCCGAGATCACCCTGATGGCTGCCGAGGAAGTGCGCCGTTTCGGCCTGACCCCCAAGGTGGCCCTGCTCTCCCATTCCAATTTCGGCAGCAATGCATCCTGCTCGGCCCAGAAGATGAGCCGCACCCGGGAGCTGATCGCCGAAAAGAATCCCACCCTCGAAGTGGACGGGGAAATGCACGCCGACGCCGCCCTGGACGAAGAAACCCGGCGGCGCCTGTTCCCGGATTCCGTGCTCAAGGGTTCCGCCAATCTGCTGATCATGCCCAATCTGGACGCTGCCAACATCGCTTTCAACTTGCTCAAGACCGTGGCTTCCGGCGGCATCACCGTCGGCCCCATCCTGCTCGGGGCGGCCAAGCCGGTGCACATCCTGACCCCGACCGCCTCGGTGCGTCGCCTGATCAACATGACCGCCCTGGCGGTGGTGGATGCCAACCATCATCAAGGCAAGGCCAAGTAATCCATGGTCGGTGTCTATCGGTTCTACCAAACCGGCGGTCCCGAGGTGCTCCAATGGGAGTCGGTGGACCTGCCGCCACCGGGACCCGGCGAAGTCACCCTGAAGCAGGAGGCCGTCGGCCTCAACTTCACCGACATCTACGCCCGTAGCGGTCTTTACCCCACGACCCTGCCCTCGGGGCTCGGCCAGGAGGGGGCAGGGGTTGTCACCGCCGTCGGCGCGGGCGTCACCGAAGTGGCCATCGGCGACCGGGTGGCCTACGCCAGCGGTCCCCTTGGTGCCTACGCCGAGGCCCGCAATCTGTCTGCGGCCCTGCTGGTCAAGTTGCCCGATTTCCTGTCCTGTCAGGTCGCCGCCTCCATGTTGTTGCGGGGGCTTACCGTGCAGTACCTGCTGCGCCAAACCTACAAGGTCCAAGCCGGCGACCCCGTGCTGATCCATGCCGCCGCCGGTGGCGTCGGCCTGATCGCCAGCCAGTGGGCCAAGGCCCTGGGCGCCCGGGTGATCGGCACCGTGGGCAGCGCCGCCAAGGCCGCCCTGGCCCGCAGCCATGGCTGCGACGAGGTGCTGGTGCTGGACGAACTCAAGGAAGCCGGCGCCTTGGCGCAAAAGGTGAAGGCGTTGACCGGCGGCGAAGGTGTCGCCGTGGTGTACGACGCCATCGGCAAGGACACTTTCTTTGAATCCCTCGATTGCCTGCGGCCCCTGGGCATGATGGTCAGCTACGGCAACGCCTCCGGCCCCGTGCCAGCCATCAGCCCCCTGGAACTGACCAAGCGCGGTTCGCTCTTTCTCACCCGGCCCAGCCTGGCCACCTATACCCGCAAGCGGGAACTGTTGTTGCCCATGGCGGCGGAACTGTTCGCGATGATCGAAAGCGGGCAGGTGAAGATCGAGGTCGGCCAGACCTATCCCCTCAAGGACGCGCCCCGGGCCCAGCAGGACCTGGCCGGTCGTCGCACCACCGGCGGCACGGTGCTGTTGCCATGAAGCGCCTGCTCTTGACCGCCCTTATGCTGGGGGCGGTGCTTGCCCGCGCCGAGGTGCAGGTGACCGACGATACCGGCGCCGTGCTGCGCCTGCCCGCGCCGGCCAAGCGCATCATCAGCCTGGCGCCCCACGTGACGGAAACCCTGTTCGCTGCCGGTGCCGGCGACCGCATCGTCGGTGCCGTGGAGTACAGCGACTACCCCGAAGCGGCGAAGAAGATTCCCCGCGTCGGCGGTTATTCCCGTCTGGATCTGGAAGCCATCGCCGCCCTCAAGCCCGACCTGGTGATTGCCTGGGAAAGCGGCAATGCCGCCGCCAACGTGGCCAAGCTGAAAGGCCTCGGGCTCAAGGTGTACGTGACCCAGCCCAACCGCATCGAGGACATCGCCAAGGACCTGGAACGCTACGGCAAGCTGGCCGGCACCGAGGCCGTGGCCAGTGCCGAGGCCAGCCGTTTCCGCAATCGCTACAACGGCCTGGCCACCCGCTACAGCCAGCGGCCCGAAATCAGCGTCTTCTACCAGATCTGGAAGCAGCCCCTGATGACGGTGAACGGCAAGCAGATCATCAGCGATGCCCTGCGCCTGTGTGGCGGCCGTAACGTATTTGCCAACCTGCCGACCCTGGCGCCCACGGTCACGGTGGAAGGCGTCATTGCCGCCAATCCCGAAGTCATCGTCGCCAGCGGCATGGGCGAGTCCCGCCCCGAGTGGTTGGACGACTGGCGCCGCTGGGGCAGCATGACGGCGGTCAAGCAGGACAACCTCTACTTCGTCCAGCCGGAACTGATCCAGCGTCATACGCCGCGCATCCTCGATGGTGCCGAGAAGCTCTGCGGCCATCTGGAAGCGGCCCGGGCCAAGCGCAAGTAGCGTCGCAAGCGCCTTGGCCCGTCTGCCCCAACGCATCGCCTGCCTGTCCACCGAAACGGTGGAAGTGCTCTACGCCCTCGGCCAGCAGGACCGCATCGTCGGCATCTCGGGCTTTACCGTCTACCCGCCCCAGGCCCGCAAGGAAAAACCCAAGGTCTATGGTTTTTCCAGCGGCAACCAGGAAAAGATTCTCGCCGTCGAGCCCGACCTGGTGCTGGCCTTTTCCAACCTCCAGGCCGACCTCGGCCGCGACCTGGTGAAGGCCGGCATCCCGGTGCACCACTTCAACCAGCGCGGCGTGGAGGACATCCTCGCCATGGTGGAAACTGTGGGCCGTCTGGTGGGCGCGGAAGACCAGGCTTTGGCCCTGGTGGCGGAACTCGAGGCCGCCCTGGCCACGGCACGCCAAGCCGCGGATTGCCGCCGTGCCCGACCCCGGGTGTACTTCGAGGAATGGAACGAGCCCCTGATCTCCGGCATCGGCTGGGTGTCCGAGTTGATCGGCATCGCCGGCGGCGAGGACGTCTTCGCCGAACTGGGGCGCCGCTTCAGCGCCAAGGAGCGCATCATCGCCGATGCGGACGAAGTGCCGCGTCGTCAGCCGGACATCATCATCGGCTCTTGGTGCGGCAAGAAATTCCGCCCCGAGCAACTGGCCACCCGCCCCGGCTGGGTGGCCATTCCTGCCGTGGCGACAGGCCACGTCCATGAGATCAAATCCGCCGACATCCTCGCTCCGGGCCCCTCGGCCCTGCGGCGGGGGCTGCCCCAACTGACCCGCCTGTTCGACGCCTGGGCCGCCTGATTTTCGTCAGGCCGTTGACTTCCTTGGTTTTCTAGTTGAGAATAATTCTCAGGTAGCCCTATGGCATGGGGCTGCCTCATCTCTCTAGGTATGCGGGGCCGAGCCCCGTTCCGCGCAAGCCAGCAAACCGCCTCGGTGGCGTAGCCAGTCAGCGCTTTCTTTTTCAAGAAAGGTCAGCGATGGCAACCATCCCCTTGGCGCCTGGCAAGGTCGCCGCCCGCAAGCGCGCCAAACGGCGCAACGGCGAGCCCGACATCGGTTTTGCCCCCCTGCGCATGTTCATCGTCCTCGTCTTATTCACCGCGATGGCCTGGTGGTTCGTGGATGTGAACGCCAGCCTGGCGCTGCCGTTGTAGGAGGTCACCATGGAAACCTACAGCCGCGGTCCCAGCCTGCAATCAGTATTGGCTTCCCTGCTCTGGTCCCTGGGCAGCCTGCCGGTGGTGCCGGCCTGTCCACGCCAGCGGGCCATCGTCACCCATCAACTGCGCTACGTGCAAGGTCATCCCGACACCGAGCCGCTGATGCGGGACGTGGCCGCCCAGTTGCTGGCCCAGATCGAGGACGACCAGGCCCAACAGCAGCGCAGCAGTGCCCTTTCCGGCCAGCATCGGCCGGTATCCCACGCCCATTGAGGAGCCATCGTGGAGAAGAAAACCAGTCCCGCCCTGGGGCGCAAGATCAGCCAGCTTTTCGCCGTGGCCCAGGAGCGGGAAGTCCTGGACCAGGCAGCGCCGTTGCCCATGTTCGCCCCCATGCCGGGCGCGTTGGCGGATGCCTGGAAAAGCGCCGATGCAACGCCGCCCACAGCCGCAGCCCCGCGCGGTCGACGCAAGCTTTGGCAGCTGGAGGACAAGTTGCATTGTCCGGTGGTGGGCACCTGCCTGCCCATGGACGAACTGGAAGCGATGGGCAAGAAGCATCGCTTCATGTCTGGTCGGGAAAACGAGTTCTCCCTCCATGTGGAAGCGGTGAATCGTTCCCGGGAACGGAACGCATTTGCCGAGGCCCTGCAAAAATACCTGGATCGTCGCTACCAAGTGGTGGTGCGCGAGTTCGATAAGCTGCGCAGCGACCGCGAGGTGGCCACCCAATGGCGCCATTATCTGGCCAAGGGCGACGTGGCCGGCGCTCTGTGGGCGGTGGTGACTCATCCAGCCAGCAGCCAGGACACCCGCGACATGGCCTACGGCGACATCCACATGCTGTCCCATCAGGTGGGTGCGGGACAGACCGCCGACGTGCGGCGCATGGAAACCCTGGCCAAGGAACTGGCCGAGCATAAAAAGCATCTGGAGCAGTTGCGGCAGGAACAGGCGCGACGGGAACTCCAGTGGCAGGAAAGACTGCGGCTGGCGGAGGAGACATCGGCCCATGCATCGGGTCGCGACCAGGCCATCGCGGCACTGGAAGCGCGCCTGGCCCAATATGAAAACGGCAGCGTCATGGTGGACATGGGGCGCAAGCTGATGCAACTCAGCGCCGCCAACGAGCACTTGATCGCCCTGGGCGACAAGGCCCGTCAGCAAGAGGAGCAACTGCGGACCCTGCGCGAACAACTGGCGCGCACCGAGGCGGAAAACCTTGCCCTGGCGGCGGAAAGGGAGGCCTTGGAAGCGTTGCTGATGCGGGACGACGGCGCCGATTGCGACAGTGACTGCGGCCAATGTCCCGAAGCCGAGAACCTGCGCGGTCGGCGGGTGCTGTGCGTGGGCGGCCGCTCGCAACTGGTCATCCACTATCGCCGGCTGGCCCAGCGCCTGGGCATCAAGCTGATCCACCACGACGGCGGCATGGAGGAATCCCTGTCCCGCCTGCCGGACATGATCAGCGGTGCCGACGCGGTGATCTGTCCCACCGATTGTGTTTCCCATCCGGCCTACTACCGGATCAAGAACCAGTGCAAGCGCCTGGGCAAGCCCTGCCTGTTGTTCAAGGGCGCGGGCGTGTCCAGCTTCGCGGCGGCGCTGGTCAAATTCAGCGCCGAGCAAGAAGGGGTCGACGAGACCTACTGACTAACCATAAGCAAAGAAGGTCAGCCACCCACCGGCATTACTCCCGGAAGGCAGCAAACCATGATTGTCTGCCAAATCCAACGGAGTCGTGATGTTCAAGGTGGTAATCCCCTGCGTCGAACGGGGTCGAATCGGGGCGGTCGTTCCCCGGGCAATGAGGGCGCGCAAGGTCATGTTCGGCGCGATGAGCGCAGTTCTGTGGCAACAGGTTGTCGCCGTTGCCGAAGAAACCCAATTGCATGAGGTTAAGGTAGTGGATAAAGCAGACTCGTCCGGGACGCAGGTGATTGACCGCGCCACCATCGAAGCGATGACCGGCGGTAACGGGGATATCACCAGCCTGCTGAAGATTAACCCCAATGTGCAGTATGGCAACGGCCAATTGCACACAGGCCAGCAAGGGGAAATCGCCCCGGCCGACATCAGCATCAACGGTGCCAAGTACTACGAAAATCTGTACCAGATCGACGGGATGAGCATCAACAATGACATCAATCCTGCCGGCAACAATCCTAATAGCATCACTGACCCGATATCCGCTAGCCAAGGATTCGCCGTGGATACCAGTCTGGTGTGCAAGGTGACAGTACGGGACTCAAACATCGGTGCCGAATTCGGCCATTTCAATGGCGGCGTGGTCAGCGCTGACACCTGCGCGCCAACGAGAAAATTCGGCGGACGGGTTTCGGTGGAGACGACCCGCTCAGATTGGATGGAATACAAGATCGCGCCAGACGAACGCCTAGCCTATGATCAGTCAACCGACCAGGATAGGCAAAAGAAATTTGAGAAGTGGACCTACCGCGCCGCACTGGAAGGAAAACCCAGCGATGAGCTGGGTCTGATCGCCAGCTTTGTCCGGCGTACTTCAGAGATACCCCTGCGGGCCTATGCCAGCGGCAATATCAGCGACAGCGATGCCAATACCAAGACGGAAAAGCGGCTGCTCGACAATGCCTTTGTCCGTGGATTCTGGTCTCCCGACGCCACGCTGGAAGCGGACCTTTCCTACCAAGATTCTCCCGGGGAGGAAAAGCACTTCATCAAGAACACGCGCAACAGTTTTTTTGAGTTGAAGACCGGTGGAAAGGCGGTCAATGCCGGTCTGAAAAACCGCCGGGAAGGCGTGACGATTAGCAGTCGCTTGAACTGGAGCACCATGAACAGCTCACGCGATGCCGACGCCAACGTGCTTAAGACCTGGCGATATTCCGCCGCCGACAAAAACTGGGGCTACCAGTCCAGTGGCACCACTTGGAACAGCAGCGAAGGGGGCTACGGCGACGTGAACCAGCAGCAGGAAACCCTCAACTACACACTCAAGGCAGACTGGGACGCCGTTTCCCTGCTGGGCGGCAGCCATCGCTTCCAAGCCGGGATGGAATTGGAAAAGAAGTCTTCCTTCTACGAACGCAAGACGCAGTACGAGTTGTACTCCGTGTCCACCAACACTACGAGTTGCACGTTGGCAAGCGGCGGCGTGGATACCGAGTATTGTTCCCTGGCGACCACTTGGAACAGCGCCACCGGCCAGTATTTGAAGAACCGCATGGTCTACTACGCCGGCAAGTTCACGGTGCAGGACAAGAGCCAGGGCATATTTCTCCAGGACGAATTCGTCTACGGACCGCTCAAGAGTCGCCTGGGTTTGCGCTTCGATCGCAGTGAATTGGCGCCCAAGCCCAGCGTCTCGGCGCGTAGCGCCTTCTTCTGGGACGTCTTCGGTAACGACAAGACCCAGTTGGAAGCGGGTTTCAACCGCTATGCCGGACGGAATTTCATGCAGTACTACACCTACCGCGAGCGGTTGACGTTGCAGACCACCAGCCAAGCACGCGCCTCCTCTGCTGTGTTGTGGGGAACGCCGGTATCCGCCACCACAGCCAATATGTACCATCTGGGAGAGCTATCCATTCCCTACGAGGATGAAACCATTTTCGCCTTTCGCCAGAAGTGGGCCGGCTTCCTCTGGGGGGCGAAAAGCGTCCAGCGCAAGTCCCGTGACGAGGTGGTGCTAACCCTGCGTTCCGTCGGCAACTACTGGTGGGACAACATCGGTAAGTCGGACAACGACACCTTTACCCTAACGGCGGAAACCCTGTCTCCCCTCCAGGCTTTCGGCACCAGCACCAGCGTGCTGGCGGCAATCGACCGCACCCAGACCCGCACCTCCCACGCCAACTATGCGGACACCATCAGCATCAGCGGCGGCGATCTGGAGCAACAAGTGATGTGGGACGGCAAGTTGATCAAGTGGATTGACCGGCCCGCCGACAACTACAACCGTCCCTATTCTGCTCGTTTGCTGCTCAACACCTACATTCCCTCGGCCCGGCTAAACGTGGGCAACCTGTTCCGCTTTCGGGCCGGTTACGAGAAGATGATCGCCAAGGGCACGGTGATGTACAACGGCAGCGCCATTTCCAACTACGAGAAAGGGCGCTTCGGTTCCGCCATCACCTGGGACATGCGTTTCAACTGGGCACTGCCCACAGTCCCCGGCCAGGAAGCCAACGTCACCCTGTCCATCGAGAACGTCCTCAACCGGACCAACGCCATTGAGGACTCCGGCACCTACCTCACCTATGAAAAGGGCCGTCAATTCTGGCTTGAACTGGGGTACAGGTTTTGAAGAAGGCACATCGCTACGCTGTCCTGGCCGGTGCGATCCTGATCACATGGCTGGTTGACGCACCATCGGCATGGGCCGATGCCACCTGCCTACGCGAGACCGGTTGGGACAAGTCTTGCGTGGTGGCGCTTTACGCCGCACCCAGCAGGCAATGGCCGCGCCCGGCCGTGGACAACGGCATTGCATGGCGCGAACTGTCGTCCCTGCCCACCGGCCCCAGCCTTTCGAAGCAGCGGGTCGCCCTCGGCTCCCGGTTGTTCAACGATCCACGGCTATCCCGCTCCAACACTATCGCCTGCGCCAGTTGTCACCAGGTGGACAAGGGCTACACCAACGGTCAGGCGGTCGCCGTGGGTCACGACGAGGCCAAGGGGAGTCGTAATGTACCCGGATTGTGGAATCTTCACGGCGCACGGGCGTTGTTCTGGGACGGACGAGCCGATAGCCTGGAGACCCAGGCCCTCGGGCCGATCGCCAACCCGGTGGAAATGGCAATGTCCCTGGAAAAATTGGCGGCGAAATTAGCCGGAATCGCCGAGTACCGACGGGATTTCGCCTTGGCGTTCGGCCCAGGGCCGATCAGCCTGGACCGGATATCCCGCGCCTTGGCCGACTATGAACGCACATTACGGTCGCCGTTTACCCGCTTTGATCGTTTCCTGGCGGGAGAGCGGGCTGCCCTTAGTGAGGACGAGACGCTCGGGCTTCATCTGTTCCGGACCAAGGCACGCTGCCTTAATTGCCACTACGGTTCGCGCATGACCGACGACGGATTCCACAATCTGGGCCTGACCTATTTCGGTCGCAAGTACGAGGACTTCGGCCGTTACGAAGTGACCGGCCGCAAGGAGGACGTTGGCCGTTTTAAGACGCCCGGATTGCGGGGTGTTGGCTCAACAGGGCCGTGGATGCACAACGGCTTGTTCCCTCAACTGGCGGGCATTCTCAATATGTACAACGCGGGTATGCCCAGCCAGGTACCGAACGACGCCGCCCAGGCCGCCAACCCGCTCTTTCCCGTCAAGTCCTCCCTGCTCAAGCCCCTGGCCCTGAATCGGGAAGAACTGGACGCCTTGCTGGCCTTCCTTCTGACCCTGTGATCCCGAGCATCCACCCATGAAAACCGATCCCATTGACATTCCCAAGTTACGCCCTGAACTACACCTCACCGCCACCCTGCATCTGCTCTCCGCCATTGCACGGCAGGGGGTGAGCGAAGCCAAGATCGGCGCCATGCTGGCCCACTTGCACAGACTATTGGAGCACCAGCAGTTGGATGCGTCGCTATTGGAAGCTGCCTCCCGAATCGTCGCGGATTGGCAGGGAGGTATGCCCTTGAGCGCATCGGGGTTGGCATTCACCACACCGAATGTGGCAACCATTACGTTTCACTGAGTCACTTGTTCTATTTCATTTTCAGCCAGCCACCCATCGGGCAATTCCCGTCAGGCAGCAAGCAACGACCGCTTCCGACAGGAGTCCGATATGCATGTTTCAACACGCCGCGTACGCGGTGTTCTTCCTCGTCACTTCATCACGGCAAAACTGAGCCTGGCGATACTTTTCGCTTTCCCGCACCATGGCCATGGCGCGGAGGCCGGCGACACAGCGGATACCACGCTGCCAAAGGTATCCGTCTCCGCCACGCGCATCGAGCAGGACGTGGACACGATCTCCGCCACGGTGACCACGGTGACCGCGGCGGAGATCGACCAGCGCATGCCACTCGATGAAACCGATTTGTTCGCCAACGAGCCGGACCTGGCGGTGGCCCGCAATCCGAACCGCTTCGGTTCGGCATCGGTGAACATCCGTGGCCTGGAGGGCAATCGTGTTGTCAATCTGGTAGACGGCGTACGCCTGCCGGATTATTACGGCGGCGGCGGGCCGTCCAACATCACGGTGTCGGATGCTGGCGGCCCCCACTTCGATTTTCTCAAACGGGTCGAGGTGCTGCGCGGTACCGCGTCCAGTCTTTACGGCTCCGATGCCTTGGGGGGCGTAGTGTCCTACGTCACCAAGGACCCCGAGGATTTCCTTGTCGGCGGCAAGACGAGGGCATTCCAATATAAGGGCTCCGTCCATAGTGCCGACAGCAGTTTCAGCAATACATTTTCGGCCGCCATGGGTAACGACGGGCTCAAGTTTCTCTTGATGGTCAATCGTACCGACGGCAAGGAACTGAAAAATAAAGGGACCGTAGGCGGTACTTCCACGGCCAGAACCGAGCCGAATCCCCAGGACCGACAATCCGAGGCAGCATTGGCCAAGCTTGTGCTGTCGCCGGCTCCGGGTCATCGCCTTGCTTTCGTTGTGGACTACCGGGAAAACAAGACGAACACCGAGGTAAATAGACTCATTACCTCCCTGCCCAAAATGACCTGGATGGAGGGGGATGACGAAGCAACCCGCACCCGCTACGGTATCGACTATGAGTGGAAGCCGGGCAATGCCTGGTTGGATCGGCTCAAGGCACAGGTCTTCCGCCAGGACGCGGAAACCAAGACCAAGTCCGATTCCCTGCGAGCCAATACCAGCAGTGCCTGCTCCACCAGCAGCGGCTCAGGCTACAACTGCGCCATGAGGCAAATCTTCCAGATGGAACAGGATCGTACGGGTTTTAACCTGCAACTGGATAAGTCACTGGATCTGGGTAGCGTTAACCATTTGTTGGTGGCGGGGACCGATTGGAATCGGACCGAGGTGAACGACTACCGGGACTACACCATCGCCCAGACCAACATCGCTACCGGCACGACGACGATCCTGAAGACCCTGGCGGGAACCACTTATCCGAGTCGTGGTTTCGCCCCAGGCCATACGGATACCCTCGGTGTGTTTTTCCAGGACAACATCACCTTCGACCAGGAGCGGTTCACGCTGACACCTGGACTGCGTTATGACCGGGTGGAACTGAAACACAAATCCGATGCGATCTTTGACAGCCAGACGGTCAAGCCCGCTGTCGACATGACGAACTCGCGGGTTTCGCCCAAGCTCGCTGGCCTGTGGCAGGTGGCACCGGCCTTCGGAATTTATGGTCAGTACGTGGAGGGTTTCCGTGCGCCCAACTACGAGGAGGTCAACGGCTACTTTCAGAATGGCACCATGTATGCCTCCATTCCCAATGCCAACCTGAAACCCGAGACCAGCACAAGCATAGAGGGCGGCGCCCGCTGGAAGCAAGGGCCGCTGCAATTGTCCTTCTCCCGCTACGACAACCGCTACAAGAACTTCATCGAAAACAAGGCGCTGACATGTCCCAGTGATCCCAGTTGCGCCTCGGGGGTGACGAGCACCTATCAGAGCGTCAATTTGGCCCGGGTTCATATCCTGGGTTGGGAAGCGCGGGGAAGCTGGGATTTCGGCGACGGCTACAGCCTGAACGGCGCCTACGCCTTCACTCGGGGCGACAACGAGCAGACCGGCAAAGCTCTCAACACGGTGGACCCCGAGCGTCTTTCCCTGGCCTTGAATTGGTTAAAGAACAGCCATGGCGGTGAAGCGCGCCTACGTGCCGCGGCGGCCAAGGAAAAGGATCGCATCGACGGCAGCCTCTACCCCACTGGTGGTTACGGTGTACTCGACTTGTCGGGCTGGTGGAAATTGTCCAAGGACATCAAGGTGACCGCCGCCCTCAACAACGTGTTCGACCGGGAATACATTCTTTGGAGCGATGTGCGCTTTGGCAGTCTCGCCGCAACTACACCGGGCATGGCCTTCTACACCCAACCGGGACGCAACCTGTCCCTGGGGCTCCAGGTTGATTTCTGACATGCCTCGACTATTCCGCTGGATTCTTCTGGCTGTGGCCGCCTGGGTCGTTCCGGCCCAGGCCGCTTCCATTCTCTTCCTCGCCACCAACAACGTGTCGGCGGGGAAGTTTCGCCTGTTGACGGAAATCGCCCGACCCTTGGGGTATTCCGTCGAATCGCGTTATGTAGACAAGCTGCCGGCGGATGTGGATGCCAGCCTGTTGCGCGGCCACGACCTGGTGGTGATCGACAGCTATCAGCAGGACTATGTGCAGGGGAAATTGAACAAGGCCCTGTCCGGGTTCAAGGGGCCCTTGCTCTGGGCCTGGGAGGGAAACCCTTCTTGGCAGGGGCTACCCGACGCCACGGCCAAGCGCTTGGTGAGTTACTACGCCAACGGCGGTCGGCGCAATTACGAAGGGTTCTTCCGCACGACGGCAGCCCAGCTACAGGGTCGTTCCTTCGGCGGGATCGACGCGCCCATCGTCTTTCCCAAGGCCGGCCTCTATCACCCTAAGGCACCGGGGTTGGTGTTCGCCGAACCAGCCGCTTACCTGCGCTGGAAGAACGCGGACGGAGAGCGTCGTCCCCCCGTCATCGCCATCGCCTTGTTGCAGCAATACATTTCCACCGAGCAGACCGCTTTCATCGACGACCTGATCGCCCGCATCGAAGCCGCCGGAGCGGTGCCCATGCCCTTTTACAGCACCTTGAGCGGGGACGACACGATCACGCCCCTGCTGACGATCAGGGGTAAGCCCGTCGCCGACGTGGTCATCAACACTCAGATCATGCTCGACGCCGAAGGACGGCGCAAAATCTACGACGGCCTCGGCCTGCCGGTGATCCAGGCCATTCCCTATCGGCGCGGCGATGCCGCAGAATGGGCCGCCGATCCCGCCGGGATCAATCTGTTGGACGTTCCCTTCTATCTGGCGCAGGCCGAGTACGCCGGCGTAACCGACATCCAGATCGCCGCTGCTGTGCGCAAGGGCGACGAGCAAATCGTGCCCATCGTGCCCCAGGCCGCCGCTGTGGTGAACAAGGCCATCTACCTGAGCCGGCTGCAACGGTTGCCCAACCGGGACAAGAAACTCGCCATCGTCTATTGGAACTATCCGCCCGGAGAGAAGAACCTCACCGCCTCCTTCCTCAATTTGCCGGCCAGCCTGATGGGCACCCTGGCCGCCCTCAAGGCCGAAGGCTACGATACCTCCGTGCCTGGCGAGCGGGAGCTGACCAATCTGCTGCAACGCTTGCTGGCACCCTACTATCGGGACGGCGAGGTCGAGGGATTGCTGCGGGACGACTTGGCGGAACTGTTTCCCATGGCCGACTACCGAGCCTGGTTCGCTACCTTGCCGATACCGCTGCAAAAGGAAATGCTGGAACGCTGGGGTGAACCGGAAAAATCCGCCATGGCGATACACCGCCATGGCCGCGACTACTTTGTGATTCCGCGCCTCAAGCTGGGCAAGGTGGCGCTTTTCAGCCAGCCGCCCCGGGGCGAAAAGTGGGAGGAGAAGGAAAAGGCCATTTATCACTCAATGAAGGCCGGCCCATCCCACTTTTACCTCGCTGCCTATCTCTGGGCCCGGCAGCGCCAGCAGGGGGCGACGACTTCCGGCTTCGGTGCAGATGCCTTCATCCACTATGGCACCCATGGCAACCAGGAATGGCTGCCGGGCAAGGAACGGGGCCTCTCGATCTATGACTATCCCATGTTGGCGGTGGGGGACGTGCCCGTGGCTTACCCTTACATCGTGGACGACGTGGGCGAGGCGATCCAGGCCAAGCGTCGCGGTCGCGCCGTCACCATCAGCCACCAAACCCCGCCCTTCGTGCCGGCGGGCTTGCATGAGGCGCTGACCCAACTGCACGATCTGCTCCACGCCTGGCTGGCTCAGGACGAAGGCGCGGTGAAGGAAAAGCTCAAGGCCGACTTGGTTGCCGGGGTGGAGAAAAAACACCTCGACAAGGATATGGGTTGGAACCCGGAACGGCTGCGGCGCGAGTTTCCCGTCTTCATCGACGAGCTGCACACCCATCTGCACGAACTGTCCCAGACCGCCCAGCCCCTGGGCTTGCACACCTTCGGCCGGGCGCCGAAGGAGCAGTACCGCTTGGGCACGGTGCTGATGATGCTGGGCAAGCCCTTCTGGGAAGGGGTGGCCGCCCATGCCGGCATCAAGGCTGAGGATGTGGACGAAACCCTGGTGGGCGACTACGAAAAAATGGCGGAGACCGAGCCCTATCGTTTCCTGCGCCGCTATGTTGTCGCCGACGATTCCAGCGCTGGCTTGCCCGAAACCTTGCGCCAGGGCATCGACCAGGCAAGGCGCTGGTATCGCAACCTGGGGGCAATGGAAGAGCAGGCCGGTCTGCTGGCCGTGCTGGCGGGGCGGCATCTCGCCACGGCCTACGGCGGCGATCCGATCAAGAATCCCGACGCCTATCCCACCGGTAGAAATCTCTACGGCTTCGATCCTTCCCGCGTGCCCACGCCCCAGGCCTGGGCTGCCGGCAAGGAGGCTCTGGAAAATCTCCTGGCCGCCCATCGTCGGCAAACCGGCCGGACGCCGAAAAAACTCACCTTCGCCCTGTGGTCGGTGGAAACCATGCGTCACATGGGTCTGCTGGAAGCCCAGGCCTTCTGGGCCCTGGGGGTCGAGCCCCAGTGGAGTACCGGCGGCCAGGTTACCGGCGTCAAGCTGGTGCCCCGGACGCAATTGGGGCGACCCCGGGTGGACGTGGTGCTGTCCGCCACCGGCCTGTATCGCGATCACTTTCCCAACGTGATGAAGTGGCTGGCAGCGGCGGCCAAATTGGCAGCGGAAGCCGACGAGGCCGACAACCCGGTGGCCGCCAATGCCAAGGCCATTGCCCGGCGTCTGGAGCAACGGGGCGTGGCGGCCGACGTGGCCAGACGCGCCGGTCAGACACGAATCTTCACCGCCGGCGAAGGTAGCTACGGGACCGGTCTCGACGATGCCACCCTGGCCACCGATACCTGGCAAGGCAAGCAGGAAGGGGATCGCAAACTGGCGGAGTTGTACCTGGCGAAGATGCAGTACGCTGTGGGGCCGGACGAGAAGGAATGGGGCAAGACCTTGCCGGGCGTCAATCTCTACGCCGAGCAACTGAGGGGCACGGAGGGCGCAGTGCTGTCGCGCACCTCCAATCTCTACGGCATGCTCACCACCGACGATCCCTTCCAGTACCTGGGCGGCATTTCCCTGGCGGTGCGCCACCTGGATGGCAAGGCGCCGGAACTCTACATTTCCAACCTGCGCGGCAATGGTTCTGGCCGGGTGGAAGGTGCCGCCCAATTCCTCGCCAAGGAAATGGCCACCCGCCAGTTCCATCCTGGCTACATCAAAGGCCTGATGGCCGAGGGTTATTCGGGCACCCTGGAAGTGCTCGACGCCACCAACAATTTCTGGGGCTGGACCGCCGTCGCGCGGGAGATCGTGCGCGACGACCAATGGCAGGAACTGGTGGACGTCTATGTGCGCGACAAACACAAGCTGGGTTTGAAGCAATGGTTCGAGCGGGAAAATCCCCACGCCCTGGCCCAGGTCATGGAGCGCATGCTGGAGGCCGCCCGCCAGGGCTACTGGCAGACCGATGCGGCGACCCTCGATGAACTCAAGCAACGCTATCGGGACCTGGCCAAGCGTTTCGACGTGAAAAGCGACAATACCCGCTTTGCCCAGTACGTCGGTTACGGCCTAGCCGCCCCGGTGGCGGCTGAGGCCGGGGCAAAGCCCGCGTCCCAGGCGAACGCCGAAGCCGCGGCGCCAACGACGGAGGTTCCGCCGCCCATTCAGGGCCTGCGCCTGGAGAAGGTTTCGCCCGCCGAGATGTCCCCGACCGACCTGGCCCAGTACGGCTTGCTCGCATTGCTGCTGCTGGCTTTTCTCGGCGGCGGCTGGCGACGGCGAAAAAACATTGCCATGGATTGGGGGCGATCATGAGCAAGGCATGGCTGTTGTTCTTCTTGCCGCTGCTGGCCTGGGGCCATCCCCTCGAGGGGCGGATCTGGGACGTCCGCAACCAGGTATTCATCACGCCCGAGGTCGCCTACGACCGGGCCGCGTCGAGCCGCTATGTACTGCTGGGCGAGTCCCACGACAGCACCGTACACCATCGCCTGCAAGGAGAGGCGCTGGCGGCGCTGGCCCAGCACAGCCGCCATCCTGCCTTGGCACTGGAGCAGTTTGACGGCGAGCACCAGGCCGCCTTGTCCGCTGCCCAGCAAAATGGCAGTCGTGATGCCGAAGTGTTGGCCGATGCCGGCCAGTTGAACCGTAAGGGCTGGCGTTGGCCCTTCTACCGGGACTTGATTGCCTTCGCGGCAGAACGGGGTTGGTCCCTGCGAGCCGCCAATTTGTCCAGGGCCACGGCGAAGGGCATCGTCATGGGAGAGGTGCAGCCGTCGTTGCCGGATTTCCCCGCCCCTGTATTGACGGCGTTGGAACAGGACATTGTCAAAGGCCACTGCGGCCAGCGACCGCCGCCGCCGATGTTGGCGGGGCTGGTGACCGCTCAGCGGGCGCGGGATGCACACATGGCCGCCAGTCTCGAAGCGGCGCCGGGCGATGGCGCGGTACTCATCGCCGGTGCCGGGCATGTGCGACGTGATCGCGCCGTGCCGCGCTATCTGCGGAACGGCGACGATGCCCTGGCCATCGCGTACCTGGAGGTCGTCGAGGGGCGCGACAAGCCCCAGGATTATGACGGCGCCACCTACGACTTGGTCTGGTTCACGGCAGCGACCGCTCGTGCCGATCCCTGCGCCAAGGTGCTGGGCGGCACTGTCGCCGGTAGCAAGGAGGGGCGATGAAAAAAACGATGGCGTTGTTGTCCTTCCTCCTGGACCTGGTCTCCGTGTGGGTTCATGGGGTGCTGTTCGCCCTTTGTCTGTTGTTCGGCATTTTCCTCGGCAATCCTTCCCTCGGCATCGTCGGCGCGATGGGGGTGTTCATCGTTCTGTTCGCCGGGTGGCTGACCCGGAGGTTGAAGCCCGTCGCAGAGGGGAGATCCTCAACCGACACATAAGCACCCCATTGCCGCAAGGGGAGTCCCTTCCCCGGAAATTTCACCTGTCTTGAAAGAAAGGAAGTTGTATGTCCCGTTATACCGGTCCCCGCCTCAAGGTGCTGCGCGCTTTAGGTACCGAATTGCCCGGCCTGACCCGCAAGGCGGTCGCCAACCGGCCCAATCCCCCTGGCCAGCACGGCGCCCACAAGGTGGCCGGGCGCAAGTCCGAGTTCGGTCAACAGTTGATCGAAAAACAGAAACTGCGGTTCAACTACGGTCTCAATGAAACCCAGTTGCGGCGCCTGGTGCTCCAGGCCCGCAAGGACCGGGGTGCCACGGGTGACAAATTGGTGGAGTTGCTGGAGCGTCGCCTGGACAACCTAGTGTTTCGCGCCGGCTTCGCGCCCACGATCCCGGCCGCGCGCCAACTGGTACGCCACGGCCACATCCAATTGAATGGGCGGCGGGTGAACATTCCCTCGGTGCGGGTCAATGTGGGCGACCGCTTCGGTCCCAACGAGAAGGGGCGCAAGCACGATCTGGTCAAGGCAAGCCTGGCGGACCCAGCTTTGATTCGCGCCGAGTGGATCGCCTACGACGAGACGACTAGCCTTGCCACTCTGGCCCATCTGCCGGACCGGGATTCCGCGCCCTTCCCCCTCGACCTGCAACGGGTGGTCGAGTTTTACGCCACCCGCATCTGAATTCGGAGTTTCGCCATGATGTCTCGTCTGCTGGAGCAGTCCATGTACGGGCTCTCGCAATTATTTCTGCTGCCGGTGCTGGTGCTGATCGTCGTCCTGTTTCTTTACGCCTTCTGGGTGCTGGGCGCTTTCGCCTTCGACGCCTGGCGCCGCCGTCGCGGCGGCGCCAGGCCCCTCGTCCAGGCCTACGCCGGCAATCCCCATCTGGACGGCGACGACCTGGATTTGCTGGCCCATCGCTTCCTTGAGGCGCCCCGCATCGCCAGCCGAGTGACGCCGATGATGGGACTGGTGGCCACGATGATCCCCATGGGGCCAGCCCTCAAGTCCCTGTCCGATGGCAATCTGGCCTCGGTATCGGAAAACCTTACCGTGGCCTTCTCCGCCGTGATCCTGGCCCTGATCGCCGCCAGCATCACCTACTGGGTGGTGAACGTGCGCCGCCGCTGGCTGGCGGAGGAAATCCTGGAAATCGAGAACCGCCGGAGTCCGACGTGAGTCGCGGCAAGCTCAAGCTGTTGCACGAACCGGAGAGTGAGGACCCGATCCTTTCGGTGGTGAACCTGATCGACATCTTCCTCGTCATCATCGCCGCCCTGCTCATCACCGTGGCGCAAAACCCGTTGCTCAATCCTTTCTCCAAACAGGACGTCACCGTCATCACTGATCCGGGCAAGCCTTCCATGGAAATGGTGGTGAAGAAGGGCGAGAAGATCGAGCACTACAAGGCCAGCGGCAACATCGGCCAGGGCGAGGGCGACAAGGCCGGTACGGCCTATCGCATGAAGGACGGCTCCATCGTCTATGTGCCGGAAGGCAAGGATTAGGCGCACCGGATACGTGAAATACATCGACTGTTAATCCACATTGAAAGGAAAGCACCATGGCAAGGATCGGCATTTTCTTCGGCACCAGCAGCGGCAGCACCCGCAAGGTCGCCAAGGCAATTCAAAAACGTTTCGGCGACGAGGTGATGGCGACGCCGGTGAACATCAACCGGGTTTCGGCGGAGGATGTCGCCGCCTACGATTGTCTGATCCTCGGCACGCCGACCCTGGGCGATGGCCAGTTGCCCGGCCAGTCGGCGGATTGCGAAGAAGAGAGCTGGGAAGAAGCCCTGGAGCGATTGGCCGATCTGGACCTGGGCGGGAAGACCGTGGCCCTGTTCGGCCTGGGCGACCAGAAGTCCTACGCCAACGAGTTCGTCAACGCCTTGGGCGAGTTGCACGACTTCGTGATCGATCGGGGTGCTCGGGTGGTGGGCTCCTGGCCTGTCGACGGTTACGCCTTCAAACATTCCGAGGCTGTGGTGGACGGCAAGTTCGTCGGCCTGGTGCTCGACCAGGACAACCAGGCCGAGCTGACCGAAGGCCGGCTCGACGTCTGGCTACGCCAGATCGCCCCGGATCTCGGCCTGCCCGTGTAACGGGATTGACCCGCCTTGCCCATAAAGGATGCGACCATGGATACACCCTCGCCAGATCAGCAGATCGCCCGCACCATCTACCTGTTGTCCCGGGCCGCCACCGTCGGCGTCTGCCGTGGGCGGATGCGCAACGTGATCCGCCAGTTGCACCAGATGACCGAGCTGCCCACCCTGCCTGCGGAAATCCGCGCCACTTGCCTCAAGGTGCTGGAGGATTGGCATGAGGCCCAGATGGAACACTTTCCGGAAACGGCGGAACCCGCATCGGCCCCCCGTCCTCACTGACGACGAAGTTCCTTACCTCCTAGGGCAACAGCAACCAACCGCTGTTGGGCCAAGGGGTCATCGGGCATTCGATGCGGCGGCAGATGCGCGGTACGGCCGGATGGCCGGATACGCAGACCACTTCGCGGATGCCGAGGGTCCGGCCATGGCTGAGGGCGGCGGCAAACAGGGCGCTCGCCAGGCCTTGGCCGCGATAGGGCGGCAACACGCTGGCCCCCAGTTCCGCCCGCTGCGCCCAGGGCACCAGGTGAAGGAGTCCGGCCAGAAGGGGGTCGCTACCGGGCGGGCGGTGGAGTACGCCGAACAGGCCATGACGGACGAAATCCATGGAATCCACATAGCGGCGGATGCCGGCGTCGTTGAGGGCGCTGCCGAAGCGGTCATAGCGGTCATCGCGATCCAGGCTGTGGAGATGGCGAGCGGCCGCGGCGCGGTCCGCTTCCGTCAGTTGCCGCAAGTGCAGGTGAAGGGGGTCGGGCTGGGTGGTGGTCGCTGGCCGTGAGTCGAGTAATTGAAAAGGCATGGTGGTTTCCGTGTTGACCGCCTGATGGATCGGCGACAGGGAAACGTCCGTCGGCCGGAGCCGTCGGGCTTGCACCATCGCCATCCGCACCCCGCAGACGGTTAAGTTGAACACGCCCTCAGCAAGAGGGCTCCAGGCAGCAGGCCGGTCTCCGGGCTCGGAAGTTTTGAACCATCGCCTTCCCAGGCATGTGCCCAGTGGCGTCTTGATGGTTCCGCACTTCCTTACCGTTGCGGGGGCAGCGCAGGCTTCTCACCTGCTTCCCGTTTCACCTCCTTTCTTTGGCAAGAAGAGGAGGCACCTGCTGTGTCTTACGTCAAATCAAAAAATCTTTATCAGAAGGTAACGCGCAAACCCAGGCGCAGGGTGCGTGGCTCCAACGGATGAATCAGGCGACCGTCGATGCCGTTGCCGCCATTGCAGCCGCCGCCTTCCAGCCGGGTACAGGAGCCACCCCAGTACTCGATATCGTTGGCCTTGCGATCGAACAGGTTGAGGATGTCGAGGGACAGCCTCATCTGCGGATCAAGGCGGTAGCCCAGTTTGAGATTGGTGAGCCAGAAGGCGGTGGATTTTTGTGTTCCGGTTTCTTCCAGATCATAGGCACCGATGTAGCGCAGACGAATACCGCCGGACCAGCGTCCCTGTTCTCCCCAACGATCCCAACTGGCGGCGAGGGAGGCGGCCAGGGGAATCGCGTTGGGCACGTGGTTGCCGCCATTGATCGGGGCATTGAAACGGGCCTGGGAGATGGCTAGGTCCGCATCAATCACCAATCCCTCGCGCGGGCTCAGATAATTGGCCCATTCCAGGCCATGACGGCGGGAACTGCCACGGGGTTCGGTGATGCCTGCATCGCCAATGAAGACCAGTTCCGAGGCCAGGTCCATTTGCCATAGGGACAGGCTGCTGTGCCAACCGGGCAGGGGCGTGGTACGAAGGCCGAGTTCACTACCCGTGGATTTAACGATCAAGGGGACCAACGCAATGCTGTTGCCGGTGGCAGGATCGACCCGGCTGGTGGCGCCGCGGGCGTCGTTGCTATGGAAGCCGCGGCCCCAATTGGCATAGAGCTCGGTATGGGCAAAGGGGCCGATCACCAAGCCGAGCTTGGGGCTGGTTTGGCTGGCCGAGGCATTGCCACCATTGCTCATGTTGAAAGTGCCGCCGGTGGCGGTGACTTCGGCATCGATACGGTCATAACGCAGACCGACACTGCTGCGTAGCCAGGGTTGCCACTGGGTCTTGGCTTCGCTGTAAAAAGTCGTGGCGGTTTGCCGTACCCGGTCTTCCCGCACCGTGGTGGTTCTGCCTCGATCCACCGTGTTGTAGAGACCCAGGGTGCCGATATTGTCGTGGCGTAACTGGCTGCCCAGCGCCAGCTCGGTGTCGCGCAAGTCGGGGCCGAAGAAAAAGCGGCCTTCCAGTTGCCCGCCCAGTATCGTGCGCTGGTCGGCCTGCTCGTGTTGGTCGCCCTGGGCGCCACTGATGTAGCCGGAAGCACTGCTGAACAGATTGAGGCCGTAGTCGACCAGCCAGAGATTGCCGCGCCAGGCCGATGTGTCGCCAGTGCTGGCCCATTCCGCCGAGAGGCTGTTGCGATGGGTGATGCCGCCATCGTTGGCCACCAGCGTACCGTAACGACCGATCTCGCCCGAGAGAATGGCCCGCTCCGGCACGTGCTCGCTGGCAACCCAAGTGGAGTGGTAGGCCATCGCGGCGAGGGAGAAACCGTTGCTGGCGGTGCCGGAAGAAAGGCGCAGGACGCCGTTGGCCTTGTGCAGGTTTTCCGGCTGATCCCAGGGACCGTTGTTGCCCGCCAGTTCGGCCGCTCCCAGCCATTGCAGGCCGTTATGTTCTCGGCTGCCGGCAACCAGGGCCCGCCGGTACTGATGTTGCCCCACCGAAACATCGGCAAAGGGGGCGGCGAGACTGCGTTGATAGTCGATGCGGGCGGAACCGGTGGAGCTGAAGTCGCCATCATCCACCGCATAGACGCTCTTCCGATAACGAAGGCTGCCCACCAGTTCGGGAATCAGAAAGTTGAGGTCCATATAGCCCTGGCCGTGGGCGTGGCTGACCATGTTCACCGGCATCCCCATCACCGAGGTGGCGAAGTCGCTGCCGTGATCGAGATTGAATCCGCGTAGAAAATATTGATTGGCCTTGCCGTCGCCGGAGTGCTGGGTCACGGTCAGACCGGGCACCGACTCCATCACCTCCGCAGGTCGCAGCAAGGGCCGGTTTGCCAGTTGCTTGGCGGTGACCGTGCCTTCCGTGGCCGAGTCGGCGAGACCGACCATGTCCTGTCCCGAGGCTGTGACGGTGATTTCCTGCAAAGTGGGAATCCCGGCGGCCTTGGCTAGCAGGGGCAGGCTCAGCAGGGAGAGCAAAGCAATACGGCCCGGCCGGGAATGATGGGCGCACGTGCGCCCGGGTGTTTTACGAAGCATAAAAACTCCACCATGGAGCACCGGATGAAATCGGAGGGCCGTGCTTGTACCGTCCCCCGATTTCGCACCCCGCAGTGCATCCGTCGTTAATACCTTTGTTCCTGCGGCAAAGGCGTTGGACAACAGGCCGGTCTCCGGGCTCGGAAGTTTTGAACCATCGCCTTCCCAGGCATGTGCCCAGTGGCGTCTTGATGGTTCCGCACTTCCTTACCGTTGCGGGGGCAGCGCAGGCTTCTCACCTGCTTCCCGTTTCATCCGCTTGCGAACAAGCGGACACCTGTTGCGTTTCGGTCTGGGTACAGCGCCTTGTCGCCGGGACCAGGGGCGACAAGGTTTGAATCATTCGGTCAGATCAATAGGCCGTTGGTGTCGGTTGGGCATGCTCCGGCCACGTATTTTCGAAGACGAAATCCTCCTGCTTGAGGCGGCTACCCCAGCCAAGAGTTTCCAGCAGGGGTTGCTCGGGGAACTCGTCCACCGGGCCGATGCAGAGAATGGCAATGGGCTTGGCGCCTTCTGGCATCTTCAGCAGCCGGGCCAGATCATCGGGCGCGAAGAAGGACACCCAGCCCAGGCCGATGCCTTCGGCTCTCGCCGCCAGCCACATGTTCTGGATGGCACAGGCGGCAGATGCTAGGGCCATTTCCGGCAGGGTGCGTTTGCCGAAGATGTGTTTTTCGCAGCCGTCCATTAGGGCCACGACAACAATCTCGCTACAGGAGCGCAGGCCCTCGACCTTGAGCTTGAGGAATTCCGCCGTACGGCTGGGCAGCACCGCAGCGGTGGCTTGCCGTTCGGTCTCGACGATCTCCACCATGCCCGCTTTGATGGCCAGGTCGGTGATGTGGAGTAGGCGCCAGGGCTGCATATAGCCCACTGAGGGCGCGGCGTGGGCTGCCTGATAGAGCCGGTCCAGCAGCCCCTCGGGCAGGGGGCCGCCGGAGAATTCGCGGATGTCGCGGCGTTGATGAATGGCGGCATAGACCCCGGCCAGGGCGTCGTCGGCGTAGCGATGGCTCATAGGAACAACCTCGCAGTGGCTTGCGGATTGGAAGGAAAGTAGAAGTGCATATAGCTGGCGGTGAGCCGCTGCTGGCGGTACACCGCTTCGCCGCCCTTGCCCTTGGCTTTGATGGCGGTGGCAATGACGGGGGCTGTGCTGCTGCTGGTGGAGTAGTGGAAGGTATGGCCCTGCATGGCGCCTTCGGGCAGTTCCACCGCCACCATGCCCAACCCGGCGAGGCGGCTTTGCATAGTGCTGTTGCCCGGTAGCAGGCCGAAGGTGGCGTGGCTTTGTCCATCCACCGTGGTGAGTTGCTCAAAGCAGGCCATCATGCCGCCGCACTCGGCCAAGAGGGGCTTGCCCGCTGCTACATGGGCTTTGAGGGCAGTGGCCATGGCGTGGTTGGCGGCCAGGGCGGGGCCGTGGAGTTCCGGGTAGCCGCCGGGCAACCAGACGGCATCGCAGGTGGGGAGGGCTTGATCTGCCAGGGGCGAGAAGTAGGTCAGGGTGGCGCCCAGTTGTGTGAGGCATTCCAGATTGGCCGGGTAGGCAAAGCAGAAGGCGGCATCCCGCGCCACGGCAATGTTGCGGCCCGCCAGCAGGGGCGGTAAGGGCGGGGCGTCGGCGTCGGCAAAGTTCACTGCCGGGGGCAGTTCGGCGGCAGGTGTGGCGGCCAGGGCATCAGCCATGCGGTCCAGGCTGGCGGAAAGCCCTGCAATCTCGGCGGCGGGCAGCAGGCCAAGGTGGCGCTCGGGTAGTTCGCCGCTGGCATCCCGGGGCAGGGCGCCGTACCAGGCGATGTCGTCGGGCAAGGTCTCGCGGCACAGTTGGCCGTGGTATTCGCTCCCCACCCGATTGGCCAGCACAGCGCTGATGGGGGCGCCTTCTTTGTAATGTTTCAAACCCCAAGCCACCGCGCCGAAGCTACCGGCCATGGCCGCTGCGTCTAGCACCAGCAGCACAGGCAGGCCCAGGTGCCGTGCCAGCTGGGCGGCGGAGGGTTCGCCATCGTGGATGCCCATGACCCCTTCCACCAAAATCAGGTCCGCCTCTTTCGCGGCCCGGGCCAGTCGCCAGCGGGCGTCTTCTTCGCCGCACATGCGGAAGTCGATGTTCTCGCAGGGAGCGCCGCTGGCCACTTGGTGGATTTGCGGATCGAGAAAATCCGGTCCGCACTTGAACACCAGCACCTTGCGCCCCAGGCGCGTATGCAGCCGGGCCAGGGCTGCCACCACCGTGGTCTTGCCCTGGCCGGATGCGGGGGCGGCAATCAGCAGGGCGGGGCAGGCGAGGGACGTGGCGGTCATGGTTGCTTTGCGGTAGCGGGGGCGGCGGATTGTGCACCGGCTTTGCTGTCAGGTTCAATCAGCACCAGCTTACCGGTCTTGGGGTCGCGGAACACTTCGCCCACGCGGTCGTAACCGGCGCCACTCTGTTGCTGGCCGCTGGCGGGGCGTTCGATCTCCTGGCCTTTTTCTACCGTCTGGGGCGCTTTCAACTGGGCCTGACTGCCTGCGGCCAGGGCCGCCAGCAGACCGCAGGCGAACACCAGCATGACGTCCACCAGATTCACCAGACTGGCGCGGGGATCTTCGTCCTGATCGTCGAAAGCGGCGTCCAGCTTGGAATAAAGCTTGAGCTTCTTGCGCGGCGGGTTCAGGTGGTCGATGGCGTCCGAGCTCATTCCATGGCCTCCAGCAATTCTTCGTACCAGCGGCGGCGCAGCTTGCCGATCACCAGCCCGGCGATACCCGCTACCAGCCCCAGCACGGTGGCGTCAAAAGCCACGGTGACGGCGGAGGCCAGCTGGGCTGGATTGCCTTGACCGAGGGCGGCGAGCCCTGGGCCGAGGGGGATGATGGTGGCCATCAGGCCCAGCATGGGGGGAATGCGGGAGAGCAGGTCGCTGCGTTCCAGGCGGCGGCGGGCAATGCGCTGCACCTTGGCCACGTCGCCGCAAGCCTTGAGTTTTTTGAGGCCGGAGAGCCGTTCGCCCAGGGCGATACCGGATTCAACGGCGGCGACGGCGCAGCCGAAGAGGAGCGCGGCGAGGGCGGGGGTGAGGAGCCAGGTGATGGCGTCGTGGAGCCAGGCAAAATGGGTCATGGTGGGGGCCTATGGGTTCTGTGGGGTGTTGTCGGGCTTCGTTGTGAGGCTTGTCTTGGGGTGTTGCTATGGGCTTCGTGGAGGCTTTGCCGGGTCGCGCCCCGGCTGGCGCCCTACTTTCGTGTCAAACGACAAGAAAGTAGGCAAAGAAACGTTCCCCGCCGTCTCGGCCCTGCGGGCTACCCGGCGCTGCAAAGCGTGAAATGGCCGGTCTTGCAAACTCGCCTGCGGCTCGGACAGCAAGCCCGGAAAGCCCCATTTCCCGCGTTGCATCACCGGCTCGACAGAGGGGATTCGGGAGCTTCGTGGATGCGCCGTTCGCTTGCCACGGAGAAAGTCAAACCCCTTCTGCCCCGCCGAGCGGAGGTGGTTTCCCCGGGGAATTCTGGCCGCGTTGTTCGAGCCGTAGGCGAGTTTAGCGGCCAGCCCGGTGAAACCGCCGGAGGGAGGGAAGCCCGCAGGGCCGGGGCAGCAGGGTGCGATTCTTTGCCTACTTTCTTGCCGCACAGCAAGAAAGTAGGGCGCCAGTCGGGGCGCGACCCGGCAAAGCCCGAGCGGAGGAACCAAAACCAAATTCATTTAAGCCCCCGCAAGAACCCCAAGCCAAATAGCCCCACACCAGCCACCAGCAACAAACCCACCGGCACCGCAGGCGCTTCATCCTTCGCCGCCTCATGCAGCTCGTAATACCGTACCGGCGCTGCTTCGACAGCCTCAGCCGTAACCTCTGCTGTCGCAGCTGGCGTGGCAACCGCGCCCTTCGTAGCAGTCCGCCCCGTGGGCATAGCCGGCACATAGGCCATCACGTTCTCCCCCCGTGCTTTCGCCAACACCACGCCCAGCGCCTGGGCATCGGCGGCATCCAGCTTGGCGGACAGCCATTGCCACATGGGATGGTTAGGGGCAGTGTGGCCGCTGCCGGGCAGGCCGTTTTTGGCCACCAGTTGGGCCAATTCGCTGCCCAGTTTTTTCACGGTGGCGTCGTCGGCTTTCCAGAAACCCTTCTCCGCCGCCACCATGAAGATGGCCAGCATTTGGGCTTTGACGTGGGCGTTGTGGCCCTGGGCGAGAAACTGGGGCAAGCCCAGCTTCTGCTTGTCATCGAAATAGGTGCTCTTCACCTCGTCCCAAGCCCATTGCTGTACCAGATCGGGCCGCGTTACTTGCCAGCCCCAGAGGTTTTCGAGGAATTCCTGGCCCATGGTGCGGGCTCCGGCGTAGCCGTGCTGCATCAGGGGCTTGAGCCATTCCGGGTTGAGGTAGCGGCCCCGCAGTTCGCTCATGAGGGCTGTGGCCAGGGGCTCTACCGCCGGGTGGGCCGGGTCGGCGTGTTGCAGGATCAGGCCCTCGGGGCGGTGGCCGGTCAGGGCTTCTACGCCGAGGGAAAGGCCGCCCAGGTAATCGAAGGCGTCGTTGTTGTCCATCAGGCCGTAGAGGTTGCTGGCGCGGCCATGGTAGCTGCGGGCCACCCCCTTCAGGGCGCTCTCAAAGGCGGCGTGGGCGGCTTCGCCCGTGGCGTCCAGGCCGTAGGCGTGGCCCATGCGGTTGAGGTACACCTTGCCCAGCTCGCCCCGCTCCTTCCAGGCACCGGAACGTTCTGCCAGTCGGTTCACCCCAGCGCTGTAGGAGCCGGGCGGATCACCGAAGATGCGCATGGCCGCAGCACGACCGGCGTCCAGGTCGTCGTGGCCCTGTTCCCGCAGTTGCTGGTAGCGATGCAGCCAGGCCCGGGCCAATGCGTTGTTGGCGGCGGGAAGGCTGCCCCAGGCAACGGTGGCAATGGGGGCGAGGGCGGTTTCCAGGGCGGCTTTGAGTTCGGGGTGTTGCTGCACCAGGGCATTGGCAGACGCCGCCAGGGCCAGCCGTCCGGCCCGGTCGATCTGGTTCAGCAGATTGGGGTAAAGGTCGCGGAACAGGCCGGAGGTGGTGACGATCACATCCCGGTGAGGGGCGTCCGCCACCAGCTTCACATCGGTGACGATGCCCCGGGCGTTCCATACGGGTTCGGCCCCCAGCAGGGAGAGGCAGAAGGCCACCATGGCGCCTTCGTCCCGCACGGCGTCCGATGCCCAAAGGATGACTGCATCGCTTCCGGGGGAAGCGTTGCAGTCACCTTGACCAGAGGAGCACCCCCTCCCGTCCTCCCCCGCCGGGCGGGGGAGGCGACTATTCATGTTCGCTACGCCCGATGGGTTTCTGTCCCGTGCTGTTGCCTTTTGCGCCAGATCAGTCCCCAGCTTGAAACCCAGCCGCGTCGGCAGAATGTCGCCATCCACCGCGTGGAAGTTGCGCCCGGTGGGCAGAGCGTCGGGGGATCGCAGGGGGTCGTTGCCTTTGCCCGGCGGCACGAACTGGCCGTTCAATCCGGCCAGCAGCCCGGCCATTTCCAGACGGGGGGAATCCTTGAGTTTCTGGTTGATGACGGCATCCTGATTGCCCATCACTTGGGCCATGGAGTCCGCCATCAGGCGCAGGGACTCCTCGGTCCAGTCCTTGCCGAAAATGTGCAGGCCGTGGGGCATGAACTTTTCCTGCAACTTGGTCAGGTAGTGGCCGACTTCGTGGGCCAGTAGGTCGTCGTCGGCGTCTTCAAAGCCGATGCCGCGCACTTCCAGCACGTCGGCCATGGAGGCTTCCAGTTCCGCCTTGAGGTTGAGGGCGATCACCTTCTCCCGCATGATCTTGGCGGCGTTGGCCTTGAGGCTTTCGCTGTTGGAGGACTCGTAGCTTTCCACTACTTGGCGTAGCTCCAGCAACTGGTCGTAGAGGGGCGTGGCGGCTAGGGGCGGGGTCAGGTGGTCCACCATCACGGCAAGGCCTCGGCGCTTGGCCTGGATGCCCTCGCCCACGCCATCCACAATGTAGGGATAGACGCCGGGGATGTCGGCGGCGATCAGGCTGGGATAGTCGTCGGCGGTGAGGCCCACGGCCTTGCCGGGGAGGAATTCGTAGGTGGAATGACGGCCCAGATGCACCACCGCATCGGCGCGGAAGTCGTCCCGTAGCCAGTGGTAGAAGGCGAGGAACTGATGGGGCGGCGGCACGCTGGTATTGGCGTGGAGCAGTTCTTCATCCACTTCCCAACCCCGCGGCGGCTGGGCACCGACAAAGACCTTGCCGAAGGTGAGGCCCGGCACCAGCAGGCGTTCGCCGGAGACCATCACCTTGCCCGGCGTCGGCCCCCAGCCCCGCAAGCCTTCGATGCCGTAGGCGGCGATGCGGTTTTTCAGGGGGAGCAAGTTGGAACAATTCCCTACCGTTCGTCCTGAGCGTCGCGCCGTAGGCGCAGAGTCGAAGGATTGTTGATCGGAGTCGGTACGTGCACTCGTCCTTCGACTTTGGGGGCTTTGCCCCCGACGCTCAGGACGAACGGAGGGAGGATTTTGGTCGGAGAGGCAAGCCAGATAACCCGCCTCCAGCTTGCGCAGCCCGGCAATGGCCTCCTGCCGTTTGGGATGATCCGCCCCTTCTGCCAAGTGGTGGAGTTCCTTCATGATGACTTCCACCCGCTTGCGGCCCAGGCGTCTTTCCCCGGCTTGCTCGGCTTCCAGCACTTCGGCATGAAGTCGGCCCAAGGGGCCTTCCACCATTTCGCCGCGCACCCGGGGCGAGAGGGTGGCGAACCAGCGGGCGTATTCCTTCTCCGGCACGCCGTTCACTTCTTGCGCCAGATGACGCAGGGCTTCCTGGTCTTCCGGCAGGTTCACCCCTCGGGCCATGATCTGGTCCAGCAGAGCTTCCGGCGAGGCGGGCAGGGTACCGGTGTCGTAGCCCTCGGCCTTGAGCCGGGTGAGGATGTGGAACAGGGAGGCGGGCACGTCCAGGTTGTCGGCGCCGATGTTCTGTCGCCCCGGCGGGTGGTTGTAATAGACGATGGCGATGTGCTTGTCCTGGTTGCGCTTGGCGCCCAGTTGCTGCCAGCGCTTGGCGCGGCTCACCAGTCGCTGCACTTCGACGGCGATGGGCTCGGTCTGGCGGATGTCGATGCCGGTGAGTTTGTCCGCCACGGTACGGCCCACGGCGCTGACCACGATGGGCTGGCCGATGCCCTGCAGCTCTGGCAGCGCCACCCGGTACTGCACCGAGTCCACCGGCAGGCCTTCGGGGGAGAGTCGCCACTGGGCCGCCGTGCGGTCGGTGAGGCGGATGGCTTTCAGCACCGGCACGTTGAGCTGCTTGAGGGCTTCGGTGACGGCTTCGCGGTTTTCGGCGGCACCAACGACGAAGTCCTGCACCACCACCAAGGCACTAGGGGTGGCGGGGGTGATGAGTTCCTTCATGCGCTCAATGGCTTCCCGGGATGCACCGCCCCAGCGGGTCAGCACTTCGGCGCAGGGGAGATTCTGGCGGCGGGATTCGGCGCAAAGGGCGGCAGCGGTGCCCGACTCGATGTTGGATAAATCCAGCACCACCAGGGCAGGTCCGGCAGGCAGCAGGCGGCTGTTCCAGGCGGTGGCATCAAGGCGCTCGGTGTCACCTACCCGCAGACGCAGGCTGGGTTCCGCTTGTGGGGCTGGCAGGACGCTGCCGTGGAGCAGGTGATCGTAGAGCTGGGCGATGTTGTCGCCGCCACCGGCCTGCCAGGTGCGACGGGCAGCGAGCCAGCGGCTGGCTACCGGCTTGGCGGCAGCGGCTTGCAGGGCGCTTTCTGCCGGCGCTTCCGCCGCCAGTTCGCGGATGATGTCGGCGGGAAAGCGGGACAGGTCACCGTCCTTGTCCCGACTCTGGGCGGTGAGGCGGGCTTCGCCATTCATGGCCAGCAGGCGCGGGGTTTTGCTGCGGGTCAGGGCTTCCCCCAGGCGGCGCGCCGGATCGCCGAAGACCGAGACGACGAGTACAGCGTCGGCACCCAGCCACTGCTGCAATTGCTTGTCGGAAGCGGCCACGATTTGGGCCGGGGTGCGTAGCAGGATGCGGTCGGCGGGGTGTTGGGCCAGATAGCGCCGGGCGGCATCTACCGCTGCCGGGGCGGCCCGGTCGGTAACGACACCAAACAGGGTGGCGGCCTGGGCCGTGGACACGGCTATCGCCATGGCAAGCAGCGCAGCAGTATGCAGGCTGCGCCAGCCCTGACGCAGATTCACGTCAGAAATCCAGTCCCGGCATGGCTTTGACGCCCGCCTGGAAAGCGTGTTTGATCACGTTGATTTCGCTCACCGTGTCGGCGGCGTCGATCAGGGCCGGGGGCGCGGCGCGGCCGGTGACGATGACGTGCTGCATGGGACTGCGGGCCTTGAGGGCGGCGACGACTTCGTCGAGATCGAGCCAGCCGTACTTGAAGGCGTAGGTCATTTCATCCAGCACCAGCAGGCCGATGGCGGGGTCTTGCAGGTATTTGAGGGCCAGGTCCCAGGCGGCTCGGGCGGCCACGGTATCGCGGTGGCGGTCCTGGGATTCCCAGGTGAAACCTTCGCCCATGACATGCCAGCGCACCCCGGGCTGTTTCGACAGCAGGGCTTCTTCGCCGGTGTCGGTGCGGCTTTTGACGAACTGGATCACCGCTACCTGCTGGCCGTGGCCCAGGGCCCGGGCCACCACGCCAAAGGCGGCGGAGGACTTGCCCTTGCCGTTGCCGGTGTTCACCAGCAGCACGCCGCGTTCCTGCTGGGCGGCGGCAATCTTTTCGTCTACCACGGATTTCTTGCGCTCCATGCGGGCTTTGTGGCGGCTGTCGCGGTCGGTATCGTGGTTAGGGCTAGCGTCGGTCATGTCAGGCGGGGACGAACCATCGTTGACCGCCGGCGTCGGTAAGTTCGTGGAGGGTGTGTCCGTAAAGGCAGGACAGGTTGAGGGCGGTGAGCACTTCGGCGGTCGCCCCGGCCAACCAGAGCCCGTCGCCGAACAAGAGCAGGGCCTGGTCGCAATAGCGGGCGGCGAAGCCGGGATCGTGCAGCACCGACACTACTGCCGCACCGGCCTTGGCCTGTTGTTGCATCAGGTCCATGACCGCGACCTGGTGGTTGAGATCCAGGTGGGTGAGGGGTTCGTCCAACAGCATCAGCGGTGGTTGTTGGGCGAGCAGTTGGGCGATGGCCAGCCGTTGCCGTTCGCCGCCGGAGAGGGTGAGCACGTCGCGCTGGGCGAAGTCCTTCAGCCCCACCTGTTCCAGGGCGGCCAGGGCGATGCGGCGGTCTTCCGTTGTTTCCCAATCCCAGCGTCCCAGGTGGGGATGGCGGCCCACCAGCACGGTTTCCAACACGGTGGAAGCGAAGGGGTCGAGTTGCCGTTGGGGCAGGATGCCGCGCAGCTTGGCCAAGTCGCGGGGCGGCGTGTCGACCAGGCCCCGGCCTTCGATGCGCACGATGCCGTCGTCGGCGTGACGTAGGCCGGCCAGGGTGTGCAGCAGGGTGGACTTGCCGGCGCCGTTGCGACCGAGAATGGCCCAATGCTGCCCCGCATTCACCTGCCAGTTGAGCGCGGTGCACACGAGGTGGCCGCCGATGCCGACGCGGAGATCGGTGCTGGTCAGCATGGCGTTCATGAGCGGCTCCCCGGCTGGCGGCCGAGCAGGAAGAGAAACACGGGGACGCCGAGCAGGGCGGTGAGCACACCCACCGGCAGTTGTTGCGGGGCGACGATGGTGCGGGCCAGGGTGTCGGCCAATAGAAGCAGGCTGCCCCCGGCCAGGGCCGAGGCGGGCAGCAGCAGACGCTGGTCGTTGCCGATGGCCATGCGCATCAAATGGGGCACGACGAGGCCGATGAAACCGATGGAGCCGGCGGTGGTGACGGCCACGGCGGTGAACAGGGAGGCGAGGGCGTAGACGATGCGCTTGATGCGCTGTACGGAAACACCGAGAGACTGGGCCAGAACGTCGCCCCGGGTGAGCAGGTTGAGTTCCCGGGCGAAGGGGAGAGAGGCGGCGACGCCGACGACCAGCAGCACCAGGGCGGGCCAGGGATTGGCGACGTGGCCGGCGTCGCCCATGAGCCAGAACAACATGCCCCGCAGCTTGGCTTCCGGCGCGATGGAAAGAATCAGGGCGACCACGGCACCACAACCGGCGGCAACGATGACGCCAGTGAGCAGCAGTCGGGAACGGGTCCACGAACTGTCGCCGTGGGCCAGGCCAAACACCAGCACCATGGCGGCGAAGGCGCCGCCGAAGGCGAACAGGTTGATGAAGGCCAGGGCCAGTCCGGCCAGCATGGCGGACAGGGCGCCCACCGCGGCACCGCCGGAGATGCCCAGCACATAGGGGTCGGCCAGGGGATTGCGCAGCAGCACCTGCATCAGGGCGCCGGCCAAGGCCAGCAGGCCGCCACAGGCGAAGGCACCGATGGCCCGGGGCAGGCGCAGTCCCCGGACGATTTCCGTTGCCAGGTTGTCCGTGCCGCCGAGCAGGGCGCCGCCCAGGTCGGCAAAGGAAACCGGAATGCTGCCCGCCGCCAGGGACACGGCAAAGCTGACCCCGGCCAGGAAGGCCAGGATCAGCAGGACAAGGGCGGCGCGGCGGCGGGTGGGCATGGGTCGAGACGATTACATTTTGTAGCGCAGGCCGACGAACCAGGTCATGCCGGGAGCGTTGTACTCAAACTTTCCATTGGACGTGAGCGCTGTGGTGTAACGCTTGTCACCAATGTTGTCGAGGCGAATTTCCAAAGCCATGTTGCGGGAGAGATCGGTCTTGGCAGTAAGGTTAAGCAAAGAATAAGCGCCCATGGGATAGGCTTCGCTATTGCCGGGAGTGGTAAATGTTTCCGAGGAGGGTGAGTATCGGCGGCCAACCATCACCATTTCGCCCCCCAAGTCCCATCCTGCCCAACGACGGCTGGCATTGAAATTCAATTTTTCCTTGGCGCGGCGCTCCAGCATTTTATGTGTTGTTTCATCCTTGGCATCCAACAGATCAAGGGATGCGCCGAGGCGCCATTCTTCCACCTTGCCGTTCCAGGCCAAGGTCCAGCCTTCAAGCTTGGCTTTGCTGATGTTTTGGTACTGCACCGTGCTGGCCGAAAGGTAGTGGTATTCGATCAGATTGGTGATGTCGTTGCGGTACCAAAGAACGGAAACATTTTGGACCCCGTTATCCCAGACCAGGGACAACTCCCGGTTGCGTCCTTCTTCGGGCTGCAAATTGGGATTCGCGGTTAACTGCGGCACCACGCTGGTCGTTGCGTAAAGCTGATAGGGAGTTGGTGCCTTGAACGACGTGCCCAGATTGCCGTTGATGCGCCAGGTTGACGCTAGTTGATAACCGTAACTGCCGGACCAGGTGTTGTGGGCACCAAAGACACTGTGATCGTCGCGGCGGCTGGCCCATTGCCAACGGTGGTCGCCCAGGCTGGCGTTCCAGCCGAGCACGACGGCGTCGTTGTGGCTGTCTACCTTGTTGCCGGTAAATCGGACTTCCGGCCCCACATGACGGTCTTGGCGTTCGAGCAAAAACAAACCGGAACCCAGACCTAGTTTCACATCGTTCTGCCAGGAGACTTGGGTGTCCAAGGTCTGGATGGTGCTGATGCTGGTTGCCGTGCTGATGCTGGTCTGGTTGTCCAGGCTCTGGCCGTAGCGCAGGGTACTGGTCCAGCGGTCGGATAGGACATTCTTGCTGGCAATGTTCCAGACTTCATTGCTGAAGTCGTTCCGGGCGTTGAAGCTGCCGCTGCCGATGGCGCTGTCGGAAAATACCTGACCGTGGTTGGCCATCCACTGGGCACTGAGCTCGTGGCCCTGGGTCGGAGTGAACACCAGATTGCCGTGGAAACCCATCTGACGGAAGGGGTCCTTGTCCGCATCCAGTTTGGGGCCGTTGCGCAGGGCGGAGATGCCGTCGGTACGGAAGTCGTTACCCGATAGGGAGAAACGCCAGCGTTCGTCGCCGCCATGGATGCCCAGGCTGCGCTTGAGGGTGCCGTTGCTACCCGCGCCCAGATAGGCATCGCCACCCAGACCGGCTTGGGCCCGGCGGGTGATGATCTGAATCACACCGCCAATGGCGTCCGCACCGTACAGGGCGCTGGCTGGGCCGCGCAGAATTTCGATTCTTTCCACGTCCGCCAGGGGCAGGTAGCGCAGGGGGGAGCCGGTAATATCGATGGAGTTGATGGGCATGCCGTCGAGCAGGATTTTGATCTGATCGGAACGGGCACCCCGGACGAAGAGCTGGGCGCTGGTGCCGATGCCCCCGTTCTGCATCATCTGGATGCCGGGCTGACGGGCGAGCAGGTCGATGACACTGTCTCCGCCCGCCATTTCGACGACCTGCCGGTCGATGACGGTGACGTCCGACAGCACTTCATCGGCACGGGCCGCCTGGCGGGTGGCGGTGACGACAACTTCGTTCAGGGTGCCCGCCCAACCGGGCATGGAGAAGGGTAATAGCAGAGAAAGGGCGAGCGGGCGCAGGGTGGTGAGTTGGTTTTTCATGGCATTTGGTGCAAGGTGATCGATTTTCTACGGGGCGGTAGGCAAGTAGTGGCTCAATGGGGAACGTAGCGGAAGCCGAGGAACAAGGAACGACCGGCGACGCCGTAGTCGTTGAAGGGACTGGCGCTGGAGCGGACGGCGACATACTGGGCATCTAGTGCATTGTCCAATCGGGCCTGCAAGGTCCAGTCACGTTCAAGGCGGTAATTGGCCGTTAGGTTGAGTAAGGCGTAACCGCCCAAGGTCTGGCTGTTGGCATTGTTGATGAATCGGTTACCCACAGCTTGTATCTGTGCGCCCAGGTCGTAGGTGTCGCCGAGATAACGAACGTCAAGATTGGCCGAACGGGCGGCACGGCGTTGCAACGTGCGACCGGTGCTGTCGTCCCTGGCACTGAGGAAATCAACACCCGTTTTCCATTGCCAGGATGTCAAGCGTTGCCCGTATTGGAAACTGGCACCCTTTAAAGTGGCGCTGCCCAAGTTGGCATTGGTACTGACACAAGGGAAGGGTGAGCACGACTGGAAGTCGATCAGGTTCGTCACATTGTTTCGATACAGGGTGGCAGCAGCCGTCGTCGTCCCTTGCTCATAGACAAGCCCCAACTCTTTGTTGCGTGATCGCTCTGGTTTGAGATTAGGGTTGCCCTGGAAGAAATTGACCATGTCCAGGGGCCAATAGAGGTCGTTGAAGGTAGGCGCATGGAAAGCGGTGCCGATGGAAGCACGCATCAGCCACGCATCGTTGAGTTGATAACCGTAGGCGGCTGTACCAGATCCGTGATTGCCGATACGGTCGATATCGTCACTGCGCAGACTGAACTGGACCGCATGAGCGCCGTAGCGGCCTTGGTAGCCCGTTACTAGAGAACGGGTGCTTTGATGACTGGCGGCGAAGGTTTGGGAGGACGCAACGTGGGTGTTTCGCCATTCCATGGCTGCCATGAAGGTACCGACGGTGGTGGAGAAGTCGTTCTGCCAGGTCATCTGATCCTGTTGCGTATTGAAATAAGCGCGGCTGATCGTGGTGGCAGAGGGATCGTATTGCCAGTTGATGGTCTTGTCCGCGCTGCTACCTAGGCGCAGGGAGGTTTTCCAGTGGTTGTTGACCCGGTGGTTGACGTAGCCTTGAAAGGATTGGAGTTCCTGGCGTTGCTTGCTATCGAAATTGGGGGTGCACAAGGTGAAACCGGTTGGGTCGCAACTCACGCTATCGAAATGCTTGTCTGCGGAAACGGACAGCAGCTTGGCACCGACCTCGGTCGTGCTGGTGATCTGATGGCTGAGGCTGGCGCTGACATTGTGGTTGGCGTAGCCATCCCGGTCGGCGTTGTACATGTCGTACATGCCCCCCTTGGCGGCCCGGATGTCGCTGAAGCCATCGGCGGTTTCCCAACCGGCGAGGAGATTGAAGCGCGTCTGATCGATTTTTCCGCCATAGCCGAGAGAACCTGTCCGTGTGCCATAGCGGCCGAAACCGAGGGCAGCGGAAGGCGCGGGCTTTTCTGCGGGATCGCGGGTGTAGATTTGAATGACGCCACCGATGGCGTCGGAGCCGTAGAGACTGCTCGCCGGTCCGCGCAGGATTTCGATACGCTCGATCTGTTCCACGGGGATGTGTTCGATCGCCGTTGTGCCTGTAGTTGCGGAAGAAAGCCGCTGGCCGTCTACCAATACCAGGGCATGGCTGCTGTTGCTGCCGCGGATGAACAGGCTGCCGCTGCTTCCGGGGCCACCATTGCGGCTGAACTGGATCCCCGGCAAGGAGGACAGCAATTCGGGCAGGGATTGGTGGCCGGCTCGCTGGATGTCCTCCCGTCCGACCACGGTAACGTCGCTCAGTAGTTCGTTGGCCCGGGTGGGTACTCGGGTGGCGATGACCACGGTGTCGGGTAGCACGTCTTCCGCTAGGGCAAGATGGGCGAAGGTGGAAAGCAAGGCCGTGGTCAATACGGACCTTTTGCAGGATAAACGCATGAAAGCTCCTTTTCCCGGCAGACGTCCCCGCTGCCGGTGGTTGGACAGGGAGTCGCTAACGAAGGGGTAACGGAGCAATTCGGGATGCGCCGGCCACTGCCCTCCCGCAGCGATTCCTACGAATGTCCGGGGCCGGTCTCCGGGCTCGGAAGTTTTGAACCATCGCCTTCCCAGGCATGTGCCCAGTGGCGTCTTGATGGTTCCGCACTTCCTTACCGTTGCGGGGGCAGCGCAGGTCTTTCACCTGCTTCCCGTTTCACCCAGGCCGAAGACAATCGGCATGGGCACCTCGAACAGGGGGCGGATTGTAGCAAACCCCTTCCTTGACCCCGCAGAGGATTTCCAACACACTTTCGGCATGAATACCGATCTTGAATCCCTGGAACAAAAAGTCGATCAGGTGCTGACCCTGTGCGGTCGCCTACAGGCACAGAACGCGGAATTGCGCGGGCGTGTGTCCGCCCTGGAGGCGGAAAAGCAGGCGCTGACTGACAAAATGGAGACCGCCCGGGAACGCCTGGCCGGACTGATGGACAAGCTCCCGGAGACTGAATGATGGCGGCAGGAAATTCCCTCGACATCCGCATTCAAGGCAAGGACTACCGTGTTTCCTGTCCTCCCGAGGAACGCGAGGCCCTGGAGTCCGCCGTAAAGCTGCTGGATGCCCGCATGGAGGAAGTGGCGGACAAGACCCGCAGCAGCGGTGAGAAGTTGGCGGTCATGGTCGCTTTGAATCTGGCCCATGAATTGTTGTCCGCGCAAGGCGGAACGCCCTTGCCTCGGCTTGACGAAGAGGTGCCCCGGCGTAGAATCAAAGCCATCGAAGCCAAGCTGGACGCGGTGCTCACGGACAAGGCCCAGGACGCCCTGTTCTGACCCCGGCGACCCAGCCGGCTTCCCCGGTTTCCCCTGCGGTGTACGCCAAGGCTGTAAGCTCCTTGAACCAATGTCTACGCGACAAGGTTGCCGACCCGAGAAGCCGCTGTTGTGATCGCCCCTTCGCCGGGCGAACCTGAAGCGGCAGGAACGCAGCCTCCCTGAACCCAGGTTCAGGATCGCGGCCTAGCGGCACAGGCGGGGGAATCCAATAAGGCCAGCGGCTTTATTGGATTCCCCCGCGACGCAGGTAGTCTTTCCCATCCCCCGATCCTCCTTCGACCAGCTCAGGACAGGCTTTTCAGGGGAGGGGGCGACTGACCAGAAGCGGTTCGCTTTTCTTGCCGCAGGATAAAAGCGCCGAGGCCCTCGGCGCTTTTTCGTTTATTGGGAGTTGTGATGACGCGTTACTGGTTGATGAAAAGCGAGCCCTCGGTGGTGGGTATTGACGACGTGCTGGCCATGCCCAATCAGACCGTGGACTGGTGGGGGGTGCGCAACTATCAGGCGCGCAATTTCATGCGCGACCAGATGGCGGTGGGGGACAAGGTGTTCTTCTACCATTCCTCCTGTCCCGAGCCGGGCATCGCCGGCTTGGCGGAAGTGGCGTGCAAGGCCTATCCCGACCGGACCCAGTTTGATCCGGCAAGTCCCTATTACGATCCCAAGTCCACACCGGAGACGCCGCGCTGGATGAATGTGGACGTGCGCATCACGCAAAAGACCCGGTTGATCGGCCTGGCCGAGTTGCGCGCCCATCCCCAGCTGGCCAATATGCGCATCCTGCAAAAGGGTAACCGCCTGTCCATCACGCCGGTGGACCCGGCGGAGTGGAAATTCATCACCGGGCAGTTGCTGAAGTGAATGCCTGGTGGTTGGCCTACGTCGCCGTGGGCGGCGTGTCCGGGTTTTTCGCCGGGCTGATGGGGGTCGGCGGCGGCGGCATCATCGTTCCCCTCTTGGCGATGATGTTCACCGCCCAGCAGTTTCCCGCCGAGCACATCATGCACATGGCCCTGGGGACCTCCCTCGCCACCATCGTGTTCACCTCCATTTCCAGTCTGCGCGCCCATCATCAGCACGGCGCCGTGCTGTGGCCGGTGGTGAAGGCCATCACCCCGGGGGTTGCCTTGGGCACCTTCCTCGGCGCCCAGGTGGTGGGCTTGGTGTCCACCCAATTTCTGGCGATCTTCTTCGTCCTCTTCATGGCCTACGTGTCGGTGCAGATGATCGTCAATGCCAAGCCCAAACCCAGTCGTGAACTGCCTGGTCCGGGCGGCATGTTCGCTGTGGGTTCGGGCATCGGTGGCGTGTCGGCCCTGGTGGCCATTGGTGGCGGTTCCCTGTCGGTGCCTTTCATGACCTGGTGCAATGTCCGCATGCACCACGCCATTGGCACCTCGGCCGCCATCGGCCTGCCCATCGCCCTGGCCGGGACCGTGGGTTATCTGGTCAGCGGCTACGGCATCGGCCATTTGCCGCCGGCCAGCCTGGGCTTCATCTATCTACCCGCCCTGGCGCTGATGGTGGCGGCCAGCGTGACCACGGCGCCCTTTGGCGCGCGCTTGGCCCATCGCTTGCCGGTGGCGGTATTGAAGCGAATTTTCGCCGCGGTGCTATTGCTGCTGTCAGCCAAGATGCTGCACAGCCTGTTCTAGGCGCGCCGGCTTTCCCAAACGAAGAGGGTGAGGCCCAGCAGAGCATTGAGCGCCATGCCAAGGGCCAGGTGGAAGGTGCTGTCCCACAACAGGGGCGCGCTGACACCGGCGGTGAAGCCCATGCCGAGGGTGACCAGGAAGCTTTGACAACTGGCGGCCATGCCCCGGCGCGTGGGGAACAGGTCCATGGCGATCAGTTGCAGGCTGGCAAAGGCCATGAACAAGCCGCTCGCATAAAGGGCCACGGGCAATACCACCCAGGGCAAGCCCGGTTGGCCGAAGGCATTGATGCCCAAATTGAACACTGATGCGCCGAGCATGACGACGATGCCGCGCCAGACCAGGGTCCGTACCGGCAGCCGACCGGCGAGTCGGCCGGCGACGACGTTGCCCGCCACCATGCCAGCGATGGCGGGGACAAACAGCCAGGCGAAGGATTGGGGTGACAGTTTCAGGTGCCCCATGATGAACACCGGCGAGGACATGACGTAGATCATCTGGCCACTCATGAACAGGGCGGTGGCCAGGCCCAGTTTGAGGAAGGCCGGCGTGCCCAGCACTTCCCGATAGCCGCGCCAGAGGGCCAGGGGGTGCAGGCTGTGGCGCTGCGCCGGTGGCAGGGTTTCCGGCAACCAGAGGGCGCAGGCCAGCAGCAAGAGCAGGGTATAGGCGGTGAGAAACACGAAGATGGCATGCCAGCCGAACCAGGCCAGCAGCCAGCCGCCGAGAATGGGGGCGATGACAGGGGCGGCGGCGAAGATGGTGGTGACCAGGGCCATCTGCTTGACGGCGGCGGCACCCTTGAATCGGTCCTGAATGATGGCCCGCCCGACCACGCCGCCGACGCCGCCAGCCAGACCCTGGAGGGCGCGACCCAGCCAGAGCATTTCGATGCGCAGGGCGAAGACGCAGAACAGGGAAGCCGCGGCATAAACCGCGAGACCCGCCAGCACCACCCGGCGTCGGCCCAGGGCGTCGGAAATGGCGCCGTGCCAGAGCATGAGGACGCAAAAGGTGAACAGGTAGGCGCTCATGGTCTGCTGCACCTGGACCGGCGTCGCGCCCAAATCGGCGGCGATGGCGGGGAAAGCGGGCAGATAGCTGTCCACCGAAAAGGGGCCGATGGCGGATAGGGCGGCGAGCAGGAAAGGCAGCAGGACGGGGTGCAACGCGGTTTTCTCAGTTTTCATGGAGGCCGCGTCGGTATTGGATCGCTTCCGCCACGTGGGGGGCGGCGAGGACGTCCTGTCCCGCCAGGTCGGCAATGGTGCGTGCCACCTTGAGGATGCGGTGATAGGCCCGGGCGGACAACTGTAGGCGCGTCATGGCCTGGCCCAGCAAGGTCTGGGCGTTTTCATCCAGAACGCAATGTTGTTCGATGGCGGCGGGCGATAGCTGGGCGTTGGCACAGTGCTGGCGGGCCAACTGCCGTTCCCGCGCCGCGCTGACCCGTGCCCGCACGGCGGCGGAGGGTTCGCCATCCCCGGGACGGCGCAACTCGGTCTCGGCCACGGCGGGCACGTCCACCATCAGGTCGATTCGATCCAGCAGCGGACCGGAAAGCTTGCCGCGATAGCGGGCCACCTGGTCCGGGGTGCAGCGGCACTTGCCGCTCGGATGGCCCAGATAACCGCAGGGACAGGGATTCATGGCCGCCAGCAATTGGAAGCGGGCAGGGAAGTCGGCCCGCCGGGCCACCCGGGAGACACAGATGGTGCCGGTTTCCAGGGGCTCGCGCAGGGCTTCCAGCACCCGCCGGTCGAATTCGGGAAGTTCATCGAGAAACAACACGCCGCCGTGGGCCAGGGAAATTTCTCCGGGGCGGGGCACGCTGCCGCCACCCACGAGGGCAGCGGCGGATGCCGAGTGGTGAGGTGCCCGGAAAGGACGCTGCCCCCATTGCTCGGGACGGAAATGGCCGGCCAGGGAATGTACGGCGGCGCTGGCGAAGGCTTCGTCCCGGTCCATGGCCGGTAGCAAGCCGGGGAAGCGGCTGGCCAGCATGGATTTTCCGGTGCCCGGCGGGCCGCTCATGAGCAGGGAATGGCCGCCCGCCGCGGCGACTTCCAGCGCCCGCTTGGCCTGGGCCTGGCCTTTCACCTCGGCCAAGTCAGGGTAGCTGGGCGCGCTGGTCGGACCGGCAGCCGTGGCCGGGGCGATGGCGTCCTGGCCGGCCAGATGGGCGCAGGCCGCCAACAGGCTGCGGGCCGGATAAATCGGGGTTTCCTCGGCCAGGGCGGCCTCGCTGGCGCTGTCGGCCGCCAGCATCAGGCTGCGCCCTGTTTGCCGGGCGGCCAGGGCCATGGCCAGGGCGCCCCGAATGGCGCGCAACTCCCCACTCAGGGATAGTTCCCCGGCGAATTCGTAATCATCGATTTTGCCGGCAACGACTTGGCCGGAGGCGATCAGGATGCCCAGGGCGATGGCTAGGTCGAAGTGACCGGCCCCCTTGGGCAACTCCGCCGGGGCGAGATTGACGGTGATGCGCCGGGCGGGAAACTCAAACCGGCTGTTCTGGATGGCGGCCCGGACCCGGTCCCGGGCCTCGCGCACCTCGGCGTCGGGCAAGCCGACCAGGGTAAAACTGGGCAGGCCAGGGGCAAGATGGACCTCGACTGCCACTTCCAGCGCGTCCATGCCCGTCAGGGCCCGGCTGCGCAGGACGGCGAGGGACATGGCGCGAAAAGCGCGACGTGAAGGCTTAGCCGGGGTGGCCGGGAGTCAGCGTTTTTCCAGTTCGGCGACGCGGGCTTCCAGTTTGGCCAACTGTTCCCGGGTACGGGCCAGGACCTCCCGCTGTACGTCGAATTCTTCCCGGGTAACCAGATCAAGTCGACCGAACAAGCCCCCCAGGGCCGCCTTGAGGTTTTTTTCCACATCGGCCACGGGGCTGGCGGACAGCACCTGGTTCAAACGGGCGCTGGCTTCATCAAGAAACTTGCTTGCATTCATGGTCTTATCCTGGAAATGTCATATTTTTGAGTCTAGCATGCAGGGAATTGCTGCCAGGCTTCGTAGGGTGCGCACTCTATCGGTGCATTGTTTTTGACAATATTGTTGCTAATGGTGCGCTGCTTCACATTTTAATTCCATGTGAAATTGTAATCGCTTGTTTCTATTGTTTTTACCATTCTGGCACGGTACGTGCACCTAGTACGCCGTTGTTTTCTATATCTCAGGAGATGCAATCAATGAAAAAGACCATCCTTTCCGCTTCCGTAGCAGCGCTGCTGTCCGTTTCCGCTCTGAGCGCCGTCGCCGAAGAAGCTGCTTCCCCCTTGTCTTTCAACGTGGGCGTGGTTTCTGACTACCTGTTCCGTGGCATCAGCCAGACCCACGGCGACGCTGCCGTGTCCGGCGGTATCGACTACGCTTTTTCCAATGGTTTCTACATCGGCACTTGGGCGTCCACCATTTCCTGGGTGAAGGATGCCCTGGGCAAGGGTTCCACCGAAGTGGACTTCTACGGTGGTTACAAGGCTGCCATCAATGACGACTGGAGCTACGACGTTGGCGCCATCGCCTACACCTATCCCAACCATGGCAAGGCCACCACTGGCGGCCTGGGCAACCCCACGACAACAGAAGCCTACGCTGCCGTGACTTGGAAGTGGTTGACCGCCAAGTATTCCTACACCATGTCCGACAAGTTTGTGGGCTGGTACGGCGGCACTGGTCTGGACAAGGACACCCGTGGTTCCGACTACCTCGAACTGAATGCCAACTATGATTTGGGCGATGGTTGGACCCTGGTTGGTCACGTTGGTCACCAGAAGGTTGCTAACTCCGTGACGACCGCTTCCCTTAAGTCTGCTTCCTATAGCGACTGGAAGCTGGGCGTGACCAAGGATGTCGGCTTCGGTGTGGTCGGTCTGGCTTACTCCGCTACCGATGTTTCCGGTACTTGTAATTCTGCTGGTACTGGTACCAACCCCTATTGCTGGGGTACCAATGGTAATGGCGATAGAAATGCTATCCCCACTAGCGGCTTCAAGGATGTCGCCAAGGACAAGCTGGTTCTGTCCTTCACCAAGGCCTTCTAAGCATCACCGCGTCGTTTGACGCAGCCATTCCCACCGGCGGCCAGATCGGCGTCGGTGGGGATTGTCACCGCAAAATCAATAAACCCTCCCAAAGGACATAAATCATGAAACTGGTAACCGCCATCATCAAGCCGTTCAAGCTTGACGAGGTGCGCGAGGCTCTGGCCGCCGTTGGCGTGCAGGGCATCACCGTCACCGAGGTCAAGGGGTTCGGCCGGCAAAAGGGTCACACCGAGCTGTACCGGGGCGCCGAATATGTCGTCGACTTCCTGCCCAAGGTCAAAGTCGAAGCCGCCGTCCGCGACGACATCCTCGACCAGGTCATCGAAGCCATCGAAAAGTCCGCCAGCACCGGCAAGATCGGCGACGGCAAGATTTTTGTCTTCGATGTGGAGCAAGTGATCCGCATCCGCACCGGCGAAACCGGCGAAGAAGCGCTCTAAAGGGAACGACTCATGAAAAAGATTATTGCCTCCGTGCTGATGGCCTTGGCCGTCGGCTTCACCAGCGTCGCCTGGGCTGACGACAAGCCCGCCGATGCTGCTCCCGCAGCCACCGCCGCTGCTCCTGCCGCCGCTGCCGCTGCGGCCCCTGCTGCTCCCGCCGAAGCCGCTCCCGCTCCCGTGCCCAACAAGGGCGACAACACCTGGTTGTTGGTGTGTACCGCCCTGGTGATCATGATGAGCATCCCCGGCCTGGCCCTGTTCTACGGCGGCCTGGTGCGCAGCAAGAACATGCTCTCCGTGCTGCTCCAGGTATTCGTCGTGTTCGCCCTGATCAGCGTGCTGTGGGGTGTTTACGGCTATTCCCTGGCCTTCACCGAGGGCAACGCCTTCTTCGGCAGCCTCGACAAACTGTTCCTCAAGGGTGTGACGCCGGATAGCGTCGCGGGCACCTTCAGCAAGGGCGTCGTGGTGTCCGAACTGGCCTACATCCCCTTCCAGGGTGCCTTCGCTGCAATCACTGTGGCCCTGATCCTCGGCTCCTTCGCCGAGCGCATCAAGTTCTCCGCTGTGCTGCTGTTCTCCGTGCTGTGGTTCACCTTCTCCTACCTGCCCATCGCGCACATGGTCTGGTACTGGGCGGGTCCCGATGTCTACACCACCGCCGAGGCTGCTGACGCCGCCAACGCGACGGCCGGCTTCCTGTTCCAGAAGGGCGCGCTCGACTTCGCTGGTGGCACCGTGGTGCACATCAACGCCGCCGTGGCCGGTCTGGTCGGTGCCTTCCTGGTGGGCAAGCGCGTGGGCTTCGGCAAGGATTCCATGGCTCCCCACTCCCTGACCCTGACCATCGTCGGTGCCTCCCTGCTGTGGGTGGGCTGGTTCGGCTTCAACGCCGGTTCCGCCCTGGAAGCCAACGGTAGTGCTGCTCTGGCCTTCACCAACACCTGGCTGGCCACCGCCGCTGCCACGATGTCCTGGCTGATCGCCGAATGGCTGCTGAAGGGCAAGCCCTCCGGCCTGGGTGCCGCTTCCGGTGCTGTTGCCGGCCTGGTGGCCATCACCCCCGCTGCCGGCTTCGTCGGCATCGTCGGTGCCCTGGTGATCGGTCTGCTGGCTGGCATCGTCTGCCTGTGGGGCGTCAATGGTCTGAAGAAGCTGCTGGGCGCTGACGACTCCCTGGACGTGTTCGGCGTCCATGGCGTGGGCGGCATCCTCGGCGCCACCCTGACCGGCGTGTTCGCTGCGCCCGACCTGGGCGGCTCCGGCATCTACGACTACGTCGCCAACAAGGTTGCCGATGCCTACTCCATCGCCGACCAAGTGGTGATTCAGCTGACTGCCGTCGGCACCACCGTGATCTGGTCCGGCGTGGTGGCCTTCGTCTCCTACAAGCTGGTGGATCTGGTGATCGGCCTGCGCGTCCCCGAGGACGAAGAGCGGGAAGGTCTGGACATCACCTCCCACGGCGAGTCCGCTTACCACCAGTAAGCCGCAGTTTTCGCTTCGCCCGCAAGGGCGATCGGACAAACGGGCACCTTCGGGTGCCCGTTTTGTTTTGGCGCCGACTTTGGCCTCATCGGCGTGACGTGGCATCATCGCGTCATGACCGATGCCCTCGTCTGGTTCCGCCGCGACCTGCGGCTCCACGACCATGCCGCCCTGTACCAGGCCCTGCAAAACCATCAGCGGGTATGGTGCGTCTTCGTGTTCGACACCGACATCCTCACACCGCTGCTGGCGCAGGGCGTGGTGCAGGATCGCCGGGTCGAGTTCATCCATCACAGCCTGACCCAGTTGGATCGTCGCCTGCGGGAGTTGGGCGGCGGCCTGCTGGTGCGCCATGGCTCGGCCCGGGAGGAAATCCCGCGCCTGGCGGCGCAGTTAGGGGTGGCGGCGGTGTTCGCCAACCGAGACTACGAGCCTTTTGCCGTGGACCGGGACGCCGCCGTGGCGTCGCGTCTGATGGACGAGGGACGCGGCTTCGTCCTGTGCAAGGACCAGGTGATCTTCGACCGGGATGAGGTCTTGACCCAGGGCGGCAAGCCCTTTTCGGTGTTCACGCCCTACAAGAACGCCTGGTTGAAAAAACTGGAGGACAGCCATCTGGCCCCCTTCCCCGTGGAAAGGCATTGGGACCATCTGGCGCGGCACAAGGGTGAAATCCTGCCCAGCCTGGCGCAACTGGGTTTCCAGGCGGGCGGATTGCCGCCCAAGCTGCCCCCCGGCAGCGACGGCGCCCTGGTGCTGTGGCGGGACTTCGTTGCCCGCATCGACGATTACGGCCAGCGCCGCGACTATCCGGCGCGCAAGGGGCCGTCCTACCTGTCGGTCCATCTGCGCTTCGGCACCCTGTCGATCCGTCAGTTGGTGGCCTATGCCTGGGGACGGGCCAAGCTCATGGGCAGCGAAGGCGCTGCCGTCTGGTTGTCCGAACTGATCTGGCGCGACTTCTACCACGCCATCCTGTGGCACCACCCCCGCGTCGTGGACCATTGTTTCAAGGCTGAGACCGAGGCCGTCGTCTGGGACGACGACCCAGTCCTATGGCAGGCCTGGTGTAGCGGCCAGACCGGCTATCCCCTGGTGGATGCCGCCCAGCGCCAATTGCTGACCAGCGGCTACATGCACAACCGCCTGCGCATGGTCAGCGCCTCTTTTCTGACCAAGGACCTGGGCATCTCCTGGCGCGCCGGCGAAGCCTTTTTCGCCCGCCATCTGCTGGACTACGACCTGGCCGCCAACAACGGCGGTTGGCAGTGGGCGGCCTCAACGGGCTGCGACGCCCAACCCTGGTTCCGCATTTTCAATCCGGTCACCCAGTCCGAAAAGTTCGATCCCCAGGGCGAGTTCATCCGCCGCTACGTGCCCGAACTGGCGGCGCTGCCGGACCGTTACCTACATGCGCCGTGGACCCTGCCGGCAGCGGAGCAACAGCGTTTGGACGTGGTGATCGGCCGCGACTATCCGGCCCCGGTGGTGGACCATGCTGCCGCCCGGCAGCGCACCTTGCAGCGTTTTGGTTTCCTCAAGCGGGAGGAAGGTACCTGACGGCTGGCCGATGCCCGGGCGTTGATCGGTTTCAGGGCTCCCGTGGCGCCAGGCCGGCCTCGGTGACCAGGTAGTCGAGGGGCCGGTCGTGGGCTTCGGGGTAAATGGAATCCACCCGCGCCAGCTCGAAGCCCACCCCCAGGGCGACCGGGGCGGGTGACAGAGCGGCCAGGGTGCGGTCGAAATAACCGCCACCGTAGCCCAGGCGGTAGCCGTGGCGATCGAAGGCCACTAGGGGCACCAGCAGATAGTCGGGCACGAGGGGCGCCGCGACCGCCGGAACGGGAATGTCGTAAGCCCCCGGCACCATGGCCGCATCCGGCCCCCAGCGATGGAAAACCAGCGGACTATCCGGCGCGGCGACCACCGGTAGGGCCAGATCCCAACCCAGGCTGTGGAGCCGGGCGGCCAAGGGGCGGGCGTCGAATTCCTGGCGCATGGGCCAGCAAAATCCCAGAACCGCCGCTGGCCGCGCGGAAAAAAACTGGAACAAAGCGGCTTCGATCAGGATCGAACAACGGTGATGATCCTCCGCCGACAGCGCTTCCCGCGCCGCCAGGCGCTCGCGGCGCAGGGCCGCCCGAACAGATGGGCTTTGCCCGGGGTTTTCGCGAAGGGGGGTCACGAGGGCTGTGTTAGATTGAAAAAATGAACTCGAACTATACGACGAAGCGTTTCCTGGCATGGCTGCCCGTGTTGTCTCTGGCGATCGGCGCGGTGCTGGCCCGGGCCGATCAGGGCGACAGCACCTTCCTGGCGCTCAAGGAATCCTTCCGCGTCGGCGATGCGCCCCGTGTCGCCAAGGGGCTGGAGGCCCTGCGCGGCCATGAACTGGAACCCTGGGCCGAGTATTACCTGCTGCGCATGCGCCTGGAAGAAGACGGCATGGAAGGCGCCCTGCGCAGCTACCTGGATCGTTACAACGGCAGCTATCTGGCGGAAAAACTGCGTGGCGAATGGCTCAAGGTGCTGGGCCGCAAGCGCCAGTGGGAAAGCTTCCGCCGCGAATATCCGCGCTTGGTCCAGCCCGACCAGGAAACCCAGTGTTACGCCTGGCAAGACCGCTACGGCCAGGGCGATGCCCTGGTCTTGGACGAGGCCCGCAGCGCCTGGCTGGCGGGGACCGAGCTGGCGGAGGCCTGCAACCCGGTGACGGACGCCCTGGTCAGCGAGCGCCGACTCAACGCTGACGACGTCTGGGAACGCATTCACCGCCTGCTGGAAGCCGGGCGCGCCAAGGAGGCCGCTGCGGCTGGGCGCTATCTGCCCAACAATCAGATGCCCGACGGCAAAACCCTCAACAGCATCGGCGACAAGCCCATGCGTTACCTGGCCTTGTTGCCCGCTTCCTTCGACAGCCAGCGTCTGGGCCGGGAGATGGCCGTCTATGCCGTCGCCCGGGTGGCCCGGCAAGATCCGGCGGAAGCCGCCGTGCAATTGCGCCGTCTCGAAAGCCGCTTGACTGATGGCGAGCGCGCCTACGCCTGGGGCCAGGTGGCCTGGCAGGCCGCCAAGCGGCACATGCCCGAGGCGGTGGCTTGGTACGAATTGAGCAAGGGTGCCAAGCTCAGCGACGAGGTCCTGACCTGGCGCGCCCGGGCCGCCCTGCGTGCCCTGGACTGGACGGCGGTGCGCCGCGCCATTGAACAGATGCCGCCCGCCCTGGCCGCCCAACCCGACTGGATTTACTGGCAGGGCCGCGCCCTGGCCGCCCAGGGGCGGCGCGATGAAGCCTTGGCCCTGTACCGCCGCATCGGCGGCCAGGCCAATTTTTACGGCAACCTGGCGGACGAGGAACTGGGCCGCGCCATCACCGCCCCGCCCCGGGCGGCGCCTCCCAGCAGCGACGAACTGGCCGCTGCCGCCGCCAACCCGGGCCTGCGCCGGGCCTTGGCCCTGTTGCGCCTGGATGTCCGCACTGAGGGGGTGAAGGAGTGGAACTGGAGCCTGCGCGGCATGGATGATCGGCAGCTACTGGCCGCCGCCGAGCTGGCGCGGCGCAACGATGTGATCGACCGTTCCATCAGCGCCGCCGACCGTACCCGGGAACAGCACGACTACGCCCTGCGTTTCCCCGCCCCCTTCCGCGAGGCAGTGGACCCCAAGGCTCGGGAACTGGCCCTCGATAGCGGCTGGATCTACGGCCTGATCCGGCAGGAAAGCCGCTTCGTCATGAGTGCCAAGTCCGGCGTCGGTGCCAAGGGCCTGATGCAGGTGATGCCCGCCACGGCCAACTGGGTGGCGAAGAAGATCGGTCTCTCCGGCTACCACGCCGGGCGGATGATGGACACCGAGACCAACGTCACCCTGGGCACCAACTATTTGAAGATGATCCTCGGCAGCCTCGACAACCATCCGGTGCTGGCCTGCGCCGCCTACAACGCCGGTCCCGGCCGGGCGCAGAAGTGGCGGGCGGACAAACCCATCGAGGGCGCCATCTACGCCGAAACCATTCCCTTCACGGAAACCCGCGACTACGTGAAGAAGGTCATGAGCAACACGGTGTATTACGCCGCCATGTTCCAGGAGCGGCCTCAATCCCTCAAGGCGCGGCTGGGGGTGGTGCAACCCCGGCGTGCCGGCGATACCCAGGCTGACGAGTTGCCCTAGGGGGCGGGACGTTCAGTCCTGGACCGGCGTATCGTCTGGGTCGGTGTCCTCCGTGGCGGGCACCCGGTATTCCTCGTTGGCCCAGGCGCCCAGGTCGATCTTCTTGCAGCGCTCGCTGCAAAAGGGCCGCCAGCGGTTGCTGGGCAGCCATTCGACGGTCTTGCCGCAGGTCGGGCAGGGCACGGTGACGGGCATGGTTGGCGCTCGGTAGGAAAAAAGGGAATTTTACGGCAGCGTCCCGTCCTGCTTCGGTCACTGTCCGGTCATTTTTCTGCAATCCGCCCCTTCTAAGGTGATGTCGACGGCATGGGGATCGGGCAAGGCAGCTTGCGCCGCGCCCGGGCGGCCCAGCGCGGCCGATGGCCGGACATTCACCTACAGGGAGGCCACCATGGCTGATCGCAGCTACAACGTCCTTTTCCTTTGCACCGGCAATTCGGCGCGCAGCATCCTGGCCGAGGCCCTGCTCAACCGTCTGGGGCGCGGCCGCTTCCGCGCCTTCAGTGCCGGTAGCCAGCCGGCGGGGAAGGTGCATCCCCTCGCCCTGGCCCTGCTGGCGGAGAAAGGTTTTCCGACCGACGCCCTGCGCAGCAAATCCTGGGACGAATTCGCCGCCGTCGGCGCCCCCGCCATGGACATTGTGATCACCGTCTGCGACGGCGCGGCCGGTGAGTCCTGCCCGGTCTTCCCCGGTGCGCCGCTGAAGGCCCATTGGGGCATCGAGGATCCGGTGGCGGTGGTGGGTGACGCGAGCGATCAGCGGGCGGCCTTCGCCCGGGCCTTCCTGTTGCTCAACCGCCGCATCGACCTGTTCACCAACCTGCCCCTGGACAAGCAGGACGCCGGCGAGATCACCGAGGAACTGGCGGAAATCGGCCGGGTGCTGGAAGAGGCCTGACGCAAAACCGCGCAGCGACGGACGTCTCGCCCGCTGGGAAGGGCAAGGCCGCCAGCGCTAGACCGTGTATTGGGAAACGGCGGCGCGCAGTTGGGAGGACAGTTCGTTCAGGTCGCCGGCGATGCGGTTGTTGCCTTCGGTGGCCCGCGTGTTGTTTTCCGTCATGCGGGCAATCTGTTCGATGCTGTGGGCGATTTGCCGGATCGCCGTGTCCTGTTCGCTCAAGGCGTAGGTGATGGTCTCCACGTTGCTGGCCACGGTGCGCGAACCCTCGTCGATCTTGTGCAGGGCGTCCTGGGTGCGGCTCACCAGGCCCAGATTGGTCTCCGCCTGGGCATTGGCCTCGGCCATGGAGGCCACCGTGTTGCCGATGCCGGTCTGGATGCTGCCGATCAGGGTGCCGATTTCGCTGGTGGCCTGGGTGGTGCGCTCCGCCAGCTTGCGCACCTCGTCGGCGACGACGGCGAAACCGCGACCCTGTTCCCCGGCCCGGGCCGCCTCGATGGCGGCGTTGAGGGCGAGCAGATTGGTCTGGTCGGCGATTTCCTTGATCACCTGTACGATGCCACCGATCCTTTGGGAGCTTTCATCCAACCGCTCCACGTTGTGGCTGGACGCCTCGATGATGCGGGCGATGCTGTTCATCTGGTCGATGGTTTCCTGCATTACCCGCAAGGCGTGATCGTTGTCCTCCCGGGCCTGGGCCACCACGGACGAGGCGTTCTGGGCGCTGGCGGCGGTTTCGCTGACGCTGGTGGAGGCCTGTTCAACCGCGGCGGCCACCGAGGCGGTTTCCTCGGCCTGGACCACGGAACTTTGACTGACTTCGCCGCTGGATGCCGCCATCTCGGTGGCTGCCGCGGTGATCTGGGCACTGGACTGCTTGGTGCCCGCGATGATGTCGCGGAATTTGTGGATCAAGTGGTTGAAGGCCTGGGCCGTGCGGGCCACTTCCACCGTACCGGCCTCGGGCATGGTGCCGGTGAAGTCGTTGCGGGCGATGACGTTCTCGGCAAAGGCCACCGCGTCCTTCAATGGACGGCTGACGCTGTGGGCTACCCAGAGGGAGAAGGCGATGGTGAGGGCGATGGCCATCAGGTCGAGGACGATGAACAGGATCAGGGCGGATCGGCTGTCGTCGTGGAGGGTGTTGGCGGCGGCGATGATGTTGGTGGTGATCAGGTTCTCCGTTTCATGCAGGCCATCGATCTTGGCGCTGATGGACTTGAACCAGAAGGTGGGGTCCACGTCGAACCCCCCTTCCGTCGCCTTGTCCACCAACAAGGTGCGCAGTCGCAGCACTTCCCGGGCGGGGGCGGATTCCAGGGCGGCCTTCAGGGAAGCTTGTTCTGCGGCGCCGGCCACGGCGCTGAAGCCGGCGAAATGAGCATCCTGGCGGCTGACGCGGTCGAGGATGGCGCGCAATTGGGGTGGCTCCACCCGGTTCGCGGTGAACACCGCCGTACCCAGGGCACGCTCCTGGCCGGCGTTTTCCTTGGCGCGGATGAAGCTGATGTAGGCGATGGCTTGCTGGGCGATGGCGGCGTTCTTGTTATAGGCGACGCCGGCACCGATGGCCTCGCTCAACTGGCTGATGGTGGCGGTGTAGTAGGCCGTAGTTTCCGCGGCGGAGGCGGCGAACTGGTCCGCTTTCTGGCGCACCGCATCCAGGTTGGCCATGGCGCCATCGGCGCTGCCGATGGCCTTGCCGAGTGCAGGCAGGGCATCCAGGTCGAGGTTGTTCAGTTCGCGCTTGTAGGCTTGTTGCGACTCGTTGGCCCGCGCCCGGGCGGCGGGCAGGATGTCGGCGAAACGCTGTCCCTTGGATTGGATGAAGCCGGCGGTGGCGCCCCGTTCGATCTGCATGGCATGAATCAGCTTGCCGATGCTGACCGCCAGGTGCATCAGGCGTTGGGTCTGGCCGGCGTCGCGCACGGTTTGGAACGATTGCCAGGCCTGGGCGCCGGAAACGACGATCAGGGCGATCAGAGGGACGGCGACCAGCGCGGCCAGCCGTTGCATGATGGTGGTTTGTCCCATGGCGCTTCTCCTTCCAGTGCCGCTGCCGGTTTCCCCGCGGCGGTGGACATCGCTGAACGGCACAGCCGTTCTCAATCAGCCCGGGCATGGCGGATGGGTGGGACCAAGGAAAACATCGCCGGCCACGGCGTGGCGCCATAAAAAAACCGGCTGGGTCGCAGCCGGTTTTACGTGACCTGGGAGATCGGAATCCCCTGGTCGCGGCGCCGTTATCTGACGTCCCTATTCTTCGATCACCGCCGAGGTGTAAACCTCCTGGACATCGTCCAGGCTTTCCAGCACATCCAGCAGCTTTTGCATCTTCACGCCGTCCTCGCCCGCCAGAACGGTCTCGTTCAGGGCTTTCTGGGTGACTTCGGCGATTTCGGATTTTAGGCCGGCGTTTTCCAGCGCATCCTTGACAGTGGTCAAGTCAGCCGGGCCGGTGATGACCTCGATGGAGCCGTCATCATGTGTGATCACATCCTCGGCACCGGCCTCGATGGCGGCGTCCATCAACTTGCCCTCGTCGGTGCCGGGGGCGAACAGCATCTGGCCGCAGTGCTTGAACTGGAAAGCCACGCAGCCGTCGGTGCCCATGTTGCCACCATACTTGTTGAAGGCATGGCGTACTTCGGCCACGGTACGGGTCTTGTTGTCGGTGAGGCAATCCACCATCACGGCGGAGCCGCCGATGCCGTAGCCCTCGTAGCGGATTTCCACGTACTCGACGCCTTCCAGCTCGCCGGTGCCCTTTTTGACGGCGTTCTCGATCTTGTCCTTGGGCATGTTCACGCCCTTGGCCTTGTCCACCGCCAGACGCAGGCGGGGATTGAAGCCGGGATCGCCGCCGCCCATCTTGGCGGCCACGGTGATTTCCTTGGCCAGCTTGGAGAAGGCCGCGCCGCGTTTTTCGTCCTGACGGCCCTTGCGGTGCTGGATATTGGCCCATTTGGAATGTCCGGCCATAAGTCTTCCTTTGCGAGTGCGTTGCTAGAATGAGGCGCGGGATTTTAGCACCCGCATCCGCTCCCAACCGCCCCGCAACGGCCCGCAACTTCCCCTTTTCCCGCCATGACCACAGCCCTTCCCATCGCCCGGAACGCCGCCGCCGAACTGGCCCTGCCCCTGGCCCTGGCCAACCGCCACGGCCTCATCGCCGGCGCCACCGGCACCGGCAAGACCGTGACCTTGCAACGCCTGGCGGAGCAGTTCTCCCGGGCCGGGGTGCCGGTGTTCCTGGCCGACGTCAAGGGCGACCTGTCGGGACTGGCGGCGCCGGGAAAGCCTTCGGACAAGCTGGCCGCACGCCTGGCCCGGCTCGGCATCGACGACTGGCAGCCGGCCGCCTGCCCGGCGGTGTTCTGGGACATCTATGGCGAGCGCGGCCATCCCTTGCGCGCCACCGTGTCGGACATGGGGCCGTTGCTGCTGGCGCGTCTGCTGGGCCTCAACGACACCCAGCAGGGCGTGCTGCAACTGGTGTTCAAGATCGCCGACGACCAGGGCCTGCTGCTGCTCGATCTCAAGGACCTGCGCGCCATGGTGCAGCACGTGGGTGACCACGCCGCCGAATTCAAGACCGAGTACGGCAACGTTTCCGCCGCCAGCATCGGCGCCATCCAGCGCGGCCTGCTGGCCCTGGAACAGGAGGGCGGCGACAAGTTCTTCGGCGAGCCCATGCTGGACATCAACGACCTGATGCAGACCGACGCGGCCGGCCCCACGGCGGGCCAGGGCGTGGTGAACATCCTCGCCGGCGAGAAGCTGATGAACGCGCCGCGCCTGTATTCCACCTTCCTGCTCTGGTTGTTGGCGGAACTCTTCGAGCAACTGCCCGAGGTCGGCGACCTGCCCAAGCCCAAGCTGGTGTTCTTTTTCGACGAAGCCCACCTGCTGTTCAACGAGGCGCCACCGGCATTGCTGGAAAAAATCGAGCAGGTGGTGCGCCTGGTCCGTTCCAAGGGCGTGGGCGTGTACTTCGTCAGCCAGAATCCCCTCGACCTGCCGGACAGCGTGCTCGGCCAGCTCGGCCATCGGGTGCAGCACGCCCTGCGGGCCTTCACCCCGCGCGACCAGAAGGCGGTGAAGACCGCCGCCCAGACCCTGCGGCCCAAGGCCGGGCTCGACACCGAGGCCGCCATCACCGAACTGGAAGTGGGCGAGGCCCTGGTGTCCTTCCTCGACGACAAGGGCGCGCCGACACCGGTGGAGCGGGCTTGGGTGCTGCCCCCCGCCGGTCGCATCGGCCCCTTGAGCGAGGACGAACGCACCGCGTCGATTCGCGCATCGCTGCTCTACGGCCACTACGAACAGGCGGTGGACCGGGAGTCGGCCTACGAAAAACTGCGCGGCGCTCCCGTCCGGGCGGCTTCGCCAGCCACGGCCAAGCCCTCGTCCACACCGATCCCCAGCGGGGCCGGCCAGGGCGGCCTGGGCGAGGTGCTGGGGGACATCCTCGGCGGTCCGGCCCACAACGGCGGCCGGCGCGGCGACACGGTACTGACCACCGTGGCCAAGAGCGCGGCCCGGGCCATCGGCTCGCAACTGGGCCGCGAGATCATTCGCGGCGTGCTCGGCTCCATCCTCGGCGGCAGCCGGCGTCGCTAGCGGCGCCGGGCAAACGACCCATCAAGTCCCGTCATTCCCGCGCAGGCGGGAATCCAGCGACGTCGGCTGTCCTCGTTACGGCAATCCGCTGAGCGGAGTCGCCGAGCTGGCGCGAGATGTTCCACCCGCCCGACGCAAACCGCCGCCCACGCCCTGGCGTTCCGTCTCATCCCCGCCCGGCGGAACCGGCCAGGTGTTCCACCAGTTCGGCCACGTAGCGGTTGTCCAGGGTTTCCCGCCGCACCACGATCTCCATGGCCCGGGGTGCCCAGGGGTCGCTGAGGGTCAGCCAGGCCAGGGCATAGCTGCGGGCCGCCTGTTCCGCCGCCGAGCGCGGCACCAGGCCGACGCCTACCCCCGCCGCCGCCATGCGGCACACCGCGTCGAAGCTGCGCACCTGGATGCGCAGGCGCAGGGTGCGGCCCGCCGCCCGGGCCTGGGCCAGGAGAAAACCGTGGATCGCGCTGCCGCTGTCGAGGCTGACGAAGGCTTCGTCAGCCGCGTCGGCGAAGGCGATGCTTTTGCGCTTGGCCAGGGCGTGGTCCGCCGCCATCACCAGCACCAACTGGTCTTCCCGGTAGGGCCGGCGCAGTAGTTCCGGGTGTTCCGCCATGCCGGCGACGATGCCCACGTCGGCCTCGCCGGAAGCCACCGCCGCCATGATCTCGGGACTGGCCCGTTCTTCTAGCAGCACGTTGGCCTGGGGCTGGGCGGCGAGGAAGCTGGCCAGGTCGCGGGGCAGGAAGATGTTGGTGGCGTTGGTGTTGGCCAGCAGGCGCACCACGCCCTGCACGCCTTGGGCATAGGCGCCCATTTCCGCGTTGAGGGCCTCGGCGCCGGTGAGTAGGGCGCGGGCCTGGCGCAGCAGCGCCTCGCCGGCGGAGGTCAGGGCCATGCCCTTGGAGCGGCGGCGCAGCAGGGGCGTGGCGAATTCGGCTTCCAGCTGCGACAGACGGGCGCTGGCGGCCCCCGGCGAGCGGTGCACCCGGGCCGCGCCCCGGCTCAGGCTGCCGCTCTCGGCCACGGCGACGAAGAGCCGCAGATCGTCCAGGTCATAGCGCATGTGATTTCGGATTCCTGAAAATCATTTTTCGGCTTTTTGAGATGGTCTTGGCGTTCGACGCAGTGTTTAATGCGCTCATGAAGGAGAGTCCCTTGCAGCGCATTCGTCATCTATTCCGATTTTCGAAAGATACTAGCACCAGCCTGTTGCTGGCGGTAGGGGCCGCCATGGGCTTCGGCATGAAGGCGATTTTCATCAAGCTGGCCTTTCCCTACGGCGTCAGCCCGGTGACCTTGTTGGCCCTGCGCATGGTCTTCGCCGCGCCGTTTTTCCTTTGGGTCGGGCTGCGCTCGGAAGGCCAGCGCCTGGACCGTTACACCCTGCTCGGCGTCATCGGCTGCGGCCTGGCCGGCTACTACGGCGCCAGCATTTTCGACTTCATCGGCCTGCAATACATCAGCGCCGGCCTGGAACGCCTGATCCTGTTCACCTATCCGACCCTGACCGTGGTGGCCGCTGCCCTGCTGCACAAGCAGCCCTTGTCGCGGCGGGTGCTCAAGGCCCTGGCGCTGACCTACGGCGGCATCGGCCTGGCCTTCGCCCACGACGTGCACTCCTTCGGCGACGTGGAACAGGTCTGGATCGGCGGCGGTTTCGTGTTTGTCTCCGCCATTTGTTTCGCCGCCTATTTATTGGGTAGCGGCGCGCTGATCGGCAAGCTCGGCTCCAACCGCTTCACCGCCTGGGCGATGCTGGTGTCCTCCATCGCCACCTTTGTCCATTACGCGGCGACGGAACCGATGGGCGTCCTGCTCGAACAGCCCGGGCCCGTGTACGGCTGGGCCTTCGCCATGGCGATCTTTTCCACGGTGCTGCCGGTGTTGATGCAATCCGCCGCCATCCGCCGCATGGGCGCCGGCAAGGCCGCCGTCATTGGTACCGTCGGCCCACTGCTGACCATCTTCCTCGGCTGGTGGATCCTCGACGAGCCGGGCTCCGTCTGGCAATTGATCGGCGCCGGCCTGGTGCTGGCCGGGGTGTGGCAGATCGGCAAGAAGTGAGGTGCTCTTTATCCCCGTGCCGCAAGAGGACGGGGAAGGAGTGATGGAGTGTTCGTTGGGAAACTGGTGACAAAGGAAAAATATGAAAATTGACAGCCTGGACCACTTGGTTCTAACGGTCCAAGACCTGGACGCGACAGTGGCTTTTTATTCGACGACACTGGGCATGGAGGCCATTACCTTCGGTGCCGGGCGCAAGGCCCTGTCCTTCGGCCAGCAAAAGATCAACTTGCACCAGCGGGGCAAGGAGTTCGAGCCCAAGGCCCAGCAGCCAACCCCCGGATCGGCCGACTTGTGCTTTCTGACCTCGGTACCGCTTGCGGATGTGGCGAGTCACCTGGCCGCTTGCGGCGTGACGGTGCTTGAGGGTCCGATACAACGAACGGGAGCGACGGGACCGATACTTTCCCTGTACTTCCGTGATCCCGACATGAATCTGATCGAGGTGTCCAACGCGTTGGCCTTGCCCGCTTGAGTGGCAAGGCTTATGGTGAAAGGCGTGGCCGCCGAGAGCCCCTCTTCCCGGCCTTGGTTTGACTGATGCCAAGCGAGGCGAAATTGTTGCCTTATTTTTTCTTCAGGGGCTTGAACAGATCGTCGTAGTGCAATCCGATCTGGGCGTGTTCCCGCATCAGCATTTCGACGCGGGTGCCTTCGCCATTCACCAGGGCTTCGAACACCAGGCGGTGATGCAGCTGGGCGATGCGCAGGCGCTGGAGGACGTTGCCCAGGTCGCTGCGGTCGATGATGATGGAATCCGCCGAGGCGAAGGGCAGGTGATTGTTGCGTGCAATCGCGTCGGCGATGATGCGGCGTTCCTCCGCGGCGACGATGGTCTGGTGGAAGCGGGCATTGACCTCGCTCCAGGCCCCGATGTCCTCGTCGCTGAGCTGTTTCTTGCTGACGATGGCTTCGCCGTCGGCCAGGCAATCCTGTAGCACTTCCCTGGTATTTGGATCCAATCCAGCCTCCGCCAGCAGGCGGCAGGCCAAGCCCTCCAATACCCCTCTGACCTCGATGGCGCAGCGCACGTCCGCCGGCGAGAAGACGCGGACGGTCAGGGCGCGTTTGCCCATGCGCTGTAGCAGTCCCTCCTGCTCGAGGGTGCGGAAAGCCAGGCGGACCGGCGTACGAGAGACGCCCAGGGCTTCGGCGACGGGGATTTCGGCCAGGCGCTCGCCCGGTGCGTATTGGCCGTCGAGAATGCGCTTGCGCAGGGTGGCGACGATGCTGCTGGTGTCTGGGGTCATGTCGGCGGGTCGCAGCCTATCTTTAAAAATATTTGATTAAAGTTTAAACCATTGCTAGCATTGGATCCAATTGCTTGGATCCAATGGAGAGGAGATCAGTATGTTCCCAAAAAACGAATGGTATGTCGCCTGCACGTCCGAAGAAGTGAAGGACAAGCCCCTGGGGCGGCGCGTGTGCAACGAGGCAATGGTTTTTTTCCGCGATGAGGACGGCGCCATCGCCGCCCTGGAGGACTTCTGTCCCCACCGGGGCGCGCCCCTGTCCCTGGGCTTCGTCCGCGATGGGCGCCTGGTGTGCGGTTACCACGGTCTGGAAATGGGCTGTAAGGGCCACACCGTCGCCATGCCCGGGCAACGGGTGCGCGGTTTCCCCACGATTCGCCATTACCCCGTGATCGAACGCCATGGCTTCATCTGGGTCTGGCCGGGCGAAGCCGAGAAGGCGGATGTCGCCAAGCTCCCCCACTTCGAATGGCAGGGCAATCCCGAATTCGCCTACGGCGGCGGGCTGTACCACATCGCCTGCGACTACCGCCTGATGATCGACAACCTGATGGACCTGACCCACGAAACCTATGTCCATTCCACCAGCATCGGACAGCCGGAAATCGACGAAACCCCCTGCGTGACCAAGGTGGACGGCGAACACGTCACCACCAGCCGCTTCATGAACGGTATCGAGGCGCCCCCCTTCTGGAAGGCCAACCTGCGTCTGAAGGGCCTGCCCGACGACCAGTTGGTGGATCGTTGGCAGATTTGCCACTTCAATCCGCCCAGCCACATCATGATCGACGTGGGCGTGGCGCTGGCCGGCAAGGGCGGGCACGACGCGCCGGAGGATTGCCAGGCGCGCAGCTGGGTGGTGGACTTCATCACGCCGGAAACGGAAACCTCGATCTGGTACTTCTGGGGCATGGCCCGCAAGTTCCGCGTCGAGGACCAGGAAATCACGGCGCGGATCCGTGAAGGCCAGGGCAAGATTTTTGCCGAGGACCAGGAGATGCTGGAACAGCAGCAACGTAACCTGCTGGCCTGGCCCGAGCGCAAGCTGCTCATGCTCAACATCGACGGCGGTGGTGTCCAGGCGCGGCGCATCCTGGATGCCCGACTCGCCCAGGAAAGCGGCATGGCCGCTGCAGCGTGAGGAAGAACCGACCATGAGCACGCTGCGCGTCCGGGTGGCCGCCAAGGAACCCGAAGCCACCGACATCTGCCGCCTGGAACTGGCCCCGGTGAAAGGGGAGGATCTGCCCCATTTCACCGCCGGCGCCCACGTCGAACTGCATCTGCCCGGCGGCCTGGTGCGGGCCTATTCCCTGTGCAACGACCCGGCGGAGCGTCATCGCTACGTTTTGGGTGTTTACAAGGAAGCCGAATCCCGGGGCGGTTCCCGCGCCGTCCATGAGCAATTGAAAACGGGGGACGAACTGACCATCAGCCCGCCCCGCAGTTTTTTTGCCCTGGAACCGGGAGCGAAGAGTTCGTTGCTGTTGGGCGGCGGTATCGGCGTTACCCCCCTGCTCGCCATGGCCGAGCAATTGCACCGCGAGGGCGGGACGTTCGACCTGCACTACACCGTGGCGACGCGGGACCGGCTGGCCTTCGCCGAGCGCCTGGGATCGAGTCCCTATGCCGACCGGGTGCATTTCTATTTCAGCCGGGAAGGCGGCCGCATGGATCTGGCCGCCGTGATCGGCAAACCCGAGGCGGGGCGCCACCTCTATGTCTGCGGTCCACAGCGGTTCATCGACGCCGTGGTGGAAACTGCGCGGGGTCAGGGCTGGCCCGAGGCCAACCTGCATTGGGAATACTTCGGCGCTGCGCCGGCCGATACCAGCGGCGACACCGCGTTCACGGTCAAGATCGCCAGCAGCGGACAGGAAGTGGAAGTCCCCGCCGACAAAACCGTGCTCAAGGCCCTGCTGGATGCCGGCATCCAGATTCCCATGGCCTGCGACCAGGGCGTCTGCGGTACCTGCCTGACCCGGGTGATTTCCGGCGAAGTGGAACACCGCGACCAATACCTGACCGACGAGGAGCGGGAAGCCAACGACCAGTTCCTTCCCTGCTGTTCCCGGGCCAAATCGGCCTGTCTGGTGCTGGATATCTGACGATGCCAACCCTGGCGGACCCTCCCGCCAGCGACCACGAGCAGATGAAGAAACGGGCCAGTGCACAGCACCGGCCCGTTTCATTTCAACGCCCTATTAATCCAACGCGGCCTGCCAGGCGCTGACCGCCCCACCGCCGTCCGTGACCATGCGGGCATAGGCGGCGGCCAGGGGGGCTTGCTGGGCAAACCAGAAACGCACGACCTGGGCCACGTCGTCCAGATAAGCCGGCGCATAGGCATTGCCGCTGCGCAGGTTCTCGCTGGCCAGGGCGGCGCGGGCCAACTGCCAGCTACCGCAGACGGTGCCCAGCAAATGCAGGAAGGGCACCGCCGCGCCGTAAATGTCATTGTTCCGGGCCGGGGCATTGGCCAGTATCCAATCCAGAACGGAAGCGACGTGGGCGATGTCGTTGCGGAACTGCTCGGCCAGGTCGCCGAACGCGGCGGAGGCGGCCAGGGCGGCCTGGGTGGTTTCCATGTCGGTCAGCAGGCTACGCAGGGTGGCGCCCTTTTCCCGCAGGATCTTGCGTCCGACCAGGTCGTTGGCCTGGATGCCGGTGGTGCCTTCGTAAATGGTGATGACCCGGGCGTCACGCAAATGCTGGGCGATGCCGGTCTCTTCGACGAAGCCCATGCCGCCGTGGATTTGCAGGGCGAGATCGATGGCCTCCCGTCCGATTTCCGTCGACCAGCCCTTGACCACGGGCATCAGCAGGTCGACATAGCGTCGGCAGCGGTCGGCGGTGTCGCCGTCGGGATGGTGGCGCGCCCGATCGAACCAGCCGGCCGCCGTGTAGGCCAGGGCGCGGCTGGCGAAGATCCGTGCCCGGATGGCCAGCAGCATGCGCTTGACGTCGGCGTGGCGAATGATCGGCACATGGGGTTCGCCGCTGTCGGCGTCGCGGCCCTGGACCCGCTCGCGGGCATAGGCCAGGGCGGGCTGCCAGGCCCGTTCGGCCATGGCGATGCCCTGCAAGCCGACGCCGAAGCGGGCTTCGTTCATCATGATGAACATGCTTTCCAGGCCGCGATGGGGCTGGCCGACCAAATATCCCACGGCACCGCCATTGTCGCCAAAGGCCATGGTGCAGGTAGGGCTACCGTGCAGCCCCAGCTTGTGTTCAAGGGCGATGCACTGGACGTCGTTGCGGGCGCCCAGGCTGCCGTCCTCATTGACCAGATACTTGGGCACGAGGAACAGGGAGATGCCCTTGCTGCCCTCCGGCGCGCCGTCGATGCGGGCCAGGACCAGGTGCACGATGTTCTCGGTGAACTCATGGTCGCCGAAGGTGATGAAAATCTTCTGGCCGAAAAGACGGTAGCTGCCATCCTGTTGCGGCGCAGCGCGGGTGCGCAAGGCGGCCAGGTCGGAGCCGGCGCCGGGCTCCGTCAGGTTCATGGTGCCGGCCCACTCGCCGCTGACCAGCTTGGGCAGATAGCATTCCTGCAAACGGGAATCGCCGCCGGCGATCAGGGCCTCGGTTTCCCCGGCGACTAGGCCGGGCAGGAGGGAAAAGGCGAGGTTGGCGGAATGCCAGATTTCCTCCACCGGCGCGGCGATGGTGCGCGGCAGGCCCTGGCCGCCGAATTCCGTTGGCAGGGCGAGACCGACCCAGCCGGCATCCCTGAATTGCGCGTAGGCCTCCTTCCAGCCGGTCGGCGTGACGACCTTGCCGTCCTCCAGGCGGCAACCTTCCCGGTCACCCACACTATTAAGAGGCGCCAGTACTTCGCTGGCGAAGCGGCCAGCCTCGTCGATGATGGCCTCGGCAAGTTCAGGTGTGGCGTCTTCGCAGCCGGGAAGCTGGCCAAGTTCGGCCAGTCCGGCCAGCTCGTTCAGGATGAAACGGATGTCGGTATGGGGTGCCTGGTAAGTCATGGTGTCGTGAAAGCAAAAGGGAGGAGTGAAATATAGTTTGAATATATAGAGTTCCGATATAAAGAATTTCTATAACTGTTAGTCAGCATAGTCGCTATCTCCCCTGCGGGAGCGAAACATAGAATCGCCCGAAATGACAATGTGCCGGCGCCTTATGAATATTGCAAAAGTGTTAGGCCGACACGAACAACAACGACGCGATTGAAAAATGTCAGGGCTTGCATCACGAAAGCCCCAACAGCAGGAGGAGCGATGAAGAGCAATTGGACGCGTAGGAAATTGCTGGGTTCGGCATTATCAACCCTGACCCTGGCCTGTCTGCCCCTCATGGGGGTGGCGGCGGAGCCGCTGAAGGTGGGCTTGATCGTGCCCATGAGCGGTCCCTTTGCCTCCACCGGCAAGCAGATCGAGGCGGCGGTCAGGCTCTACCAGAAGAATCACGGCGAGACCGTGGCCGGACGCAAGGTGGAGGTCATCATCAAGGACGACGGCGGCACCCAGCCCGACGTGACCAAGCGCCTGGCCCAGGAGCTGATCGCCAAGGACAAGGTGCAGGTGCTGGCCGGCTTCGGCCTGACGCCCCTGGCTCTGTCGGCGGCACCCATTGCCACCCAGGCCAAGGTGCCCATGGTGGTGATGGCCGCCGCAACCTCCAGCATCCCGACCAAGTCGCCCTACATTGTGCGCACCGGCTTCACCTTGCCCCAGGTGACGGCGCCCCTGGCGGACTGGGCGGCGGCCCATAAGGAACAGAAGATCCGCAACGTGATCACCCTGGTCACCGACTATGGTCCGGGCATCGATGCGGAAAAGGTGTTCGTCAGCCGCTTTACCGCCGGCGGCGGCAAGGTGGTGGATAGCCTGCGTACGCCTCTGCAAAACCCCGACTTCGCCCCCTTCCTCCAGCGTATCAAGGACGCCAAGCCCGATGCGGTGTTCATGTTCGTTCCCTCCGGTATCGGTGCTGCCGTCATGAAGCAGTTCGCCGAGCGAGGCCTGGCCCAGGCCGGCATCCGCCTCATCTGTACCGGCGACGTGCTCGACGACAAGGATATGGAAAGCATTGGTGCCGCGGCGGACGGGGTGATCAGTTCCCACCACTATTCCGCGGCCCACGACAGTCCGGAGAACAAGGCCTACGTCGCGGGCATCGCCAAGCTCGCCGACGGCATGCGGGCGAACTTCATGTCGGTGGGCGGCTACGACGGCATGCACGTCATTTACGAGGCCATCAAAAAGACCAATGGCGACAGCGACGGCGACAAGCTGTTGGCGGCCATGAAGGGACTGTCCTGGGTCAGCCCGCGGGGTCCGGTCAGCATCGATCCGGCCACCCGCGACATCATCCAGAACGTCTACTTCCGCAAGACGGAAAAGCTCAAGAGCGGGTGGTTCAACGTCGAGTTCGACAAGGTAGAGCAATTCAAGGATCCGGGGGTTTGATCCCGGTTCCGCAGCGCCATAGCCAGTACTTCATCCGGTTTCGATAAGCCCGTGCCGACGGCATAGGCGGGTCGCGTGCGTCAAAAAAAGAGGAGATAGCGATGAGTTTGATTTCGAGAAAAGTGCGTAACGCCCTGGTTGCCGCCGCCATCGTGGCCGGGGGTTCCCTGGCCCAGGCCGCCGACACCATCAAGATCGGTTTGCTGGCCCCCTACTCGGGCCCCTTCGCCAGCTACGGCAAACAGTTCGAGGGGGGCATGCGTGCCTACCTCAAGCAATACGGCGACACGATCGACGGCAAGAAGATCGAGCTGATCACCCGTGACACCACCGGCCCCGCGCCGGAACTGGGCAAACGCCTGGCCCAGGAACTGGTGGTGCGCGACCAGGTGGACTTCCTAGTGCTGGGTGGCTTTACGCCGGAAACCATGACGGCGGGCGCCGTGGCGACCGCGGCCAAGAAGCCGCTGCTGATCCTCAACTCCGCCGGCACCGGCCTCACCGACAAGATCCCCTATGGTGTGCGCGTGGGTTATTCCTTTGCCCAGATCACCAAGCCGCTGGGCACATGGGCCGCCAAGAACGGCATCAAGAAAATGGTGACCCTGGTGCCCGACTACGGTCCCGGCATCGATACCGAGAACTCCTTCAAGGCGGCCTTTACCGCCGGTGGCGGACAGGTGGTGGACAGCATCCGCGTTCCCCTGAAGAACCCGGAATTCGCCCCCTTCATCCAGCGCATCAAGGACACCAAGCCCGACGCGGTGTTCACCTGGGTGCCGGCCGGCGAAGAACAAGTGGCGTTGCTCAAGGCCTACTTCGAGCGGGAACTGGACAAGGCTGGCATCAAGCTCTACTGCCTGGGCGACGGCCTCGATCAGCATGCCTTCACGGCCCTGGGCGACAAGCTCAAGGGCGTGATCAGCAGCCTGCACTATTCCCTGAGCCACAACTCCGCCGAAAACAAGAAATTCATCAAGGCCTTCGCCGACGTGAACGGTCCCGCTCTGGAGCCGACCTTCATGGCCGTGGCTGCCTACGACAGCGTCGCCGCAATCTTCGAGGCGGTGAAGAAGCAGGGCGGCAACGTGGACGGGACCAAGTCCCTGGAAATCATGTCCAACCTGCAAATCGAAAGCCCCCGCGGCAAGATCACCATCGTGCCCGCCACCCGCGACGTGACCCAGACCGTCTATATCCGTCGCGTCGAGAAGAACGGCGGCAAATTGGAAAACATCGAGTTTGAACCCATCGCCGGAGTGCTGCCGTGATCGGTAATTTCCTCGGCGTGCTGTTCGATGGCGTTGCCTACGGCAGCTTGCTGTTCCTCATCAGTATCGGTCTGTCGGTCACCATGGGCTTGATGAACTTCGTCAATCTGGCCCATGGCGCCTTCGCCGCCTTTGGCGGATACGTCTGCGTGACCCTGATGATGCGGATGGGGATGCCTTTCCTCTACACCCTGCCCGTGGCGTTCGTCGCCACCGGGCTGATGGGGGTGGTGCTTGAGCGCTTGCTGTACCAGCGCCTGTACAAGGCATCTCCCCTTGACCAGGTGCTGTTCTCGATCGGTCTCACCTTCGTCGCGGTGGCGGTGGCCACCTACATTTGGGGCCCTGGCCAGCAACCGGTCCAGTTGCCCGAGTTCCTCCAAGGCCAGACCAGCCTGTTCGGTATCGACCTGGGGATTTATCGCCTGTTCCTGATCGGCGTGGTGGTGGTGATCACCGTTGCCTTGGTGATGCTGCTCGACCGTACCCGCTTCGGCGCCCAGATCCGCGCCTCGGTGGACAACCAGATGGCGTCCGCCGGCTTGGGGATCAACGTCAATCGCGTCTTCATGCTCACCTTTGCCCTGGGGTCCGGCCTTGCCGGCCTGGGCGGCGGCCTGGGCGTGGATGTACTGGGCCTGGATCCGGGCTTCCCCCTCAAGTACATGGTCTATTTCCTCCTGGTGGTCGCGGTGGGGGGCGCCGGCAGCATCAAGGGCACCCTGATCTCCGCCCTGATCCTCGGGATCTTCGATGTGGCCGGCAAGTACTACTTCCCCGAAGTCGGCGCCTTCATCATCTTCGCCTTGATGGTGCTGCTGCTGTCGATCTTCCCTTCCGGCCTGTTTGGTAAGCACGCATGAATTTTCCGTCTATCGATCATGCACGCCGCCTGCCCAGCGATCGCTGGTCGGGCTTGGAGATCGGCTTCTGGCTGATCCCCGTGGCGTGCTACTTCCTGTTTCCCAACCAACTGCTGCTGGGTAGTCAGATCCTCATCATCGGCCTGTTTGCCGTCTCCCTGGATTTGATCCTCGGCTACGCCGGGATCGTTTCCCTCGGCCATGCCGCCTACTTTGGCCTCGGCGCCTACACCGCCGGCCTGCTCGCCAGCCACGGCTGGGGCGAGCCCTTGTCCGGTTTGTTGCTGGCGGCCCTGGTCGCAGCGGTGGCCGGCTTTCTGTGCAGCCTGTTGGTGGTGCGCGGCCGCGACCTGACGCAGTTGATGGTGACCATGGGTATCGGCCTCATGCTGTTCGAGGCGGCCAATAAGGCATCGTCCATTACCGGCGGGGTGGACGGCTTGTCGGGCATGGTCATGGACATGGTCCTCGGCCAATTCGAGTTCGACCTGATGGGCAATGTCGGCTACTGGTACAGCTACGCCGTGCTGCTCCTGGTGTTCGTCGTGCTGCGGCGCCTGGTGAGTTCACCCTTCGGCCTCGGTCTGCGGGCGCTGCACAGCGGTCCCAAGCGCATGCCGGCCATCGGCGCCGCCGTCTACAAGCGGCAGATCGCCGTGTTCACCCTGGCCGCCGCCATCGCCGGCATCGCCGGCGCCTTGCTGGCCCAGACCACCCAGTTCGTCGGTCTCGACAGCCTCAGCTTCCACCGTTCTGCCGAGCTGCTGATCGTCCTGGTGCTGGGCGGTGCCGGACGGTTGTACGGCGGCCTGGTGGGCGCGGCCGTCTTCCTCCTGGCGCAGAACTATCTGTCCGACCTCAACCCGGTGTACTGGCAGTTCTGGCTGGGCCTGCTGCTCATCGTCATCGTCATGTTCGCCCGGGGCGGCGTGCTAGGCGGCCTGGAAGAGATCAAGAAGAAATTGAAGAAGAGAGCGTCATGACTTACGCCCTGCGTACGGAACTCCTGTCCAAATCCTGGGGTGGCTTCGCCGCCAACACCGACATCAGTCTTTCCATTGCCGCGGGGAGCCGCCATGCCCTGATTGGTCCCAACGGTGCCGGCAAGACCACCTTCATCAACCTGCTGACCGGGGTGTATGCCCCGACCCAGGGCAGGGTGTTCCTCAATGACGAGGATGTGACGGACATGCCCCAATACGCCCGGGTCAAGCGCGGCATGACCCGGACTTTCCAGATCAATACTTTATTCCCCGGTCTCACCGTCCTCGAGTCGGTGGTGCTGGCCATTCTCGAACGCAAAGGTAAGGCGACCCAGTGGTGGAACACGGTGGCCGGTCGGCGCGAGGAAGTGGAAGAAGCGATGGCGCTGCTGACCACCCTCGGTCTTGCCGAGTTCGCCCACAGCGAGACGCGTCATCTGGCCTATGGCCGTCAGCGGCTGGTGGAAATCGCCCTGGCCCTGGCCACACGCCCCAAGCTGCTGCTGCTCGACGAGCCGGCGGCGGGGATTCCGACCGGCGAAAGCCGCGAGCTGTTCGACGTCATCGACCGCCTGCCGCGGGACGTCACCATTATTTTCATCGAGCACGACATGGGACTGGTATTCCGTTTCGCCGAACGCATCACCGTATTGGTTGGCGGCAAGGTCCTGACCGAAGGAACACCGGCAGAAATCAGTGCCGATCCCCGCGTCAAGGAAGTGTACCTGGGGGAGGCCAAGCACCATGGCTGAATTGTTGGCATTCGACGGCGTGACAGCCGGCTACGACGAGTCGGTGGTGTTGGAAGACATCAGCTTCAGCATGCAGGAAGGCGGCAGCCTGGCACTGCTGGGCCGCAACGGTGTTGGCAAGTCGACCCTGCTGGTGACCATCATGGGTTTCACCCGGCTGCATCGCGGCGACATCCGCTGGCGCGGCGCCAGCATCGCCCGCGTCAGCAGCCACCAGCGCGCCCAGCGGGGCCTGGGTTGGGTTCCCCAGGAACGCTTCATGTTCCCCTCCCTGACGGTGGAGGAGCACCTGACCGCCGTTGCCCGTCCTGGTCACTGGAACCTCAAGCGGGTCTACGAGATTTTCCCCCGCTTGCGGGAACGCCACCGCAATCTGGGCAATCAGCTTTCCGGTGGCGAGCAGCAGATGCTGGCGATTGCCCGCGCCCTGATGATCAATCCCGCCATGCTCCTGCTGGACGAACCGATGGAAGGCCTGGCGCCGGTGATCGTGCAGGAATTGATGAACAACATCCGCGACCTCGTCGAGGATAGCGGCATGGCGGTGATTGTCGTCGAACAGCATGCCCGCCTGGCGCTTTCCCTGACCCGGGACGCCCTGGTGCTGGACCGTGGCCGGATCGTCCACGCATCGGACAGCCAAAGCCTGCTCGACGATGCCGACACCCTCGATCGTCTGGTCGCCATTGCCTGAAGGATACGAGGACACCATGCCCAAGGCACTCAACATCATCAAGGACGAACACCGGTCCCTGTCAGCCGTCTTGCAGGGGCTGTTGTACCTCGTGCAGGAAGTCGAAGCCGGCCGCCTGGCGCCGGACTTCCACCTGCTGCGGGCCATGCTGCATTACCTGGAAGCCTATCCCGACGCGATCCACCACCCCAAGGAGGATCGCTACCTCCATCCCCACTTGCGCGCCCGCAGTGCCGAGGCAGCGCGGATGCTCGAATTCGTCGAGGCGGAGCACCGCCAGTGTCCCCAACGCACCAGCGACCTGATGTCCGAGCTCGACCGCTACCAGGATGCCGGTGCCGCCGGCCTGTCCCAATTCGCGGCCGCGGTGAAGGCCTACGCCGAATTCCAATGGCGCCACATCGAGCGCGAGGAAAACGAATTGCTACCCCTCGCCCAGCAAGTGCTCCTGCCGGAGGACTGGGCGGAGATCGATGCCGGCTTCGGCACCCATCGCGACCCGCTGGGCGGCATCGAGGTGAACAAAGAATTTCGTCTGTTGTTCCGTGAAATCGCGAATCTGATTCCGGCCCCCATGGGTCTGGGGCCAGGAAGCAGCGAGACAGGGAAAGGCGGCGGAAGTTAGTGCGACGCAGTTACATAACAAATCTAGGAGGAATACCAATGCGACATGGAGTGAAGGCCCTGAAGCCCCGCCTGCTGGTGGGTGCCATTGCAGCAACCTTGGGGGCGGGAGCGGCATTGCCTGCTGCCGCCGAAACGGAAATCGAAGCACTGCGCCGCGAGCTTGCCGAGCAAAAGGCGCTGATCTCCCGCATCCTGGCAGATCAGAAAGCGCAAAAGGAAACCGTCCAGGCCGTACAGATGAAAGCAGAAAAAGCCGAGGCCGCCGTTGCTGCTGCGCCGGCCTCTTCCTCGGCCAAGAGCCTGATGTCCGCCTTCGGTCCGAACGTGACGATATACGGCGTGCTGGACGGTGGTATCGAGCACATTAGCAATATTAGGGATACGACTAACAACACTCAGGGCGGGCTGACTCGGATGCCCAGCATCACGGGTAGCGTGGCATCCCGGCTCGGGGTCCGCGCCAGCAAGGAGATTACTCCCGATTTGAAGGCTATTGCCACTATGGAAGCTGGGTTCAATTTCAACGATGGAACCTTAGGACAAGGAGGACGTTTGTTTGGTCGCCAGTTATTTGCCGGCGTAGAAACTAAATACGGTACTTTCACTGCTGGTCGACAGTACTCCATGCTGCTCTATGGCTTGGGTGATTCTGATTTGCTTGGCCCCAATATCTACGCTCTTGGCTCCCTCGACGCCTATCTTCCTAACGCTCGTTTTGACAACTCGGTTGCCTGGATGGGTAAGTTTGGCAAGGTATCTCTTGGCGGTCTCTATTCGACTGGTCGTGACAAGGCTGGTGGGGCACCGGCTTCTGGCACATGTGCTGGACAAATCGCCGGCACGTCCCAGTGCCGTGGCTTTTCAGCGATGGCCAAATACGACGATACCTCATACGGCGTGGCATGGGCAATCGACCGTCAGTACGGCGGTACAGGAGCTACATATTCTTTCTTTAATGGCGCTGCTCCTGTTAATTTTTCCGGACAAACAGATACAGATACCCGCACCGCTATCAACGGCTATTTGAAGTTCAACGGAGGGCATAAGATTGGTATCGGCTATTTGGGACGTCGAGTCCATGCGACAGGGAGTGACGTCAGTTCCGATGCTTACTATCTTGAAGGGGCTTACCAGCTGACCAGTGCCATCACGATCGACGGCGGCTACCACACCATCCGCAACAAGGACCAGGATCGCAATGCGAAGCTGTTCGTGATTCGCGGTTTCTACAACTTCGATCCTTCCTTTGCCACCTACTTGAGCCTGGGCCACATCAGCAACAGCAGCAAGGCCAGCTATGCGGTATCCGTGGGTGCCGGCGTGGCTCCTCCGGCCGGCGGCAGCCAGGACGCCACCATGGTGGGTATCCGCTACAAGTTCTAAAGCGGTGTTGGTGGAGGGGAGCGATCACTCCTCCACCATTTTTTGATGACCGATACAGCCCCTCAGTATTGGCTTGCTTCCAGGGAGGTGACATGCAAGGCATGGAGCAAGGTGCGCAATTGACCGCGCAAGGCTGTTCGGTCCTTTTCGCTCAGGGGAGCCAGCATCCGACTCTCCAGTTGGGTGACGGCATTGTCGCAGCGACCCAGCAACTCATGGCCCAGGGCCGTGACATGAATGCGGATGATGCGGCCGTGGGCCGGATCGGGCTGGCGCTCAATCCATCCCTTTTCCTCCATCATTTTCACCATCTCGTTGGCCGCCTGGGGCGAGACCAGCGAACGCTCCGCCAGTTGGGCATTGGAGAGCTGGCTATGACCGGTCAGGGCGGACAGGGCGGTGTACTGGGTGACGGTCAAGCCGACCGGGGCGATGGCGTCGCGCAACTGACGCTTGAGCGCATGGTCGAGGCGGCCGATCAGATAGGCGATGCCCAGGGGTTTTTCCGCCGGACGAGTTGAGTCGTCGCCTTTAATTTCTTTAGTCCTAGAATTTTTTTTCATGGAGTACTTGCGTTCCGGTTCTCGATCAAAGACAATTCGCTCAATATCAAGTTACCTGATATTACCCTGATAACGGAGGTCAGTATGACAAATTACGAAGGACGCTGGAAGACCGTGAAGGTCGATGTCGAAGAAGGTATCGCCTGGGTGACCCTGAATCGCCCCGAGAAGCGCAATGCCATGAGCCCGACGCTCAATCGCGAAATGATCGACGTGCTGGAAACGATCGAACTGGATGACGACGTGCAAGTGCTGGTGTTGACCGGCGCCGGTGAGTCCTGGTCCGCCGGCATGGATCTGAAGGAATACTTCCGCGAAACGGACGGCAAGTCCGATGTCTATCAGGAGCGCATGCGCCGCGATTGTTCCCAATGGCAGTGGAAGCTGCTGCGCTTCTACAACAAGGCCACCATCGCCATGGTCAATGGCTGGTGTTTCGGTGGTGCGTTCTCGCCCCTGGTGGCTTGCGACCTGGCCATCGCCGCCGATGAGGCCGTGTTCGGCTTGTCCGAAATCAACTGGGGCATCCCTCCCGGCAACCTGGTGAGCAAGGCCGTGGCCGACACCATGGGCCATCGCAAGGCCCTGTACTACGTCATGACCGGCGACACCTGGACCGGCAAGGAAGCCGAGGAAATGGGCTTGGTCAACAAGAGCGTGCCCCGTGCCCAGCTGCGGGACGAGGTGAAAGCCCTGGCCCTCAAGCTGCTGGAAAAGAACCCCGCGGTGCTGCGCTATGCCAAGCACGGCTTCAAGCGTTGCCGCGAATTGACCTGGGAGCAGAACGAGGACTATCTGTATGCCAAGGTGGACCAGTCCAATGGCCGCGATCCGGAGAAGGGCCGCGCCCAAGGCTTGAAGCAATTCCTGGACGACAAGACCATCAAGCCCGGCCTGCAAACCTACAAGCGCAACGTCTGATCCGCTGCGGCCCCCTGGGCATCAGGGGGCCGTACAAAGGATAAGAAAGAAAGCGCTGCAACGAAGTGCGCTTCGCGTTAACGCGAACACCAACAACAGGAGGAAACCATGTTTGAGACCCAGCTTCTGATCGGAGGCGCCAGCCGGGCTGCGGCAGGCAATGCAACGTTTGATCGTTTGAATCCGGTAACGGGCGCAGTAGCCAGCCGTGCTGCCGCGGCGACTGTCGCCGACGCGGACAGCGCCGCCGATGCCGCGCAAGCGGCCTTCCCGGCCTGGTCGGCCACTTTGCCCGGCGAGCGCCGCAAGCTGTTGCTCAAGGCTGCCGAGATCATGGACGCCAAGACGCCGGAATTCATCGCCCGCGGCGTGGCGGAAGCTGGCGGCGCACCCATCTGGTACGGTTTCAACGCCATGCTGGCGGCCAACATGCTGCGTGAAGCGGCCGCCCTGACCACCCAGGTCGGCGGCGAGGTCATTCCTTCCGACGTGCCCGGCAACCTGGCCATGGGCATCCGTCAGCCGGTCGGCGTGATCCTCGGCATCGCCCCGTGGAATGCACCGGTCATCCTCGGCACCCGGGCCATTGCCACCGCCTTGGCCTGCGGCAATACAGTCATCCTGAAGGCATCCGAAGCGACACCCGCCGTTCATCGGCTGATCGGCACGGTATTCGAGGAAGCTGGTTTCCCCCCGGGCGTGGTGAACGTGGTGAGCAATGCCCCCGCAGATGCTCCTGCCATCGTCGAGCGCCTGATCGCCCATAAGGCGGTGAAGCGGGTCAATTTCACCGGCTCCACCCATGTTGGCCGCATCATCGCCCAACACGCGGCCAAGCACCTGAAGCCGGCACTGCTTGAACTGGGTGGCAAGAATCCCATGGTGGTCCTGGAGGATGCCGATCTGGACGAGGCCGTCCAGGCTGCCGCTTTCGGCGCTTTCTTCAACCAGGGCCAGATCTGCATGTCCACCGACCGGCTGATCGTCCACCGCAAGGTGGCCGACGAGTTCGTCTCCCGCCTGACGGCCAAGGCCAAGAGCATGCGTGCCGGCAAGCCCGGCGAGGAAGGTGCGGCATTGGCGGCCATGATCGACGCCCAGTCCGCGCAAAAGGTACAACGCCTGGTGGCCGATGCGGTCGCCAAGGGGGCTTCCCTGACCACGGGTGACTTCAGCGCCGATGGCGTCGTGGTGCAACCGAGCATCGTGGACGGCGTGACGAAGGAAATGAACTTCTACGCCGAAGAGTCCTTCGGTCCGGTGGTGGGCATCCTGCGCTTCGACAGCGACGACGAGGCCGTGGCCCTGGCCAACGATAGCGAATACGGTCTTTCCTCGGCCGTGTTCAGCCGGGATATCGGTCGTGCCATGGCGATTGCCAAGCGGATCGAGTCGGGTATTTGCCACATCAATTCGTCCACGGTCCATGACGAGGCGCAGATGCCCTTCGGCGGAGTCAAGGCCAGCGGCTACGGGCGCTTTGGCGGCAAGGCCGGCATCGAGGCCTTTACGGAATTGCGCTGGATCACCATCCAGACGACGCACCGTCACTATCCCGTCTGAGGGGAGCGCCATGTTGCAAAAAAAGCTTGATGGCTACCGGGCCGTCAGCATAGGGGGTGCTCCGGTGACCGTCCGACGGGATGCCGAGGGCAACTGGCATTTGCGCTCGACGGAGGCCCTGGGCCCCTATCCGGAGCGGATCACCGACCGGCTGATCGAGGGTGCGGAAAAGCATCCGGAGCGAACCCTGGTGGCCCGACGCGGCGCCGACGGCGAGTGGATCCGGATTTCCTACGGCGACATGCTGCGCCGTGCCCGCTGCATCGGCCAGGCGTTGCTGGACCGCAACCTTTCCGCCGAGCGGCCACTGCTGATCCTGTCGGGGAATGACCTGGAACACCTGCAAATGGCCATGGGCGCGCTCTACGCCGGCGTTCCCTATGCCGCCATTTCCCCCGCCTACTCGCTGATCTCCAGCGACTACGGCAAGCTCGCCCATGTGGTCGATCTGATGACCCCGGGCATGGTGTTCGCCAGCGATGGCCGCGCCTTTGATCGCGCCATCATCAGCGTGGTGCCCGAGCAGGCCGACGTGGTGATCAGCCAGAACGAACTGACCGGCAGGGGTTCCATTACCTTCGCATCCCTGTTGGAGACGGTCCCGCGCGACGTTGACCATGTCAATGCGGGGCTGAGTGGGGAGAGCATCGCCAAGTTCCTGTTCACCTCCGGCTCGACCAAGATGCCCAAGGCGGTGACCACGACCCATCGCATGCTGTGCAGCAATCAGCAGATGCTGCTGCAAACCTTCCCCTGCTTCGGCGAGGAACCGCCGGTGCTGGTGGACTGGCTACCCTGGAACCATACCTTCGGCGGCAGCCATAACGTCGGCATCGCCCTCTATAACGGCGGTTCGCTCTACATCGACGACGGCAAGCCGACGGCGCAAGGCTTCGGCGAAACCCTGCGGAATCTGCACGAGATATCCCCCACCGTCTATTTCAATGTGCCCAAGGGCTGGGAGCTGCTGGCCGATGCGTTGGAACAGGATGCGGCCTTGCGCAAGACCTTCTTCTCCAAGGTCAATCTCTTCTTCTTCGCCGGCGCGGGCCTGTCCCAGGCGGCGTGGGACAAGCTGGAACAGATCAGCGAAAAGCATTGCGGCGAACGCATCCGGGTCATGAGCGGCCTGGGCATGACCGAGGCTTCCCCTTCCTGCACCTTCACTACCGGCCCCCTCATGTGTGCCGGCTATGTGGGCCTGCCCACGCCCGATTGCGAGCTCAAGCTGGTGCCGGTGGACGGCAAGCTGGAAGCGCGGTTCCGCGGACCCCACATCATGCCGGGCTATTGGCGGTCACCGGCGCAAACGGAAGAAGTGTTCGACCAGGAGGGCTACTACTGCACCGGCGACGCCCTCCGCTTCGCTGATCCGGACCATCCCGAAATCGGCATGATGTTCGACGGCCGCATCGCCGAGGATTTCAAGCTGAGTTCCGGCACCTTCGTCAGCGTCGGTCCCTTGCGTGCCCGCATCATCAGCGAGGGCGCGCCCTACGTGATGGACGTGGTGCTGACCGGCATGAACCGGGACGACATCGGCGCCCTGGTCTTCCCGCGCCTGGAGCACTGCTGCCGCCTGGCGGGCGTCAGCGAGGACATCAACCCCGGCGAACTGCTTTCCAGCCAGCCGGTGCGAGACTTGTTCACGCAACTGCTGGCGCGGGTCAACGCGAAGGCCAGCGGTTCCGCCAGCCGCATCGCCTGGATGCGGGTGCTGGAAGACGCGCCATCGATCGATCATCACGAGATCACCGACAAGGGATCCATCAACCAACGGGCCGTCCTGACGCGGCGGGCCGAGTTGATCGACGCCCTCTACGAGAATCGTGACAACCAGAGAATTGGTTGATCTGACGCCTTGCCCACCCCAACGGATGGTTCACCGCCTTCGCCTTAATCCGGGCGAAGGCGGCACCGCCGTGGGATCGGGCATGAGCGCGGGCAAAGGCCCATGGAGAAAAATATGCGCAACCTGAGTTTTCCCGCCGCACTGGCGGTCTATGGCATGTTGCTGGCCATACCGGCAACCCTCACGGCGCTGGCCCCCGCCACATGGCAAACCATCCCCTTGCTGGCTCTGGTCCTGCTGGGCCTGATCGGCGCGGCCAAAGGCTACCGCCTGGGGCAACGCAATGCTGGTTTGGACACGGCCCGCCGGGAACGGCTGATCGCTGCCTGCCATGGGGGCGACCAGGAGGCGTTGCAGGCAGTGTTATCGACATTGCCGGCGGATGGCACCCTGCGGCCCATCGTGCATCTCTTCCTGGAAGTCTGGCGGGGCCGGCGGTCCATCGAGGAATCCCTGGCCAAGGTCGAGGCAGAGCTGGCCGCCTCCCAGGAGGCGCCGATGGCCGGGCTGAGCGCCGGCGAACAGGAGACGACGTTCCGCCTACTCAACGAGGAATTGGCCAGGCTGAAGGAAGCCATCGAGGGCGGGATCGCCCATGCCGCCAAGGCGGGGGAGATTGCCCGCAGCTCCGGTGCCCATGTGGACAATGCCCTGGTTGCCACCCAGGAAGCAGAGGGGGGCGCCCAACTGCTGTCCGGGCAAAGCCAGGACATGAAGCGGGTCTTCGAGGAGTTGACGGAGCAGGCCAGACAGATCGGTTTGATTGTCGGCAGCATTCAGGATGTGGCGAAACGCACCAATCTGCTGGCCCTCAATGCGGCGATCGAGGCTGCCCGGGCCGGGGAGGCGGGGCGGGGTTTCGCCGTGGTGGCGGACGAGGTGCGGCAACTGTCGGACCAGGCCAACGCCTCGTCGGAGCAGATTGCCGGCATTACGAAAGCCTTGTTCGGCAAGGCCAGCGAAGCTGCCGATGGAATTTCCCAGTCCTTGGAAAGCATCAGCCAGGTGATCGCCGCGACCATGGTGGTCGCCTCCTCCATCAATGAAGTGAAAGCGGGTGCCGCAACCCGCGCCGAGGTGGTGAAGAAGGCCAGCGAGCAGTTCCGCATTCAGCTTGAGCATTGCGGCAATTTGCATCAGCAGGTGGATACGGCGCTGCAACGGCTGGTTTAATTTCCCGCGCTATCAGCAGTTGTCGGTGGGAGGCGGGCGGACAATTGTCGGAATCCGGTAGCGAGGCCGCCCCATTGCACCGACCCTGATCGATCATCGCCACGGATCCTGCCCCGGTACTGACTGAGGCAAGGTCCGTGGTGGGCTCAGACTTATGGGCGGGTCATGAGCAGGGTGAGGGGGCTACGGAAAGTGGAGGACGGCATCCACGGCAATTGCTCCTGGGTCAGCCGATAGGCGGGCACCGCCTTGTGGAATTCCTCAAAGGCGATCCGGGTTGCCATGCGCGCAATCACCGAGCCCAGGCAGGCATGGACACCACCGCCGAAACCGAGGTGGCCCCTGGGTTTGCGGTCGATATCGTACACGTCGGGATTGGGGAACTGGCGTTCGTCCCGATTGCCGGCGCCGTAGGCGAGGCAGACGAAATCTCCCTGGCGCATCACCTGTCCGTGCATTTCCACATCCCGGGTCAGGCAGCGCCGGAAGCGCTGGGCCGAGGTGTTGAAACGCAGGGATTCCTCGATGGCATCGACCAGCAGGGCGGGGTTGGCCACGCAGCGCTGTTGCGCCTCGGGGTGGGTGGCCAGGTTGTAGGCGAACATGGACATGAAGCCGCCCAGGGATTCGATCCCGGCCATGATCAGGGTGGTGGTGGTCAGCAGGACTTCGTTTTCGGTGAGCCGGTCGCCGTCGATTTCCGCCATGCTGAAGTGGGAAATCAAGTCATCCTTGGGGTTGGCGCGGCGCTCGGCGATGACCTTGGCGGCATAGCTGCGCATCCAATCGGAGGCGGCGATGTGCTGCGGCGCCTTGGCCCGGGTGACTGGATCCGACTGCACCATCAGCACCGCATTGTCGCGGACGACCTGCTCATCGCCCATGGGCAGGCCCAGGGCGGCGAACAACACGCGGACGGCGAACTTCGAGGAAAAGTCGGCGATGAAGTCGAACTCCTTGACGTCGCCGATTTCCGCCACCGCAGTCTTGGCGATCTCGCGCATGGGATCGCCCAGGCCCTCCAGGTTGCGGCGGGCAAAGGCGTGTTGCACCAGCCCGCGCAGGCGGTCATGGCGGGGGGGGTCGGTGGTGCCCAGGGTCGAGCCGGCCCGGTTCGGCAGCTCGGTCATCAGGTTGCCTTGGGCGGAGGAATAGGTCTGCCAATCGCCAAGGGCCGCCATGATGTCCGCGTAGCGGGACAGCACCCACATATTGGCTTCCTTGCTCCAGAAGCAGGGATGATCGTCGCGCAAGACCTTGTAGAAGGGGAAGGGATCGGCGTCCACCGCCGGTGAGTAGGGATCGAAACTGAACATGGTGTCTCCTCTATTGTTCTTCGCCATGAGCCATGGCTTGATGGCGATATTAGGAGGCACGGTGCCGGCAAGGAATGGACGATCCGGATAAAAAATTGTACTTTCTTGACATCTCATCTAATTGCTTCGGTGGTTCCCATGCGGGCAGTGCAAGACACGTCCATTCCTTCCTTTGCCCTCTACGGTGACCACGCCGGCGGTTCTGCGTCGGAATTGGACTTTGTGCACATCGAGGACATCCGGAGCCGGAGCGAACGCTATCAGTGGGAGATCGACACCCACGTGCATCACGCCCTGTTCCAGGTGTTGTGTCTGCTGTCGGGTGGAGGCGAGGCGACCATCGATGATCGATCCGTCGCCATCGGCGACGCCAGCGTCGTGGTCATTCCGCCGGGGACGGTACATGCGTTCCAATTCCAGCCAGGGACCCATGGCTATGTGCTGACCATTGCCGAACCCCTATTGTTTGCCCAGTGCTTTTCCCGCCCCATGTTGATGACCTTGGCCCATGACCCGGCCCAGCGGCTGGGGCGGATCATGGCGGAAATCAGCGTGGAGTTCAGTTGGCCCCAGCCCAAGCGGACGCAGATGTTGGAGTTGCTGGTCAGGACCGTCCTGCTGTTGTTGGAGCGGCAACAGCAGGACGGGGGCGAGCCACCGATGCACAGCGAGCTGTTTGAACGCTTTCGACGCCTGCTGGAAGAACACTTCAGCGAACAGTGGACGGTGGACCGCTATGCCGCTGCCTTGATCGTCACCGCCACCAAGTTGAACCGTCTCTGCCGCAGCATCAGCGGCAAAAGCGCCTTCGAACTGGTCCAGGAGCGGCTGTTGCTGGAAGCCAAGCGCCGCCTGCTGTACGTCAATATCCCCGTGTCCTTGCTGGCCTATGAGCTAGGTTTTCGCGATCCCGCCTACTTTTGCCGTTTCTTCAAGAAACACACCGGGATGCGGCCCTCGGCGTATCGCCAGCAACGCCAACTGGGAGGACCGGGCTAGGGCGTTCCCTTGTCCAGCCCGGTCTTGGCCTCCGGCGCCAGGTGGTCGCGCACGACGCTGCGCACCAGTTCGATAAGGGCCTGTTGCGTCGCGGTGACCTGGCGGTGGGAATTGATGGCCAGGGACAACTTGGTGCTCAGGCCCTTCGCGTCCATGGAACGCAGGGTCAGATCCGGCGATTGGGCAAGGTGGCCGACCGCGCTCCGAGGCAACACGGCATGGCCGAATCCCTCGGCCACCAGGTCGAGAATGGCGCCGACACCGTCCACCTCGAAGGCGATGGTCGGCCGCAGCCCCTTGTCCGCCAACTCGCCTTCGATCAGCATGCGGATGGCGTTGGGACGGCTCGGCATGATCAGGGGAAAGCCGGGCAGATCGGTCACCTTGATCGATTGCGGCAAGGTCGCGGCGTGGGAGGCGCCGTGATTGGGGGAGACCAGCAGCAACTCTTCGTCGATCAGGGGTTCCAGGTCGATGTCCGGCGACGGGGTCGCGTTATAGACCAGGGCCATGTCGAGGCGGCCGGAAATCAGCGATTCCTGCATGGAGGTGCTGAGGCCCTCGCGGATGGCCAGGGTCGCGGCCGGCATGCGGTTCTTGAATTCGCGGAAGATGGTCGCCGCCAGCAGCCGCAACAGGCTGGGGGGAAGGCCCAGGGCCACGCTGCCGATCAGCGCGCCGCGGGAGCGCCCCATTTCTTCCCGTAGCCGCTCCACCTGGTGAAGGATGCCCCGTCCGTACTCCAGCAACACGTTGCCGGCATCGGTGGCCGTGACGCCGCGGCCATTGCGCAGCAACAGGTTCTGGCCGAACTCCAGTTCCAGTAGACGCACCTGCCGGCTCAGGGCGGGCTGGGCAATATCCAGCACGATGGCGGCGCGGGTGAAGCTTCTTTGCTCGACCACGCAGACGAAATACTCCAATTGTTTTAAATCCATGCTATTCCTATAACAACTTTTTATATCAGCTAGTATGGCGCATAGCTTACGACAGGAATAGACCCCCGCCAGAATCCAGGTCATGGAAATTGCTATCCCGACCCTATTCATGCGCGGCGGCACCTCTCGCGGACCGTTTTTCCGCGAGTCCGACCTGCCTATGGACATCGCCAGCCGCGATAGAGTTCTGTTGGCCGTCATGGGATCCCCGGACCGCCGGCAGATCGACGGTTTGGGCGGGGCCCATCCGCTGACCAGCAAGGTCGGCATCGTGCGGCCCAGTACCAGCCCCGGCGTGGCCTTGGATTTCTTGTTCGCCCAGCTCCAGCCGGACAAGAACACGGTGGACACCACCCCCAACTGCGGCAACATGTTGGCGGCCGTGGTGCCCTTCGCCCTCGAAAGCGGCATGATCCAGGCGGACGGGGAGCGGACCACGGTCCGGGTGCTGACGCTGAACACGGGCATGCAGTCCGATATCACCGTGGAAACCCCCAATGGCCGGGTCAATTACAGCGGCGACGCCCATATCGACGGCGTTCCCGGCACCTCGGCCCCCATCACCATCAACTTCCTCGATACCGCCGGATCCGTCTGCTCGGGCCTGCTGCCCACGGGCAACGTCCAGGACATTATCGATGGCGTCGCCGTCACCTGCATCGATAACGGGATGCCCCTGGTCATTTTCCGCGCCGAGGCGGTGGGTCGCAGCGGTTATGAAACCGTGGCCGAATTGAATGGCGACGTCGAGCTCAAGGCCCGTATCGAGCGCTTGCGCATTGCCTGTGGTCACGTCATGGGCCTGGGCGACGTCAGCGAAAAGAACTACCCGAAGATGACTCTGATCGCCCCGCCCCGGGACGGCGGCAACATCTGCACCCGCAGTTTCATTCCCCATGTCTGCCATGACGCCATCGGCGTGTTGGCGGCCGTGACGGTGGGTACCGCCTGCGTGCTGCCGGGTTCGGTGACCGAGGGCATCGCCATCGTGCCGGCGGGCACGGACAAGCGGATTTCCGTTGAACACCCCACCGGCGAATTCAGCGTGGAACTGGCGGTGGATCCCGCCAATCCCCAGAACGTGCTGAAAGCCGGGCTGGTGCGCACGGCGCGGCTGATCATGCGCGGTGAGGTGATGGTTCCCGCCAGCGCCTGGCCCGAGCGTGCGGGTAATTGATGAAAGCAACAGGACACACGATATGAACACCCCCATCCCCAAGAAAACACAAGTCGCCATCATCGGCGCCGGTCCTTCCGGCCTGCTGTTGGGACAATTGCTCCACAAGGCCGGCATCGACGCGGTCGTTCTCGAACGCCAGACCGGTGACTACGTGTTGAGCCGGATCCGTGCCGGTGTGCTCGAACAGGTCTGCATCGACTTGATGGACGAGGCCGGCGTCGGCGAGCGCATGCACCGGGAAGGCTTGATCCACGGCGGCTTCGAAATGCTGTGTGCCGGCAAGCGCCATCGGGTGGACATGAACAAGCTCACCGGCGGCAAGAACGTCATGGTCTATGGCCAGACCGAACTGACCCGCGACCTGATGGAAGCCCGTAGCGGCGCGAACCTACCCACCGTGTACGAGGCCAAGGATGTGGCCATCCACGGCTTCGACACGACCAAGCCTCGGGTCACCTTTTCCAAGGATGGGGTATCCCATGAACTGGAATGCGACTTCATCGCCGGTTGCGATGGCTTCCACGGCGTGTGCCGGGCCAGCGTGCCCCGCTCGGCCATCCGCGAGTACGAAAAGGTCTACCCCTTCGGTTGGCTGGGCCTGCTGTCGGACACGCCCCCCGTCTCCGATGAATTGATCTATGTGAACAGCCCGCGGGGTTTTGCCCTGTGTTCCCAGCGCAGCAAGACCCGCAGCCGTTATTACCTGCAAGTCCCCCTGACCGACCGCATTGAGGAATGGACCGACGAGGCCTTCTGGCAGGAGCTGCGCTTGCGCCTGGACGACGAGGGCCGGGAAAAGCTGGTCACCGGACCGTCCCTGGAAAAGAGCATCGCGCCGCTCCGTTCCTTCGTCACCGAGCCCCTGCGTTTCGGTCGTCTGTTCCTGGCGGGTGACGCTGGCCATATCGTGCCGCCCACCGGCGCCAAGGGCCTCAACCTGGCAGCCACCGACGTCAAGTATCTGTCCAGCGCCATCATCGAGTTCTATCAGGAACGCAGCGAAGCCGGCATCGACCACTACTCCGCCCGTTGCCTGCGGAGAATCTGGAAAGCCGAGCGCTTCTCCTGGTGGTTCACCACCCTGATGCACCGCTTCCCGGAGGATGGCCCCATCGCCGCCAAGTTCCAGGAGTCCGAACTGGACTACCTGTTCCACTCCGAAGCCGGCGCCCGTTCCATTGCCGAAAACTACGTGGGACTGCCCCTGGATTTTGGCGAGTAATCCCCCCATTGCCAGCGAAAACCCGGTCCCACCCTCGCCCGAGGGTGGGCGCTTGATAACCTGCAAGGACGTTTCATGACAGCAAATCGGCCGCTCGATGTACAGGCCTTCCTCGACGAGCATCCCTTCTCCGGCTTCCAGTGGGTGGTCTTTGCCCTGTGCTTTTTCATCATGCTGCTGGACGGTTTCGACACGGCGGCCATCGGCTATATCGCCCCTTCCCTCCTCAAGGAGTGGGGCATTGCCAAACCCGCCCTGGCGCCGGTGTTGAGCGCGGCCCTGTTCGGCCTCGCCGCCGGCGGCCTGATGGCCGGCCCCTTGGCCGATCGTTTCGGCCGCAAGCGGGTCATCACCGCCTCGGTGCTGATCTTCGGCATCGGCTGCCTGGCCTCCGCCATCGTCGGCGACCTCCAGGGGCTTGTCATCATGCGTTTCGTCACCGGCCTCGGCCTGGGTTCCGCGATGCCCAATGCGGTGACCCTGATGAGCGAGTACGTACCCACTTCGCGCCGTGCCATCATCACCAACGCCATGTTCTGCGGTTTTCCTCTCGGTGCGGCCTTCGGCGGCTTCCTCGCGGCGTGGATGATTCCCATCTGGGGTTGGCGTAGCGTGCTGCTGCTGGGCGGTCTTGCCCCCATGGTGCTGACGATCGTGCTGCTGGCCCGCTTGCCGGAGTCGGTGCGCTACATGGTGGCCCACCACTATCCGGTGGAGCGCATTCGCGCCGTGCTGGCCCGAATCTCGGCCGCCGCCGCCGGTGCCAGCGCCTTTGTTCTGAACGAGAACAAGGTCGCCGGCGACGTGGGCCGCAAGGGCCTGTCCATGGTCATGTCGCGCGGCTACCTGGTCGGCACCCTGATGTTGTGGATCGCCTACTTCATGGGCCTGGTGATTTTCTACTCCCTGATCAACTGGATGCCGGTGTTGTTCAAGGACGCCGGCCTCGATCCCAAGGACGCCACCCTGATTTCCGCTCTTTTCCCCCTGGGCGGTGTCGGCGCCATTTTCAGCGGCATGCTGATGGATCGCTTCAACGCCAACCGCGTCGTCGCGGCCTGCTTCGGCCTGACGGCTTTTGCGATTTTCGCCATCGGCCAAACCGCCGGCAACGTGGCCTTGCTGGTGACCATCGTTTTCGCCGCCGGTGTCTTCATGAACACGGCGCAATCCTCCATGGGCGCCCTGGCCGCCGGTTTCTACCCGACGGCGGGTCGTGCCACGGGGGTTTCCTGGATGCTGGGCATCGGTCGCTTCGGCGGCATCGCCGGTTCCTTCCTGGTGGCGGAACTGGCTGCCCGCCAACTGAGTTTCGGCGGCATCTTCGCCGTGGTGTCCATTGCCGGCACCCTGGCCGCCCTTGCCTTGCTCATCAAGCAAATGGCTCATCCCGAAACGCCGGCGGAGCACGAAGTTGCTCTACAAGAAGCCCTTGGCCGCTGACCCAAACATTAAAGGAGAAAATCCGTGATCATCGACATCCACGGCCACTACACCACTGCCCCCAAGGCGCTTGAGGATTGGCGGAATCGGCAAATCGCCGGACTCAAGGATCCGAGCCAGGCCCCCAAGGTTGCTGAACTGATTCTCAGCGACGACGATCTGCGCCAGACCATCGAGGCCAACCAGTTGCGCCTGATGAAGGAACGGGGCGCGGACCTGACCATTTTCAGTCCCCGTGCCAGCTTCATGGCCCACCATATCGGCGACTTCAATACCTCGTCCACCTGGGCCGCCATTTGCAACGAGCTTTGCTACCGGGTGTCGCAGTTGTTCCCCGACCATTTCATCGGCGCCGCCATGTTGCCCCAGTCGCCGGGGGTGGATCCCAAGACCTGCATTCCCGAGCTGGAAAAGTGCGTCAAGGAATACGGCTTCGTCGGCATCAACCTGAACCCTGATCCCTCCGGTGGCCACTGGACCAGCCCGCCCCTGACCGATCGTCACTGGTATCCCATCTACGAAAAAATGGTGGAGTACGACATCCCGGCGATGATCCACGTCAGCACCAGCTGCAATGCCTGCTTCCACACCACGGGCGCCCACTACATCAACGCCGACACCACGGCGGTGATGCAACTGATCCAGGGCGACCTGTTCAAGGACTTCCCCTCCCTCAAGTTCGTCATTCCCCACGGCGGCGGCGCGGCACCCTACCACTGGGGCCGTTATCGCGGCCTGGCCCAGGAGCTGAAGAAGCCCCTGCTCGACGAGCACCTGCTGAACAACATCTTCTTCGACACCTGCGTCTATCACCAGCCCGGCATCGACCTGCTGACCAAGGTCATTCCGGTCAAGAACGTCTTGTTTGCCTCCGAGATGATCGGCGCCGTGCGCGGCATCGATCCCCAGACCGGCAATTACTACGACGACACCAAGCGCTACATCGAGGCGGCCAACCTGACCGCCGAGGAGCGCCACATGATCTACGAAGGCAATGCCCGCCGCGTTTACGCACGGCTGGATACCGCACTGAAGGCCCGGGGCCGTTAAGCATAAGGAGAAACCGACATGAGCCTGAACAATCTCGGCATCGTCAAACGCAACATCGTCCGCGCCGATGCGGCAGCCGTGGCCAAGCTTGGACGCTTCGGCGTGGCCACCATCCACGAGGCGATGGGGCGCGTCGGCCTGATGAAACCGACCATCCGCCCGATCTATACCGGCGCCCACCTGTGTGGCACGGCCGTGACCGTGCTGCTCCAGCCCGGCGACAACTGGATGCTGCACGTCGCCGCCGAGCAGCTACAGCCAGGCGATGTGTGCGTGGCGGCCTGCACCGCCGACAGCACCGACGGCTTCTTCGGCGACCTGCTCGCCACTTCCTACAAATCCCGTGGCGCCAAGGGCCTGATCATCGACGGCGGCGTGCGCGACGTGAAGGATCTCACCGCGATGGGCTTCCCCGTCTTCAGTCGTGCCATCCATGCCAAGGGCTGCACCCGCGCCACCCTGGGTTCGGTGAACATCCCGGTCGTCTGTGCCGGTGCCATGGTCAATCCGGGCGACGTGGTGGTGGCCGACGATGACGGAGTCGTCGTCGTCCCGGCCGCCGTCGCCCAGCAGGTGGCCGATGCCGCCGAGGCCCGGGAGAACAACGAGACCGCCAAGCGCGAGCGTTTTGCCGCCGGCGAGCTCGGGCTCGACATGTACAGCCTGCGCGAGCCCCTGGCCAAGGCCGGCCTCAAGTACATCGACTGAATTCTCCTCCACTCCCCGCGCGCCCTTGCAAATACTCCGATGAGCGATATGCAATTCACCAAGACCCCCGGTTGGCTCGACTGGTACGCCGGCCCGTCCAAACCCCAGTTTCAACTCCCCCCCGGGGCGGTGGACGCCCATTGCCACGTATTTGGCCCCGGCGCCGAATTCCCCTACGCCCCGGAGCGCAAATACACGCCCTGCGACGCCAGCAAGCAGCAGCTATATGCCCTGCGCGACCACCTGGGCTTCAGCCGCAACGTCGTGGTCCAAGCCACCTGCCATGGCGCCGACAATCGGGCCATGGTGGACGCCCTGGTGCACAGCGGCGGCAAGGCGCGCGGCGTGGCGACGGTGAAGCGCAGCATCAGCGACGAGGAACTGCTACAGTTGCACGCCGCCGGCGTGCGCGGCGTGCGCTTCAATTTCGTCAAGCGCCTGGTGGACTTCACGCCCCGGGACGAGTTGATGGAAATCGCCGGCCGCATCGCCAAGCTGGGCTGGCACGTGGTGATCTATTTCGAGGCGGTGGACCTGCCCGAGTTGTGGGACTTTTTCACCTCCCTGCCCACCGTGGTGGTGGTGGACCACATGGGACGGCCCGACGTCAGCAAGCCCGTGGACGGCCCTGAATTCTCCCTGTTCCTCAAGTTCATGCGCGACAACCCCAATGTCTGGAGCAAGGTCAGTTGCCCCGAGCGTCTCTCCGTCACGGGCCCCCGCGCCCTGGACGGCGAGCGCAACGCCTATGTCGACGTGGTTCCCTTCGCCCGGCGCGTGGTGGAAGCGTTCCCCGACCGCGTGTTGTGGGGGACGGACTGGCCCCATCCCAACCTGAAGGACCACATGCCCGATGACGGCTTGCTGGTGGACTTCATTCCCCACATCGCACCCACCGCCGAGTTGCAGCGCAAGCTGTTGGTGGACAATCCGATGCGGCTCTACTGGCCGGAGGAGGTCTGAGCCATGGCGCTCGACAAACCCTATAAGGACGTTCCCGGAACGATCATTTTCGATGCCGAGCAATCGCGCAAGGGCTATTGGCTCAACCAGTTCTGCATGTCCCTGATGAAGGCCGAGAACCGTGCCCGTTTCAAGGCCGACGAGCAGGCCTATCTCGATGAATGGCCGATGACCGAGGAGCAGAAACAGGCGGTGCTGGCCCGCGATCTGAACTGGTGCATGCAGACCGGCGGCAACATTTATTTCCTGGCCAAGATCGGTGCCACCGACGGCAAGAGCTTCCAACAGATGGCCGGCTCGATGACCGGTATGAGCGAAGAGGAGTACCGCAACATGATGATCGCCGGCGGCCGTTCCCCGGAAGGGAACCGCTACCTCGGCGAGGACGGCGATGCCCAACCGCAACACCAGCCGCAAGGGTCGGCCGGACAGAAAGGACGCGCATAAATGGCCCGCATCACCGCCTCCGTTTACACCTCCCACGTACCGGCCATCGGCGCCGCCCTCGACCTGGGCAAGAGCGGCGAGGATTACTGGAAGCCGGTCTTCGCCGGCTACGATTTCGGCAAGCAATGGATCAAGGAAAACAAGCCCGACGTGATTTTCCTGGTCTATAACGACCACGCCACGGCCTTTTCCCTGGACCTGATCCCGACCTTCGCTCTTGGCACCGGCGCCAGCTTCATCCCGGCCGACGAGGGCTGGGGCCCGCGTCCGGTGCCGGTGGTGGAGGGGCACCCGGAACTTGCCGCCCACATCGCGCAGTCCGTCATCCAGGACGATTTCGACCTGACCCTGGTGAACAAGATGGAAGTGGACCACGGCCTGACCGTCCCCCTATCCCTGATGTTCGGCCAGCCCGATGCCTGGCCGTGCAAGGTCATTCCCTTCGCGGTCAATGTCGTGCAGTACCCGGTGCCCTCCGGCCGCCGCTGCTTCCAGATCGGCCAGGCCATCCGCCGTGCGGTGGAATCCTTCGACGACGACCTCAAGGTCCAGATCTGGGGTACCGGCGGCATGAGCCATCAATTGCAAGGGCCCCGTGCCGGCCTCATCAATCAGCCGTGGGACAATGCCTTCCTTGACCGCCTGATCGCCGATCCGGCCGGTTTGGCGCAAATGCCGCACATCGACTATGTGCGCGAAGCCGGTTCCGAGGGCATCGAACTGGTGATGTGGCTGATCGCCCGTGGCGCCATGAGCGATGTGGCTGGCGGCCCGGCGCCCATCGTCAAGCAACGCTTCTACCATGTGCCCGCATCCAATACGGCCGTGGGCCATCTGATTCTGGAGAACAAGTAAATGAGCAAAACCGTCAAGATCGCCTTGGCCGGTGCCGGTGCCTTCGGCATCAAGCACCTGGACGGGCTGAAGAACATCCCCGGCGTGGAAGTGGTGTCCCTGATCAGCCGCGACCTCGAGAAGACCAAGGAAGTGGCGGCCAAGTACGGCATCGGCCATGTCGCCACGGAACTGGAAGAGAGCCTGGCCCTGCCCGAAGTGGATGCCGTCATCCTGTGCACACCGACCCAAATGCACGCGGCGCAGAGCATCGCCTGCCTCAAGGCGGGCAAACACGTACAAGTGGAAATTCCCCTCTGCGACGTGCTGAAGGAGGGCGAGGAAGTGGTGCGCCTGCAAAAGGAAACCGGGCTCGTTGCCATGTGCGGCCACACCCGCCGCTTCAATCCCAGCCACCAGTACGTACACAAGAAGATCCAGGCCGGCGAGTTCAACATCCAGCAGATGGACGTGCAGACCTACTTCTTCCGCCGCACCAACATGAACGCCCTGGGCCAGCCCCGTAGCTGGACCGACCATCTGCTCTGGCACCACGCCGCCCACACGGTGGACCTGTTCGCCTACCAGTGCGGCAGCCCCATCGTGAAGGCCAATGCCATCCAGGGCCCGATCCACCCGAGCCTGGGCATCGCCATGGACATGAGCATCCAGTTGCAGGCCGCCAACGGTGCCATCTGCACTCTGTCCCTGTCCTTCAACAACGATGGCCCCCTGGGCACCTTCTTCCGCTACATCGGCGACACCGCCACCTACATCGCCCGCTACGACGATCTGGTGAACGGCAAGGAAGAAAAAATCGACGTTTCCCAGGTGGATGTGTCCATGAACGGCATCGAATTGCAGGACCGGGAATTCGTCGCCGCCATCCGCGAGGGCCGCGAGCCCAACGCCAGCGTGGCCAGCGTCCTGCCCTGCTATCAAGTGCTGCACCAGCTTGAACAGCAATTGAAATAAGCCGCATCATTCGCGCGTAAGCTTGTGGCGGACCGGTCAGGTCCGCCACAATTTTGCCTGCCCGTTCCCCCGGCGGAATGGGTGTCCAAAGGAAAGAGAAAGCATGACCCTAAAAATTCTGGTCCCGATCAAGCGGGTGGTGGATTACAACGTGAAGGTCCGCGTGAAGGCGGACAATTCGGCGGTGGATCTGGACAACGTCAAGATGTCGATGAACCCCTTCGACGAGATTGCCGTGGAAGAAGCCGTGCGCCTGAAGGAGTCGGGGGCTGCTGGCGAAGTGGTGGTGGTGACCTGCGGCACGGCCGCCGCCCAGGACATCCTGCGGGCCGCCATGGCCATGGGCGCCGACCGGGCCATCCTGGTGGAAACCGCCGAGGAACTGCAACCCCTGGCCGTGGCCAAGCTGCTCAAGGCCGTCGCCGCCAAGGAACAACCCGGCCTGGTGATCTGCGGCAAACAAGCCATCGACGATGATGCCAACCAGACCGGCCAGATGCTGGCCGCCCTGCAAGGCTGGCCCCAGGCCACCTTCGCCTCCAAGGTCGTCCTGGCGGACGGCAAAGCTACCGTCACCCGGGAAGTGGATGGCGGCCTGGAAACCCTCGCCGTCACCCTGCCGGCGGTGATCAGCACCGACCTGCGGCTGAACGAACCCCGCTACGCCACCCTGCCCAACATCATGAAGGCCAAGAAAAAACCCCTGGACACCCTGGCCGCCGCCGACCTGGGCGCAGACATCGCCCCGCGCCTGACCACCCGCAGCGTCAGCGAACCGCCCAAGCGCAGCGCCGGCATCCGCGTCGCCGACGTCGCCCAGCTGGTGGACAAGCTGAAGAACGAAGCCAAGGTCATCTGAGGGGAACGAACATGAGCATTCTGGTTATTGCCGAACACGACAACGCCACGCTGAAAGCCGGCACCCGCAACACCCTGACCGCCGCCCGCAAACT